>NZ_JARVKU010000002.1:0-692719 GCF_029813805.1 Streptomyces sp. DH10
TTCATAGTGTTTCGGTGGTTATAGCGTAGGGGAAACGCCCGGTTACATTCCGAACCCGGAAGCTAAGCCTTACAGCGCCGATGGTACTGCAGGGGGGACCCTGTGGGAGAGTAGGACGCCGCCGAACAATTTTTGAGAAAGGCCCACACCTTATGGTGTGGGCCTTTTTTGTGCTTCCGTGAGGGTTTTTCACGACGGCTGGACCAGCTTCGTGTCGTACGCCAGGATCACCGCCTGAATGCGGTCGCGGGAACCGGTCTTCGCGAGGATGCGGCCCACGTGGGTCTTCACCGTCGACTCGGCCAGGTGGAGGCGTGTGGCTATCTCCGTGTTCGTCCAGCCCTTGCCGATGACCGTGAGGATTTCCCGTTCCCGGTCGGTGAGGGAAGCGAGGCGAGGGTCCTCGTGAGGTGCGGTTTCCGTCGTCGGGTCGGTCGGCAGGTGGTGGACGTAGGCGTCGAGGAGACGGCGGGTCAGGCTGGGGGCGACGACCGCGTCGCCGGTGGCCACCGCGCGGATGCCGGAGAGGAGTTCCTCGGGCTGGGCGTCCTTGACCAGGAAGCCGGAGGCGCCTGCGCGGAGGCCGGCGTAGGCGTACTCGTCCAGGTCGAAGGTGGTGACGATCAGGATGCGGGTGCGGTCGCCGGCGGCGGTGATGCGGCGGGTCGCCTCGATGCCGTCCAGGCCGGGCATGCGGATGTCCATGAGGACGACGTCGGGGTGCAGTTCTGCCGCCATGCGGACCGCTTCACTGCCGTTCGCCGCCTCGCCCACGACCGTCATGTCGTCCTGGCTCTCCAGGAGCATGCGGGAGCCGAAGCGTTGGAGGGGCTGGTCGTCGGCGATGAGGACCGTGGTCACTGCGGGGTTTCCTCCGGGAGGTGTAGGCGGACGCGCCAGCCCTGCTCGGGGTGCGGGCGGGGGCCAGCCTCAAGTGTGCCGCCGTACAGGGCGGTTCGCTCGCGCATTCCGGGTAGTCCACGACCGTCTCGGGACGGGCCGTCGCTTCGGCTGCCGTTGCCTGTGTCCGTGATCGTCGCTGTCACGGCTCCCTTGTCCTCGTACGACAGCTCTATCTTCGCGGTGGCGCCCGCGCCGGCGTGCTTGAGCGTGTTGGTGAGGGCTTCCTGGATGACGCGGTAGACGGTGAGCTGGCGGCCTGGGGGGAGGGTGGGGCTGCCGTGGGTGGTGGTGTGGACGGGGAGGCCTGCGGAGCGGACGCCGTCGAGGAGCTGGTCGAGGTCGGTGAGGCCGGGCTGGGGGGTCAGGTCGGCCTGGTCGTGCTGTTCGTCCTCCCGCATGACGTCCAGGAGGCGGCGGAGTTCGGTGAGGGCCTGGCGGCTGGTGGTGGCGATGGCGTCGAGGGCCTGGGCGGCGCGTTCCGGGGACTTGGCGGCCGCGTATCTGCCGCCGTCGGCGAGGCCGGTGATCACGGAGAGGTTGTGGCCGATGATGTCGTGCATCTCGCGGGCGATGCGGGCGCGTTCCGCGGCGGTGGCGAGTCGCGCCTGCTGGTCGCGTTCGGTCTCCAGGCGGCGGGCGCGGTCCTCCAGGGCCTCGGTGTAGTTGCGGCGGGTGCGGACCGTGATGCCGATGAGGACGGCCACGGTGACGGACATCAGCTGGGAACCGATCTGCTGGTCCCAGGTGCCCTCCCCGTGGCGGGCGACCGATACCAGGACCGGTGCGATCACCAAGCCCGTCGCCCACCACAGGTCGCGCAGGGGGCGGCGCAGGGCGATGTGGTAGACGACGGCGAGCTGGAGCAGGGCTGCCTGGAGGGCCGCGCCGGTCCAGGCGTTGACGAGGGCGAAGAGGGCCATGGCGGCGAGGACGGCCCGGGGGTGGGTGCGTCGCCAGAGAAGAGGCACCGAGAGACCGAGGCTCAGGGTGAGGAGGAGCCAGCCGGGGACGTCGAGGTTGTGGGCGTTGTGGCGCCAGCCGCGACCGACGTAGTCGATCAGGGCCGCTGTCACCCAGAAGCCGGTGATGTGCGCGTCCCACAGCAGGGGGTGGCGTCGGTCGAAGGCGCGCAGCCTGCGGGTGAGGCGGTGCGCGTACTCGGTGAGGGGCTCCTGCGCCCGGTCTTCCGTCACGGGGTTCATCGTGCGGGTTTCCGATGCCGCTTGTCAGACGTCTCGGCGTCGTAGGACCGCCGCGGCCATGGTGAGGGTCGCCGTCGTCCAAAGGATCATGGCGAGCAGGGCGGTGCCCGGGGAGGCCGTGCCGGGCAGGGGCTGGGCGGTGGTGAGGGTTTCCAGGGCCTTGCCGGGGAAGTAGCGGACGGCGTCGTCGACGATCTCGTACGGAAGCATGGCCAGGACCTCCGGGACGATCATGATGAGGCCGATGAAGGCGCCGATCGCCATCGGGACCGAGCGGACCAGGGCGCCGATGCCGAGGGCGAGGACGGCGAGGAGGGTAAGGCCGGCCGCGTTGCCGACGAGGGCGCGCAGGACGCCGGGATCGCCGAGGGCGGCGGACTGGTCGGTGCCGGCGAGGAAGGACTGGGCGAGGGGGAAGGTGACCAGGTTCGTCAGCAGGGTGAGGGGGAAGGCGATCGCGGCCAGGACGGCTGCCTTGGACCACAGGACGGGCAGGCGGCGTGGGACGGCGGTCATCGTGGCACGGATCTGGCCCGTGGAGTACTCGCCGGCCGTGGCGAGGATGCCCAGCACGCCGAGGTTGATCTGGGCGAACTGGGTGCCGAGTAGGACGAAGACGACCGTGTCCATGCCGCCTTCGCCGGTGCCGTCGTAGGCGGCGCCCAGGCCCGCGCCCATGGCGGCGGTGAGGGCGCTGGTGGCGATGAGGGTGATCCAGGTGGAGCGCAGGGTCCAGAGCTTGTGCCACTCGGAGCGCAGGACGCGGGCCGGGGTCACGCGGTAGGGGAGGGTCGCCGTGGTCATGCTGCCGCTCCTTCGAGGGTCGCCGTGTACTCCACCGCGTCGCGGGTGAGGTCCATGAAGGCCTCCTCCAAGGAGGCGGTGCCGGGTGTCAGTTCGTAGAGGGGGATGCCGTGGGCGGCTGCCGTGCGGCCGATGTGCTGGGCGTCCGCGCCGCGGACCTGGAGGGTGCCGGGGCTGTCGGTGGTGATGTCGACGCCGGGTGCGGTGAGCAGGCGTACGAGGTCGCAGGCCTGGGGGGTGACGATCTTGACGGTGCCCGCGCCGGAGTCGCGGACGAAGTCGGTGACCGTGGTGTCGGCGAGGAGGCGGCCGCGGCCGATGATGACCAGGTGCTCGGCGGTGAGGGCCATCTCGCTCATCAGGTGGGAGGAGACGAAGACCGTGCGGCCCTCGGCGGCGAGGGACTTGAGGAGGGTGCGGATCCACAGCACGCCCTCGGGATCGAGACCGTTGACGGGCTCGTCGAGGATGAGGGTGGCCGGGTCGCCGAGGAGGGCGGCGGCGATGCCGAGGCGCTGTCCCATGCCGAGGGAGAAGCCCTTGACGCGGCGGTGGGCGACGTCGGTCAGGCCGGTGAGACCGAGGACCTGTTCGACTCGTGCGCGGGGGATGCCGTGGGTGTGGGCCAGGGCGCGCAGGTGGTGGTAGGCGGTGCGGCCGGGGTGGACCGAGCGGGCCTCCAGCAGAGCGCCGACCTCCGTGAGGGGCGCGGGGTGGGCGGCGTAGGAGCGTCCGGCCACGGTGGCGTGGCCGCGGGTGGGGGCGTCGAGGCCGAGGATCATGCGCATGGTCGTGGACTTGCCGGCGCCGTTCGGGCCGAGGAAGCCGGTGACGGTGCCGGGGCGGACGGTGAAGGAGAGGTCGGTGACGACCGTCCGGTCGCCGTAGCGTTTGGTGAGTTCGTGTGCCGTCAGCATGCTTCGATGGTCGTGCGGGCGGGGGCGGCGGTCGTCGGACCGGCGGCGGTAATCGGGGTGAGGGGTGTCGTACCCGGGTACTACCGTTGCGGGCATGAGCTATGTGATCCGGTCCGTCCGTGCTGATGAGTGGGCCGCGGCGAAGGAGCTGCGGCTCGCGGCGCTGCGGGACCCGGTGGCGCACCTGGCCTTCCTGGAGACGTACGAGGAGGCCGTGGCCAGGCCGGACTCCTTCTGGCAGGAGCGGACGGCCGGCGCCGCCGAAGGGGCGGACGCGAGGCAGCAGATCATCGCCGAAGGGCCGGACGGGCAGTGGGTGGGGACGCTGACCGTGCTCGTGGAGGAGCCCGGGACGACGGACTGGGCCGGGTTTCCGGTGGAGCGGAAGCAGGGGCACGTGGTCGGCGTGTTCGTACGGCCCGAGGAGCGTGGGAGCGGGCTGACCGAGGTGCTGTTCGACGCGGCTCTGGAGTGGGCGTGGGGGCGGGGGCTGGAGCGGGTGCGGCTCATCGTGCACGAGGAGAACGGGCGGGCGCAGCGGTTCTATCGCCGGGCGGGGTTCCTGCCGAGCGGGCTGACCGTTCCTCTGGGGGACGCCCGGGAGTTGGAGTTCGTGCTCGAGCGGAGCTCGGCGGGGGTGCCCTTCTCAGACCGGTAGTTCGTCGTGCGGCCAGCGGGCGCGGCCCTGTTCGCGGGACCGGAGCAGGGCCAGGGTCGGCATGCCCCGGTCCGTACCGGTGGCCAGCAGCTCCGGGAGCTGCGGCAGCGGGGCCACGGCGGCGACGTCGTCCAGGACGAGCGTGAATGGTGGGTCGAGGCGACCGGAGGATGACCGTTCGGCCATGCGCCGGCCGCGCTCGACCACGCTGGAGACGAGGGCCGTCAGGAGGGGCATCGCGCCCGGATTCGTCCTGGGGTCCTCGATGGATTCACCCACCACATAAAGCGTGCCCCCTTCGTCGACGAAGGAATCCAGGGCGAGGGCATCATTTCGGTTGGGCGTGCAGGCCTCGCGGATGTTGACCGTGGAGAGGGCCGCGAGGGCACGGGTCGTCAGCTGCTGGGCCATGTCCCGGCGTTCGGGGTGGGCGGTGAGGGCGCCTTCGAGTTCGCCCGCGGAGCCTGGGGCGGCCTTGGGGTTGGTACGGAGGATCCGTACGGCGTCCTGGATCTGGTTGCCCTGGGACCAGCGGTGGACGTGGCGGATGGTGCGGCCGTCGATGGCGGCGGCGTGCAGGTAGCTCCGCAGGAGTGTCTCGGCCGTGTCGCTGAGGGCTTGATCGAGTTTGGCCGTGGGGCGGACGGGGGCGAGGAGGGCGGTCGCTCTTCCCGTGGCTGTGGCCTTGTCCTCACAGCCGGCTGTGGGCGACCAGTGGAGGCGAGCCGGGGTGGCGCAGAGGTGGGTGGGGTCGTAGAGGTGAGTGGGGCCCAGTTTGGCCCGGGCGTCTTTCGTGTCCTGCCAGAGGGCGGGGTTCGAGGTGACGACCAGGGCTGGGCCCTCCGCGTCGCGTACCGCCTGGGCGGCGGTGGTCTGGCGGGACTCCCTCGGGGCTACGAGGATCTTTTCCCAGCCGCCCACCCGTTCCCGGCCGAACAGGGAGACCGGGGGTGTGGGCGCGGCGGCCGGGGCCGGGGCGAGCGGCGCGGTCGGCTCCAGGATGTGCGTGGGCTCGGGGGCGGCGCGGCGGGGGGTGGGGACGTCGTGCTGCGCCGACGCGGCGGAGTCGTGGTGCGCCGGTGTCTGTGCGTCGTGCGGCGCGGGCGTGGGCGCCATGTGCCGGCCCGGTGTGGGGGCGCCGGGTTGCGCCGGGGCCGGCGCCCCGTGCTGCTCCGCCGCCGGCACCTCGTGCCGCGTCGGTGCCTCGTGCACGGCTCCTCCGGCGGACGCCGCGCGTTCCTCCGCGGCCGCCCGTTCCGCCCGGCGCCTCGCCCGGACCGCCCGCCACCGGGCCAGCGTGCCCATCACGAACACCGTCAGGACGACCAGGATCATCAACTGGCCGATGAACAGGCCCCAGAACAGGCCGTAGCCCGACAGTTCGCCGGGGGGTGTGTCGGGCCAGGCGCCGGGGATGTCGTGGGGCTGGGCGATGAGGCCGCGCATGGCCAGGGGCGTGCGGGCGAAGGTGACGCCGGACGGCCAGGAGCCGTGGGCGAACAGGGCGGCGAGGCCGGTGGCCGACCACACCAGCAGGGTCATGCCGAGGAGGAACGCGAGTATGCCGACCAGCAGGCCGTCGGGGATGCCTCCCTGGGTCTCGTGCCCGCTGCGGCGGTCGTCCGGTCTCACGCGTCCTCCCCCTACGCCACCGTCGATTCGGAGTCGCCCAGGCGGTGTTCCACGAAGGCCGCCGCCCGTTCCTCCGCCTCGAGTTCGGCGGCGTGCAGGGCGTCGTCCTCCGCGAGGTCGGCGGACGACTGGGTCATCGCGCGGTCGGTGAAGACCAGTGGGCGTTCGGTCTCCGTGACCAAGTGTTTGACGACCTGGACGTTGCCGTTGACGTCCCAGACGGCGATGCCGGGCGTGAGGGTCGGGATGATCTCCACGGCCCAGCGGGGGAGGCCCAGGACGCGGCCCGTCGCTCTCGCCTCGTCCGCCTTCTGGGCGTAGATCGTTCTCGTCGAGGCCATCTTCAGGATCGCCGCGGCCTCCTTCGCCGCCGCGCCGTCCACCACGTCGGACAGATGGTGGACGACCGCCACGAAGGACAGGCCCAGTCGCCGGCCGAACTTCAGCAGGCGCTGGAACAGCTGGGCCACGAAGGGGCTGTTGATGATGTGCCAGGCCTCCTCGACCAGGAAGATGCGCTTCTTCCGGTCGGGGCGGATCCAGGTGTGCTCCAGCCACACGCCGACGATCGCCATGAGGATGGGCATGGCGATGGAGTTGCGGTCGATGTGGGACAGGTCGAAGACGATGAGCGGGGCGTCCAGGTCGATGCCGACCGTGGTGGGGCCGTCGAACATGCCGCGCAGGTCACCGTCGACGAGACGGTCCAGCACCAGTGCCACGTCCAGGCCCCAGGCCCGTACGTCGTCTATGGCGACGTTCATCGCCTCGGCCGACTCGGGTTCGGGGTGGCGCAGCTGCTCGACGATGTCGGACAGGACCGGCTGGCGGTCGACGATGGTCGCGTTGACGTAGGCGTGCGCGACCTTCAGGGCGAAGCCGGAGCGTTCGTCCAGGCCGTGGCCCATCGCGACCTCGATGATCGTCCGGAGCAGCGCGAGCTGGCCCGTGGTCGTGATCGCCGGGTCGAGCGGGTTGAGGCGGATCCCCATGTCCAGGGCCGCCATCGGGTCCAGGCGGATGGGAGTTATGCCCAGCTCCTGGGCGACGAGGTTCCATTCACCCACCCCGTCCTCGCCCTGGGCGTCCAGGACGACGACCTGGCGGTCCTTGAAGCGGAGCTGGCGCAGGACGTACGTCTTCTCCAGCGCCGACTTGCCGTTGCCGGACTCGCCGAGGACCAGCCAGTGGGGGGCGGGGAGCTGCTGGCCGTAGAGCTGGAAGGGGTCGTAGATGTAGCCCTTTCCGGAGTACACCTCGCGGCCGATGATGACGCCGGAGTCGCCGAGGCCCGGGGCGGCCGTCGGCAGGTAGACCGCCTGGGCCTGGCCCGTGGACGTGCGCACCGGGAGCCGGGTCGTCTCGACCTTCCCGAAGAGGAAGGACGTGAAGGCGTCGGTGAGGACGGACAGCGGGTCCCGCATAGGTCCTACCTCCGAATGCCGGTGGCGAAGGGAAGGGTGTTCACGAAGGCGCGGTGGTGCTCGCGGTCGCACCACTCCAGCTTCAGGTACGACTTTCCCGCCGAGGCCCTTATCGTCCGCTTGTCGCGGGCGAGGGCCTCTGGGGAGCGGGAGGAGACGGTGATGTAGCCGACGAGGTTGACGCCGGCGGCGCCGCTGGCGAGGTCCTCGCCGCGCTGGTCGAGCCGGGAGTTCGCGGCCACGTCGCGCGGGTCGATGGTGCGGTTCATCTTGGCGGCGCGGGACGCCTCGGCCTCGTCGTTGGTCTTCTCGGTGAGCATGCGCTCGATGGCGACCTCGGTGGGTTCGAGGTCCATGGTGACGGCGACCGTGCGGATCACGTCCGGGGTGTGGACGAGCAGCGGGGCGAGGAAGTTGACGCCGACGGGGGTCATCGGCCATTCCTTCACCCAGGCCGTGGCGTGGCACCAGGGGGCGCGGGTGCTGGACTCGCGGGTCTTGGCCTGGAGGTAGGTGGGCTCCATGGCGTCCAGCTCGGCCGGCCAGGCATTACGTTTCGTCATCGCCTGGATGTGGTCGATGGGGTGGTCCGGGTCGTACATGGAGTGGATCAGCGAGGACAGTCTGCTCTGGCCGAGCGGCTGCCGTACGCGGATGTCGGCCTCCTGGAGGCGCGAGCAGATGTCGGTGAGCTCGCGGGCCATGACGACGGCGAGTCCGGCGTCCCGGTCGGCCTTGCCGCCGTGGGCGCGGGCGGCCCGGGCCATGGCGTTGGCCTCGGCGGCGAGGTCGCGGGTGTAGTGCATGCAGGCGACGAGGTAGGCGCGGTGCTGCTCGCTGCTGGTGGACACCATCGACTGGAGCTGCTCGTACGACTGCTGGAGCCACGGCGGTGCCTTGTCGTCCCCGCGCACGGCGACGTCCTTGGCGTGGGCGTCCGGGTCGGCGGGGAGGGTGCGGGCGAGCATCTGGAGGCGGGTGACGAAGCCGTCGCCGTTGGCCACGTGCTTGAGCAGCGTGCCGAAGCGGTCGACGAGGGCCTCCTGGTCCTCGCTGTCGCGCAGGCCGACGCCGGGGCCCTCGATTTCGATGGCGGCGGTGACGGTCTTGCGGTCGGCGTGCAGCAGGACGGCGATCTCGTCGGGGCCGAAGGGGGCGGAGAGCCAGGTGATCCGGCCGATGCCCGGGGGCGGTCCGACCTCGATCTCCCGGCCGTCGAGCCGCGTCCCGGCCTCGATGACGGAGGAGCGGTAGGCGGCTCCCTGCTTCAGGGTCCGCTTGTAGCTGCGGTTGATCTCGAACCACTTGTAGAACGTGCGGTGCTTGTACGGCACGTACACGGCGGCCAGCGCCAGCATCGGGAACCCGGCGAGCAGCACGATGCGCAGGGACAGCACGGGGACGAGGAGCCCGCACATCATGCCGAGGAACGCGCCCACGACGATCAGGGCGATCTCGCCGGTCTCGCGGTTGCGGCCGATGATCGCGTTCGGCCGGGCGCGGCCGATCAGATATGTACGGCGGGGCGTGACCGGATGGGACACGTGGGACTCGGTCGTCAACGCCCTTCACCTCCCGTGCGATTGGTACTGCTGTTGCGGGTGCTGCTGGCGTGGGGAGTGTTGACGGGGCTGCTCGAACGGGGTGCGGGTGCGGCGGAGGGGACAGATCCACCGCCGCCGTTCGAGGTGCGCGAGCTGTGCGCGGCGACTCCGCCGGAGGCGGGGTTGCTGGGGCGGGGGGCGGAGGACTGGCTGCCTCCGCCGTTGTTGTCGGCGCGGGAGCTGTGGGTCTTGATGCCCTGCGCGACCAGGGAGGCCGGGGAGCTGATGACGGCCGCGGCCTTGCCTTCGGCGCCCTGCATGAGGCGGTTGTTGCGGGAGCCGGCGATCTCGTCGCCGAAGCCGGGGACGAAGCGGTAGATCATCGCGCTGGCGAAGATGGCGAGCAGGATGATGGCGAGGCCGGAGACGACGGCGGAGAAGGCGTCGGGTCCGTCGTCGGCGGAGAGCGCGCCGGCGAGGCCGAGCACGATGACGATCACCGGCTTGACCAGGATCACGGCGATCATGATGCCGGCCCAGCGGCGGACGTGGCCCCACAGGTTCTTGTCGACGAGGCCGGCGTAGACGACGGTGCCGAGGAGGGCGCCGACGTAGAGCAGGGCGGCGCGGATGACGAGCTCCAGCCACAGCACGCCGGCGGCGAGGATGCTGACCAGGGAGACGACGATCAGCATGATCGGGCCGCCGCCGATGTCCTCGCCCTTCTTGAGGGCCTCGGAGAACGTGCCGAAGAAGGCGTCGGTCTGGTCGCCGGTGGCTTTGGCGAGGACCTCGGTGATGCCGTCGGTGGCCGATACGACCGTGTAGAGGATCAGCGGGGTGAAGGCGGAGGCCAGCACGGTCAGCCAGAGGAAGCCGATGGCTTCTGAGATGGCAGTGGTGACGGGGACGCCGCGGACGGCTCGCTTGGCGACGGCCAGGACCCAGAGCAGGAGCGTGAGGATCGTCGACGCGGCGAAGACGACGGCGTACTGCTGGAGGAACTTGGGGTTGGTGAAGTCGACGTTCGCCGTGTCCTTCACGGCCTCGCTGAGCTTGCCGACGGTCCAGGAGGCGGCGTCGGCACAGCCCTTGGCGAGGGAGGAGAGGGGGTCGAGGGTGGAGGTGGGGTCGAGGCGGGAGGTGCCGCCGCCGGAGCCGCCGCCACTGCCGGTGTCGCCTTCGCAGATCTCCCGGGCCCTGCCGGAGAGCAGGGAGCAGTTGTCGTTGCTGGGTGTGGGCGACGGCGTGGGGGCGGCGACCGCCCGCCCGGCGAACAGGACGACGGCGGTCTGTACGGCTGTGAGGGTCGCGGCGAGCTTGGCTGCGCGGCGCGGGCTACCGGGCATACGTGAACCCTCCGAACTCCTCGACGGCCTTGGAGATGTCGTCCGACGTCGACACCCTGTTGTCGCCGTTGACCGGCGCGGGGCCTTCCTTCTGGGAGAAGCTGTCGACCTTCCAGTCACCGTCGGTCCAGCGCAACTGGAGGGTCATGGTGAACCAGTCGTTGGTGACCGGGTTCTCCGACCTCTCCCCCGTCATCCCGTAGACACCTGTGCACCAGACCTCGACGGTGGCGGTGCCGCCTCCGTAGTCGGTGACCTTGGTGCCGACCGGCGTGGTGCGGGAGACGTAGGTGCTGCCCTTCGGCGCGTTGCCGTCCTGGTCCAGGCCGACCTTGTCCAGGAACGCCTTGTCGTACACCCGGTCGAGGTTTCTCTCCAGCTCGGAGACTCTCCCGGCGTCGAACACCTGACGGACGATCTCGGGGCGCCGAGCGGGCTTGAGGATGTCGGCCGAGACGAGCACCACCGCGTAGTTCGCCGCCGCGCTCTCCGCGCCCTCCTGGTCCTGGGCGAAGCCCGACGGGATACCGGCGGCCGACTTGGACTCGACGGGGCGTTGGCCGGAAGGAGCCGTGGCTGCTGTTTCCGGTTTGGTGCCGGCGTCGTCCGACGAGGAGGAATCGTCCCCACCCCGATTCGCGAAGGCGATTGCCGCGATGAGGAGGACGACTACGCCGACCACCGTGACCAGGCTGCGGGACGACGAGCGGCGGCGGGGGGTGCCGTAGGGGTCGGCTCCGTTGTCGGGCAGGCGGGTGCGGGTCTGGCCCGTGCCGCCGTAGCCGCCGGAGGCCTCGTGCTCGTCACCGAGACTCATGCCGCGTACGCCCCCTCGACGTCGTGCGGAAACACCTCGTACCGGTCGTACTGTCCGTACTCCTCGTACGACGGTAGCCGTGCTGGTTCCCGCGCGGGCGCGGTGTGGTGACTCGACATCAGGGAAACGCAACCTTCGCCGGTGGGCACGACGGGCGGGTGGGGTGGAGGGGGAGCCGGGCGTGCCCGGCCGGGGCGGGTGGGGCCCGGCCTACACGGCCATGCCGTAGACGATGGTGAAGAGCGTGCCGAGTGAGCCGATGATGAACACGCCCGTCAGGCCCGCGATGATGAGGCCCTTGCCCTGCTCCGCGCTGAAGGTGTCCCGCAGGGCGGTGGCACCGATGCGCTGCTTGGCGGCGCCCCAGATGGCGATGCCGAGGCAGAGCAGGATGGCGACCGCCATCACGACCTCGATCATCACCTTGGCCTCGTTGCCCAGGCTGCCGAAGGGGCCCCAGTCCGGAGCGATCCCGCCGAT
This sequence comes from Streptomyces sp. DH10, assembly GCF_029813805.1. Classification (NCBI taxonomy): domain Bacteria; kingdom Bacillati; phylum Actinomycetota; class Actinomycetes; order Kitasatosporales; family Streptomycetaceae; genus Streptomyces; species Streptomyces sp. DH10. The sequence continues at coordinate 11,731 of NZ_JARVKU010000002.1, forward strand.
GATGGTGTTGATGTCTCCCTTATCGGCCGCAAAGAGCATGTAAGTCACCGCCCCTGTTGGGTAGTTCCGCACCCTCTGCGGTCGTGCAGAGGTCAGGCCTCATTGTCGCCGACGATGACGCTGTCGGATGTCGACTTGGCGTCATTGAGTGGCGGGTTTCGTACGAATACCTTGCCACCGTTCCGCGCCGGCCCCTAAGGGAGGCGACGGACGATGCACAAAGGATCGTATGGTCACTCTGTGTATCACGGCAGGTCACGCCGGGCAATGAGGCCTGAGCGAAACCTGTCGTGTGGTTCCGTCGTTGTGCCCTTCTACGACCTGCGTCACCTTTTCGGACCGTTTCTGACGGTCGGTCGGGTGAGCGGTCGACCCGGCGTTCTCCGGGTGAAGGCTACCTGGCGCGGGGAACGGGCCGCGGCTGGGTTGCCGCGGCCCGTTCGTCCCGCGTTTCTTCCGTGACGGTCTGTCACGACCGTGAGGGGCCAGCCGTGAAGGCGACTCCATTCGGGGTGCCCCAGCCGGTCGGTCCTGCATATCCCGTTCGGGCGGCGCGGAAGCAGCCGGTGGGGCAGGTGCCGTTGCCGCCGCCGGTGACGCCGTTCAGGCGGAGGTGTTCGCGTAGGGGAACTGCGCCGGGCAGGAGCCGCTGGACGGGGGGCCCGCCAGGGCGTAGGCGCCCGTGATGGTCGGGCGTCTGACGCTTCTCTCACCTTCGTCCGACACAGTGGCGCGGATGAAGCGCGTCCTCTCCATCGCCGTGGTTCTCGTGGCCCTCACCTCCGCGTCCACCGCGGTGGCCGACGACGGCGCCGGGCCCTTCGGGGTGACCTTCACCGCGGGGGCGGGTGCGGGGAGCGGGCGGGTCGGGGTGCTCGTCCCCGCCGAGCGGGCGACTCGGCCGGGCGGCGGGCACTTCTGTACCGCGTCCGTCGTGCGTGCTCCGTACCGGAATCTGCTCGTCACCGCCGCGCATTGCCTGGACGGGCGCGGGGAGCTCGTGTTCGTGCCCGGGTACCGGGACGGCCGCGCGCCGTACGGGGTGTGGAAGGTGAAGCGGCGGTTCATGCCCCGGGGGTGGATCGAAGGGCGGCGGGAGGACAGTGACGTGGCGTTCGCCGTGGTCGCGCCGCGGGGCGGAGAGGAGGTCGAGGACGTCGAGGACGTCGTGGGTGGCTACCGGTTCGTCACCGGTGCGGCGACGGGGGCGACGGCCGTGACCCTCACCGGATATCCCGACTCCCGCGAGACGCCCGTCAGCTGTACCAACAAGCCGACCGCGCACAGTCCCACCCAGCAGCGCATCGCGTGCCCCGGGTTCACCGGCGGCACCAGCGGAAGCCCCTGGGTGAACGGGGACGGGCAGGTCGTGGGGATTCTCGGCGGCCATGAAGACGGCGGGTCGACCCCCGATGTGTCCTACAGCGTGGTGTTCGGTGCGCAGGCGGGGCGGCTGTACCGGGAGGCGGCGGGCGACCCGTGACGGGCCGTGCGCCGGTTGCCCCCCGCCGTGCCGACCCGTGCTCTTGGGTGTTCCCCTTTCCGCCCCGACTCTCCTCCCCGTGATCATTCCGGCGCACGGCGGCCGCCTCTACACTGACCAGGCGACGGACTCCTGGCCGGCGAGGGGCGGTTGACGGTGCGTAAGGCATGGATCGTGGCGAGTGTTGCGATCAGCTCCGCCCTGGCCTTCGTGATGCTGCTCGTCGTCGGGGTCTACATCGTCGCCGGGAACCTGGCCAACGGGGTCGGCGGCGGGGCGAAAGCCCTCGCCAAGGGGGCGGTGCCCGCCGCGTACTCGGACCTCGTGCAGAAGTGGGGCAACCTCTGCCCCGCCATCAGCCCGGCCCTGCTCGCCGCCCAGCTCTACCAGGAGAGCGGCTTCAACCCGAGGGCCCAGAGCCACGCCGCCGCCCAGGGGATAGCGCAGTTCATTCCCGGTACGTGGGCCACGCACGGCATCGACGGCGACGGCGACGGGGACCGGGACGTATGGGACCCGAAGGACGCGATTCCCTCCGCCGCGTCGTACGACTGCGAACTCGCGTCGTACGTGAAGAAGGTTGGCGGGAATCCGACCGAGAACATGCTGGCCGCGTACAACGCGGGGGCGTACGCGGTGATCAAGTACGGGGGCGTGCCGCCGTACAGCGAGACGCGGAACTACGTGAAGAGGATCACGTCGCTCTCCGAGAGCTTCGCGGCACCCGTCGGGCGGGTCGACCCCTCCGAGCAGGCCGCCGGCGCCATCGAGTACGCGCAGAAGAAGCTCGGCACGCCCTACCTGTGGGGCGGCACCGGCACCGTTGAGCAGGGCGGACGGTTCGACTGCTCGGGACTGACCCAGGCCGCCTACGAGACGGTGGGCATCAAGCTGCCGCGCGTCGCCAACGACCAGTACAACGCGGGGCCGCACCCCGCTCGGGACGAACTGCTCCCGGGTGACCTCGTGTTCTTCTCGGACGACCTCACCAATTCGCGTGCCATCCGGCATGTCGGCATTTATGTCGGAGGCGGGTACATGATCGACGCGCCGCGAACGGGTGCGGTGATCCGGTTCGACCCGATCGACACCCCCGACTACTTCGGGGCCACCCGGGTGACCGAAGATGGCGCGAAAGCACTGCCCACGACGGTGTGAGCTGAGTGTGAACCCGCCCCCTGAGCTGCGAAGACGTGTCTCTCTTCGATAACGTCTGCGTGATCATTCGGTGGAGTGTGGAACGTATCAGCGGGGACCATGCGTTCCTGGTGACGTAGCCGAGCGGACGTGAGTCGGCACGTGTCACGCACGCGTGCAGCGGAAGCGGATCTACAACCACGGGGGTGGCAGGAGCGGCGCACACACAGGTGCGCCGGGAGAGACGATGAAGGGGCCGCAGCATCATGGCTGGACTCGCCGAATCCGGGTCGAACCCCGACGTCGACCTGCTCTATGACATCAATGGCCTGGCCAAGGACGCGCCGCCGTGGTTCGACCGGGTCATGGAGTTCGTGGGCGAGTACGGGTTGTTGCTCGCCATCGTCCTGCTCGTGCTCTGGTGCTGGTGGTCCGTGCGGCGCCGGGGCGAGGAGGACGCGGCGTCCTCCGTCGCGGCGCTGGTCTGGGCGCCGCTCGCGGCGGGGATCGCCGTGCTGGTCAACGTGCCGATACGGGGCTTCGTGGAACGGCCCCGGCCGTTCCTGGACCACCAGGGGCTCGAGGTGCTCGTCAGCGGCAAGACCGACTACTCGTTCGTGAGCGACCACGCGACGATCGTCATGGCGATGGCGGTCGGGCTGTTCGTCGCGAACCGGAGGTTCGGGCTGGTCGCGTTGGTGCTGGCCGTGTTCGGCGGGTTCATTCGCGTCTACATGGGAGTGCATTACCCGACCGATGTGGTGGGCGGGTTCGCGCTGGGGACGGCTGTGGCGTTGCTGTTGTCGCCGGTGGCGATGGCGCTGTTGACGCCGGTCACCCGGGCGATCGAGCGGTCGCCTCGGGTGGGGTGGCTTGTGCGGGGGCGTGGACGCGGGGTCGGTGGCGACGGGGCGGACGCCGTGGTCTCCGGGGCTCGGAGCGAGCGGGCCGGGGCCGGGGCGTCCGAGCGGGACCTCGCTGCGTAGTTCTCGGCGTTGGGGCTGAGGGCGGGGGCTTCCGCGGCCCAGCGGGTCCTAGAGCGCCTGCGGGTACGTGAAGAAGCGGGTCGGGTCGTATTGCTTCTTCAGTTTTGTCAGGCGGGTTGCCGCGTCGCCGTAGTACGCCTTGCGCCAGTCGGTCAGGGTCGGGTCCGTGTAGTTCTGGTAGGCCGCGCCTGAGGCGTGGGGGCGCATGGACTTGTGGGCCGAGGTGAGCCAGGAGCGGGCCGTGGAGCCCGTCGTGCCCGGGCGCCAGGAGGCGATGTACTGGGCCAGCATGCGGGATCGGCGGTGGACGAAGGCCGTGGAGGTCGGGGAGACACGGTTCACCGCTCCGCCCAGGGCGGTGAGCGCGATGCTGCCCGTGCCGCCGCGTACCGACCCGATCTGGGACAGCAGCGTGCGGATACCGGCCGCGGACAGGGAGCGGTCGAAGAAGTCCGACGCCGCGGCGTACGTCTCGCGGCCCAGCGCGCCCTTCGGGGAGCGGCCCGGAGTCGAGCCGGGCAGATGGCACTGGGCGTCCGTCGGGAACGAGGAGCAGCCGGCGTAGACCTCCATCGACTCCTCGTACGAGCGGCGCCGCAGGGAGACGTTGCTCGCCGGGGCGCCGACGCGGTCGGCGAGGCGGTCGACCGCGTTCTGGAGTTCGCCGTAGGTGCCGAGGGAGAAGGCCGCGACGGAGACGGTCGGCCTGCCGCCGGCGGCGCTCGCCAGGTGGAGGGACGACCAGATCTCGTCCGGCTGGGACGGGCCCCACTCCTGCCAGGCCTTCACCACCGCGGCCGCCTTCGACCAGGGCCAGGACATGTATGCCGAGACGCCCTGCGGGGCCGGGTGGGTCTTGAAGTGCAGTTCCGTCACCACGCCGAAGTTGCCGTTGCCGGCGCCGCGCAGGGCCCAGAAGAGGTCCTTGTGCTCGCGGGCGTCGGCGGTGAGCTGCTTGCCGTCCGCCGTGATCAGCGTGGCCCGGGTGAGGCTGTCGCAGGTCAGGCCGTAGGCGCGGGAGACCACGCCGTGTCCGCCGCCGAGGGTGAGGCCGGAGACGCCGACGGTGGGGCAGGAGCCGGCGGGGATCGTGACGCCCTTCGCGGCCAGCGCGCGGTAGACGTCGATGAGTTTGGCGCCGGCGCCGATCACCGCGGTGTCGCCGGAGGCCCGGACGCGGTTGAGTTTCGAGACGTCGATGATCAGGCGGCCGTCGCCGGAGGACCAGCCGGCGTAGGAGTGGCCGCCGTTGCGGATCGCCACGCGCAGGGCGTGGGCGCGGGCGTAGGCCAGGGCGGTGCGGATGTCGTCCTGGTGGGACACGTACGCGACCGCGGCGGGCTTGAGGGTGTCGAAACGGGTGTTGTAGAGCTGCCGGGCCGTCGCCCAGGCGGTGTCGCCCGGGCGGACGAGGGGGCCGTCGAGGTCGCGGGCGAGGGCGGACCAGTTGGCGGCGGTGACGGTTCTCGTGGTGGCGGCGTGCGTGGTGGTCGTGGCCCTGGAGCGGGTGTCCGAATGCGTGCAGGCGGTGGTGAGGGGGGTCGCGGCCGCGGCGATGCCCGCCGTGCCGACCGCGAGGAATGTGCGCCGTTCCATGGGGCCTCCCGGTGGTTCCGTCGTGGGAGACGGGGTGGTGGGGGTGAGGGTTCCATGGGGACGGCGTCGACGCAGCACTACCGCGTCAGCCGGCCACGTGTCTTTCCGCGTCCGTGCGCGCCTGGCTTCTCGCTCTTCTGGCCGGGCCGCGCCAGCCGCAGGTGCAGTGGGCCATGCAGAAGTGGCCCTTCTCCTTTGTCGTCGTGCGGTGTTCGGGGAGGTTGGGGGGAGCCTCCAGCCCGTCCTGCTGCGCCACGACGACCACGTTACCCAGCGCGGGTAAAGGCTTCGTATGCCGGCTCCCGCGGCTCGCGTGACGGGGGCACATACCGGTCGTTAACCGGAACAACAAGGGGGCCCGTGACGGACGTACCGGCTGGGGGTAGGCAGGCGATGACTGGGCGGCAGCGGGAACGACGGCACAGGCGGACGGGTGCGGCGGTCGTCGCGGCCGGGGTCATGGCCGGGGTGGGGCTGGGAGCCGGCGGGTGCGCGGGCGGTGACGCGGTGGCCGGGGACGCGGTCGTCGAGCTGCACCGGGCCGCGGACCGGCTGGTGGAGGCGGGGAGTTCGAAGGCCCGTACGTCGATGGAGATGGCCGCCGGCGGGACCCGGGTGACCATCCGGGGCGCGGGGGTCTACGACTACCGGAAGCGGATGGGGCGGCTGAGGGTGCTGCTGCCGCAGGATCCCGCGGGCGCCACCGGGCGCCGGCCCATCACCGAACTGCTCGCGCCGGGAGCGCTCTTCATGAAGAACCGGGGCGCCGGTGTGCCCCCGGACAAGTGGGTGCGGGTGGACATCCGGACCTTGTCCGACGGGAACCTCGTCACCGGCGGGGCCACCGATCCGTTCGCGGCGGCCGAGGTGCTGCGCGGGACGCGGTCGGCGAAGTTCGTGGGCAGGACCGAGGTCGCGGGCACCGGCGTGCGGCACTACCGGGGGACGGCGGATCTCGGCGCTGCCGCGAAGAAGGCCTCCGAGGGCAACAAGGAGGCTTTGAAGGCGGCGGCGAAAGGGTTCGCCACCGCCGAAGTGCCGTTCGACGTCTACCTCGACGACGAGGGGCGGATCCGCAAGGTCCGGCACCGGTTCAGCTTCGTGGGCGGGCAGCAGAAGAGCCCCGTGGCCGTCGCCTCGGTCACGTTGCTCTACGATTTCGGGGCCCCGGCGCGCGTACGGCTGCCGGATGCCGACGACATCTACGCGGGCAAGATCGCCGAGGAGTGACCGGCGTGAACTAGCCCGTCCGTGCCATGCGCGGTGTGTATGCCGCTCCCTACTCTAGGAAGTCGGTAACGGCAGAGATGAGGTGATGCACGTGGCTCCGGTCGGCGGTACGGCAGTTCAGGACCACGTGGCCCTCGCCGAGATCGAGCTGTGCGGAGAGCTGATCATCGCGGCCTCGGCCGCCGACGAGGACCGGCTCAGCCTGGAGAGCATCGACGAGGTGCTGAAAGTGGCCGAGGAGCGGGGCGCCCGCGCGGACTGAGCCCGGCTCACGTCCGCAGCATGCGGGCGATCGCCTGGGTCGCCTCCTTCACCTTCGCGTCGATCTCGTCACCGCCCTTGCCGGCGGCGTCGGCCACGCAGTGGCGCAGGTGCTCCTCCAGCAGTTGCAGGGCGAAGGACTGAAGGGCCTTGGTGGAGGCGGAGACCTGGGTGAGTATGTCGATGCAGTAGACGTCCTCGTCGACCATCCGCTGGAGGCCGCGGATCTGGCCCTCGATGCGGCGCAGGCGCTTGAGGTGCTCGTCCTTCTGCTTGTGGTACCCGTGCACGCCACGGTCGTGGTCGGTCACGACATCCGCTCCGGCGGTGACATCCGCGACATCCCCGGCATTCGTAACGTCGGTCACGTCCGTCATCGCGTCCTCCTGGTGGGCTGTGAGCCGACAGATACCCCTACTGGGTATATGGTATCGAACTTTGCTGGGTATACGGCCCTTGGACCGCCCCCGTGCTCATCACTGTGCCCGATGGGCGACACTGGTGGGCGGCCCGATAGCCGTGGCCGGATGATGCGCCTAGCATCAGCCTGACCGAAACCCAAGCAAGCCGAGGACCCCACGTGCGCTTTCGTCTGACCCCCAGGGAGACGAGCTTCTACGACATGTTCGCCGCCTCCGCGGACAACATCGTCACGGGCTCGAAACTCCTCATGGAACTGCTCGGGGCGGACGCTTCCGCCCGGGCCGAGATCGCAGAGCGTATGCGGGCAGCGGAACACGCAGGTGACGACGCCACGCACGCGATCTTCCACCAGCTGAACTCCTCGTTCATCACGCCGTTCGACCGCGAGGACATCTACTCCCTCGCGTCGTCCCTCGACGACATCATGGACTTCATGGAGGAGGCCGTCGACCTGGTCGTCCTCTACAACGTCGAGGAACTGCCCAAGGGCGTCGACCAGCAGATCGAGGTACTGGCGCGCGCGGCCGAACTGACGGCCGAGGCGATGCCGCACCTGCGGACGATGGAGAACCTCACCGAGTACTGGATCGAGGTCAACCGGCTGGAGAACCAGGCCGACCAGATCCACCGCAAGCTGCTCGCGCACCTCTTCAACGGCAAGTACGACGCCATGGAGGTCCTCAAGCTGAAGCAGATCGTGGACGTGCTGGAGGAAGCGGCGGACGCGTTCGAGCACGTGGCGAACACGGTGGAGACCATCGCCGTCAAGGAGTCCTGACCTCTTCATGGACACCTTTGCTCTGGTCGTGACCATCGGGGTCGCGCTCTTCTTCACGTACACCAACGGTTTCCACGACTCGGCGAACGCGATCGCCACGTCCGTGTCGACGCGGGCGCTGACGCCGAAGGCCGCGCTGGCCATGGCCGCGGTGATGAACCTCGCCGGTGCGTTCATGGGCTCCGGGGTCGCCAAGACCGTCAGCGAGGGGCTGATCCAGACGCCCGTGGGGTCGAAGGGGATGGGAATCCTCTTCGCCGCGCTGGTGGGTGCGATCACCTGGAACCTGATCACCTGGTACTTCGGGCTGCCGTCGTCCTCCTCGCACGCGCTGTTCGGCGGCATGGTCGGGGCGGCGCTCGCCGGTGGCACGACGGTCTACTGGCACGGAGTGCTGGAAAAGGTCGTCATTCCCATGTTCATCTCCCCGGTGGTCGGTCTGCTGGCCGGTTACCTGGTGATGACCGCGATCATGTGGATCTTCCGGAAGGCCAACCCGCACAAGGCCAAGCGGGGGTTCCGGATAGCCCAGACCGTCTCGGCGGCCGGTATGGCGCTGGGACACGGGCTTCAGGACGCGCAGAAGACGATGGGCATCGTGGTGATGGCGCTCGTCATCGCGGATGTCGAGGACTACGGCGATCCGATCCCGGTGTGGGTGAAGATCGCCTGTGCGGTGATGCTGTCGCTGGGGACGTACGCCGGTGGATGGCGGATCATGCGGACGCTGGGGCGGAAGATCATCGAGCTGGATCCGCCGCAGGGGTTCGCGGCGGAGACGACGGGGGCGTCGATCATGTTCACCACGGCGTTCCTGTTCAAGGCGCCGATTTCGACGACGCATGTCATCACGTCGGCGATCATGGGGGTCGGGGCGACGAAGCGCGTGAATGCCGTGCGGTGGGGTGTCGCCAAGAACATCATCCTGGGGTGGTTCATCACGATGCCGGCCGCGGCGGCGGTGGCCGCGGTGTCGTTCTGGATCGTGAATCTGGCGTTCCTGTAGGCGCTGCCCGGCGCAGCCGAGTGAGTACGCGAACGGGCCCGCCCCTGGGAGAGGGGCGGGCCCTTTTCGGCCTCGCGGTGGCACCGCCATGCAGCACCGCGAGGGGTCTCGGCGGGGGCGGGCTCAGCCGAAGCGGCCGGAGATGTAGTCCTCCGTGGCCTGGATCGACGGGTTGGAGAAGATGCGCTCCGTGTCGTCGATCTCGATGAGCTTGCCGGGCTGGCCGACCGCCGACAGGTTGAAGAACGCCGTGCGGTCGGAGACGCGCGCCGCCTGCTGCATGTTGTGCGTCACGATGACGATCGTGAAGCGCTCCTTCAGTTCCCCGATCAGGTCCTCGATCGCCAGGGTGGAGATCGGGTCGAGGGCGGAGCAGGGCTCGTCCATGAGCAGGACGTTCGGCTCGACCGCGATCGCCCGCGCGATGCACAGACGCTGCTGCTGGCCGCCGGAGAGGCCGGAGCCGGGCTTGTTCAGGCGGTCCTTGACCTCGTTCCAGAGGTTCGCGCCCTTGAGCGACTTCTCGACGATGTCGCTCAGCTCGCTCTTCTTGTAGTTGCCGTTCAGGCGCAGGCCCGCCGCCACGTTGTCGAAGATCGACATCGTGGGGAAGGGGTTCGGGCGCTGGAACACCATGCCGACCTCGCGGCGCACGGACACCGGGTCGATGCCCGACCCGTAGAGGTCCTCGTCGTCGAGGAGCACCTTGCCCTCGACCCGGCCGCCGGACGTCACCTCGTGCATACGGTTCAGCGTGCGCAGGAACGTCGACTTGCCGCATCCGGACGGGCCGATGAACGCCGTCACCGAGCGCGGCTCGACGGTCATCGAGATGTCCTCGATCGCCTTGTGGGAGCCGTAGTAGGCGGTCAGTCCGCTTACGTCGATTCGCTTGGCCATGATTGCTTCACTTCCAGACAGTCAGATCAGTCGCTGTGGCCGCGTCAGCGACCGGTCTTCGGGGCCTTCCAGCGGGCGATACCGCGGGCCACCAGGTTCAGGATCATCACGAAGGCGATCAGGGTGAGCGACGCCGCCCAGGCGCGGTCGTACGCCGTGACCTCGCCCGATCCGTACTGCTGGTAGATGTACAGCGGGAGCGACGCCTGAGCACCCTCGAAGGGGTTGGCGTTGATGAACTTGCTGCCGAACACCAGCAGCAGCACGGGCGCGGTCTCACCGGCGATGCGGGCGATGGACAGCATGATGCCGGTGGTGATGCCGCCGAGCGAGGTCGGCAGGACCACCTTGAGGATGGTGCGCCACTTGGGCACGCCGAGCGCGAGAGAGGCTTCGCGCAGCTCGTTCGGGACGAGCTTGAGCATCTCCTCCGTGGAGCGGACGACGACCGGCATCATCAGGATCGCCAGGGCGAGTGACCCGGCGAAGCCGAAGGGCTGCATGTCGAACATCAGCATGAGGCTGAGGATGAACAGGCCGGCGACGATCGACGGGATGCCGGTCATGACGTCGACGAAGAAGGTGACGGCCCGAGCGAGGTTGCCGCGCCCGTACTCCACCAGGTAGATCGCGGTGAGCACGCCGACCGGCGCGGCGATCAGCGTCGCGAGGCCGACCTGCTGCAGCGTGCCGAGAATGGCGTGGTAGATGCCGCCGCCCGTCTCCGCGTCGGTGACCACGCCCATCGAGTGGGTCAGGAAGTAGACGTCGAGGACCTTCGTGCCGCGTTGGACGGTCGACCACACCAGCGAGGCCAGCGGCACCACGGCGAGCAGGAACGCGACCCACACCAGTGAGGTGACCACGCGGTCCTTGGCCTGGCGGCGGTTCTCGACCCGGGCCGCGATGACGTACGTACCGAGGACGTGCAGGATCGCGGCGATCAGCGCCCACTGGATCTTGCTGTGCAGGCCGGCGGCGGCGCTGATGCCGAGTCCGAGGGCGACGGATCCGGCGGCGATGGCCCACGGGGCCCACTTGGGCAGCTGGCCGCCGCGCAGGGTGCTGGGGCGCTTGGCGGCGAGGGAGGGTGTGGTGCTCATGCGTTGGCCCCCGAGTACTCCTTGCGGCGGGCGATGATCGCGCGGGCCGCGCCGTTGACCAGCAGGGTGATGACGAACAGGACCAGACCGGAGGCGATCAGCGCGTCACGGCCGAACTCGCTGGCCTCGCTGAACTTGCTGGCGATGTTCTGGGCGAAGGTGCCGCCGCCCGGGTCGAGCAGGCTGGTGTGGATCAGGAAGTCGGGCGAGAGCACGGTGGCGACGGCCATCGTCTCGCCGAGGGCGCGGCCGAGGCCGAGCATCGAGGCGGAGATGACGCCGGAGCGGCCGAAGGGGATGACCGCCATGCGGATCACTTCCCAGCGGGTGGCGCCGAGCGCCAGGGCGGCCTCCTCGTGCATCTGCGGGACCTGGCGGAAGACCTCGCGGCTCACGTTGGTGACGATCGGCAGGATCATGATCGCGAGCAGGATGCCCACGGTGAGCATGGAGCGCGGGGCGCCGTTCTGCCAGGAGAAGATGCCGGTCCAGCCGAGGTAGTCGTCCAGCCAGCCGAAGAGGCCGGTCATGTACGGGACGAGGACCAGGGCGCCCCACAGGCCGTAGACGATCGACGGCACGGCGGCCAGCAGGTCGATCACATAGGCGATGGGGCCGCGCAGCCGGCGCGGGGCGTAGTGCGTGAGGAACAGCGCGATGGCGACCGAGACCGGGACCGCGATGACCATGGCGATGATCGAGGAAATGATCGTGCCGTAGGCCAGGACCGCGATGCCGAAGACCGGCGGGTTGACACCGGTGTTCCACTCGAAGGTCGTCAGGAAGTTGCCGTCGTCCTTGCTGATGGCGAGGACGGCGCGGTAGGTGAGGAAGCCCGCGATCGCGGCCATGATCACCAGCAGCAGAATGCCCGAGCCACGGGACAGACCGAGGAAGATCCGGTCTCCGGGCCGGGTGGCGCCACGGGCCGCGCGCTTCTGCTCGGCGGTGGGCGGCTGCGTGGGGGGAGGTGCGTCAGCTATCTGTGTAGTGTCCATCGGGTTCTCCGGTCTGCGGAACCGCACGTGCTGTGCGGCCCTTGGCGGCGGTGCACCGGACGGTGCGGTCCGGTCCCGCTGGGGACCGGACCGCACTCAGGTCAGCTCAGGCTCTCGACGGTCGTGCGAACCTTGGTGATGATCTCTTCGGGCATGGGCGCGTAGTCGTTCTCGGCGAGGATCTTCTGGCCGTCCTCCGAGGCCGCGTAGCGCAGGAACGCCTTGACCGCGGGCAGGGTCTCCGCCTTGTTGCCCTTGTCGCAGACGATCTCGTACGTCACCAGGACCATCGGGTAGGCGCCGTCGGCCTTGGTCGCGTAGTTCAGCTCCAGCGCGAGGTCCTTGCCGGTGCCGACGACCTTGGCCTCGGAGATCGCCTTGGTGGCGTTGTCGACGGTCGCCTCGACCGGCTCGGCGGCGCCGGTGTCGATGGCGACGGTCTTGATTCCGTCCTTGGCGTACGACAGCTCGAAGTAGCCGATCGCGCCGGCGGTCTGCTTGACCTGCGCGGCGACACCGGAGGACTGCGGAGCGGACTGGCCGCCCTTGGCCTGCCAGGCCTTGCCGCCCTCGTAGGGGAAGTCCTTCTTGGCGGTGGCGATCAGGTACTTGGTGAAGTTGTCCGTGGTGCCGGACTCGTCCGAGCGGTGGAACGCCTGGATCTTCAGGTTGGGCAGCTTCGCGTCGGGGTTCAGCTTCGCGATCGCCGGGTCGTTCCACTTGGTGATCTTGCTGTCGAAGATCTTGGCGATCGTCGCGGAGTCCAGGGCGAGCTTGTCGACGCCCGGGACGTTGTAACCGACGGCGATCGGGCCGCCGACCATCGGCAGGTCGATGCCCTGGCCGCCGGAGCAGATCTTCTTGGAGGCCGCGACCTCGTCGGGCTTCAGGGCCGAGTCCGAACCGGCCCAGGGGACCTGGCCCTGCGTGAACGCGGTGACACCGGCACCGGAACCGCCGGCCTTGTAGTTGATCTCCACCTGGCAGGCCGCCGAGAACTGCTTCACCCAGGCGTCGACCGCGTTCTTCTGCGCGGAGGAGCCGTCGGCGAGGACCTGGCCCGAGGCGTCGTCACACTTGATGTTGCTCGGCGCGGCGGCGTTGGAAGAGCCTCCGCCCGGGTTGCCGGTCTCGTCGGAGCCGCACGCCGTGAGGGCCAGGGCGCCGGAGACGGCGAGAGCACCGAGAGCGAGGGCCCGCCGGTTCATGCGCTGAAGCTTCACTTGAGTTCCTTCCAGGAGCCGCCGTCCTGAATCGGCGGCGTGCGAAGTCTGGTGACGCTGGACGAGACCGCGCACAGCAGGCGCGGCTCGCATCTGGCACGGCCGAAATTAGACAGATCAGGTGAAGGCGCCGATGGCCACACATGAACGAGGGGTGAACCCCTGCCTAAGGTGCGGTTAGGTCACGGAATGCTTACGGGGAGAGCACGTGCGGGTTCCGCTTCCCGTACCGGAAGGGCTCAGTCCGGTCTTCCGGCCTGTTGTGGCGGGTTCAGCACGGCGAGCAGCGCGTCGATCAAGGTGCGGTCGTGGGGCTGGGTGAGGCGGGCGCGGGCGGCGAAAGGTGTCAGCCACAGCACCCGGTCCACCTCGTCCGTCGGGGAGAACGCGCAGGACGTCGCCTCGGCCGCCCAGTAGCGGACCCGCTTGGGGCGGCCGTTCGCCAGGTAGTGCTGGGTGGGCAGCTCGGCGCCCGGCTCGGCCCGGCAGCCCGTCTCCTCGGCCACCTCGCGCAGGGCGCCGGCGAGCGGCTCCTCGCCGCGCTTCAGCTTGCCCTTCGGCCAGGACCAGTCGTCGTATTTCGGCCGGTGTACGAGGCAGAGCTCCAGCTCGCCGGTGACGGGGGAGCGGCGCCACAGGACGCAGCCGGCCGCCTGAACGGTGGTGTCCTCGGGGGAGCCGGAGCTCACCGGGTGCTCACCGCCTCCGCCTCCTTCTGCCAGGCCTGCTGGAACGCGAAGCGTGCTGCCTCCACCTCGTGCCGCTGGTCGGCGTGGAGCACGCCGAGGGCGTACGCGGTGGCCGGGGCGATACGGGGGGTCCGGGCCGCCTGGGCCGCCGCTGCCGACGCCTCCGAGGCGTCGCGGTGGCGGTTGAGGGCCTGGCCGGCGGAGAGCAGGCGCAGGTCCACGACGGAGGTGCCGTCGGGTTCGCCGCGGACCGCTTCGCGGGCGTAGCGGTGCAGGCGCAGGAGCAGGCGGACCTGGTGCCAGGGGGCGTCCTGCGGGTGCGGGACCGTGTCCGGGGACAGGCCGTGGACGAGTGCGGCGGCGTTGTACGGGTGGCCCGCGGTGACGAGGGGGAGGGCGGTTACGGCGTCGGTGAGGCGGTCCTTCGCGGCGGAGGCGAGGGGGCGGAGGTCCGTGGTGGCCGCGGATCGGGTCAGGGGGACCTCGCTGGCCAGGACGGCGACCTTGTCCGCGATGGCGTGGAAGCGGCTGGAGCCGAGGGCTTGCAGGGCCGTGGAGTGGGCCCGGGTGCGGGCGAGTGTGAGCTGGCGGTCGAGTAGGGCGCCTGCTTTTGCTGCTCCTACTGTGAGGTTGCCGCGTTCTTGTGCCGGGGCCGGGGGGTTGCGCAGTCCGGTGTCGCGGGGTGCCGCCCTCTGTGGGACGGGCGCCGCCCCAGCGGCACGACCGCCCGCAGCCGGGGCGGCTTCAGCACCCACCTGGGCCGGCAACGCCGTGGAGCCCGACAAGCGGTGCAAGGCGCTCAGCAGGCGCTCCAAGCGGGCCGTGTACGCGTGCTCCATCGCCAAGGTGCCCGAGACCCAGGCCAGTTCGGGGCGCATTCCCTCGCACCAGTCCGTGTCGAGGAGGGACTGGAACGTGTGCAGGCTGGCGCTGATGCGGCGGGCCGAGCGGCGCAGCGCGCGGGCCGCGTCGACGGATCCCTCCGCGCCGTTCGCCATGGAACCGGTCTCCCGGTGCAGGCGCAGCGCGCGGAGGAACTCCGTGGCCTGGGCCCTCAGGTAGCCCGCGAGGGCGTCCCCGGTGGGGGCAGGGCCGGCCATGGGGTCCGTCGGGTCAAGGTGTCGCTGTGCCACGCCGGCGCCTCCGGGCGTCTATGAGCATCTCCTGGACGTTGCGCAGGGGCTGGCCGTCCGCGTCGGTCGCATGCCGGGTCCACTCGCCGTCCGGGCCGAGGTGCCAGGAGGCGGTGCCGTCGGACATGCCGGTCTCCAGCAGCCGGTTCAGGGCCGCCCGGTGGGCCGGGTCGGTGACCCGGACCAGGGCCTCTATCCGGCGGTCGAGGTTGCGGTGCATCATGTCGGCGCTGCCGAACCAGATCTCGGGCTCGCCGCCGTTGCCGAAGGCGAACACGCGTGAGTGCTCGAGGAAGCGGCCGAGGATGGAGCGGACCCGGATGTTCTCCGACAGGCCCGTAACGCCCGGGCGCAGCGCGCAGATGCCGCGCACCCACACGTCCACCGGCACGCCCGCCTGGGCCGCGCGGTAGCAGGCGTCGATGACGGCCTCGTCGACCATCGAGTTGACCTTGATGCGGACGTACGCGGGCCGTCCGGCGCGGTGGTGCTGGATCTCCTTGGTGATCCGGGAGACCAGTCCGTCGCGCAGCGACTTGGGGGCGACCAGGAGGCGGCGGTAGGTCTCGCGGCGGGAGTAGCCGGAGAGGCGGTTGAAGAGGTCCGAGAGGTCCGCGCCGACCTGCGGGTCGGCCGTGAGCAGGCCGAGGTCCTCGTAGAGGCGGGCCGTCTTCGGATGGTAGTTGCCGGTGCCGACGTGGCTGTAGCGGCGGAGCGTCTCACCCTCCTGGCGGACCACCAGCGACAGCTTGCAGTGGGTCTTCAGGCCGACCAGGCCGTAGACCACGTGGCAGCCGGCCTCCTCCAGCTTGCGCGCCCACTTGATGTTGGCGTGCTCGTCGAAGCGGGCCTTGATCTCGACCAGGACCAGGACCTGCTTGCCGGTCTCGGCGGCCTCGATCAGGGCGTCGACTATGGGGGAGTCGCCCGAGGTCCGGTACAGGGTCTGCTTGATCGCCAGGACGTCCGGGTCGCCGGCCGCCTGCTCCAGGAAGGCCTGGACGGAGGTGGAGAACGAGTCGTACGGGTGGTGCAGCAGGACGTCCCGTTCGCGCAGGGCGGCGAAGATGTCCGGCGCGGACGCCGACTCGACCTCGGCGAGGTCGCGGTGGGTGCCGGCGACGAACTTGCGGTACTTCAGCTCCGGCCGGTCCAGGGAGGCGATCCGGAACAGGCCCGTGAGGTCCAGCGGGCCCGGCAGCGGGTACACCTCGGCCTCGCTGATCTTCAGCTCCCGGACGAGCAGGTCCAGGACCTCGCGGTCGATGGACTCCTCGACCTCCAGGCGCACCGGCGGCCCGAAGCGGCGCCGCATGAGCTCCTTCTCCAGGGCCTGGAGCAGGTTCTCGGCGTCGTCCTCCTCGACCTCCAGGTCCTCGTTCCGGGTGAGGCGGAAGGCGTGGTGCTCCAGCACCTCCATGCCCGGGAACAGCTCCTCCAGGTGGGCGGCGATGACGTCCTCGATGGGGACGTAGCGGCCCGGTGAGCTCTCCAGGAAGCGGGACAGCAGCGGCGGCACCTTGACGCGGGCGAAGTGCTTGTGGCCCGTGACCGGGTTCCGTACGACGACGGCCAGGTTCAGGGACAGGCCGGAGATGTACGGGAAGGGGTGGGCCGGGTCGACCGCCAGCGGGGTCAGCACGGGGAAGATCTGGTGCCGGAACAGGGTGAACAGGCGGGCCTGCTCCTTCTCCTGGAGCTCGTTCCAGCGGACCAGGTGGATGCCCTCCTCCGCGAGTGCGGGGGCGACGTCCTCGTGGTAGCAGGCGGCGTGCCGGGCCATGAGCTCGCGGGAGCGGGCCCAGATCATCTCCAGCACTTCGCGCGGCTGGAGGCCGGAGGCGGAGCGGGTGGCCACGCCGGTGGCGATACGGCGCTTCAGTCCGGCCACCCGGACCATGAAGAACTCGTCCAGGTTGCTGGCGAAGATCGCGAGGAAGTTGGCCCGCTCCAGCAGGGGCGTGTTCGGGTCCTCGGCGAGTTCGAGAACGCGTTCGTTGAACGCGAGCCAGCTGCGCTCCCGGTCGAGGAAACGGCCCTGTGGCAGCTGGGGCCCGTCGTACGGCGACTCCTCGTACGCGTCGAGGTCGGCGTCGATGTCGGGTTCGAGGTCGGAGACGGCCGCCGCGATGGTGTGCGGCCGGTGGGCTGCTATGGAGCCCACGGAGGGCTGCGCGTGCTGGACCTGTGCCTGGGTGTTCGGCTGGCTCATGGACCCATTCTTCCGCGCCGCGAGCATCACGGGCGCGTCGGAAAGCGCGGGCGGGAGCGGGGGCGTCACATGAGTGTTCCCGTTCCCCTCAGGCCCCTCTCGGGGCGGTGAAGGCTCTGGCACGGCGGGAGTCATTGGCCGAGCCTCGCAAGCCCGTCTGAATCGATGGTTACGGAGACATGACGTGTGGGATAGCGCAGGGCGGCTCGCGGGGGTCCGGGAGAGGGCGGTCGGGCCAGGTGCGCGGCCGTCCACAGGTTGTGGACGGTTCCCGCGAGCGCCCCAGGGCGGGTCGCGCGTCCATCCCCTCCCGCTGGAAGGACGCGGGCCCGGTTCAGGGGAGGCGGCGGGCCAGGAGGGCGAAGGCGGCTGCCGTCGCCGTGGCGGCCACTGCCGGGAGGATGCCGGACTCCACGTACTGGAGTGACCGGAAGTGGGATCCGGGGTGGAGCTCGGCGTGGGTGAGCGGGACGTCGTCTCCGGCACGGGGTCTCCCCGACGCCGTCCCGCAGGGGTGTCTTCCAGGAGACCTGGAAGGCCGAGGGGGCAGTTCGATGCCGCCGCGCGACGCGGGTGACGGTCGGCCGGAGGTCCGCCGCTCGGAAGCGTTCCAGGAGGCGGCGAGAGCCGGAAAGTCACCGGAAAGTCAAGGGTGCTTTCGTGAACCGTTCGAGCCGGGCGGTCCGATGAGGAGACGTGAGCGAAATGAGAAGCGACGGGGAGCTGCTGCGGGCCGTTGCCGCGGACGCCGACCGGCGTGCCTTCGAGGAGCTGTACCGGCGGTACGCGCCGTGGCTCCGCGCCCGGCTGCGGGGCCGGTGCGCCGACCTGGGCGTCGTCGACGACGTCGTGCAGGAGACGTTCCTCGCGGTGTGGCGGGGCAAGGCCCGCTACCGGGAGGAGGGCGATGTGGCCGGGTGGCTGTGGCGCATCGGGTCGCGGCGGCTGGTGGACGCGCTGCGCGGTGACGGGGCGCGCGGGCGGCTGCGGCAGGCGCTGGCGCGGCTGCGGCACCGGGACGAGGTGTCGGCGGAGGAGCGCGTGCTCGCGGGTGTGGAGCACGGGGACCTCGCCGGCGCGCTGGTCCGGCTGTCGCCGGAGCTGCGTGCGGTGTTGCAGGCGACCGTCATCGACGGCCTGACGACCCGGGAGGCCGCCGTGCTGCTGGGGATTCCGCCGGGGACGGTCAAGACGCGGGCGATGCGTGCCCGCAAGCAGTTGCGGGAGGCGTTGGCATGAGCTGGCACGTGCCTGAAGAGGATCTGCGCGCTTACGCGCGCGGCGAGCTGGCGGCACCGGCCCTGTGGTCGGCCGACGCGCACCTGGGCGCCTGTGCCGCGTGCCGGGGCGTGCTCGCCGAGGTGAGTGACCCGGTCGCGCTCGACGAGGGGTGGGAGCGGCTCGACGCCGAGCTCGACGCGCCCCGGGTGGGGCTGCTGGAGTCGCTGCTGGTGCGGGCCGGGGTGGCCGGGCACACCGCACGGCTGCTGGCGGCGGCGCCGGTGCTGCGGCGGTCGTGGCTGGGGGCCGTCGTCCTCGTGCTGCTGCTGAGCGTCGGGGCGGGGCATGTCGCGCACAGCGGGGAGTTCCCCACGCTGTTCCTCGCTCTCGCGCCGCTGCTGCCGCTGGCGGGCGTGGCGCTGTCGTACGGGCCCGCGCTGGATCCGACGTACGAGATGGCCGTCGTCGCGCCGATGCACGGGTTCCGGCTGCTGATGATCCGGACGGTGGCCGTGCTGGGCGTGGTGCTGGGGCTGAACGGGCTCGCGACGCTCGCGCTGCCCGAGTACGGACTGCGCGCGCTGGCCTGGCTGCTGCCCTCGCTCGCGCTCACCACGACCGGGCTGGCACTGACGCCCCGGCTGGGGCCGGTGCTCGCGCCGTCGCTGGCCGGCGGGGCGTGGGTCGGGCTGCTGGTGCTGGCCGAGGCGCTGCGGGCGGGGCGCGAGGCGCCGCTCGCGCCGTTCACCGCCGCCGGGCAGGGCGTGGCGGCGCTGGTCGCCGCCCTCGCCGCCGGTCTGCTCTTCCTCCTCCGTGACCGATTCGACCTCTTCCAGGGACGTGCCGTATGACTCCGACCGTGTCCGCCTCCGGGCTCAGCCTCCGCTACGGCGGCACCCACGCCCTCGACGACGTGTCGCTGCGGCTGACCCGCGGCGTCACCGGGCTGCTCGGGCCCAACGGCGCCGGCAAGACCACGCTGCTGCGGGTCCTGGCCACGGCCCTGCCCGCCGACCGGGGCGCCTTCACCGTGCTCGGGCACGACCCGGGGACCGCGCGGGGCAGGCAGGAGGTGCGGCGCCGGCTGGGCTATCTGCCGCAGACGCCTGGGTTCCACCCGGACTTCACCGCCTTCGAGTTCGTCGACTACGTGGCGATCCTCAAGGAGATGACCGACCGGGCCGCCCGGCACCGCGAGGTGCGGCGGGTGCTCGACGAGGTCGGACTCGCCGACGTGCGGGGCAAGCGGATCCGCAAACTGTCCGGCGGCATGCGGCAGCGGGTCGCCCTGGGCGCCGCCCTGGTCGGGGACCCCGGCTTCCTGGTGCTGGACGAGCCCACCGTCGGGCTGGACCCCGAACAGCGCATGCGGTTCCGGGAACTGATCGCGGGAGCCGGGGAGGGACGCACGGTGCTGCTGTCCACCCACCAGACGGAGGACGTGGCGATGCTCTGTCACCGGGTGCTGGTTATGGCCGGCGGCCGGGTCCGGTTCGAAGGCACTCCGGCCGAGCTGACGGCGCGGGCCGCCGGGCGGGTGTGGAGCAGCACGGAGCGCGATCCGGACGCCAAGGCGGGGTGGCGTACGGGGACCGGGGCCTTCCGGAACGTGGGGGATCCGCCGGACGGGGCCGAGCTCGTCGAGCCCACCCTGGAGGACGGCTACCTGCTCACCCTCGACGGCGACGCCGTGGAGGTGACGGCATGACGACGGTGGTGGAGAGGCCGGTCGTGTCCGATGTACGGCCCGGGTCCTCGGGAGCGGCCGTGGTGGCCTTGGCCCTGTTCGAGACGCGCCGGCTGCTGACGAGGCCGCCCGTGATCATCGCCTTCCTCGTGTACCTCGGCTGGACCGTGTGGCGCGGCGGGACGGACTGGGACGGCTACCCGGCCCTCCAGGACGTCGACCGCGCCACCCAGGGCGCGCCGATGCTGGTCGGCCTCGCGGTCCTGCTGTCCGTCAACCACGCCGCGCTGCGCTCGCGACGGCACGGGACGGAGCACCACTTCTCGGTGCTGGTCCTCCAGCCGTGGCGGCGTACGGTCGCCCATGCGCTGTCGGTCGTGGCCGCGGCCCTGCTCACCGCCTTGTGTGTGGCCGCGCAGTTCGGGCGGGAGGCGCTCAGGCCCGGGGCGATCGGGCACGGTTCGGTGGCCGAACTGCTCGTGGGGCCGCTGATCGTGTTGCTGTCCGGGCTGGTCGGACTGCTCATGGCCGGGCTGGTGAGGTCGGCTCTCGCAGGCCCGCTGACGGTGGTGTTCTTCCTGTTCCTGACCCTCTTCAGTACGGGCACGAGCGACGGCTGGAGCCGGTGGCTCATGCCGGTGGTCGTCGAGCCGACCGCCAACACGCTGCCGTCCGACCTGCTGGGCCGGCCCGCCGTCTGGCACGCGCTGTACCTGGCCGGGCTGGCGCTGTGCGCGGGCCTGGTGGCCGTGCTGGCCGCCGGTGGCCGCAAGCCGGTGGTGATGGCCGGGGTCGCCGGGGCGGTGGCCATGACGCTGGTGGGCGGAGTCGCCCAGGTCGGCGGCGACTCGCCCGAGCTGGTCAAGGCCCGGGAGCGGGCCACAGTGAACCCGGAACTGGTGCAGTCCTGCGTCCGGCGGGACGGGTCGACGTACTGCCTGTTCCCCGAGTGGGGACCGCGGGTCGCGGACTGGGCCGGGGTCGTGGACCGGGTGCGGTCCCTGGCCGGGGGAAGCGCCCATGAGCAGAAGGTCGTCGTACGGCAGCGGATCGAGGCCCGTTACGGGCTCTCCGGCGATGGTGCGCTGACGCCCCTGGAGCGTTCGCACGAGGTGACCGTGGGCACCCGGTGGGGCGGAAACCGCGTCCCCGAGTTCTCGGCGGCCGTGGCCGGCGTGCTGGTCGCGGGGAACGAGAAGGCGTCCACCTCGATGTGCGACGGCCGCATGGTCACCGTCATGTGGCTGGCCCTGGGCTGGGAGTCCGACCCGGTGGCGGCCCTGCGCCGAGTCCGCCTCGAAGACAGCGTGACCGGCTCGTCCTTGGTGCTCCAGCCGACCGACGGTATGTACATGACGGACGCCCAGACCGAGGTCCTGCGCGAACTGCTGGACCGGCCCCGCGGTGAGGTCACCGCCCGCGTGAAGTCCCACTGGGCCGAACTGACCGAGCCGAAGGTGACGGCGGCCCGGGCGGCGGCGCTGCTGGGCGTGAAGGCACCCGAGGGGGACGACAAGTGCCTCGACTGAGCGGGGAGTTGGTCGTCATGGCCGGCCGGACCCTGCCCTGGGGCGTGGTCGGCGCGGCCGGCGGGGCGGGACTGCTGCTCGCCGCGCTCACCCGGATCACCGGGGAGACGGGCGAACGGCTCTCCCTGCACCTGCTGCGGGCCGCGGTCCTGGCCTTCGCGATGGGCCTGGTCTTCCTCCTGGACGACCCCGCCCGGCACACCACCGCCACCGTGCCGACCCCGCGCCCGGTCCGCGTCGCGCTGCGGGTGGCCCTCGTCGTCCCCGCCACGGCGGCCTGGTGGACCGCGGCACTGCTGCTCGTGCCGCCGGACCTACGGCCGCCGGTCGCCGACGTCACGCTGGAGGCCGGGGCGGCGTTCGCCCTGGCGGTGGCCGGTGCGGCGGTCGCGGTGCGCTTCACCGAGGTCACGCGGCCCGGCCCCCGGGTCGCGGCCGGCCTGCTGACCTCGGCGGTACTGGCCATGGTGCTCTGGCCCAAGGGGTGGGCGCTGTTCGTGCCGGTGGAGGACGAGCGGTGGGCGGCGGCGCACGACAGGTGGGCGGTGCTGCTGGCCGGGGCGGTGCTGGTGGGGGCGCTGGGGGCGGTGGAGCCGTTGCGGCGAGGGGCAGGCGGCTTGTGGCCGGCGGGTGGCGCAGGCGCCTCCCGATCCCGGCCCCTGAGCTGATGAGCCGTGGTCAGGTCATCCGCCGTGGCGTCTCCCGCACGGCACGGCGGTGGTCGTCCGACATCAGCCAGGCCTCCGCGTCCCGCCGGAGGCGCGCCGCGTCGAGGCTCTCGTACTCCAGGATCACCGACCTGATCGTGCCTCGCCGGCGGTACTCGTTCATGATCGCGACATGCTCCGGCAGGCGTACGAACTCCGCCAGGGCCCGCCGCCCGGTCCACACCGAGACCGATCCGCAGCGCCGGGCCGAGGGCATGACCCACAACCACATGCCGACGGCCCCGTCGAGCTGCGGCCAGCAACGCCGCAGCGCGAAGCCGCGACGAGCGATGCCGGGCAGGTCTCGGTATGCGTCGCTGGTGAAGTCGGTGACGCCGACGATCAGCGGGCCGCTCGGACGACCGAGCCTGCCGGTGCCGGTGCCGGTGCCGGTGCCGCTGCCGACGCCACTCGCCGCGGCGCGATCGCCGAGCCGGTCCCCGGCCGGCCCCTGGCACCAGCGGCTGCTCAGCACGGTGCCGGCGTCCAGGACGGATCGCGGCCGAGCAGGGCGAGCAGCCTCTCGCCCGGCGGGGCGTCGTCGGGGACGGCGATCCGCCGGCGGAACGCGGCACCGGCTCCGCGGCCCTCGTCCGGGACCAGGGCGGCGACGCGCAGCGCGGCGGCGGTGAGTTCGGCGCCGGGCTCCCACGGGGCGCCGATGGTCACCGCGATGTCCCAGGCGTGCACCACGTAGTCGAGCAGGTGGAAGCCGATGGCAATCCGTCCGGGGACAGCGAAACCCTCGCCCACTTCGGGCAGAGCGAACCGCCGCTCCAGCACGTCGTCCTCCGCGAACGCCGCGGTGACCTCGTCCGCCGACGCCTCGTACGCCGCGGCCGGTTCGTCACCGAGGTCGCCGTCGCGCCATACGGCCCACGGCTCGCCCGCGCCGCGGGCGGAGGCGGCGAACCCCTCGTTCTGGCAGACGAGATGGCGAAGCAGGCCGTACAGGGTCCAGTCCGCGCACGGCGTCGCCAGCCTCAACTGGTCGGTCTTCACCCGGGAGACCATCTCCCCGGTCAGTAACAGCGCCTGGTGGTCAAGTCGTCGTATGTCCATGGCTGGAGCGTAATTTCACGCAGCGGTTCAGCCCCAGAGCCAATAACCTGCCAACTGATTGAGCCAATTGCCGTTCAGGGAGACATCAGCGGCCGAGCCGAAGGAGCGGTGAGCCGGGATGGACGTGCACATCAGGCTCGACGGGCGGCGTGACCTGTCCGGCCAGATCTACCGCCGGCTGCGCTCCGCGATCCACGACGGGCTGCTGCGGCCCGGCGACCCGCTGCCCCCGACCCGGGAGCTGGCCCGCCGCCTCGCGGTGGCCCGCAACACCGTCGGCGTCGCCTACGAACGGCTCGTCGCCGAGGGCTACGCGGACAGCAGGGTCGGCTCCGGGACCTATGTGGGGACGACCGGCCTGCCCACGCACGGGGCCGCGACCGCCACCGGCACCACCGCCTCGGGGCTGCGCCCCCGCGCGCTGTGGGCGGGCCTGTCCCCATGGGCGGCCCCGGAGACCACGGGACCGACCACGGCGGCCCACGACTTCCGGGTCGGCCTGCCGGATGCCCGGCTCTTCCCGTACGACGCCTGGCGTCCCCTGATCGCCCGGGAACTGCGCCTTTCGGCGGCCGGGACGGCCGGGTACGGCGATCCGGCCGGCCACGCCGGGCTGCGGGCCGCACTCGCCCGGCACATCGGACTCTCGCGCGGCGTGCGGACCGGTCCGGACGACGTGCTGGTGACCACCGGCACGCAGCAGGCCCTGGACCTCATCGGGCGGGTGCTGCTCGAACCGGGCGACCGGGTGGCCGTCGAAGAGCCCGGCTACCCACCGGCCAGGCTGCCGTTCCTGGCGCAGGGCGCCGAGGTCACGGGCGTACCGGTGGACGCCGAGGGTCTGCTGGTGGACGCCATCCCGCCGGACACCCGCGCCGTGTACGTCACCCCCGCCCACCAGTTCCCGCTCGGGATGCCGATGTCCCTGCGGCGCAGAACGGCGCTGCTGCGGTGGGCGCGGCGGCACGGCGCGGCAGTGATCGAGGACGACTACGACAGCGAATTCCGGTTCGGCGGGCGGCCGGTCGAGACGCTGCACGGTCTGGACCGGGACGGACACGTCATCTACGTGGGGTCGTTCTCCAAGGTGATGCTGCCCTCCCTGCGCGTTGGCTTCCTGGTGGCGCCCGCCCCGCTGCGCACAGCACTGCGCACCGCCAAGTACACCGCCGACTGGCACACGGCGGTCCCCACGCAGGCGGCGCTCGCCCGCTTCGTCGACGACGGGTCGCTCGCCCGGCACATCCGCCGGATGCAGCACACGTACGCGACCAGGCACCAAGCCGTCACCCGCGCGCTCACCGACCAGTTCGCGGACCTGTCCGAGCTGGTGCCGTCCGCCGCGGGCCTGCACGTGACCACGTTCACCCGCGGCCGCCTCGCCGACCCCGAGGCGCTCGCGGACCGTGCCCGCCGGGCTCGGGGGTCCGGCGTGGCGGTCTACACCCTGGCCGAGGTCGCCGCGAACCGCTCCGCACGCCCGGGCTTCGTCTTCGGCTACGGCTTGATCGGCGCCCCGGACATCGCGCCGGGCCTGCACCGCGTACTCGGTCCATGAGATGGAAGGCTGTCGCCGTGGACCTCAAAGCCGTACGGGCCTTCGTCGCGATCGCCGATGCCGGGCAGTTCCAGAAGGCCGCCGTGGACCTGTCGCTCACCCAGCAGGCGGTCTCCAAGCGGATCGCCGCGCTGGAGAAGGACCTGGGGGTGCGGCTGCTGGTGCGCACGCCGCGCGGCGCGGAACTCACCATCGACGGGCAGGTGCTCCTGCCGCACGCCCGGGCCCTGCTCCAGGCGGAGGAGCGGGCGGTGGCAGCCGTGCGCCCCGGGGAGCGCGCGCTACGGGTGGACGTCCTGGGTCGCCGGGCCGCCACTGCGGGGCTGGTACGGGACTTCCACCGGGCGCATCCCGAGATCCCGCTGGACGTCGTCACGCTCTTCGACGCGGATACGGCGGTGACCGCCGTGCGGGACGGGGCCGTCGACGCCACATTCCGTGCCGTCACCATGCCCGGGCGCCGGCTCCCCGACGGCATCGAGGCCGTCTCCGTCCTGGACGAGCCGCTGCGCCTGTGCGTCGGCCCCGGCCACGAGTTCGCCCGAGCCGCCTCGGTGACACCCGCGCAACTGGCCGGGCAGAGGATCTGGATGCCGGGCAACGCGCCCGGCACGGAGTGGTCGGCCTACTACGACGAACTCGCCGAGACCTTCGGCCCGACCATCGACACGATCGGCCCCAACTTCGGCATCGAGGCCCTCCTCGACACCATCGCGGGCTCCGCAACCCTGGCGACCTTCCTCAGCGAACGAACCCCGCTCGTCTGGCCGGCCGACCACGACCTGCGCCTGGTCCCCGTGTGCGACCCGACCCCGGTCTACCCGCACTCCCTCCTCTGGCGCACGGACAATCCGCATCCGGGCCTTGCGGCCCTGCGCGAACACTTGCTGGCGACGCGCCCCCGGTTGACCGAGGGGGAGGTCTGGAAACCGGCGTGGGCGGAGATGGCGTGACGGGGTTCAGTGGAAGCCGAGCATGCCCGGTGAGTGGATGTCGACGGTCAGGATGCCGGGGGGATAGTCGGCCTCTCGTCCGGTCAAGATGATCGACATACCGCCGGTTTCGATATGCGGTGTCGCGACGTAAAGGGTGTGGCAAACATCAGGCCCGCCCCAGCCGTCCCGGATCATCGCGCCGACCGTCGCCGCTGCCGTCTGATGGAACGGGTCGACCAGGACCCCGGGGAGCGCGATCACATCACCGGCCGTCCCCTTCTCCATCGACTCCGCCTGCATCAGACACAGCGCCGGAATGTGAAGCCAGTCTCCGGGCGTGTGAGCGACGTTGTCGGCGAGGTGGTGGAGCGCTCGGTGCCCTTGGGTGAGCGCGACAACCGCGCTCGTGTCCAGAATGATCACGCTGCGTTGCCCCGCTGGGTGTGCATCTTCTCGGCGGCCATCGCGTACACGTTGGCCAGCACGTTCGGACCCTGGTCGAACTCCTCGTCGGTCAGAGTGCAGCCCATCCGCTCACGCAACACCTTCCGAGTGGCGTCGACCCGTTCAGCGATCTGTTCGGCGGTCAGCTGCTGAGCGGCCAGCTGATCGACGAGTTGCCCCAAGGTCACGCCCCGTTCCTTGGCGACCTGAGCGAGATGATCACGGGCCTGCCGGGACACCTGGATGGTTGTGTTCTCTGCCATAGCTCCACCATAGCCGCACCACAACCCATGCCGGGCTGTTGCTCAGCAGGTTCCCCCGCGGGTGTGAACCGCGCTCTCGCCCTTTACGGCAGCAAGGAACGACACCCAGGGGCTCGCGCCGAACACGAGTATTGGGCCGTGCGGCTGCTTGCTGTCACGGACGGGGACTGTGCCGGGGTGGTTGTCGGAGACTTCGAGGCAGTTCGAGGCGCCTCCGTCGCTGTAGGAAGACTTGCGCCACGCCGCGGTGGTGAGGTCAGGGGTTCGGTTCATGGTCTGCACTCCTCCAGTAGGCGCTTGATGAACGCCGTCGACTCCGCCGGGCTCAGCGCCGCATCCCTGACGAGATCGTAGGACAAGCGGTAGGACAGAACCCTGTCCGGATCGTCGATCAACTGCCCGATTCCGTTGCCCTCCACGTAGGCGACGGGATCCCCGACGCGCTGCCACAACAGGATGAGGTCGCTGTTCATAAGGTCGTGCACACCGGCCGTGTAAGGCAGCACCTGGATTGCGACATTCGGCAGCTCCGCGGCATCCACCAGGTAGGACAACTGGTCGGCCCAGACCTTCGGGTCGGGAACAGGTCGGCGTACCGCCCCCTCGTCCAGAATCACGCGCACGCTCGGTGCCGACTGACGATGGAGCAACTCCTGCCGCCCCATCCGCGCCGCCACCTGTTCCTCGACTTCCTCGCTGTTGCCTGCTGTTGTCTGAGCGCCAGACAACCCTGACAACACCGCTCGGGCGTAGTCCTCGGTCTGCAAGAGACCCGGCACGCGCAGCTGGAACATCCACATGATCTGGGCCGTGGCCTCAAGGTCCATGAACGCCTTGTACTTGTCCTTGATCACTTCGCGGCGCGCGTCCCGCCACTCACGAACCAGCAGGTCACCGGATCCGTAGTAGCTGTCCAGGTCCTCCATGACCGCCCGCTTGGAGAGCCGCTCCCCCTTCTCCAAGCGGCTCAAGTAGCTCTTGTCGTACCCGGTGTCCTCGGCCAATTGCCCGAGCGACTTGCCCGCCTGCTCGCGCAGGAACCTCAGTGTCCGGCCGAGTGCAGCTCGCCCCGATTCCCGCTCCCCGTCAACAACTTGCTCCACGTCACCCCTCACCGTTGCCTGGAGCGCCAGGCAACACCTGGCCCCTTCCGCAGCGTACGTGCGACCAGTGACGATGAAGGCACGAACGGTAATCACCGCTCGTCACACCCCTGTCGCCTGCCCTGAGAAGGGACGCTTCCGTGCGCCTGCGCATCGCTGAACTCTGCGAGTCGGTCCTGCTCCTCCTCGTGCGGATCCTGCTGCCCGCCCGAGGGCGTCACCGGGCGACGCCGGCCCGATGGCCGTCGGCCATTCCCCCCTCCCCGCCGACATCCACACCCCGGCCCCTCACCGCGGAAGAGCCCCTCGTGATGGACACCCCCCTCGTACGGCCGTACCTCCACACCGTGGAGGTCTTCGCATGAGACTGCTCCCCTGGACCGGCGCCGACGGCAAGCCCTGTTACCTCTCCACCGACAACCCCGACAGCCTCCTCTCACGGCTCGCCGACGACGTCGAGGCCGCTCAACTCGCCTCCGCCGAGCAGGTCCTCGCGGGCTCCAAGGCCGTACTCGGGGACCCCAAGGCCGGTGAACGCGCCGTGCGCTTCGCACTGGCAAGGGCGGTGGAGTCCCTGGGGGACGTGTTACGTGTCGCGGTCAGTCGTAGCCGTGAGGGCGACGGCCGATAAAGCAGGAGGCCGATAAAGCCGGATATGAAGCCCGGTCACCTGTCGATGTCCTGTCATACTCACCAGTACTGCAAACTCCTGCGCCCGTTCTGGCATCTTCACCGCCGTAACAGAACCCCACAGGAGTGAGCGACCCCCCATGCGTCTCATTCGTAAGTCAACTCTCAGGAAACACGGCGTCGTTGCCGCTACCACCGCCCTCGCCGTATCCGGTCTGCTGGCCGGCGCGGGGACCGCGACGGCCGGGCCCGCCGGGGCGACCAACATCCGGGGCGTCGACCCCGGTGACACCGACCGGATGATCGAGCGGCTCTGCAACCAGGAGACGAGCCTGACGGGCGTCTACGGCGCCCTCAACGTCGAGACCGGTGAGTTCAAGACCCAGGACGAATACCTCCGGGACGTCTTCGGGCTGTGGAAGCCCGCCGGGCCGTGGGAGCTGTTCCGCGGCTGGTGCGGGTACGCCGAGGCCTCGACCTGGTCCATCAAGGGCGACACCGTCCGCACGTCCCGGTGGATCGGCAACCAGGGCTCCGCCGACGACAAGGAGACCTTCGTCAGCAGCTACAGCACCAAGACGTTCGCCAAGAAGAGCGTCGGCGGGACCATCAGCCTCTCCCTCGCCAAGAGCATCTTCTCCGGCACCGTCGGCGGCAGCGCCGGCTACGAGTGGGGCTGGGAGAAGGAGTCCAAGTTCGAGACCCGGAGCGAGAAGACCATTCCGCCCTGCCGGCAGGTCGCCGTCACCTGGACGCCGTACCAGCGCGTGGTGCGTGTGAACCCCGTCTTCCACGTCGAGGACTACGAGTGGAACAAGGGCGACGGCGACCACACCGTGCACAGCTGGCGTGACCGGGGATACCAGACCATCTACTCCCACGGGTACTACATCGACGGCATCTCCGACAAGCTCCTCCCCAACGGCCAGCCCGACGGCCGCGAGGACAAGATCGAGGAGAAGCTCGACCCCAACTCCTGTGTGAAGTAAGAGACATACGCAGTAAGGACATACGCACGGCGCGGCAACCTTTCCGTGCGGGGCGGCGACCCACCCCCGGATCATCCCCCCGCACGGAACGGATTCGCCGCATGAGTGAGCCGCACAGCAAGCCCCGGCACCGCAGAAGCCGCACGGCCCTGGCGGTCGGTGTGCCGCTGGCCCTGACCGCCGCCGGCACCCTCGCCTACGGCACCGACCTCGGCGTCCTCGGCTCCACCGCCCAGCAGGCCTCCGCCGCCGCCGCCTGGGCCGCCGACACCGCCGACGGGTTCGCCTCCGTCAACTCCCTCGGCCAGAACGGGACGTACGGCGGCCGGGACGGCAAGACCGTCACCGTGAAGACGCAGGCCGACCTGGAGAAGTACGCCACGGCCGCCGAGCCGTACGTCATCGTCGTCGCCGGCACCATCAACATGAACCCGGTCGGCAAAGAGATCAAGGTGCAGTCCGACAAGACCATCGTCGGGTCCGGTACCTCCGGGCACATCGTCGGCGGTGGGTTCTTCCTCGGCCAGGGCGTGCACAACGTGATCATCCGAAACCTGACCATCCGGGACTCGTACCAGGGCGTCTGGAACGACAAGGACCACGACTTCGACGCGATCCAGATGGACGGCGCGCATCACGTCTGGATCGATCACAACGATCTGCGGCACATGGCCGACGGGCTCATCGACGTCCGCAAGGACAGCACGAACGTCACCGTCTCCTGGAACAAACTGAGCGACAACAACAAGACCTTCGGCATCGGCTGGACCGAGAACGTCAAGACGGACATCACGATCCACCACAACTGGATCCGCGAGACCGAGCAGCGCAACCCGTCCACCGACAACGCCGCGCACGCCCACCTCTACAACAACTTCCTCGAGGACGCCCCGGGCACCGACATCAAGTCGTCGTACGGCAACTACTCGCGCGGCGCCACCAAGATGGTCCTGGAGAACTCCCTCTTCCAAGGCGTCAAGAACCCCGTCATCAAGGACAGCGGCGCCGCCATCGTCCAGCGCGGGAACTCCTTCTCCGGCACGAGCGGGCGCAACGAGAGCGGCGGGACCGCCTTCGATCCGAAGGCCTACTACCCCTACACTCTCGACAAGGCAGCCGACCTCCCGTCGATCCTCAAGTCCGGTGCCGGGCCCCGCGCTTCCATCGGTACGACCGCCGCCGCCTCCACCAAGGCCGCCGCCGCGACGACCCTCACCGTGGCCAAGGACGGCAGCGGGCAGTACACGACCGTGCAGGCGGCCGTGAACGCCGTACCGGCGAACAACCCGTCGCGCGTCGTGATCGCCGTCAAGCCGGGGACGTACCGGGAACTCGTCAAGGTGCCGTCCAACAAGCCGCACGTCACCATCCAGGGCACGGGCGGCAGCCGCAAGGACACGACGATCGTCTACAACAACGCCTCCGGTACGCCGAAGCCCGGCGGTGGCACCTACGGCACGGGCGGCAGCGCCACCGTCGCCGTCGAGGCCGACGACTTCCAGGCGCGCAACCTCACCATCTCCAACGACTTCGACGAGAAGGCGAACCAGCAGCTCAGCGGGCATCAGGCCGTCGCCCTGCGGACCGCCGCCGACAAGGTGTTCCTGGACGGGATCATCGTCAGCGGCGACCAGGACACGCTGCTGCTCGACACCGCCGCGAAGGACCGGCTGGGCAGGGTCTACGTCAGCAACTCCTACGTCATCGGCAACGTCGACTTCATCTTCGGCCGGGCCACGGCCGTCGTCGACAGGTCCGTCATCACGCTGAAGAAGCGCTGGGACGGCACCTCGGCCGGCTACGTCACCGCCCCGAGCACCGCCGCGAACCGCAAGGGCATCCTGATCGCCAACTCGACCGTGAACGGCGATGTGTCGGCCGGCAGCTTCTACCTCGGGCGGCCCTGGCACGCGGGCGGTGACGCCTCGCTCGACCCGCAGACCACGGTCCGCAACACCAGCCTGAGTGCCGCGATCAGGTCCACGCCGTGGACCGACATGAGCGGCTTCTCCTGGAAGGACGATCGCTTCGCCGAGTACAAGAACACCGGTGCGGGGGCGGGTTCGGCGAGTTCCAACCGTCCTCACCTGACCGACGCGCAGGCCGCGAACCAGGAGGTCGCGGACTGGCTCGCGGGCTGGACGCCTTCGGCGTCCTGACGGCTCCCTTCCGGGTCCGGCTGACGAGCGGCGCCGGACCCGGAAGGGCCACCATGCCTACTGCTTCCAGGCGTAGTGCAGCCGGTCCAAACCGCTCTGGTTGTTCACCGTCAGGCTGAGGTTCGTGCCCGTGCCCTGGAGCGTGGTGAGCGAGTAGGTGTCACCGTTGCGCAGACCGGGCCAGTAGACCGAGCCCAGGCCCAGCTCCCGGATGGTGTCGGTCGCGGCCTGGATGTACGCGACCTCGTTGGAGCCGTTGACCGGGCCGTTGTAGTCCAGGCCGGTCGTCATCGACGCGCCGAACTCGTCGAGGATCGTGCGCGAGGCGCAGTCGCCGATGCGCGCCTTGAAGTCCTGCTTCCACTGGTCGACGCTGGTCCAGTCGGTGTGCCAGAAGCCGTAGTTGTGCAGGGCGATCCGGGTGCCCTTGAGGCGCGGGTCGGCGCAGACCGGCTTGACGTCCTCGCTGTACTTGTAGCCGCCTATCAGCATCCGGTCGCGGGGCACGTTGCGGTGGGTGGTCACCCACTTCGCGGCGATGTCGGTCCACTCCTGGGCGGTGTAGCCGAACGGCTCGTTCATCGGCTCGAAGTACACCTTGGAGTTGCGGGCGTAGGCGGAGGAGATCCGCGCCCACATCTGGTCCCAGGAGGCCTGGTTGTCGATCTTGCCGTCCTTGGCGTTGTCGGCCTCCCAGTAGCCCAGGATGACCTTGAAGCCCTTGGCGGTGGCGGCGTCGATCGCGCCCCGGTACGACTTCCAGAACGGGCCGTTCACGGAGGTCGGGTTCACCGGCAGGCGGACGGTGTTGGCGCCCAGCTTGGAGAAACCGCCGATGATCGCCCTGGACTTGGCGTAGGTCGTGGCGTAGCCGTCGGAGGTGGACAGGCCCGAGGGCACGACCGCGTCGTCGGCGTAGTTGTCGCGCGGGTCGGCCCAGTTGACGCCCTTGAAGTCGCTGACGGGCGGCGGGGCGGTGGGGGAGGCGGCTGCGGGGGAGGCCAGGGCCCCGCCGAATGCCGTGGCGCAGGCGAGCAGCGCCCCCAGACCGGCTGTCCCCCGGTGAGTCTTCAGTGACACGACGTCCCCTTCTGAGCAGTTGCGTCCGCGGAACTCGCATGCAGATCGGCGGCTCGTTGGCTCCCGCAAACTAGAAGAGAACTCGAACAGAGGTCAACACATCTGCACACCAAATCTCATCAGGAATGCAGGTTGCCGACGCGTGTGGCTCTGACGTGCGGGGCTACGAACCCACGGTCAGCCCCGAGCCCGACACCCGCACCCGGATGCCGTCCTCCTCCACCCGCACGTCGTCCAGCCGTACGTCCCCCTGCTCCGGCTTCGGCAGTTCGAACGCCAGCGCCAGCCGGTCGGCCAGGACCGGACGGGTCAGGCCGGACAACTCGTCGAGGAGGTTGGGGTCGAGGCCGAGGCGGCGGAGCACCTCGGGATTGTCCAGGGCCAGGTCGATGAGGTTGAGACGTTCTGCCTGGCGGGCGAACTTCGGGGAGCCGGTCAGCTCGGCGAGCTTGCCGTCGTCGGCGAGGGCCTCGCGCACGGTCGCCTCGGGCACGCCCATCCGCTGCACGATGGCCGGGACCGAGAGCAGCGCCTTGGCCTTGCGGGTCTGACGGGAGAGGTCGGCGCTCCCCTTGGGCGTCAGGTGCAGGCCCTCGGCGGGGCGGGTGCCGGGGCGGTAGGTCGCCAGGTCCCCGATGTCGAGCCGCATGCCGCCGATCTCCGTGGCGATGCCCCGCTCGCCCTGCCGCTGGATCCGCGCCTCGGCGCGCAGCCGCAGGTCGTGTCCGGCGACGGGCAGGGTGCCGCGGGCCCGGACGCGGTCGCGGCCCTCACCGGTGAACGTCACCTGGGAGGCGCCCAGTTCGCGGTTGAGGTCCTCGAAGGACAGCAGGACGTCCCCGTCGAACCGGGGGACGTGGGCGCCGCGCACGGACGTGAGGCCGTCGGCGTCCAGCCGGATGTCGTGCGCCGTGGCCGACACCCTCGCCAGGGAGACCCGGTCGGCGGCGACGTCCGGGACGGTCACCTTCACCGACTCCAGCCGCTTGTCGGCGAGTTGGGTGAGGAAGGGGAATCCGCCGATCTCCACTTCGGGCGCCGCCGCGAGGTCGAGCCGGTCCTTGAGCGTGTCGGCGGCCCGGTGCTCGGCGTACAGCACGGCCCAGCGGTCGCCGAGGGCGACGAAGGCGGCGAGTACGACCAGCGCGACCACCGCCTTCATCGCGAGCGGCAGCCCGGCGAAACGATTCCGCCGACGCCGGCCGCCACGGCGGTGGTCGGGCGGCGACCACTGAGGTTCCGGCTCGTCCCGCCGCTCGGCGTCCTCGCCGAGGAAGTCCTCCAGAGGGGTCTCCTCCAGCGGGCCGTCGTCGAGTGCGGCGAGTTCCTCGTAGGGGTTGCGGGGCTGCTCGTACGTGTTGCGGGCCTGCTCGGAGGGGGCGTGGGGGTGCTCGATGCGGTCGTGGGGCAGGTCTTGCATGTCCATGCGGTGGGGGGTGCGCATCGTCTCATCCGACCATGCGCACCGCCCCTGGCCGCAACTTGAATCCCCTGTATGCGATTTACTTCACGATCGCGATACGGTCCGCCTTCGGCGGGGCGATCGGGTTCGTGGCCGAGGAGTTGGCCGTGAGGTACTGCTCCAGCGCGGTCAGGTCGTCGGCGCCGACGACGTCGTTCGTGCCCTGGCCGAGCGTGGGGAAGCCGTCGCCGCCGCCCGCGAGGAAGCTGTTCGTCGCGACGCGGTAGGTGGCCGCCGGGTCGATGGCCGCGCCGTTCAGCTTGATCGAGTCGGTGACCACGCGGTCGACGCCGGACTTGGTGAGGTCCAGCGTGTAGGTGAGACCGGACGACACCTGGAGGACCTTCGGCGCCGCCGCGTTCGGGCCGGTCACCTGCTCCTTGAGCACCTGGATGAGCTGGGCGCCCGTGAAGTCCTGGAGGTTCACGGTGTTGGCGAACGGCTGGACCGTGAAGCCCTCGGCGTACGTCACCACGCCGTCGCCCTCACCGGCCTTGGCCGCGTACGTCAGCGGTGCCCGGATGCCGCCCGGGTTCATCAGCGCCAGGTCCGTCTCCGGGTCGAGCTGCTTGCCGTGGGCGAGCTGGGCGTCGGCGATGAGGTCGCCGAGCGGGGACTCGGTGCCCGTGTTGCCGATGTCGCCGGAGACGTGGCCGATCGCGCGGTTGCCGATGGGCGCCGCCAGGGTGTTCCACTTGCTGATCAGCTCGGTCATGTCGGGCGCCTTGGGGACGTCCCGGGTGACCACGTGGTTCGCGGACTTCACGGCCGTACGGGCGATGTCGCCGGTCCGCCGGTCGTACGTCAGCGTGGTGTCGGTGTAGAGGCGGCCGAAGGACGCGGCCGAGGTGACCATGCGGGGCTTGCCCGCCGGGTCGTCGATCGTGCACACGTACGCGTTGTGGGTGTGGCCGGTGACCAGCGCGTCCACCTGCGGCGTGATGTTCTTGGCGATGTCGACGATCGGGCCGGATATGCCGTCACCGGCGCCCGGGGCGTCACAGTCGTAGTTGTACGACGTCGACGCCGGGAAACCGCCCTCGTGGATGAGCGCGACGATCGACTTCACGCCCTGCCTCTGGAGCACCTTGGCGTACTTGTTGATCGTCTCGACCTCGTCCTTGAAGGACAGGCCCTTGACGCCCTCGGCGGAGACGATGTCCGGGGTGCCCTCCAGGGTCACGCCGATGAAGCCGACCTTGACGTCCTTCTTCTTCCACACCCAGTACGGCTTGAGGATCGGCTTCTTCGTCTTCTCGTCGAGGACGTTGGCGGCCAGGTAGGGGAAGTCGGCACCCTGGAACTTCTGGTCCGTGTAGCAGCCGTCCTTGGGGTGGCAGCCGCCGTTCTGGAGGCGGGCCAGTTCCTTGGCGCCCTCGTCGAACTCGTGGTTGCCGACGGAGGTGACGTCGAGGTCGAGCTTGTTCAGCGCCTCGATGGTGGGCTCGTCGTGGAAGAGGCCGGAGATCAGCGGGGAGGCGCCCACCATGTCGCCGCCGGCCGCGGTGATGGAGTACTTCTCGCCCTCGCGGGCCTGGCGCAGATGGGTGGCGAGGTATTCGACACCGCCCGCGTCGATGGTCTTCGTCGTGCCGTCGTGCTGGTGTTCGGTGACCCGGCCGGAGGAGCCGGTGGGCGGCTCCAGGTTGCCGTGCAGGTCGTTGAACGACAGCAGCTGGACGTCCTGGTAGCGGCCCGGCCAGTGGCCGCCCCCGCCGTGGTTCTCGCCGGCCGACGCCGACCCGGGCACCGTCGCCGCGGCCAGCGCGCCGACGGTGGCGACACCGGCGGCGAGAGCGACGAGACGGTTCCTGCGGCGTCTGTGGCGCTCCTGGTGCGCCGGTGCCGGTGAAGTGGCTGGCATACGCCCCCCTGTGGTTCTGCTGGGACAGTGATGTCGTCCGGCGCAGCCTAGAGTCAACGCGCGTAGCGCGACAGAGCTTTCGGGTCACATCCTGGTTGCTTCTTGCCGCCGATTTACCGGCAGTCCCCCGTACCCTCGTACGCATGACCAGCGACGACACCGCACGGCCCGGACGCACCCGCTCGATCGACACATATGCCGCGCTCCCCCCGGAGCAGACCGAGGCCGTCCTCGCCCTGCTCGCCGACGCCGCCGGCACCGACGGACAGCAGGCGGTCTCCGAACAGGGCCGGTTGCAGCTGCGCGGCGGCGAACGAGAGGGCGTCGCCCATCTGCTGCTCACCGTCGACGGCGAACTCGTCGGGTACGCCCAACTGGAGGACACCGACCCGGTGGAGCCGCCGGCCGCCGAACTGGTCGTGCACCCCGGGCACCGGGGCCACGGGCACGGGCGGGCGCTGGGCTCCGCGCTGCTGGCCGCGTCCGGCAAGCGGCTGCGGGTGTGGGCGCACGGCGGTCACTCCGCCGCCCGGCACCTCGCGCAGGTCCTCGGCCTGACCCTGTTCCGCGAACTGCGCCAGATGCGCCGCCCCTTGACCGGCTTCGACGCACCCGAGCCGGTGCTCCCCGAGGGCGTCACCGTCCGCACCTTCGTCCCCGGCCAGGACGACGCGGCCTGGCTCGCCGTCAACGCCGCCGCCTTCGCCCACCACCCCGAGCAGGGCTCCCTCACCCAGCGGGACCTCGACGACCGCAAGGCCGAGCCGTGGTTCGACCCCGCGGGGTTCTTCCTCGCCTTCCGCGACGACGAACTCATCGGCTTCCACTGGACCAAGGTCCACGCCGAGGAGGGCCTGGGCGAGGTCTACGTCCTCGGCGTCGCCCCCGGCGCCCAGGGCGGCGGCCTCGGCAAGTCCCTCACGACGATCGGCCTGCGGCACCTGGCGGACCAGGGGGTGCCGACCGCGATGCTGTACGTCGACGCCGACAACAAGGCGGCGGTGTCGGTGTACGAGCGGCTGGGGTTCGTGACGCACGAGGTGGATCTGATGTACCGCACGGAGACGTGACGGCGCTGGTTCCGGCTGTGCCCCGCCGAGCGGGCTGACCTGCTCGTGCTATTCGGCGGCGAAGGCCGGACTGTCCGGCGGGGGCACGGCCGCCCCCGGCAGTCGTACGGTCGCCACCGTGCCGCCGCCCTCGCCATGGGACAGCGACACCTCGCCGCCCGCCTGCTGCACCGTGCGTGCCACGATCGACAGGCCCAGGCCCGAGCCGGGCAGCGCCCGCGCGCTCGGTGAGCGCCAGAAGCGGTCGAAGACGTGGGGGAGTTCGTCGTCGGGGATGCCCGGGCCGTGGTCGCGGACCGTCAGGGCACCCTCGGACAGGCGCACCTCGATCGTGCCGCCCTCCGGGCTGAACTTCACCGCGTTGTCGAGGATGTTGACCACCGCCCGCTCCAGTGCGGACGGCTCGGCGCGCACGAACCACGGCTGGACGTCCGCCGTGATCGTCAGCTCCGGGCCGCGCAGCCGCGCCCGCCGCAGCGCCGAGTCGACGATGTCGTGCCAGGCGACGATCTGCGTCCGGACCGAGTGCTGGCCCGTGTCCGGCCGGGACAGTTCCTGGAGATCGCCGATGAGCGCGGCCAGTTCCGTCATCTGTGCCTTCACCGACGCGAGGAGCGCCTTGCGGTCGGCCTCGGGGATGGGGCGGCCGGTCTCCTCGCTGCGGGTGAGGAGTTCGATGTTCGTGCGGAGGGAGGTGAGCGGCGTGCGCAGCTCGTGGCCGGCGTCCGCGATGAGCTGCTGCTGGAGGTCCCGGGAGCTGGCCAGGGCCGAGGTCATCGAGTTGAAGGAACGGGAGAGGCGGGCCACCTCGTCCTCGTCGGCGTCGTCGACCGGGATGCGGATGTCCAGGTCCTCTGTACGCGCCACGTGCTCGACGGCTTCCGTGAGCTTGTCGACGGGCCGCAGACCCGCCCGTGCGACCGCGAGGCCGGCCGCGCCGGCGCCCACCACCCCGATCCCGGAGACCAGCAAGAGAATCAGGGCCAGCTCGTTGAGGGTGGACTCGGTTCCCTTGAGGGGGATGGCGATGACGAGGGCGTAGTCGGCGGCCACGCCCTGCGGGAAGGGCCCGTTCTTGACGACGACCGCAGTGGTCAGGACGCGTACCGGGTTGCCCTCGCTGTCGGTGCCGCTGCGCAGCGTGATGGTGGTGGGATCCGGGTTCCTGGCCACCTCCTTGTCGCTGCTCGTGACCTTCACCGGCGCCATGGAATTGCTGAAGAGGCACACCTTGCCGTCGGCGTCGACCACCTGGGCGTAGGTCTTGGGACGCGGCCCCCCTCCCAGCGTGTCCGAGGGTGTCTGGGGACACGTCTTCGTCAACGCCTCGAAGTCGTCCGCCTGAAGCGTCCGGGACGCCGACTTCAGGTCACCGTCCACCTGGTCGTACAACTGGCCCTGCACGATGAACCAGCACGTCACCGAAACCGCCGCCACCGCGAACGCCACCGCCGCCGCCACCAGCAGCGCCAGCCGGGACCGGATCGGCAGGGAGCGGAACCGGCGTACGACCTTGTTCACTCCGCGCCGCCCTGCCGCAACACATAGCCCACACCGCGCACCGTGTGGACGAGGCGCGGCTCGCCAGCGGCCTCGGTCTTGCGGCGCAGGTACATGACGTAGACGTCCAGGGAGTTCGACGACGGCTCGAAGTCGAAGCCCCAGACCGCCTTCAGGATCTGCTCCCGGGTGAGGACCTGGCGCGGGTGCGCCATGAACATCTCCAGCAGGGTGAACTCCGTGCGGGTCAGCTCCACCGGGCGGCCGCCCCGGGTGACCTCGCGCGTCGCGAGGTCCATGCGCAGGTCGGCGAAGGCGAGGACGTCCTCGTCGTCCGGAGAGCCCGCGCCGACGGCCGCCGCGTAGGAGCTGCGGCGCAGCAGGGCGCGGATGCGGGCGAAGAGTTCGTCCAGTTCGAAGGGCTTGACCAGGTAGTCGTCGGCCCCGGCGTCCAGTCCCGTGACCCGGTCGCCGACGGTGTCACGGGCGGTCAGCATCAGGATGGGGGTCGTGTCGCCGGTGGAGCGGATGCGGCGCGCCGCCGTCAGGCCGTCCATGCGGGGCATCTGGATGTCGAGCACGACCAGGTCGGGCCGGTACGCCGCGGCCTTCTCCAGCGCGTCGGCGCCGTCCACGGCGACTTCGGTCCCGTATCCCTCGAAGGCGAGGCTGCGCTGGAGTGCTTCGCGTACCGCCGGCTCGTCGTCGACGATCAGGATGCGCTGGGGGTCACGGTCGCCGTCTGCGGGGCTCATGGGTCGGGGTCCTCGGGTGTGGTGTGGTGGGGCGGGACGGGGTGTCGCTGACGCTCTCAGCCTCGCACGTCGGCGGAGCGGGCCGGGGGAAGGATCAGCCCCGGTCAGCTGCGGGGGCAGCTGCCGATCAGCGCGGATCAGCCGCAGCTCGGCCCCCGGCTCAGCCTCGTACCTTGCGGCGACGGGCCGCGGCGGCCCGGCGGGCGGCACCCTTGCGCGCGGGCCGGACCTCGGTCGCCGCCACCTCGGGCGCTCGCGTCGCCGATGCCGATGCGGATGCCGACGCCGCTGCCGGTGCGTGCAGTTCGGACGCCACCGCCAGTGCCAGCGCGACCCCCGCAGGGTCGGCCCCCGGCATCGTGTGCGGAACCTGCTGGATCATCGCCGTACTCCTCCTCGGAAAGGACTCAGTCGGTGGCGCCGGCCCGCAGCTTGGCGAGGTCGGCCTTGACGGTGTTGACCGGGATGGCGAAGCCCAGGCCGACACTGCCCGCGTCGGAGGACGAGGAGGCGGCGCCCGCCGGCGAGTACATCGCGGAGTTGATCCCGATGATGTTGCCGTTCATGTCGATCAGCGCGCCGCCGGAGTTGCCCGGGTTGAGGGACGCGTCGGTCTGGAGCGCCTTGTACGTCGTGGTGTCCGAGCCGGTGTCGCCGTTGAACTGCCGCCCGCCGAACTCGAACGGCCACCCGTCGTCCTGCGGGGACTGCTGCTGGCCCTGGTCCTCGTCGGTCGGGACGGTGACGTCACGGTCGAGGGCGGAGATGATGCCGCTGGTGACCGTGCCGGACAGGCCCTCGGGGGAGCCGATGGCCACGACCTGGTCGCCGATCTGCAACCCGGAGGAGTCGCCGAGCGTGGCCGCCTTCAGGCCGGAGGCGTTCTCCAGCTTGATCAGTGCCAGGTCCTTCTTGCTGTCGGTGCCGACGACCTTGGCGGAGTACGACTTGCCGTCGTTGGTCGTCACCTTGATCTGCGAGGCGCCGGAGACGACGTGGTTGTTGGTGACGATCTCGCCGTCGCTGGTGATGATCACGCCGGAGCCGGTGGAGGAACCGGCGTTGGAGTCGGCGCTGATCTCGACGATGCTGGGGCTGACCGCCTTGGCGACCCCGGCGACCGTGCCCTTCTGGCTGGACGGCACCACATTGGTGCTGGTGGAGCTGGAGGCGACGGTGTCGTTGCCCGCCAGCTCCTGTATGCCGTAGGCGGTGCCGCCGCCGATCGCCGCGGCGACGATCGCCACGGCGGCGAGCAGGGCGACGGTGCCACGGTTGCGCTTCTTCGGAGCGGGTGCCGGGGTGTACCCCGGCGGAGGCGGCCACTCGGGGTTCACCGGGGCCTGCTGCTGACCCTCGTAAGGGTTCTCGTACTCGCCACTGCGGTGGAAGCTCTCGGTCATGTCTCAGAGCTTGGAGCCCGACCATGAGAGCTTCCTGAGTCCTCCCTGAGAAGCCCGACAGAACCTCGTATGCCCGATATAAAGGCGCCCCGGGAGGGGTGTCAGGGCCTGTCTGACGGGTTCTGCGCGCAGCCGCAGGAGTGCCGTACCACCAGCCGCGACGGGAACACCTTCAGCCGCTCCCGCCGGGCCCCCGCCACGCGCACTCCGTCGTCCAGGACGAGGTCCACCGCCGCACGCGCCATCGCCGAACGGTCCGAGGCGATCGTCGTCAGCGGCGGATCGGTCAGCGCCGCTTCCTTGATGTCGTCGAAGCCGGCCACCGCCAGCTCGCCGGGCACGTCGATGCGCAGTTCGCGCGCGGCCCGCAGCAGGCCGATCGCCTGGTCGTCGGTGGAGCAGAAGATCGCGGGCGGGCGCTCGGGACCGGAGAGGATCTTCAGGGCGGCCTGGTAGGCGTCGTAGCGGTTGTAGAGGGCCTCGAAGAGGCGGCCCTCCGTGGAGATCCCGGCCTCGTCCATCGCGCGCCGCCAGCCCTCGACGTGGTCGGAGACCGGGTCGCCGACGGCCGGGGTCTCGGCTATGCCGCCCATACAGGCGACGTACTCGTAGCCGTGCTCCAGCAGGTGCCGCACGGCGAGCTCGGCGCCGCCGAGGTCGTCCGTGACGACGGCGACGTCGTCGATGGCCTCGGGCCGCTCGTGCAGCAGCACGACCCGGGCGTCCCACGCCTCGATCTCGGCGGCGGCGAGGTCGTTGAGCGCGTGGCTGACGAGGATCAGGCCCGAGACCCGCATCCCCAGGAAGGCGCGCAGGTAGTGGACCTCGCGCTCGCCCACGTAGTCCGTGTTGCCGACGAGCACCATCTTTCCGCGCTCGGACGCGGCCTGCTCGACCGCGTGCGCCATCTCCCCGAAGAAGGGCTGGCGGGCGTCCGGGATGATCAGGCCTATGAGGTCCGTACGCCGGGACGCCATCGCCTGCGCGACCCGGTCCGGCCGGTACCCCAGCTCCTTGATCGCGGCGAGGACACGCTCGCGCGTGGCCGGGGCGACCGGCCGGGGTCCGTTGTTGATGACATAACTGACCACGGCAGTGGAAGTCCCTGCCAGCCGCGCCACATCATCCCGAGTCACCTTGGCCACGCGCGGAGTCTACGCGGATATACCCGCTCTGGGCAGGGCGTAAGGGAGCTTCCGTACTTCCGTACGATATTCCGACCGCCGTCCGGCGCCCGCCCGCGTGCTCCGTGCGGAAAGCGATGCCCAGGCGGGCACCGCCATACGCCTCATTACGCCTTGGTACGCGCCTCGTTGGCGTCCAAAGCGGCCGACTCGTCCTCGTTGTCCGGGTTTCCCCTGGCCGCCTTGGCCTTCGCCTCCTCGGCGGCGCGCTCCACCTTCTCCGGCGTAACGAATCGATAACCGACGTTCCGGACGGTGCCGATCAGCGACTCGTGCTCGGGACCGAGCTTGGCGCGCAGCCGCCGTACGTGCACGTCGACCGTGCGGGTGCCGCCGAAGTAGTCGTAGCCCCAGACCTCCTGGAGCAGCTGGGCGCGCGTGAAGACGCGGCCGGGGTGCTGCGCGAGGTACTTCAGGAGCTCGAACTCCTTGAAGGTGAGGTCGAGGACGCGGCCCTTGAGCTTGGCGGAGTACGTCGCCTCGTCGACCGACAGGTCGCCGTTGCGGATCTCCATGGGGGAGTCGTCGCTGACGATCTGCTGCCGGCCCATGGCCAGCCGCAGCCGGGCCTCGACCTCGGCGGGGCCGGCGGTGTCGAGCAGGACGTCGTCGATGCCCCAGTCGGCGGTGACGGCCGCGAGACCGCCCTCCGTGACGACGAGGACGAGCGGGCAGCCGGGGCCGGTCGAACGGAGCAGCTGACACAGGCTGCGGACCTGCGGCAGGTCGCGGCGGCCGTCGACGAGGATGACGTCGGCGCCGGGGGTGTCGACGAGGGCGGGGCCCTCCGCGGGGGCCACCCGCACGTTGTGCAGGAGCAGGCCGAGGGCGGGGAGCACCTCCGTCGACGGCTGGAGGGCGTTGGTCAGGAGCAGCAGAGAACTCATACGTCTGGTTCCTCCTCGGTCCCTGCGAGGACGTCTGTTGGTACAGCACTTGGCTCTGCGATCCCGAAGGCCCCGTACACCTGCGGTTTCCCGCCTCGTATACAACGCTTCCGAAAGCACAAAAGGACCCGGGGGCTACGCTGCCCGAGTCCTCTGCCCAGCAGAATAGCCCACATGAGCTCTGGTCCGGCAGGTCATGTGGCGCGTTCCACCGTTCGTCCGCACTCCGAGACGACCCGGGGAACGCCTGTGCGGTCGCAATTGCGGACGTTTCTGCGCACGTCCGACGGTGTGACGATCGATGCCGTATACGACCCGGGTGCGGTTGTATACGACGTCTCCCGGACACCTGCCGATCATCCCGTGTTCGTCGTCGCCCACGGCTTCACCGGTGCCGTGGACCGGCCGCACGTGCGGCGGGTGGCGCGGGCCCTCACCCGGTACGGGGCCGTCGTCACGTTCTCCTTCCGGGGTCACGGGGCGTCCGGCGGGCGGTCGACGGTCGGGGACCTGGAGGTGCTCGACCTGGCGGCGGCGGTGCGGTGGGCCCGGGAACTCGGGCACGCGCGCGTGGGGACGGTGGGGTTCTCCATGGGGGGTTCGGTGGTGCTGCGGCACGCGGCGCTGCACCCGCGGCAGACCGACGCGGTGGTGTCGGTGAGCGCCCCGGCCCGCTGGTACTACCGGGGAACCGCCCCCATGCGCCGGCTGCACTGGCTGGTGACGCGGCCGGAGGGCCGGGTGGTGAGCCGCTACGGGTTCCGTACCCGCATCCACCACCGGGACTGGGACCCGGTCCCGCTCTCGCCGGTGGAGGCGGTGCCGAGGATCGCGCCCACGCCCCTGCTGATCGTGCACGGCGACGCCGACGGCTACTTCCCCGTCGACCACCCCCGCATGCTGGCCGCGGCCGCCGCCGACCAGGGCGAACTGTGGCTGGAGCCGGGCATGGGCCATGCCGAGCACGCGGCGAGCGACGCACTGCTGGGGCGGATCGGGGAGTGGGTCGTGGCCCGGGCGGGCTAGCCTGACGGAGTTCACCGACAAGCAGATCGAGGAAGCAGATGCCAAAGGTCACGGTGCGCTACTGGGCCGCCGCCAAGGCCGCGGCCGGGGTGGCCGAGGAGCCGTACGAGGCGGCCACGCTCGCCGAGGCGCTCGACGGGGTGCGTG
This sequence comes from Streptomyces sp. DH10, assembly GCF_029813805.1. Lineage (NCBI taxonomy): Bacteria > Bacillati > Actinomycetota > Actinomycetes > Kitasatosporales > Streptomycetaceae > Streptomyces > Streptomyces sp. DH10. The sequence goes on from NZ_JARVKU010000002.1 coordinate 55,554, forward strand.
AGCGGCACCCCGGCGAACTCGAGCGCGTGCTGCGGCGGTGCTCGTTCCTCGTGGACGGTGACCCCGTGGGCACCCGCGGACATGAGACGGTACGGCTGGCCGACGGCGGCACGGTCGAGGTGCTCCCGCCGTTCGCAGGAGGGTGAGCGATGACCAACCAGCCGTACGACGGCTATGACCCCTACGGGCAGCAGCCGCAGGCCCCGGAGAACCCGCAGACGCCGCAGGGGTGGCCCGGGCAGGGGCACCAGCAGGGCTATCAGCAAGGCCATCAGGGGTATCAGGAGTATCAGGGGTACGACGATCCGTACGCCGCTCAGCAGTACACGCAGCAGTGGCAGGGGCAGACCTGGGAGACGCAGACGCAGTCGCCGGTGTCCGCGCCGGTGACGGCGGCGGAGGAGACGGCGTATCTGCCGCCGCAGGGGTACGAGCCTCCCGCTCCCGCTCCGGCCCCCGCTCCCACTCCTGCTTCCGCCGACGGGTACGGCCCGGCCACCGTCGCCGGGAACCCGCGGATCACGGACGCGCAGCGGGCGCGGGCGGAGGGGCGGTCGCCGATCATCGAGCCCGGAATGCAGCCGGCCGCGCTGACGGCGCTGCTGGGGCTGTTGCTGGCGGGTGCGGCGGCGGTCGGCACGTATGCGCTCCTGGTACCGCTCGTCGCCCTCCAGGCCGTCACGGCGGCGGGCTGGTTCCGGCTGAACGGGATGTGGCCGGCGCGGCAGGGCATCGCGCTGGGCTTCGCGGGCGCGCTGGCCGCGGACGCGGCGCTGCTGGCGTCGGACCGCTCGCCCTCGGCCATCCTCGGCACGCTCGGGGTGTGGGTGCTGCTCGCGCTGGTGCTCCAGCTGCGGTCGCACGCCGACCCGGACGAGCGGATGTACGGCCTGATGGCGACGGTCGCGGCATCGGCGCTGGCGATCGTGGCGGGCGGGTACCTCGCGGCCGAGGCGGACGCGGTGACCGTGGGCGCTATCGCGGTGGCGGTCGCGGTCCTGGCCCGCGCGCTGCCGCTGCCGACCCCGGCGTCGGTGGTGGTGGCGCTGCTCGCGGCGGCGGGTGGCGGTGCCGCGGCCGGCTCGATGACGGGCCTGGGCACGTCGGGCGCCCTCCTGGGCGCGGGCGCGGCGGCCTGCGCCCTGATCGGCCACCGAGTCGCCAGCTACGACTACCCGTCCCGCTTCGTCCACTTCACGGCGGGCGTTGCCCTGCCGTTGGCCGCCGCGGCTCCGGTGGTCTATGTGCTGGGGCGGGCCTTGGTCTAGCGCACCCAGCTGCGGGCAGTCGTGCCTCCCCCAGTGCCTTAAGGGCCTGGGAGGTGCCCCCAGGGCGGCACCCGTCCCAAAGATGCGGCACCCCGTTCCGCCGGGTTGCGGACCCACCCGGCCAGGGGCGCAACGCCGCGCACCCGCGTGTCACAGATGATCCACAAAACCCACGGCCCCCACCCACCACGGAGTTACCCTCACGCAAGGACGGCCGCTCGGTCGTCGAACACCGGACCGCCGTCCAACCGCCTAGGTGGGGGAAACACCGCATGCGCGCACTGCGAATACTGCTGATCGTCGTCGTGATCCTGGGCGGGCTCTTCGTGATCGCCGACCGCGTCGCCGTGAACTTCGCCGAGGGCGAGGCCGCCGACCGCCTGAAGGCCACCGAGAACCTCTCCACCACCCCGGACGTGTCCATCAAGGGCTTCCCGTTCCTCACTCAGGTCGTCGGCGGTTCCCTGGACGACATCGAGGTCGGCATCACGAACTACGAGGCCGCCGCGGGCAACGGCACCGAGAAGATCCGTATCGACGACCTCCGGGCCGACATGCGGGGCGTCGAGTTCTCCGGCGACTACAGCTCCGCCACCGCCACCAGCGCCACCGGCACCGCGACCATCGCCTACGACGAGCTGCTGAAGACGGCGAAGTCCGAGCCCACCCAGGTCGCCCCGGGCGTCACCGCCAACGTCGTCGGCCTCTCCGACGGCGGCAACGGCAAGATCAAGGTGACCGTCGAGGCCACCGTCCTCGGCACCAAGCTGCCCGAACCGGTCTCCGTGCTCAGCTCGGTGACGGTGATCGACGGCACCGTGCGCGTGAAGGCCGACGGTCTGCCCAAGTTCGGCGGCGTCGAGATCGCAGAGTCCCGGGTCCGGGCCATCACCGACTTCCAGCAGAAGATCGACGGCCTGCCCGGCGGCATCAAGCTGGACAAGGTGCAGGCCGCGCCGAACGGCGTCGAGATCACGGTGAAGGGTTCCAACGTCCGACTGGCCGGGTAGTAAAGGCGCCAGACGGACCGGACCTGGGCTGTCCGGTGGGCGAGACGGTGACGTCCGTAGCTCAGATGTGACGGCGGATACATTCGGGCACAACCCCTGTCCCACGCCTCCCTGAGCTCCCTCTATCCCACATCGTGGATTTTCCCGTCTCAGTATGCGACACGCCGGTGACACGCGTGCCTGACCGTCCCTACGATCGACGGCATGAAGCGACAGGCGGATCTCACGAAGCGGCGGGCAGTAGACCTGTGCCGCGTCGCCGCCATGCTCTGTCGCACCTTCTGAGCGACCGCGTCGGCCCATGCGCCGGCGCGCGCATCCCCGCCGCCCTGCATCAAGGGCACTCGTGCGCCGCCCTCGTCATGGGCACGCGCCCCGCAGATCTCGCACGCCCCGCCGTAACTGCCCCGGAGGAGAAAGAGCATGAGCCGCAGCGACGTCCTGGTCGACGCCGACTGGCTCCAGGAGCACCTGGACGACCCGACCATCGCCATCGTCGAGGTGGACGAGGACACGTCCGCCTACGAGAAGAACCACATCCGCAACGCGATCCGCATCGACTGGACCCAGGACCTCCAGGACCCGGTCCGTCGTGACTTCGTCGACCAGGAGGGCTTCGAGAAGCTCCTGTCGGAGAAGGGCGTCGCGAACGACCACACAGTGATCCTGTACGGCGGCAACAACAACTGGTTCGCCTCGTACGCGTACTGGTACTTCAAGCTGTACGGCCACGAGAACGTCAAGCTCCTCGACGGCGGCCGCAAGAAGTGGGAGCTCGACGCCCGCGAGCTGGTCCCCGGCGACGAGGTGCCCGAGCGCCCGAAGACCGACTACAAGGCCAAGGCGCAGGACACGTCGATCCGTGCCTTCCGCGACGACGTCGTGGCGGCCATCGGCTCGCAGAACCTCGTCGACGTGCGCTCGCCCGACGAGTTCTCCGGCAAGCTGCTCGCCCCGGCCCACCTGCCGCAGGAGCAGTCCCAGCGCCCCGGCCACGTGCCGAGCGCCCGCAACATCCCGTGGTCCAAGAACGCCAACGACGACGGCACCTTCAAGTCGGACGAGGAGCTCAAGGAGCTCTACGCCGCGGAGAGCGTCGACCTGGCCAAGGACACCATCGCCTACTGCCGCATCGGTGAGCGCTCCGCGCTGACCTGGTTCGTGCTGCACGAGCTGCTCGGCGTGGAGAACGTCAAGAACTACGACGGCTCCTGGACCGAGTACGGCTCCCTCGTCGGTGTGCCGATCGAGCTCGGCGCCAACAAGTAAGCGAACCGACCGACCTTTCAAGACCTCTCTTCAGGAGTACGACATGTGTGGAGCGAAGGCCGGCGGCCCGGACGCCTCGACGATCAAGCCCGGTGAGACCACGATCCAGGGTCAGGTGACCAAGGACGGCGAGCCCGTGACCGGCTACGTCCGTCTGCTGGACTCGACCGGCGAGTTCACGGCCGAGGTGCCGACCTCGGCGACCGGACAGTTCCGCTTCTACGCGGCCGAGGGCACCTGGACCGTCCGTGCCCTCGTGCCCGGCGCCACCGCCGACCGCACGGTCGTCGCCCAGAAGGGCGGCCTGGCCGAGGTCGCGATCGCCGTCTGACGGCGACAGTGCCAGGAGGGGCCGCATCCCACGGGTTGGACGCCTGGGGTGCGGCCCTCCGGCATGCCCGGACCTACGCTGGAGGTATGTACGCACGACGCCGGCGCACGTACTTCGCGATGATGGGCGGCTGCATCGGGCTGTTCGTCCTGGCCTGGGGCGTCGTACGCCTGTGGTCCATGCCCGTCGCCGTCGGGATGTGCCTCGTCGCCATGGTCATCCCGCCCGTCGCGGCGATGGTCGCCAACCGGCGCGGCCCGGACGACCGCTGGTGGGACGACCCCTCCGGTGACCACAAGAGCGACGAGTGGTGGGACGAGCTGGACGGCAAGAAGCACCGGCACTGAACCGACGAGGGGGGAGCGACCGTGCGCCTGACGGCGGCGACTCTGGACGCACCGAACGCCCGTGAGCTGGCCGCCTTCTACCTGCGGCTGCTGCCCGGGTGGCGGGTGTGGCGCGGGGAGGACTGGCAGGACTGGGTGCACATCCGGCCGCCCGACGGCGGCACCGGACTGTCCTTCCAGACCGAGCCCGCCTACCGGCCGCCCGTCTGGCCGAGCACGCCGGACCGGCAGCAGATGATGATCCACCTCGACATCGAGGTCGACGACCTGGAACGCGAGACCGCACGGGCCCTGGCCGAGGGCGCGCGTCTGGCCGACTACCAGCCGCAGGACGGCGTCCGGGTGCTCCTGGACCCGGTGGGCCACCCCTTCTGCCTCTTCACGGAGGCCGCGGAGGCGTCTCAGTAGACGAGCGCCTGGGCGTCCTCCGCCACGGCCTCCTGGACGAAGACCTGGGCGCCGGCGATGCGGACGCCCTTGATGACGTCCTGCTCCGTGATCTCGCGGCGGGCCGCGCACTGCGTGCACAGGGTGACGCGGCCGGCCGCCAGGACCGAGTCGAGCAGGTCGGGGAGCGGGGCCGCGTGCGGCAGCTCGAACTCGGCGGCGCGGCCGGGGAGCGCGTACCAGGCGGACTCACCGGTCAGCCACAGGGAGACGTCCACGCCGCTGGCCACCGCCACCGCCGCCACCGTGAACGCCTGGGAGCACCGCTCGGGGGCGTCGGCCCCCGCGGTCACCTTGATCACCAGCTTCTTCGCCATAGCCGGAATCGTAGTCCGGAATCGTAGGGCCGAAGGGGCCCGCGTAAGCTGGGCCCGGCCCCGTGCACACATCCGCAGCCCGCTCAAGGAGCACCCCGTGGAGCTTTTCTTCGAAATCCTGTTGGTCCTGGTCGCCGTCGGTGTCCTCGCCTTCGCCGGACTGACCGTGAAGAAGCTGTACCAGGGCCAGCGCTGACCCACGTCTAGGAACCTCTCATGATCGAGATCCCGTCCGACCTCCACAAAGACCTCGTCCCGCTCGCCTTCCTGCTCGGCAACTGGGCCGGTGCCGGTGTGCACGACTTCCCCGGCTCCGAGAAGTGCAACTTCGGGCAGGAGGTCGCCTTCACCCACGACGGCCGGGACTTCCTTGAGTACCGCTCCCACAGCTGGGTGCTGGACAAGGACGGCAACAAGGTCCGGCCGCTGGAGTCCGAGCACGGCTTCTGGCGCATCGACGCCGACCGCAAGGTCGAGGTGACGATGACCCGCGACGACGGCGTCATCGAGATCTGGTACGGCGAGCTGGCCGACAAGAAGCCGCAGATCGACCTGGTGACGGACGCCGTGGCCCGCACCGCCGCCTCCCAGCCGTACACCGGCGGCAAGCGGCTGTACGGCTACGTCAAGAGCGACCTGATGTGGGTGGGCGAGAAGCAGACCCCCGAGGTCGAGCTGCGCCCCTACATGTCGGCTCACCTGAAGAAGGTCGTGACCCCGGAGGAGGTCGAGCGCTGGGCCAAGGCCCTGCCCGACGACATGCCGGACGACGGGATCGCTTTCTTCAAGTAGTTCTAGACTGGCCGGTGTGGTGAGCACCGACTGGAAGAGCGATCTGCGGCAGCGCGGTTACCGGCTGACCCCGCAGCGGCAACTCGTGCTCGAAGCCGTGGACACCCTGGAGCACGCGACCCCCGACGACATCCTCGTGGAAGTGAGGAAGACGGCGTCGGGGGTCAACATTTCCACGGTCTACCGGACGCTGGAGCTGCTGGAGGAGCTCGGCCTGGTCAGCCACGCCCATCTGGGGCACGGCGCGCCGACGTACCACCTCGCGGACCGGCACCACCACCTCCACCTGGTCTGCCGTGACTGCCAGAACGTCATCGAGGCGGATGTGGCCGTGGCCGCCGAGTTCACCGCGAAGCTGCGGGAGACGTTCGGCTTCGACACCGACATGAAGCACTTCGCGATCTTCGGCCGGTGCGAGGACTGCACACTCAAGGCTTCAACTACCGAGTCGTAGGCTTACGCATATGAAGAGCCCCCTGCTGACCCTGCCCGGTGCCGTCCCCGCCGAGGGTGTGGACGAAGGCGTCGCCGCCCACTACGGCGATCTGTTCCGCGAGCAGCGTGCCCTCGCCGACGGCACCGGTTTCGTGGACCTCTCGCACCGGGGGGTCGTCACCGTCACCGGCGACGACCGGCTCGCGTGGCTGCACCTGCTGCTCACCCAGCACGTCAGCGACCTCCCGGCGGGCCAGGCCACCGAGGCGCTGATCCTGTCCGCGAACGGCCACATCGAGCACGCCCTCTACCTCGTCGACGACGGTGAGACGGTCTGGGCCCATGTGGAGCCGGGCACCCAGGAGGCGCTGATCGCGTACCTGGAGTCGATGAAGTTCTTCTACAAGGTCGAGGTCGCCGACCGGACGGCCGACATCGCCGTGGTGCACCTGCCGGCCGGCTCCATCGCCGAGGTGCCTCAGGGCGTGGCCGTACGGGAGACGCCGTACGGACGGGACCTGTTCCTGCCGCGGGCCGACCTGGAGGCGTACGCCGGGCAGGCCGGGCCGCCCGCCGGGATCCTCGCCTATGAGGCGCTGCGGGTGGAGCAGCACCGGCCCCGTGTCGGGTTCGAGACCGACCACCGCACCATCCCGCACGAGCTGGGCTGGATCGGTTCGGCGGTGCACCTCCAGAAGGGCTGCTACCGCGGCCAGGAGACGGTCGCCCGGGTGCAGAACCTGGGCAAGCCCCCGCGTCGGCTGGTCTTCCTGCACCTGGACGGCAGCGAGGTCCACCTGCCGGTGGCCGGCACCGAGCTCCGGCTGGCGGACGACGGCCCCGACGGCCGGAAGATCGGCTTCATCACGACCTCCGTACGCCACCACGAGCTGGGGCCGGTCGCCCTCGCGCTGGTGAAGCGGAACGTGGCCCTGGACGCGCCGCTGGTGGCCGGTGACACGGCCGCGGCCCAGGAAGTCGTCGTCGAGCCGTAGAGCTTGTCATTCTTTCGGGTCAGATCTCGATCAGCACGGTGAACGGGCCGTCGTTCGTCAGTGATACGCGCATGGCCGCGCCGAAGCGGCCCGTGGCCACCGTCGCGCCCAGCGAGCGAAGCTGGGCGACCACCTCGTCGACGAGCGGCTCGGCGACGTCGCCGGGGGCGGCGGCGTTCCAGGTGGGGCGGCGGCCCTTGCGGGCGTCGCCGTAGAGGGTGAACTGGCTGATCACCAGGAGCGGGGCGTCGATGTCGCTGCACGACTTCTCGTCGTGCAGCATGCGGACCGACCAGAGCTTGCGGGCCAGCTGCGCCGCCTTCTCCTTGGTGTCCTCGTGCGTGACGCCGACGAGGACGCACAGCCCCTCGCCTTCGATCGCCCCTACGGTCTCGCCGTCCACGACGACGCTCGCGCCGTCCACCCTCTGCACCACTGCTCGCATACGTCCATCATGCAGGGCGGTGAACGCGCGGCCGCCGGTGGTTCGCCCATGGCCCGAAAGGGTGGTTTGCGCAAGGCGCCAACAGACCGCGCACGGCCGTATTTTGCTGCTTAACCGCCCATCTGGGGTCTATCGGGGGCACTCGTTCCCATAGCGGCCACTTGGGGTGGCACGATGCTTTCACGCACCGGTCGAGGGGACGGTTGAGGCACATGAGCACATCAAGCACGGGGCATCCGCTGGGGGCTGTCTGGTCCAGCCAGACGGGGATCGGGGTGTCGGAGTACCACCGGCCCCCCACACAGCGCACCGACAGTCCACCGCTGCCCTCGGACGCACCCGAACACGAACTGGCCGCACTGAGCCTGCCCGAGCTGCGCACGCTGCGCCGCGAGGCCCAGCGCGACGAAGCCGACCTCAGCTACCTGCGGCGGCTGCTCCAGGGGCGGATCGACATCCTGCGGGCGGAGCTGACGCGGCGCACCCCGGTGGGCTCGGCCTCCGTCGCCGCACCCGCGGAGGCGTCCGTCATCGAGCGGCTCGCGGAGATCCTGCTGGACGCCCCGGCCCGCCACCGCTCCTCCGCCCGCCACGTGACCATGGGGACACCGCAGGGGGAGGAGTACCGGCGGCTGGCCGCGGAGATGCTCGCCGAGGTGGAGCTCTCCGACCTGGACGCCCGGACGGACCTGGAGCTGAACACCGCGATGGGGCGGCTCGTGCGCTACGAGCAGCAGGTCTCCCGGCGGCGGCAGCGGCTCCAGCGCACGGCCGACGAGTGCAGCGCGGAGATCGCGCGCCGGTACCGCGAGGGCGAGGCGCAGATCGACGATCTGCTCGTGTGAGGCTCCGGGGTGGGGGGGCCGGGGGAGGGCCGGCGGACGGATATCTACGCGACACCGGCCGGCCCCTCCGCCTAGCGTGAAGTCCATGACCCCCACCGCTCGTGCCGACGGCATCGACGTACGCCCGATCACCGAAGCCGAGTTCACCGACTGGCTGCGTGCCGTGAACGCCGGTTTCCTGCGCGTGCCGGTCCTGTCCGAGGAGGAGATCGAGGGGCGTCGCCGGCAGTTCGTCCCCGGCCGCTACCTCGGTGCCTTCGACGGCGGCCGGTGCGTGGCGACCTTCCGGTCCTTCGACCAGGAGCTCACGGTCGTGGGCGGGGCGAGGGTCCCGGCCGACGCCGTCTCGGGCGTCACCGTCACCGCCACGCACCGCCGCCGCGGACTGCTCAGCCGGATGATGGCCCAGGACCTGGCGGCCGCGAAGGAGCGCGGGGACGTCGTCGCCACGCTGATCGCCGCCGAGTACCCGATCTACGGCCGGTACGGCTTCGGGCCGGCGACCTGGACGGCCGAGTGGACGGTCGATGTGCCGCGCGCCGGTCTCGACGCCCGCTGGGCGGGCCCGGCGGACGGCGGGCGGATCGACCTCGTGGACGGCGAGGACGTCCGCAAGCTCGGCCCGGAGCTGCACGAGCGGATGCGCCGAACCCAGGCCGGCCTCATCACCCGCGACGAGGTGTGGTGGAAGCTCAACACCGGCGCCATACGGTTCGACCCGTCGTGGAAGCCGCCCTACTGGGCCGTGTACCGCTCGGCGTCCGGCGAGGTCGAGGGCATGGCCGCCTACGAGGTCGACGACAACTGGGGTGACGCCAAGCAGCCGTTGAACACGGCGAGCGTGCAGTGGCTGCTCGGCGCGACACCGGCCGCGGAGCGGGCCCTGTGGCGGTACCTGTGCTCCATCGACTGGGTCGTGAAGGTCAAGAGCGGCGGGCGGGCTCCCGACGACCTGCTGCCGTTCCTCCTGCCGGATCCGCGGGCGGCCGCGATCACCTCGCTGGCGGACTGGCTGTGGGTGCGGATCCTCGACGTCGAACGGGCGCTTCAGGCGAGGACGTACGAGGGGGAGGGGACGCTGGTGCTGGAGGTCACCGGCGTGGACGGTCTGACCGGCGGACGCTACCGGCTGGAGGCCTCGGCCGCCGGGGCGTCCTGCACGCCGACCACCGAGAGTGCGGACATCGCGCTCGGGCTGGTGGAGCTGGGGGCGCTGTGGCTCGGGGACGAGTCGGCCGTGCGGCTGGCGGCGCTGGGCCGGGTGCGGGAAGAACGAGCGGGCGCCGCCCGGAAGGCCGACGCCCTGCTGCGTACGTCCAGGCGTCCTTGGTGCCCGGACCTGTTCTGAGCCGCTCCCTTCCGCCGACGACAGGGATCCCACATCCGTAGCGAGCTGTTCGGGGCTCCCGGCTCCCCTCCGGAAGGGAGCCCCATGATGGACGGCCAACCCCTTGAAGGGCTGACCATGTCACCCAAGTTGGCTACCAACTCTCTGTACTTATCTCCGCTTGGAAGCGGCTCATAACCACCTGGTGCTGAACTGCCCTGATATGGCGGGAAGTTGTACTGTTCGGGTTGTGGACCCGGAACACGCCTCCGTCAGTGGACGGAAGAGGTCGCAGCGGCCACAGAGAACACATCACGAGGTGGCCGACGAACTGCGCGCCCGGATCAGGTCAGGAGCACTGCGGCCGGGCGAACGCATGCCCACCCAGGCCCAGCTGGCCCACGAGTTCGGCGTCGAGCGCGGTGCCGTACGCCAGGCCCTGCGCGTCCTCCAGTCCGAGCGGTTGCTCACCAATGTGTCCAAGGGCAGCCCGGCGACCGTCGCCCCCGACCCGGACAGGACGCCGACCGGCCCGCAAACCCCGCCGCTGCCCACGACGGTGGCCCTGGCTCCCCGGATCGCGGCGGCTTTCGCGGCGGAGCACGTCGAGATCGACGCCGTGTGCCTGACCGCCGTCTCCCTCACGCTCGCCATCGGTGAGCCGCTGCGGCAGATCCACGCCGGACGACTGAAACCGGCCAAGGTCGACGTCCGGGTCCTGCTGCCGAGCCGGGACATCGACCTCGCCTTCCCGGTGCCGGTCGAGGGGCGCGGCGACGACTGGGTGCACGACCGGTGGCTGGCGATGCGCAACGCCCAGGGCCAGGTCCTCCGGCACAACCTCCTGGCCCTGCGCGCCACGCACGGCATCGACGTGCGCGTCACGTTCCGGGCGCTGCCCTTCACCCCGCCGGTGAAGCTGTACCTGCTCAACAACACGGAGGCACTGTTCGCGTACTACACGCTGATGCGCCGGGAGGCCGAGATCGACCACGAGCACCTGGAGATGTACGACGCCCAGGGCACCCGGTCGATGCTGTTCTCCTTCCGGCAGGGCCCCGGCCCGCGCGACACGACGTTCGTCGAGCAGTCGCACCTGTGGTTCAACGCGCTGTGGGAGACGATCAGTTCGGAGCTGGTGCTCACGAACTGACGTCTCCCACGGTGGGTTGAACCGGGGCGGTGCGGTGACTCATCGGGCGGGGCCCGCCATCAGCAGCGCGAGCACGACCGCCCCGGCGGAGCTGACGGCCGGGCTCTTGGCCTTGATGCCCACGGTGAGAAGGATCAGGCCGACGATGCCGGCCGGACCGTACTTCCACTGGACGAGCTGCTCGAAGGCGACGACGAAGGCGGCGGAGAGGAGAGCGAGGGCGGGCATCGGAGTTCCCCCTTCGGAAGTTCGGAAGCAAAACTTCCGCCAACTCTGAGAAGTTGGCAACCAACTCTGATTAAGTTGTCCCCACTTGGCCCCTACTCATAAACAACTTTCAAACAACTCCCGCTAGATGGATCAAAGTTGTAGCGTTTGGTCGTGACCCAGGAGAACGTGGCAGTGAACGGCAGCAGCAGGCTCTCGCCCCAGCAGATCGCCGACGACCTGCGGAAACGCATCCGTGCCGGTGAGCTCAAGCCGGGGGACCGCCTGCCCACCCAGGCCGAACTCGCGGAAGAGTTCGGTGTGGAGCGCGGCACCGTGCGCCAGGCCCTGCGGGTACTCCAGGAGGACGGACTCCTCACCAACGTCAGCAAGGGCAGCCCGCCGCGCATCGCCGTACCGGCCCCGGCCCGCGACGAGCCCCAGCCCACGATGGTGGGCCTGGCACCGCGGCTGACGGAGGCGTTCTCGACGACGGCCGTCCATCTCGACGTGGTCTGCCACACGTCCGAGACCCTGATGGTGGCCCTCGGGGAGCCGTTGCGCCGTATCCACGGGGGCGGCAGCCGCCCCGAGTCGATCGACCTGCGCGTGCTGCTCCCCTCCCGGGACATCAACCTGGCCTTCCCCCGTCTCGTCGAGGAGCAGGGGGAGGACGACCCCGTGCACGAGCGCTGGCTGGAGATGCGCAATGCCCAGCTCCGGGTCCTCGAACACAACCTGCTGACCCTGCGCGCCACGCACGGCATGGACGTACGGGTCCGCTTCCGGGCGCTGCCCTTCACTCCGCCGGTGAAGCTGTATCTGCTCAATCAGGAGGAGGCGCTGATCGGCTACTACATGCTGACCAGGCGCGCGGAGGAGTGGGGCAGCCAGACCCTGGACATGTACGACGTCCTCGGCTCCCAGTCGCTCCTCTTCTCCTTCGTGAAACGAGCGGGCCTGCGGGACGCGGCGTTCGTACGGGAATCCCAGAAGTGGTTCGACGCCCTCTGGGAAACCATCACGACGGACCTGACACTCTCCTAGTGACTCCTGATACGACGCAGACTGGTTCGGTGACAGTCGAGACCGAGAACGAGCAGCACCACATCCTGACTCTGATCAAAGGCGCCCGTGTCGTGCTCTGGGACTTCGACGGGCCCATCTGCCGTCTGTTCGCCAGGCACTCCGCGGACGGCGTGGCGAGCGACCTGGTGTCCTGGCTGGCGGGCCGGGGCCTGCACGGCCTGCTGACCGAGACGGAACGCCAGTCGCTCGACCCCCAGGTCGTCCTGCGTGCCGTGGACCGCCGGCATCCCGGCAGCGACCTCGTCTCCGAGCTGGAGGAACGTCTCACCCACGAGGAGCTGCGGGCCGCGTCCTCTGCGATGCCGACCCCGTACGCGGATCCGCTGATACGCACCTGGTCGGCGGTGGGCTCCCGCCTCGCGGTCGCCACCAACAACTCCCCGCGGGTAGTGCGCAAGTACCTCGAAAGCCGCGGCCTCGTCGGCTGCTTCGCGCCCCACATCTACGGCCGCACCCAGGAGCTGAGCCTCCTGAAGCCGGACCCCCACTGCCTCGTCCGGGCGCTGAACGCCACGGGTACCGCCCCGGCCGACGCCCTGATGATCGGCGACGCACCCTCGGACCGCGAGGCCGCGGCACGTGCCGGGGTGCCGTTCCTCGGGTACGCGAGCAACAGCCGGAAGGCCAAGCTCCTGAGGGAGGCGGGAGCCGACGCCGTGGTCGAATCCCTGGAGCCCGTACTGGAGTTGCTGCGCGGCTAGGACCTGTCGTTTGGATCAGGTCGCAGACGCGGGGCCTGGCACGCGCATCTGCGGCGTTGTCGTCAGTCGCCTGGGAGGGGACGAGTTCGGCTCCGATAGCCGGGTTCTCCCCTGATGACGGCGTCCGGTGGAGTAACGTGCCTTCCCCCTTACACCATCGGCACCACCGGGGCAGGCTGAACCACCCAATGACACCCCCATCGGTCTCCGGTGCTCGGCAGCGAGCAGTCGAGATGAGCGGCGACCCGAGCCTGGTCAAAGGGCCGCTCAAGGGGTACCACCACGAGACGTACGTCCTCGCGTTGCCAGGCGGGACAGGCACCGTCAAGGTCCGTGAGCCGCGCTCCGAGATCCTGTGGTTCGACCGGAGGTGCTTCAGGTCGGAGGAGGAGCTGCTCCGCGCCCTCCAGGGGCACATCAGCCGGGTCCCCGGCATCGTCGATGTCGCCGGCATGGCACTTCAGGGCTTCATCGAGGGACGGACGCTCGGTGAGCAGCGGCGGCCGGGACGGCACGTTCCCGACGCGGCGTTCGAGCAGATCGTCGGTCTCTTCCAGGAGATGGTGCGGGTCACGCCGGACATGCTGAGCGTGGAGCGGCGCTGTGAGGACCGGGACCGCGCCGAGGACGGGGACAGCGACGGTTTCCTGGAACGTCTGCTCGCCTTCGTCGAGGAGCGGGTCTACCGGAAGAACCACGCGGCGTTCGCGGGACTGTTCCGCGCGCTCGGCATCTCGGATGAATCGTTCACCCTCCTGAGGAAGCACGTGCTGGGCCTCCAGGAGCGCCCGTTCTGTCTCCTGCACGCGGACCTGCACCGTGAGAACTTCGTCCTCGATCCGAAGGGTTGGCTCTGGGTCATCGACTGGGAGCTGGCGATGCTGGGGGATCCGCTCTACGACCTGGCCACCCACCTCTACCTGATGCGCTATCCGGGCGATCAGGAGAGCCGTATGGTCCGGGAATGGTGCCGGCTGGTCGAGCGGATCCGGCCGGGCAGCTCGTCCGGGTGGGAGCGGGATCTGTCGCTGATCCTCGACTTCAAGAGGGCGCAGTCGGTGTTCACCGATGTCATCCGTGTGTCACTGTCCCTGCGCGATGACGCGGGCTTCAACTGGGTGGCCCTGCCCGTGGCCGCAGGCAAGCTGCAGAAAATCCTCACCGCCGCCGCACAACCGCTCGGCCTGCCGCGAGTGCCGAGCCGTCCGCAGATCATGGCCGCACTGATCCGCTGGCACGGCGGACAGGAGGCGGCGCAAGGTGATCGGGCCGTGCTCACCGGACCGGGCGCTTCCTGACGCGGACGCCTTGCGTGGGCCGTACGGTGCCGGCCGGCTCCGCCGGCCCACCCGAGCACTGCCGGGCGGCGGACTCCTGCGCGACTTCGCGGACACCCCGTAGCCCCGCCTCGGCCGTCGCGTACTGCGTAGGCTCGCCGCATGAGCGAGATCGGGCTGCGGGAGCGCAAGAAGCAGCGGATGTACCAGGTCGTGTCGGACATCGCCATCCGGCTCTTCCTGGAGAAGGGGTTCGACGCGGTGTCCGTCGCCGAGGTGGCGGCGGCGGCCGAGATCTCCAAGCCGACGCTGTTCCGGTACTTCCCGGCGAAGGAGGATCTGGTCCTGTACCGGATCGCCGACCACGAGGGGGAGGCCGCGCGGGTGGTGGCGGAGGCGGCGGGGGAGCCCGTGGAGGCCTTGCGGCGGCACTTTCTGGAGGGGCTGGAGCGGTCCGATCCCGTGACCGGGCTGAACGACGATCCCCGGGTGCTCGCCTTCCACAAGCTGCTCTACGGGACGCCCTCCCTGGTCGCCCGGGCGTACGCGCACCAGGAGCGGGCCGAGGCCGCGCTCGCCGAGGTGCTCGGGGGTGATCTGGACGCGCGGCTCGCTGCCGGGCAGATCATGGCCGTGCGGCGGATCCTCGCGATGGAGAACTGGCGGCGGATCGCGGACGGGGAGCGGGTGGCGGACGTGCGGCCCGACGCGGTGGCGGCGGCGGAGCGGGCCTTCGGGCGGCTGGCGGTGGGGCTGCCGCCACGGATCCGGGCGGCACGGCCCGATGGTGATACCGAGTAATAAATTTAACTCGGTTACATTCTTTCGGTACGCTCGGTGGAATGACGCCGACCGACCCCGCCCTCCAGCACGCTCTCAGCCGTGAACGCGCCCACCACGACCGTTGCCGGGCCGCCCTCGCCGCGATGGTCGAGGGGGCCGACGAGCAGGTCGTCACCGGCGAGGACGTCTCCGCCTCGGGTGCCGACGCCGAGGTTCTCGGATACCGGCTGCGCAGCCAGGCCAAGGCACTGCGCGAACTGCCGGAGGCGCCCTTGTTCTTCGGGGCCTTGCACGGTCGGCAGGGGGAGCAGGGTGAGCTGCACATCGGGCGGCTGAGGATCACCGAGCACCCGGCCGAACCGCCGCTCGTCGTCGACTGGCGCGCACCCGTGTCGCGGGCGTTCTACCAGGCCTCCGCGCGTGATCCCCAGGGCGTCGCGGTGCGCCGGCGGTTCGGGTGGGCGCCCGGCAGCCGGGGCGACTCCGGCGACCTCACCGGTCTGGAGGACGAGCACCTGGGGGAGGGCGAGGCGCGGGCCAGCGAGATCGTCGCCCGGGAGATCGAACGGCCCCGCGTCGGGCCCATGCGGGACATCGCCGCGACCATCCAGCCCGAGCAGGACGACCTCGTACGCGGCGACCTGGCGGTGTCGGTCTGCGTGCAGGGGGCGCCCGGCACCGGCAAGACCGCCGTCGGACTGCACCGGGCCGCGTATCTGCTCTACACGCACCCGCAGCGCATCCGGCGCGGCGGTCTGCTGATCCTCGGGCCCAACCGCACCTTCCTGTCGTACATCGCGGAGGTCCTGCCGTCACTCGGCGAGACCGGGGTACGGCAGTCGACCCTGGCCGAGGAGATCGCACGGCATCCGGTCGGCGGCCGCGACGAACCCGCGACCGCCGCCGTCAAGCACGACGCCCGGATGGCCGAGGTGCTGCGGCGGGCGCTGTACGCGCGCGTGCGCGCCGGCGGCGGTGACGGTGACGGGCTCGCCGTGCCCGACGGGGCGTACCGGTGGCGGGTGCCGGCGGCGGAGCTGGCGCGGATCGTGGCCCGGGTGCGGGAGGAGGCGCCGCCGTACGGGGTCGGCCGGGAGCGGGTGCGGTCGCGGATCGTGCGGTCGGTGCGCGAGCAGGCCGAGCGGCGGGCCGGGCCGCAGACCAACGCCTGGGTGCGCCGGGTCGAGCGGGCGCGGCCGTTGTCCGCGTACGTCGACGCCGCCTGGCCCCGGGTGCGGCCCGAGGAGGTCGTGGCCGGACTGCTCGGCGACCCCGGGGTGTTGGCGGAGGCCGCCGACGGTCTGCTGGACCCCGGCGAGCAGCGGGCGCTGCTGTGGCGCAAGCCGCCCCGGTCGTGGAAGTCGGCGCGTTGGTCGGCCGCCGACCTGGTGCTCCTCGACGAGGTGGCCGGGCTGATCGAGCACCCGGAGGGTTACGGGCATGTCGTCGTCGACGAGGCACAGGACCTGTCCCCGATGGAGTGCCGGGCCATCGCCCGCCGGGCGCCCTTCGGCTCGCTGACAGTTCTGGGCGACCTGGCGCAGGGGACGACGCCGTGGGCGGCGCGGTCGTGGCACACCGTCCTGGCGCACCTGGGGAAACCGGACGCGGCCGTGGTCGGGCTGACCACCGGCTTCCGCGTGCCGCGGGCGGTCGTCGGCCTCGCCAACCGGCTGCTGGAGCGGCTGGACGTGGACGTACCGGCGGCCCGCTCGCTGCGCGGCGACGGGGAGTTGCGGATGCGGGAGACGACCCCGGACGGCCTGCCCGGAGCGATGGTGGAGGCCGTAGGGGACGCGCTGGGGCGGGAGGGCTCGGTCGGGGTCGTCGCGGCGGACGCGGACGTGCCCCGGATGCGGGCGGCCCTGGACGCGGCCGGCATCGCGGCGGCGGGCCCGGAGGAACTCGGCGCGCGGGTGTCCCTGGTACCGGCAAGCGTCGTCAAGGGACTTGAGTACGACCATGTCGTGGCCGTGGAACCGGCGGCGATCGCCGAGGCGGAGGAACGGGGGCTGCACCGGCTGTACGTGGTGCTGACGCGGGCGGTGTCACGGCTGGAGGTGGTGCGGGGGAGGCCGTTGCCGTTCTGAGCCTGGTGGACCAGGGCGTGTCCGGCGGATCACGCAACGCGCGACGCCGCCCGGGCCGAGCCGGCCGGGGAGGCCCGGCCCTCCTGGGCTCACTCCCGCCCGATGACCTCCGCGATCCGGATGAAACCGTCCGTCCCGTGTCCGAGCCCGATCGCGCGGCGGGCCATGCCCTCGGCCGCGCGCATGACGCCGGCGTCGATGCCGTGGGACTCGGAGACGTGGACGATGTGGGCCATGGACGACACCGCCGACGTGAGCGGGTTGCCCTCTCCGGAGTACGTGCCGGCGTCGGCGTCCGCCGCGGCCTCGGCGAACACCGGCGGCAGGATCGCGCCGATGCCCTGGGCGAAGGGCGCCAGCTCGCCGGCGGTGACACCCTCGGCGCGGGCCACCGCCAGGGCGTGCGCGTAGCCCGCCATCGCCGTCCAGAAGATGTCGAGCAGGGCGATGTCGTAGGCAGCGGCCCGGCCCGTGTCCTCGCCGAGGTGGGTGTGGGTGCCGCCCAACGCCCGTCGCACGGGCGCCAGTTCCTCGTAGAGGTCCGCCGGCCCGCTGTGCAGGAACACGGCGTCGGGTGTGCCGATGGTCGTCGTCGGGGTCATGATCGCGCCGTCCAGGTAGCGGACGCCGTGCGCGGCGGCCCAGTCGGCGGCGTCGCGGGCCCGGGCCGGGGTGTCGGCGGTCAGGTTCACCACCGTACGGCCCTTGAGGGCGGTGACGACGTCGTCCTGGCGCAGGACGGCGTCGACTGCGTCGTAGTTCACCACGCAGACGACGATCACCTCACCGGCGGCGACCGCCTCGGCCGCCGAGCCGGCGCCCACCGCCCCACGTTCGACGAGTTCCCGGTCTCTGCCCGGGGTGCGGTTCCAGACAGTGGTCGGCAGTCCCGCGTCCAGGAGGGCACCGGCCAGCGCACGGCCCATCGGGCCGAGCCCGAGGACGGTGACGGCGGGCCGCGCGGAATGTTCCGGGGACGAGGACGTGCTGTACGTGGACACGCTTGAACTCCCTTGCAGGCATGTGCGATTGATGAGGAATGGGGCAAAAGGATGACGCGTCGGCGCCAGGACCCGAACGTCTGCGGAGTGACCGCCGCGATCGCCGTGATCGACGGCAAGTGGAAGACGACCCTGCTCTGGCTGCTGGAGTCGGGCCCGCACCGCCCGGCGGAACTGCGCCGGCGGCTGCCGGGCCTCACCGAGAAGGTGCTGACCGAGGCGATGCGGGAGATGGAGACGGACGGGCTGGTGCGCCGGGAGGTGTACGACGTGCTGCCGCCGAAGACCGTCTACTCCCTGACTCCGTTCGGCCGCGAACTCGCCGGGGCACTGGCCCCGCTGTCCGACTGGGGCCACCGCCGCCTGGAGAAACTGGCCGGGACGCAGGCCACCCGGTCGGCCTCCTGACGCCCACGTTCACCTCCGTCCCTCCGGGATCCGGCGCCTCACCGACGGCCCACCACCAGGTTCGTCCCATCCGGGCCCGCTGCCAAGTACCCACAAAAAAGTGGGTGTTCGGCCCTGTCCGACTCGTCAGCCGGTCAGCTTCGGTCATCCGGCCCAGACAGTCGCGGCGGTGTCCACAGGGTGTGGACGCCGCCGCGCCAGGTCATGAGCTCGGGGCGAAGGGGCCGCCTCCGGTGAAGGCCAGTTCGTGGAAGCGTTCGCCGATGTGGCGGTGGGTGGCCGCGTCCGGGTGGACCTCGTCGGGGAGGGGGTGTTCGGCCGCGTCGGACTCGCCGTAGAGGTCGAGACCGTCGAGGTAGTGGATGTTCGGGTCGTCCGCGGCGCGCTGCCGCACGATGCGGGACAGTTCCTCACGGATGACGGTGAGCGTCAGCTTCCCGGCGGGCACCTCCGCCGGGTCGCCCATCGCGGCGAACCGCAGCCCGCCCTCGCCGAGCGCGCTGATGTCCGGGGCCGTCGGCCCGGGCGTGTCCTCGTGGATGGAGCAGTGGACGGAGGAGACGACCAGCAGCGGGGTGTCGGGGTGCCCCTCACGGATCGTGTCGAGGAAGCCGTGCACGGCCGGGCCGAAGGCGCGCAGCCGCATCACGTCCCCATTGACGATGTTGATGCCGATCTTGACGCTGATCAGGTCGGCCGGGGTGTCCCGCATGGCACGCGCGGTGAACGGGTCGAGCATCGCGCTGCCGCCGAGACCGAGGTTGATCAGTTCCACACCGCCCAGGGACGCGGCGATCGCGGGCCAGATGGCCGTGGGGCTCGCGGCGTCGGAGCCGTGACTGATCGAACTGCCGTGGTGCAGCCACACCCTGCGGCCCCGGTCCGGCAGCAGCTCCACGGGCGCGTCCGTGCGCAGGGCGACGAGCTCGGTGGTCTCGTTGTGCGGCAGCCAGATCTCGACGTCCTTCTCGCGCGCGGGCAGCCCGGTGAAGCGGACGGTGCCGACCGGGCCCGGCGTGACCTCGCCGTCCCAGGTGGCCATGTCGATCGTGAGGACGTTGCCGCCGGTCCCGGAGGCCTGGCCCGCCGGACGGCCGTCCACGAGCAGGTCGTACAGGCCGTCCGGCCTGGGCGGGAAGCCGGCGTAGTCGCGCTTGGTGCGCAGCGTGTCCAGCTCGACCGCGGTCGCGGCGGTGCGGAACGCCAGCCGTACGCCGGACGGCTGGGCCTCGGCCATGGCCAGCTGGGCGTTGGTGTTCTGCGCACGGGCCCGGGCGGGCAGCCGGTGCGGGAGCAGTCCGTGTTCGGTGCGCTCCACGTCGAGGGCGCCGCGCAGCAGGTCCGCCGTGAGGGGCGTGGTGATCCAGTCGTGCTCGGTGTGCATGGTGTCAGCCTCGGGGGTCGGTGGGGGGCGCGGGCCAGTTCCGCAGCAGCGTGTCGAGGGCGTCGAGGATCCGGGCCCAGGTGTCGTCGGTGTCGGGGGCGCTGTGGCTGAACCCGCCGCCCATCTCCAGGCTGACGTAGCCGTGGAAGACACTGCCCAGCAGCCGGACCGCGTGGGTCTGGTCCGGTTCCGTCAGGTCGTAGCCGCGTAGCAGCGCCCGGGTCATCTGCGCGTGCCGGACCCCGGCGCTCGCGGCCGCCGTCTGCGGGTCCAGCCGCAGCTGGGCCGCGGCGTAACGGCCCGGGTGCTCCCGGGCGTAGTCGCGGTAGACGTTTGCGAGGGCGGCCAGGGCGTCCTTGCCGGACCGCCCGGCCAGGGCGTCGGCGGCCCGGTCGGCGAGTTCCGTGAGCGCGAGCAGGGCGATCCGGGTTCTGAGGTCCTGGGAGTTCTTCACGTGCGAGTACAGGCTCGCGACCTTGACGTCGAACCGGCGGGCGAGCGCCGAGACGGTCACCTGGTCAAAGCCGACCTCGTCGGCCAGTTCGGCACCCGCCTGGGTCAGGCGTTCCGGTGTCAGTCCTACGCGTGCCATACGGCCACTCCCTTCTGCCAGAAGGAAGTGTGCACCTGCCTAATAGTATTAGGCAAACTGTGTGGTGCCTTAGGTGTGCTGCCTTAGGGTGTCTCAGGCGTCCTCCAGAGCACGCCGAGCCGGCTCCGGCAGCCTCCTGCCCCGCCTGGTCAGCCCCCAGGGCTTCAGGACGGAGATCACGGTCATGAAGACGTAGGCGGACAGCGAGACGGCCGGCCCGGACAGGACGTCACCGGCGTCGGGCAGGGGCCCGCCCGCGGCGACGGCGGTGACCGCGGAGTTCACCCCGGGGCGCAGGGCGAACACCGTGGCGGTGGTCGTGGCGAGGGTCAGCCAGAACTTCGTGCAGACCCAGCGGTACCGGACCAGTCCCCACGGTGTGCCCAGGGACAGCACCAGGCCGCTGAGCAGCGTGAGGAACGCGACGGGGAGCAGGAGCCAGTCGGCGAAGAGCTTCATGGCCCGGACGGACGCCTCCACGGTCACGGCGGCCCCGGTGCCGGCCGCGGTGGTCCCGAGCGCGAGCAGCCCGAGCGTGAGCCCGAGCCAGCTCGCGGAGGCGGTGACGTGGACGACGAGAACGGCCCGGCGCGCCGGGCGGCCGAGTCTCGTAATCGGCTGGGGCTTCTGCTTCGGCTTCACGCTGCCACCGTGCCGGGACGGGGTGGCGGAGGCGTCTTACGGCGGGAGTAATCCGGCGTACTGGCGTCGGCGTACGAGCGGGGCACCGGCCTGTACTCGCCCGGCGTGACGGCCCGGCCCTGTCAGCGCCGTCGTCTAGCTTCATGGCATGACCGAACCCTCCTACGTCACCGCCGTCCGAGAGTCCTACGACACCGTCGCCGCCGACTACGCCCGGCTCGTCAAGGAGCCTGCCGGGCTGGACCCGGTGTCCCGCGCGATGCTGGCCGCCTTCGCCGAGCTCGTACGGCCGCCGCACCCCGGGCCGGTGGCCGACCTGGGCTGCGGCCCGGGCAAGGTGACGGCGCACCTGGCCGCCATGGGGGTGCCGGTGTTCGGCGTGGACGTGTCGCCGGAGATGGTCGAACTGGCCCGGGCGGCGTACCCGGATCTCCGCTTCACCGTCGGCTCGATGACCGCGCTGGAGATCGGCAACGGCGAACTCGGCGGCATCCTGGCGTACTACGCCACCCACCACACCCCGCCGCAGTGGCTGCCGGCCGTGTACGCCGAGTTCCACCGCACCCTCGCGCCCGGCGGCCGGCTGATGCTGGCCGGCCCGGTGGGCGGCGGCGAGCACCTGCGCCCGTCGCACGCCTACGGCGACCATCCGGTGTCCTACGAGTCGTACCTACTGCCGCCGGACCGGATCGCCGAACTGCTCCACCGGGCCGGACTGGTCGTCACGACGCGTGTGGTGCAAGAGCCGGACGAGGGGACCAAGAGGCAGATCGGCACGTTCCTGGCGTACAAGCCGCGGTAGTGACAGGCGGGCCCCGCCGTTATCCGCCGTGCAGCCACACCCGCAGCGGACCGACCGGCTCGAAGCCGTGCCGGACGGCGGTCTCCAGGTCGTCGCCGCTCTCGTAACCGACCACGGGCAGGGTCGGGAAGAGCCGGTCGAGCGCGTGCAGCACGACCGGCCAGGCGGCGTCGGGCCCGCCGCCCCGCCCGAAGACGTTGGAGATGCCGACCACCTGCTCGCCGCGGCCGGCCACCGCTCCGGCGACGACGCGCCCGTCGCCGGACCGTCCCGTGATCACGAAGGTCTCCGGGTCGGCGAGCAGCCCGCCCCGGAACAGGTCCGCGTTCCCGGCGCCGCCGTCCCAGGCCTGCGCCCAGGCGCGCAGCGTCTCCGGATCGCCCGCCACGTCCCACGCGAGATCCGCCGGCTCCGGCGGGCCGGCGGGCGCGGCCGCACCCGCCGGACGGTGGATCCACTGCGCCTCGAACAGCACCCGGAACCCGGCCCCCGTCAGATCGAGATCGGCGAAGCTGTCCTTGACCGAGGCGCCGGGCGAGTCCATGTCGATCCGTGCCACGAGCGCGTCCGGATCGGCGCCCGGCTCCAGCGTCACCGCGTCGGGGTAGTAGAGCGGCGCCCGCTCCGCAGCGGCCCACGCCTCGTCCCCGAACTCTCCCGCCACTCCGTGGGCCCGGCACATCACCGCGCACCACTCGGCGTTGTTACGGGCGGCGGTACGGACCAGGGACTGCCGAGAAGTCGTCACGAGTGCGGATCATGGCCGTACAGGACCCGGCTCGTCGAACTGTTTTGAGGGCCGGCCCTTCTATGGTGATCGCCGGGAGTCCACCGATGACCGGCCTGGAGGCTGCATGTCCGTACGCATGAAGTTGAGCGCGATAACCCTGGACTGCCCCGATCCGCTCGCGCTGGCGGCGTTCTACCAGGCGGCCACCGGCCTCGAACCGCACCCGAGGTCGAACGCCGAATTCGCCGCTCTGGGCGGCGGGGACGGACTTTCCATCGGCTTCCAGCGGGTCGACGACTACCGGGCTCCGAGCTGGCCCGGCCAGGACGTGCCCCAGCAACTGCACTGCTGCTTCACGGTCGCGGACCTGGAGGAGGCCGAGGCCCGGCTGCTGGCGCTGGGAGCGGGCAGACCGGAGCGGCAGCCGAACGAGAGCAGGTGGCGGGTGCTGACGGATCCGGCGGGGCATCCCTTCTGCATTGTCGGGGAGTGAGAGAGCAGGCGGGCATGGACGAGGCCGGACCCTAGGGACTGTTCGTACAGCTGCGGGCGACGGTGTCGGCGAAGGCCCGGGCGAGGGGGGTGAGGGCGTCCCAGCGGCGGACGGCCCAGCCGACCGGGAGCGGGGGCAGGCCGGGGACGGGGACGAGGCGGAGGGGACCGTCACCGGGTACCTCCCAGCCGGGCAGGACGGGAACGACGGCGTGTCCGAGGCCGAGCTCCGCCAGCAGGAGGGCGGTGTCCCAGTCGGCGACGCTCGTGTCGGAGCTGGTCCGGACGCCCAGCTCGGCGAACGCGGCGTCGAGGCGGGCGCCCGAGGTGGAGTTCCGGGGGAGCCGGATGAGGCTGATGTCGCCCAATTCGGCCGGGTGGACACAGGGCCGGTCCGCCAGCGGATCGTCGGCGCGGACCGCCAGTACCCAGGGCAGGGCGACGACGGGGCGCTGCTCGATACCGCGCACCGGGCCGTCGATCGTGACCCAGGCGAGGTCCAGGTCGCCGGCGGTGAGGGCGTCGAAGCAGCCGCGGCTGGAGGTCTCCGTCCGGAACTCCAGGCTGACCTTCGGGTATCGCTGCCGGAAGCTGACGACGGCCTCGGACATGAAGTGCCGCACGGTGGTTCCGCCCGTGGTGACCCGCACGGAGCCGCTGTCGCCGTTGACCAGGTCCCCGAGGCGCCGCAGGGCCAGGTCCAGACCGGCGATGCTGTCCGAGGCGGCATCGCACAGGACGTGCCCCGCGTGTGTGGGCACGACGCCCCGGGGCCTGCGCTCCAGGAGGCTCACACCGGCCTCCCGCTCCAGCCGTTTGACGTGCTGGCTCACCGCTGACTGCGTGCAGCCCAGTTCCCGGGCGACGGCGCTGAGGCTTCCCGCCCTGCACACGGCCACGAAGACGCGCAGGTCCTCCAAAGTCATAACTCCCAAGCTACAGCTTGGAGATGGTGAGAAATCCATAGGATTGACTGGGGTCACGGGGCGCACGATCATCAGTGCAGGGCCCAGGCGGCAACCCGTCCGGCGCCTTCGCGGGTCCGGACCACAGGCGAAGGCGCGGACGGGTGCCGACCCCGAGCGACGGAAGGACACCACCCTTGTCCGCTTCCCCCACCGCTGCCGACCAGGCCATGGTGCTGCTGCGCGAGCTCGGTGGCGCGGACATCGCCCACCCGGGCGGCACCCTCGTGGCCCATCTCCAGCGCGTCCGGGGACAACTCGCCGTATGGGGCGCCCGCCCCGCCCTCCAGATCGCGGGCCTGTGCCACGCCTTCTACGGCACCGACGGCTTCCCCACCGCCTTGCTGTCCCCGGACAGGCGCCCCGAACTCGCGGAGGTGATCGGTGCCGAGGCCGAAGCCATCGTGTATCTCTACGCGTCGTGCGACAGGAAGGCCACCTATCCGACGCTCGCGGATGCCGACGGGGCCTTCCGGAATCGGTTCACGGGCCGTCTCCACACTCCGGAGCCCCAACTGCGGCGGGACTTCGCAGAGTTGTCCGTCGCCAACGAACTCGACCTCGCCCGCGTCGACTCCGCCTTCCGCGAGCAGTGGGGGGCCGGACTCCTCGCCCTGTTCACCCGGCTCCGGCCCCTGCTGAGCCGACCCGCGTGGTCGGACTGCCGTACCGTGCTCGCCGCCGAGGGCCGGTGACGTCAGCCGAGCAGCGGTGCGACCAAGTCCCGCAGCTGGTCGAAGCGTTGGTAGTGCAGGCCGGTGAGGCCCGCCGCCCTGGCCGCGTGGACATGGGTGAGGGTGTCGTCGACGAACAGGCAGCGCCGCATGTCGGCCCGGACCCGCTGGGCCGCTGTCGCGAAGACGCGCGGGTCGGGTTTGGCGACTCCGATCCGGGCGGTGTTGATCACCGCGTCGAAGGCTTCGGCCAGTCCTGCCGAGGCGAGATACGTCTCCAGCCGGGTAGTGGCGTTGGAGACCAGGACCACCGGCACCTTGCCGCGGAGTGCGGTGAGCAGTTCGACGACATCGGTGTCGATCCGGCCGGTGAGCCCGCTCCACGCCCCGACCAGGTCCTGGGCCCGGGCGAGGGATCCGCAGACGGGTGCCAGGACCTCCGCGACCCGGTGCCGCCACTGCTCGTCGCTGAGCCGGCCCGTGACGGCCGCCTGAAGAAGCTCGTCGTCGAACGCCGCGCCGGCCAGCGTGCCCTCGGCCAGTCCCCAGGACCGGTCCAGCGCGTTCATTCCGTCGGGGTCCCACAGGTGCACGACTCCGTCGAAGTCGCACAGCACCGCGTCGAACGGCAACCCATCCATGAGACGCGATCATGCCAGCTCCCCCGTGGGCTGTTCGAGTGGCGGGCGGGCCTCAGCCCTTGACGGCCTCCGCGATCCGCTGGGCGGCCTGGGCGGGCGTGAGGTGCGTGGTGTCGACGACCTCGGCCTCGGCGTGCAGCCACGAGCGGGCCGCCTCGGCGTAGGGCTCCAGGTACTTGAGACGGAACGGGGAGGGGCCGAGAACGGTGTCCCCCAGGATGCGCCCGCGGAGGGTGTCCTGGTCGGCGTGGAGGACGAAGTGCCGTACAGGAATGTCGTGTTCGGCGAGTCCTGCGCTGATCTCGCGCCAGTACTCCTCGACCAGGACGGTCATGGGCATCACCAGGGTGCCGCCGGTGTAGTCGAGTACCCGGCGGGCGGTCTCCACCACGAGCGGCCGCCACGGCGGCCAGTGCTGGAAGTTGTCCGTCCCGGGCAGCCCCGGCCTGATGTCCATGAGTGTCTCGCCGACCTTCTCGGCGTCGAACACCCGTGAGTCCGGGATCAGCCGCTGCACGAGTGCACTGGTCGTCGTCTTGCCCGCGCCGTGGGTGCCGTTGATCCATACGATCATGGGACCTCACGCTAGCGCTGTGCGGGCCGCGGGAACGGGTACTTGACGGCACGCACCCCCGGGCGCGTGGCGTGGCGCACTATTGCAAGCGGGTGCTTGCAATAGTTAGCGGGGTGCGGCACTGTGGAGTCATGGCATCGCTCAACGTCGGCAATCTCGGTGACTACCTGCGCGAACAGCGGCGCAACGCGCAGCTGTCGCTTCGGCAGCTCGCCGACGCCGCCGGGGTGTCCAATCCGTACCTGAGCCAGATCGAGCGCGGACTGCGCAAGCCGAGCGCGGAGGTGTTGCAGCAGGTCGCCAAGGCCCTGCGGATCTCCGCCGAGACTCTGTACGTCCGGGCCGGCATCCTCGACGCCGAGCGGGACCGGGACGAGGTGGAGACGCGCGCCGTCATCCTCGCGGACCCGGCGCTGCACGAGCGGCAGAAGCAGGTGCTGTTGCAGATCTACGAGTCCTTCCGCAAGGAGAACGGGTTCGGGACCGGCGACGGCTCCGCGGTCGTCGACCTCGTGGTCGCGCGGGACGAGGCGGACAGGGACGGGGACGCTCCCGACGACGGCACCGGGATACGACGGACCCGCACGGCCGACGGCGGCCGGCCCGCCGAACGCCGTACCCGCGACGGCGACGGCGGTGCGTCCGCGGCACCGCCGGCGACCCGCCGCACGCACAAGGACGACAGCGGTACGTCACCGTCGCCCGCCCGTCGTGCTCGCAAGGGCACCGGCGGTACGTCCGCCGCCCGCCGGACCCGCAAGGACACCGGCGGCAGTGACACCGATCCGCAGCAGACGGCCGGCTGAGCCGGACCAGGGCACCGGCCGTACCGCCGCGGATCACACAACCCTCAGCCGAACCCTCAAGCGAAAAAGAATCCGGGAGGACCATCACCATGGCCATCACCGACGACCTGCGCAAGACCCTCAGCGACCCGACGCCGCTCTACTTCGCCGCAGGCACCGCCGACCTCGCCCTTCAGCAGGCCAAGAAGGTGCCGGCCCTGGTGGAGCAGCTGCGCTCCGAGGCCCCCGCGCGGATCGAGGCCGTACGCAACACCGACACCAAGGCCGTCCAGGAGAAGGCCACCGTCCGGGCCAAGGAGGCCACCGCCCGCGTCAAGGAGACGCAGCAGACCCTCCAGAACAAGGTCACGGAGTTCATCGGCTCCATCGACGTCGACATCAAGAAGCTCGGCAGCACGATCGACGCCGACCTGAAGAAGATCGGCAAGACCGCCCAGGACGTCGCGCTGCGCAGCGTCGGCGTGGCCGCCGAGTACGCCGTCAAGGCCCGGGAGACCTACGAGAAGGTCGCCGAGCACGGCGAGCAGGCCGTGCGCACCTGGCGCGGCGAGGCCGCCGAGGGCATCGAGGACGTCGCCGAGGGCGTGGAGGAGCTCGCCATCGCCGTCGAGCCGAAGGCCGAGCCGGTCGAGGTCAAGACGGAGCCGGCGAAGCCCGCCGGCACCACGACCGCCGCCGCCCCGGAGAAGAAGGCTCCCGCCAAGAAGGCCCCGGCCCGCAAGACCACCACCGCCAAGAAGAGCACGCCGCCGGCCAAGTAGGACCGCACAGGCCGCGAAGCGACGGCAACGGGCCGGGCACCCCGGGGGTGTCCGGCCCGTTGTACGGGTACGGTGACCGCGTAGGGACGAGCCGAGTCAGGTGGTGGACGTTGTGCTGATGCAGGGCTTCGCAGGGTTGATGTGGCTTCTGAGCATGGCCCTGATCGTTTTCAGCGGCTTCGCGTTGATCGACGCGGCCGTACGGCGGGAGGACGCCTACCGCGCCGCCGACAAGAAGACCAAGCCGTTCTGGCTGATCATCCTCGGGATCGCCTTCGTGGTGAACCTGCTCTTCCCGATCCTGTCGTTCCTGCCGATCATCGGGCTCATCGCGACGATCGTGTACATGGTCGACGTACGCCCCGCCATCCGGGCGCTCCCCGGCGGCGGCCGCAGCCAGCGCGGCTCCAGCAGCGACGGCCCGTACGGCCCCTGGAACGGCGGCCGGTAGGACCCCCGGCGGCCCTGGAGCCGGTTGGAGCCGGGGCTACGGCACCCGGTCCAGCAGCAGTACCGCCACGTCGTCCGTCAGCTCGCCACCGTTGAGGTCGCGCACCTCGTTCACCGCTGCCCGCAGCAGCTGCTCGCCCCGCAGTCCCTCGGCGATCTGGCGGCGCACCATCTCCGTCATGCCGTCCTGGCCGAGCCGCTCCCGGCCCTCGCCGACACGGCCCTCGATCAGGCCGTCGGTGTAGAGCATCAGGCTCCACTCGGCACCCAGCTCCACCTGCATACGCGGCCAGCGGGCACCCGGCAGCAGCCCGAGGGCCGGCCCGTTGTTGTCGTACGGCAGCAGGCGGGCCGGCTTGCCCGGACTGGCCAGCAGGGGCGACGGATGACCCGCCAGGCACAGACCGGCGCGGCGGCCGTCCGGCGCGATGTCCACCGTGCACAGGGTCGCGAAGATCTCGTCGTCGGCCCGCTCGTGCTCCAGCACCTGCTGGAGCGTGCCCAGCAGCTGGTCCCCGCACAGGCCCGCCAGCGTCAGCGCGCGCCACGCGATCCGCAGCTCCACGCCCAGGGCGGCCTCGTCCGGGCCGTGCCCGCAGACGTCACCGATCATGGCGTGCACGGTGCCGTCCGGCGTGCGCACGACGTCGTAGAAGTCGCCGCCGAGCAGGGCGCGCGAGCGGCCCGGGCGGTAGCGGGCGGCGAACCGGAGCGGGGAGCCCTCCAGCAGCGGGGTCGGCAGCAGACCGCGCTCCAGGCGGCGGTTCTCCTGGGCGCGCAGCCGTCCCTCGGCGAGCCGGCGCTCGGCCGACTCGGAGCGCTTGCGCTCCACCGCGTAGCGGATCGCCCGGCTCAGCAGCCGGCCGTCCAGCTCGTCCCGGAAGAGGTAGTCCTGGGCGCCCACGCGCACCGCCTCCGCGCCGCGCTCGGCGTCGCCCGAGGCGGTCAGCGCCAGGACGGCATGCCGGGGCGCGAGCTCCAGCACGTGCTTGAGCACGGCGAGCTCGTCATCGGTGTCGCCGCGGCCGGGCGCGGGCAGCGCCAGGTCCAGCAGGATGCAGTGGACGTCGTCGGTCAGCAGCCGCCCGGCCTCGGTGAGGTTGCGGGCCGTGCGGACGCGGATCGGCTTGCCCGCCTGGTCGAGCATGTCGGGCACGATCGGCGAACCGGCCGGATCGTCCTCGATCAGCAGCAGGGTCAGGTTGGTGTGGGCGGTGTTGTTCTCCACCTTGTCCGTGGTGTTCCCTGCGGTGTCCGGCATGCGCGGGGCCGTCGCCGAGGCGTCCTTGACGGACTGCTCGGCGGGGCGGTCGCACGGGGACTCGGCCTGCGCCTGACCACTCTCCGCGACCGGGATCGCTCTCTGCCGCGGTATGGGTACGGGCATCGTCTTGGGTTCCTTCCCTCCCCCCGAGGGCACGGCGGGGGCGAGGGACCTCGACCCACCGACGGGGACCATAGCGGGTGTCGGCGCCGCATTGGAATGGTGTGAGCCACGCCGCTGCGCCATCGGCCAGTGTCATATGCCGCGATATGCACCTCAGTTGGACACCGCCGGGATGCTGCGGGGATGACGAACGTCACGTCAGCGCGCGGCCGGGCGGCGGTTTCGGGGTGGGCTGCGTCACGTGGCCCAGGTCACCGGCAGGGGTATCGCGACCTGTTGTCCGCTATCCGGTGTCCGGCCTCAGTCGGTGCCGGCGTCGGTGTCCGGCCGTACCACCCCGAGGATGGGCATCGTCCCCGCCCCCGCGAGGGTCACCGACCGCCCGGGCCGCGGCGCGTGCACGATCGCCCCGTCGCCGACGTACATCGCGACGTGGCTGGCGTCGTCGAAGTAGATGATGAGGTCGCCGGGCCGCATGTCCTCGATGTCGATGTGCCGCAGCCGCTTCCACTGCTCCTGCGAGGTGCGCGGAATGCCCTGTCCGGCGGACATCCAGGCCTGTGAGGTCAGCCCCGAGCAGTCGTACGTCTTCGGGCCCTCGGCGCCCCACTGGTACGGCTTGCCGATCTGGGCCGTGGCGTAGGCGACGGCCTTCTTGCCCTGCTCGGAGGCCTTTCCGTTGATCTCGTCGAGGATGCCGGAGTCGAGCCAGGCGGTCTGCGCCTTGCCGGCCGCCTCCTTCTCCAGCTCGGCGAGGCGCTCCTGCTCCTCCTTCTGGAGCTCGGACTCGAGCTTCTCCGCCTGCGCGATCTGCTGCTCGATCCTCTTCTGCGCGGCGGCCTTGGCCTTGCGGCCCGCCTCCAGTTTCTTCCACTGGGCGGAGGCGTCCTTGGCGTACTGCTCCAAGTCCTCCTGGGTGCGCGTCAGTTCGCCGAGCAGGCCCTTGGTCGCGTGCTGGCCCTGGCGCACCCGGCCCGCCCCGTCGAGGAACTCCTGCGGATCGTCGCTGAGCATCAGATGGGCCTCGGGCGGCAGTCCACCGCCGCGGTACTGGGCGGCGGCCGAAGCGCCCGCGCGGTCCTTCAGCTTCGCCAGCTTCTCCTTGCCCTTGACGATCTTCTTGGCCAGCTTGACGATCTCGGCGGACTGCTGGTCCGCCTTCTCCTCGGCGGCGTTGTACTCGTCGGTGGCACGGGCCGCGGCGCGGTAGAGCTTGTCGAGCTTCTTCCGTATGGCCTCGAGGTCCTTGCCGGGCGCGAGCGTCGTGCCCGCGCTCGGGGTGGGGGTGGGTGTGGGACTCGGGCTCGCGAACGCCGTGCCCGGTGCCGCCAGCACGGTGACCGCGCAGACCACGGCCACGGCCGTCGCGATCAGGCCACGCTTGCCCGTACCCATACCTCAGCCCCCAAACTGATTAACCGTCAGTAACGTCCGGCTCGCCTGGGGATGCTGCCACGTCGGCGCGCGAAGCGACAGGGGTAGTCCTTCCCGCGCTCCCCACCCTGATATGCCTCCGGCATGACGATCTCCCCGCCTGTGTGACGAACGACTCAAAGAGATCGTTCCCCGCGGGGAGGCGCCGAGGAGCTTCCGCCGCGTGCCCGGGAGATCAGCCCCGCGGCGCCAACGCCTCCCAGCGCACCGTCACTTCGCCCTGCCGCCACCGCACCGGCCCGTCCGACACCGGCCAATCGGCGGTCAGGTCCTGTACCGCCCGGATCCAGCGCTGGCGGGCGCCGTATGAGGCGTAGGGCGCGGCGGCGGCCCAGGCGCGGTCGAAGTCGCGCAGGAAGGCGTGCACCGGCTCACCCGGGACGTTGCGGTGGATGAGCGCCTTCGGCAGGCGTTCCGCCAGGTCCGAGGGGCGCTCCAGGGAGCCGAGCCGGGTCGCGAAGGTGACCGTGCGCGGCCCCTCCGGCCCGAGCGCGACCCAGACGTGCCGTCGTCCGATCTCGTCGCAGGTGCCCTCGACCAGCAGTCCGCCGCGCGCACCGGTCGCCGGATCGGCGGGCGCCAGCCGCCCGCACAGCCGGTGCCAGACGGCGGCGACCTCGCCCTCGTCGTACTGGCGCAGGACGTTCGCCGCGCGGACCAGCAGGGGCCGCTGCGGGATCGGGATCTCGAAACCGCCGTGCCGGAAGACGAGCCCCGCCCGCTCGTACGGCAGCGCCGCCGCGACCCGGGCCGGCTCGATCTCGACGCCCACCACACGCGCGCGTGGCGCGACCGTACGGAGGCGGTGCAGCAGCTCGACGGCCGTCCAGGGGGCGGCACCGTATCCGAGGTCGACCGCGACCGGGTCGGCGGCGCGACGCAGCTCGGCGCCGTGCGTGGCCGCGATCCAGCGGTCCATGCGGCGCAGGCGGTTGGGGTTGGTCGTCCCGCGCGTCACTGTTCCCAAGGGGCGGGTGGCTGCGCGGGAAGTCATGCGTACGAGGTTAAGCGGCTCGTCGGGGCTGTACGGTCCCCGGCGCTGAGCGGCCCCTAACTCCCGGCGCCACCCCCACCCTCACCCCCGCCCCCGTACCTCCCGAACCCCGGAACGCCCGCCGTCTCGAACACATGCACCGACAGGCCCCCCGGAGTCGTCCGGTGCTCGGCCAGCCGCAGCCCGGCCGGTGCGCCCCCGTCCGGGAAGAGGCGGCGGCCCTGGCCGACCACGACCGGGGCGATCACGAGCCGCAGCGTGTCGATCAGCCCGGCGGCCAGCAGGGACTGGGCGAGCCGGGCGCTGCCGTGGATCTGGAGCTCCCGGCCGGGCTGCCGCTTCAGCTCCGCCACCTGGGCGGGGACGTCGCCGGACAGGATGGTGGTCGGGTCCCAGCCGGCCGTGGTCAGGCTGCGGGAGGCGACGTACTTCGGCAGGCCGTTCATGATCCCGGCGAGTGGATGATCGGTCATCGCCGGCCAGTCCCGGGCGAAGTTCTGGTAGGTACGCCGCCCGAACAGCAAGGCATCCGCCTCACCGAGCCAGCTGCCGGCCAGCCGCTCGAACTCCTCGTCCAGATGCGGCACGAACCAGCCGCCCCGCTCGAAACCGTCGCTGGTGTCCTCGTCCGGGGCGCCCGGCCCCTGGGAGACACCGTCGAGCGACAGGAACTCCTGCACCACCAGCTTCATCAGGCACCACTCTCTTCTCGCTCGTCGCCACCGGTACTTCCGACGCCGGGGGAGGCGGAAACTCATCGGTGGGCCGTCCGGGGAACCGCGCGGTTCCCCGGACGGTGAGAAGCGCCAGTGCTGGCGCTGGATGCTGTCGCTGTCAGTGCTGGCGGACGATGCTGTCGCTGTCAGTGCTGGCGGACGATGCCGTCGCCGTCAGTCCTGGCGGACGATGTTCCTGCCCGGCCCCCCGGAGAGCGTGTCCGCGCCCGGCCCGCCGTACAGCTCGTCGTCGCCGCTGTTGCCCCAGATCCGGTCGGCGCCGCCGTTGCCGTACAGGATGTCGTTGCCCCTGCCGCCGTACAGCTCGTCGTCGCCGGCCCCGCCGTAGACCGTGTCGTCACCGTCGTCGGCTCGCATGACCTGGTCGCCCGCGCCGCCGCGGAGGACGTCGTCGCCCGCGCCGCCGTCCACGATCTCGCCGTCGATGCCGGCGTGGAGGGTGTCGTCGCCGTCACCGCCGCCGGCGTAACCCAGCGCGCCCACCCTGATGATGTCGTCGCCCGCCCCGCCCAGGGCGGAACTGCCGTCGACTCGGTCGCCGGTGGCGCCGGTCCACTGGTCGTTGCCGTCGCCCAGCTCGATCCGGTTGAAGTAGTAGACCTGGTCGGTGGCGTTGTGGAAGGAAGCGGTGTCGTCGCCGTCGGCGAGGTCCATCTCCATGGAGATGACCGGGGACTGGCTCTCGGGGGCCTCGACCGTGCAGGAGATCTTGGTGTGGTCCGCGCTGTCGGGGTGGCCGCAACCGTTCCCGGCGTCGATCGGGACGGTGTCGTCGATCAGGTAGGTGAACCGTGAGCGGTCGCTGGTGAACGACTGCGTGATGGCCACCTTGTTGGCCTGCCCGGGGGCGGCCGTGTAGGTGAGCTGCCAGCCGTACTCGTTCACCGCGGCGGTGGCCGTCGGCTCCGCGGCGGCGGCCGTGCCGGCCAGGGCGATCGGAACGGCCAGAGCCATGCCGAGAACCGGCGTCAGAGCCGATGAGGCGCGTAACAGTCGGCGGCTGACGAGGCGAGAGGGCATTGCGAACCTCCGTGAGGCAGTCGTTGGTCCTTTCGCACGTTGTGACCGGCCGGGCAGGCGCCGGGTTGTCCGCAGTACCGGCCTCGTCACCCTTTCCGCGGCCTTTTCATAGCGGAGACAGCGCGAGTGACCTGCGATTTCCGATCGGGTTCACCTGCCTGTCACCCTCCCTCGGCCAGGGGTGCGGGCCGTTGGGGGAGCCCACCCATCTCGAACGGTTGAGCGAGGAGCGGTAATGATTCGGTAAAACTCGCGAATCGGGAAATGGAGCCATCCCCTCCGGTGTTCCACCCCCTGGAGGGCACGTGCGCCCTGCAATGGCATGCCCGGAGCGAGGAGGAACGCCACGTGAGCCAGTACATCGGCAGGCTCGGGCGGCGCTCCGCGTCCGCGCCCGCGCGCCTCCGGCTGCACCGCAGGCCCCGCCGGATCGCCATGCTCTCCGTGCACACCTCCCCGCTCCACCAGCCGGGCACCGGCGACGCCGGCGGCATGAACGTCTACATCGTGGAGCTCGCGCAGCGCCTCGCCGCGATCAACATCGAGGTCGAGATCTTCACGCGCGCGACCTCGGCCGCCCTCCCGCCGACCGTCGAGCTGGCCCCCGGCGTCCTCGTCCGGCACGTCGACGCCGGCCCCTACGAGGGCCTCAACAAGGAGGACCTGCCCGCCCAGCTGTGCGCCTTCACGCACGGCGTGATGCAGGCCTGGGCCGGCCACCGCCCCGGCTACTACGACCTGGTGCACTCCCACTACTGGCTCTCCGGCCACGTCGGCTGGCTGGCCGCCCAGCGCTGGGGCGTCCCCCTGGTGCACGCCATGCACACCATGGCCAAGGTCAAGAACGCCAACCTGGCCGACGGCGACACCCCGGAACCGGCCGCCCGCGTCATCGGCGAGACCCAGATCGTCGGCGCCGCCGACCGCCTCATCGCCAACACCACCGAAGAGGCCGACGAACTCGTACGGCACTACGCGGCCGACACCGACAAGGTCGCCGTGGTTCACCCGGGTGTGAACCTCAGCCGCTTCTCGCCCGCCGACGGCCGCGCCGCCGCCCGGGCCCGCCTCGGCCTGCCCCAGGACGCGCTGATCCCGCTCTTCGCGGGCCGCATCCAGCCCCTGAAGGCCCCCGACGTGCTGCTGCGCGCCGTCGCCGTCCTCCTCGACGAGCGCCCCGAGCTGCGTTCGCGCATCCTCGTCCCCGTCGTCGGCGGACCCAGCGGCAGCGGCCTGGCCAAGCCCGAGGGCCTCCAGAAGCTGGCCGCCCGCCTCGGCATCGCGGACGTCGTACGGTTCCACCCGCCGGTCGGCCAGGACCAGCTGGCGGACTGGTTCCGCGCCGCCTCCGTCCTGGTCATGCCCTCCTACAGCGAGTCGTTCGGCCTGGTCGCCATAGAGGCGCAGGCGGCGGGCACGCCGGTGCTGGCGGCAGCGGTCGGCGGCTTGCCCGTCGCCGTGCGCGACGGCCACACCGGCTTCCTGATACGCGGCCACAATCCCGCCGACTACGCGCGCGTGCTGCGCGACTTCGCCGACGACCCGCGGCTGTCGCCCCGGCTGGGCGGGCAGGCCGCCCGCCACGCCCAGTCCTTCGGCTGGGACACCGCGGCCGCCACCACGGCGGACGTCTACACGGCCGCGATGCAGGCACACCGCCGTCGCGTACGCTCGCAGCATGGGTGAAACCGATCTGGAACAGCGTGCGGCACAGGTCATCGAGGGAGTGCTGAAGGACGCCGAGCTGGAGTGGGAGAGCCCCGAACCCGGCACCTACGTGGCCCAGCTTCCCGGCACCCGCAAGCTCAAGACGACGGTCTCCCTGATCGTCGGCCGCCACTCCCTCTCGCTCAACGCCTTCGTCATCCGCCACCCCGACGAGAACGAGCAGGGCGTCCACCGCTGGCTCCTGGAACGCAACCTCAAGCTCTACGGCGTGAGTTACGCCGTCGACCAGCACGGCGACGTCTACGTCACCGGCCGGCTCTCTCTGTCCGCCGTCACGGCCGACGAGATCGACCGCCTGCTCGGCCAGGTCCTGGAGGCCTCCGACGGCAGCTTCAACACCCTCCTGGAACTCGGCTTCGCCTCGGCGATCCGCAAGGAGTACGAGTGGCGGGTGTCCCGCGGGGAGTCGACGCGCAACCTGGACGCGTTCGCGCACCTCACGCAACGCCCCGACCGCTAGGCGGATTTCTCCTGAATCGCGGCTTCCCGTCGGCATGGCAGCCGACGACCTGGCTACTTGATCAGGGCGTTCGCGACAATGATCGCCAGGCCGATCAGCATGTCCATGGCTCCTGACCGGCACGCGGACGGCCATCCGCGCCCAGCGGTGCGAGCGGCCCAGGTGCCCGAGCCGAACAAGGCGACGGTGTTGAACAGCAGGGCCGCGTCCACAGCCGTGGCCTCGGCCCACCACCCGGCCACCGCGCCGAGCAGGATCCCCACCGTGGGCAGCACGGCGGCGACCAGTGGCCACTCGGCGAGCACCGACCGCAGTCTGCTCGTGGCGGCTCCGTCGTCGGACGCACGCTGGGCGATGACGTGCGCGTACCCATGGGCGGCACCCGACGCCAGCGCGGTGAACAGGACCCACAGCGCGTCCGGGCCGGGCTCGGCCTTCTCGCCCGTCGCGTCCAGGGCGGCCACCAGTGCGCTGGCCAGCACCAGTCCGTAGATGCCGCTGAACAGCGACTGCTCCGGCGGTCGGCGCCGCTCGATCCACCGTCGTGCCACGTTCGCGGGGCGGACCTGGTCGGTGCGGTCGGACATCGCATCGCCTCGGTGCGGGAAGAGGGGGTCCGCCCGGTGACGCGCGGTCGCGGACCGCGCGGCCAGCAGCACGTGCAGACCCGCCTGACGGCTCGTGAACAAGATCTCCAGGAGTGTGCCGATCGCGATGGCCGGTGAGGACTTCGGCGCGCCGTGGCAGCCGTAAAGCCAACATTAGAACTCTTGCCCGCAAACGTCCTCCTTGTAGTGAAGAATCCGTATTGAACCTAACTAGCGGCTTTCGCCCGAGCAGGATGGTGCCTTGCTGCCCGGCCGGCCGGTCACCGGCTGGTTCCGGGCGGTCCCCGCATCTCCGCACGCAAGGACACTGCGTTGACCAGAATTTCGCCTCGGGCCGCACACGCCCGTCGCCTCGCTGCCATGTCAGCCACGGGCTTTCTCCTGGCCGGCTCCGCACTCGCCGCCGAAGCCACCGCGGTTCCCGCGAACGACAGTTCCCGGGGCAGCGCCACGGCAGTGGCTTTCCGCGCGGCGCTGGACGTCTCCCGTGCCGGTTCGGCCGGAACGATGCCTCTGCGGGCCACGCTCAATGAGGTTCAAGCTCCGGGGACCGCGGAGAAGAAGACCCTCGACGTGACCGTCGACCAGGTCAACCGCGACCGCCCGGTCCGTCTGCTTCAGGCAGACGCCGTGAGGGCAAAAGCGGATGTCGCCGACGGCCGCGCCGAAGGGACGTCCCATCTCGTACGGGCGCGAGTCCACGTGCCGGGGCTGCCTGCGGTGCCCCTGGTGGAGGTCGCCGAGGTCACCGCCACGGCAACTTGTGTCCCCGGGCAGAAACCGGTCGCCGAGTCCCAGGTACTGGGCCCTGTCACCGCTCTCGGCAAGCGGGTGCCGCTGGAAGCCGGCGGCACCGCCACCGTCGAGGCCCCGGGCGTCGGCACCATCCGGCTTTCCCTGTCCCAGAGGGAGACGACCAGCGTGACGGCCGCCGCCACGTCACTTCGCTTGCAGGTCTCCGTGGATCCCCTGCGGCTGGGCGTCGAGAAGGTGGAAGGCACCGTGACCCTGGCGCAGGCCACCTGCCGTTCTCCTCAGCAGGCGGCCGAGAGCCCGGCACCGTCCGCCACGCCGTCGGCCCAGGCACCGTCCGGCCGGTCGGCACCCCGCGCGCAGTCGGTCGCGCCTTCCCAGGACACCGGTCTGGCGGAGACCGGCGGCAGCCCCATGACGCCGTACCTCCTGGCAGGCGGGGCGGTGCTGGTCACCGTGGGCGCAACAGCCGCCGCACTCGCAGGCAGGCGAGGCCGCCGGAACCCCTGATCCGGCGCGCTCGACGCCGACATGATGTGGCGGGCGACGGACACCCCGGAGAACCGGGAGATGCCACCACGCTCCGTCCCTGGCCGACTCCATGCAGACCGGCGCCCGGTGCTCACCAGCACTGCGGGCGCCGGCCGGGCCGCAACTCCGACGGCCACCGCCGCGCCTTCGGCCGACCCCCTAGGTCGTGTCCGCAAAGTCCCACCTGCCCCGCGACGCCCGGCACGCCCTCTCGCCGCACCGGGCGAACACCCACGTACAACCAGTACGCGGGCGTCCGCCCGGCACTCCCCCAGCCTTCGGCCGGGGGGACCCCCAGAGCACGCACCGGACGCCGCGAGGCCCGCCCTCCGGGCGGACGACGGGACTTTGCGGACACCCCTAGGGGCGCGGGACACCAGGCCGTCCCCTTCGGTAACGCCCCGGCGGCACGCCCACCAGCCTGCGGAAGTGCCGGGTGAGGTGCGACTGGTCGTAGAAGCCGGTCTCGGCCGCCACCTCTCCCGGCGAGCGCCCCTCGAGCAGCAGCCGCCGGGCGCGGCCGACGCGCAGGGACGTCAGGTACTGGTGCGGGGCGATGCCGTAAGCGGCACTGAACGCCCTTACCAGATGGGCGGGATGAGCCCCCACGAGCCCGGCCGCCTCCTGGAGCCCGACACCCTCCACGACCCGCTCGTCCAGCAGCTCCCGAAGCCGCCGCGCGAGGACGGGATCCGCCGGCCGGGGCTTGTCGCCTTCGCCCCGCAGATGGCCGCGCAGCCGCTCCCCGACGAACATCAGCCTGCTCTCGGCCTCCAGTTCCTCACCGGGCCGCAGCAGCGCGCCGTGCACCTGCCCCACGCGCTTGCGCAGCAGCGGATCGCGCAGATCGGGCCGGTCGACGGCGGCCCCGATCAACTCGTCCCCGAGATAGGTCCCGTCGAGATACAGCACCCGCTTGCGGAAGCCGTCCGGGGTGACGGGGGAGCCGTTGTGCGGAACATGCGGCGGCAGCAGCGACACCGTGTCGTGCGGGGTGCCGTGCTCGTGCCGGTCGAGGTCGTACCGTACGGCGCCGGTGTCGACGATCAGCAGCGTCCAGGCGTCGTGGACGTGCATCGGGTACGCGTACTCGGTGAAGCGGGCGTGGAAGACCTCGACGACACCGGATACGGCGGGCCGCCAGGCGGAGACGATCCGGGCGGGCTGGGTGGCCATGCAAAAAACGTACAAGACCCCGGCGAGGGCCGCCGGGCACGCTCGCATCATGAACACGCACACCGAACCGGCTCCGGAGCCGATCCGCTTCGACACGAAGATCGCCGTCCTGCTGCGCGCCGACCTGGAGCCCTGGCAGCGGCTCAACGTGACGTCGTTCCTCGTCAGCGGTCTGGGCACGCGGCTCCCCGAGGTGATCGGCGAACCGTACGAGGACGCGGACGGCGTGCCCTACCTGCCGATGTTACGCCAGCCGGTCCTGGTCTTCGAGGCGACGAAGGAAACCCTGACCACGGCCCACACCCGCGCCCTCTCCCGCTCCCTGCCCCGTGCGATCTTCACCTCGGACCTCTTCGCCACGGGCAACGACCGCGACAACCGCGCGGCCGTACGGTCGGTGCCGACGGCGGACCTGGACCTGGTCGGTCTCGCGGTCTACGGCCCGAAGAACGCGGTGGACAAGGTGGTGAAGGGGGCGCGGATGCACCCGTGAGACGGGACCTGTCCCCGCCCGGCGACCAAAGTCGCGGACGCGTAGACCAACGGCTGACGACAGCGCATGCCCCGCCCGACGAGACTCGCCTCATGGAGGACGCGAGGAACGTTCAGATGGGGCAGACGCGGGTGCCGCAGGCGGGCGCGGGCAAGGACACGGAACTGGCCGAGTCGGCCTGGCTGATCACACTCTTCTGCGTGGCCTGCGGCGTCGGCATCGGCGGCGTGCTCCCGCTCCTCGCCCGCTTGCTGCTGAAGCTGCCGTGGGCACCGCTGGAGGGCCCGGCCGAACTGCTGACGTCGGTCCCGGAACCCGCCCTCACCCTCGGCACGGTCGGGGTCGGCGCGCTCGGCGGCCTGCTGCTGGGCCTCTTCGCCGTGCACGAGTCGCTGTCGGTCCGTGTCTCCGACACGCACCTGGCCCTGACCATCAGGGACACCACCCAGGAGTTCACCCGCGAGGAGATCGCGGTGCTGTGCAGGGACGGCAAGCAACTCGTGGTGCTGGCCCCGGACGGCATGGAACTGGCCCGGGAACACTCCGGCCTGCCCTGGCAGCGTCTGGCCGACACGCTCGCCGAGCACGGCTACCGCTGGGCGGAGGAGGACCCGTACCGAGCCGAGTTCCGCCGCTGGGTCCCCGGCACCCCGGGCCTCCCGGAGGGCGCGGACGCCCTTCTGCGGGCCCGCGCGAAGGCCCTGAAGAGCGACGACGACGCCAAGGACGCCCGTGAGCTGCGCCGCGAGCTGCTGCGGCTCGGCGTGGTCGTCAGGGACGAGGAGAAGCGTCAGTACTGGCGGCCGGCCCGCCAGAACTGAGCAGCCGCGGCACTCACGGAGTACAGGCCTCGGCGATCGACAGGCTGTTCTCGTAGAGGTGGTGCCGGGTGATCCGGCCGTTCTCGACGGTGAGGCGCAGCGCGAACGGCCCCTCGAAGGACTTCCCCGTCGCCCGTACGGTCCCCGACAGGTGCCCCGTGAGCACGGCGTCGGCGCCGTCGACGAGAAACGCGTCGAGGGAGGCGCGGGCGTCCTCGGGCACGGTGTGCTCCATCAACTCGGTGAACTGCGCGGCGCATTCGGCGGCGGTGGACCGAGGCCGGATCCACGGGACACCCGGATTGTCGGCGAGCACCCAGTCCACCTCGTCGGCGAACAGCTCGACGAGCCGCTCGGTGTCCCCGGCGAGCCGCGCGGCGAGGAACTCCTGCACGACGGCCCGGGTGGACTCGGCAACGGAAGTCGTGGTCAGCGGGCTGGACTTCAGGGACATGGCACTCTCCTCGCGACTACGGCCGGCCGGATCCCGGACGGGCTTCGTGGGAACAGGTCCGATCCTGCCGGGGACGGCCGAGCCCGGTCGATTACCCGAGAGGTAATGGTCGACGGCCGGGCCACTTCCCGGCGTCGTCGTCATTGCCCGACCCGGCCGTCGATCAGCTCGCGCAGAAGATCGGCGTGCCCGCAGTGGCGCGCGTACTCCCCGACATGCGCCACCAGGACGTCACGGAGCTGGAGCTGCCCGCCGGGCTCGGCCCCGTAGTCGGAGTACCCGGCGTTCAGGGTGGAGAGGTCCGTGACACCGGCCAGATACCGGTCGGTGAGTTCCACGTCGGTCCACCACTGCCGCCACGCCGCCTCCACGACCGCCGGGTCCGCGACCGCCCCGTTGAAGTCACCGTCCCGGTCCTCCTCGGTGCGGTACAGCTTCGGCGCGTCCTCCCCGGCCATCACCCGCCGGAAGTGCCGCTCGTCCTCGGTCAGATGCCGCACCAGCCCCAGCAACGACATCGTGGACGGCGCCGCCGACCGCCGGGCCATCTGCTCCGCGTCCAGCCCCGCGCACTTCATCTCCAGCGTGAGGCGATAGTGACGAAGACTCTCCAGCAACGCACTGCGCTCATCCACGACTTCGACCACGTCGGTCTCGCGCGGGTCGTCGTCCGGGTCCACCCACATGTCGGGATACACGGTCGCCCGCGTCCATCGACTCACCGCTGGTTCACTGATGTGCTCGTCCGAGGCCATGGGGGGATGGTGGACGGCAGCGGGCGGCTCCGCCACTGAATATCTCCGCCACTGAATATCGGAGCCCCCAGGCCGCCAGCCTGGA
This sequence comes from Streptomyces sp. DH10, assembly GCF_029813805.1. Lineage (NCBI taxonomy): Bacteria > Bacillati > Actinomycetota > Actinomycetes > Kitasatosporales > Streptomycetaceae > Streptomyces > Streptomyces sp. DH10. Next base: position 97,040 of record NZ_JARVKU010000002.1, read on the forward strand.
ACAGGTCTCGGACGAGTCGCCGCGCTTCGTGGCCGCAGGCGCGGCCCCGCCGGTAGACGGCAGTCAGATGATCGCCGGACCGATTGGATGGCGGAATATCAACGCATAACTCGGGGACGGCGCTTGTGCGAGCCAGCCGTCCGCCAGGCCGTCGAGAGCGACGCGGACGATGTCGGCGGGGTCGCTTTGCCTGATCGGTGACTCGTCACTCCGAGCCGTAGTACAGCCGGAGGAACTCCTCCATTGCCGAGTCGACGCCGGCGCGGTCACCGGTGGCGAGCAGGTCGAGCAGCAGGCCGCGGACCGTGGCGAGTCCCAGCCTGGCCCGGTGCCGGGCTCTGGCGGGCTCGGTGCCTGCGCCGACCTCAGCGGCCACGAGCGGCTCCAGCCAGTCCGTCACAAGCCCTTCGAGGGCCGGGACGGCCTCGGGGCGGCCGCGCAGCGCGTATCCGCAGATTTCGAAGAAGAGCCGCTCCTGACCGGCCAGCCGAGGGTCCGTCAGTTGCTGCCAGAGCAGCCGCGCGACATCGACGGGCGAGAGGCCGGGCTCCTGGTGGAGCCGGGACAGCACATCGCGCTGGCGCCGCTCCGACGTCCGGACGATCTCGACGAGCAACTGTTCCTTGGAGCCGAAGTAGTGGATCAGCATGCGGTGACTGACACCGATCGCGGCGCCCAGGCCGCGCAGGCTCAGATCCGCGATGCCGTGTGCAGCAACGTGGTCGACAGCCGCGTCCACCAGTTGTGCGCGCCGATCCCCACGCGCGCCTTGCTCGGCCTCGCCCTCGGGGTGCGAGTCATCCATAGTCACCACCTCACGACTGTACCAATCGGTACATGTCGCATGTACCGTGTGGTACATGAAGTCTGTCACCGTGTCGATCGATGTACCTCAGACGCCCGAGCAGGTCTACGGCTTCCTCGACGTCATGGCTCACCACGAGCGGTTCACCGACCACTACCTGACCAACTGGCGCTATAGCGGCCCCGCCCGTGGCATCGGATCGTGCGCCACGGTCACTGCCGCGCTGGGCGGCACGAAGACCGATGTCACCATCAAGGTCGTCGATGCCGAGGCGCCGCGGCGCATCGTCGAACACAACGTCAGCGCGGCCGGTCGGCGACTGGCCCACGGCACCTACGCCATCGAACCGCTGCCAACGGGTGGGACTCACATCTCGTTCACGTACACGTGGGTGCGCGCCCCTCTCGCCGACCGGCTGCTGGCCCCTGTCGTGCGGACCACGATGCGGCACGCCAACCGCACGGTCATGCGACGCCTGGCCACCGAGTTGGCTCGCCACGTGTCCGCCGCCAGGCCCTGACGGCGGTACATCTGCACGGCCCGACCGGCCCCGAGGCCGTGGGATGGCTGTGTGGGGGAGTTCGTAGTGGGGACGCTGTTCGGCCTGGCATTCGTCGGCGCCGCCGTGGCCATGGGGCGCCACGCCTGGATGCCAGAAGGGGTCCACCTCCGAAATGTCGGAGGTGGACCCCTTCTGAACTGGCGCGGCCACTCGGACCCCGGCCTCACCCTTCGCGTGTACGCACACCTCATGCCGTCCAGCCAGGAGCGCATTCGTAAGGCCGTGGCCTCCATCTTCGAAGCAGCCAAACCGACCCGACATGGCGGTTGAGGGCTCGTACGCTCCGATACGGAGAGGGGCTGGAGTGGCGATGGCAGACGAGTACGTCTCGCTGGTGTGCGACGACGTGCCACATGACGTAGTGCTCACTGACACCGGCGTCCGTGTGCTGGACGTCGTTCAGGTCGTTCGTCGACTGACGGGACTGAGCCTCTGGCGCAGCAAGGTTCTTGCAACACAGATCCCAGCCGTGGTCCTCGTCGGCGTGCCTCAGGAAGACGCTGAGGAAGCCGTGACGGCCCTGCGCGAGGTGGGAGCACAAGCAGGAGCGAGGGAACAGCCGGAGCCGGGCTTCCCCAGGCACTGAGCACGGCCAGACCAAGCAGCTGACGGCCCACAGACGGCCCCACCCCAGCAACAAGGCCCCTGCCAGCGGAGAAACCGCAGGTAGGGGCCTTGATCAGCTCTGCTTACTTCTTCTTGCCCTGGTTCTTGACCGCCTCGATAGCCGCCGCAGCCGCATCGGGGTCCAGGTACGTCCCGCCCGGGTTCACCGGCTTGAAGTCGGCGTCGAGTTCGTAGGACAGCGGGATGCCCGTCGGGATGTTGAGGCCCGCGATGTCCTCGTCGGAGATGCCGTCCAGGTGCTTGACCAGGGCGCGCAGGCTGTTGCCGTGGGCGGCGACCAGGACCGTGCGGCCGGTGAGCAGGTCGGGGACGATCGCGTCGAACCAGTACGGGAGCATGCGGACGACGACGTCCTTGAGGCACTCCGTCTGCGGGCGCAGCTCCGGCGGGAGGGTCGCGTAGCGCGGGTCGGAGAACTGGGAGTACTCGGCGTCACGGTCCAGCGCCGGCGGCGGGGTGTCGTAGGAGCGGCGCCACAGCATGAACTGCTCCTCGCCGAACTCGGCGAGCGTCTGGGCCTTGTCCTTGCCCTGGAGGGCGCCGTAGTGGCGCTCGTTCAGGCGCCAGCTGCGGTGGACCGGGATCCAGAGGCGGTCGGCGGACTCCAGGGCGAGCTGCGCGGTGCGGATGGCGCGCTTCTGGAGGGACGTGTGCACCACGTCGGGGAGCAGGCCGGCGTCCTTCAGCAGCTCGCCGCCGCGCGTCGCCTCCTTCTCGCCCTTCGCGGTCAGGTTGACGTCCACCCAGCCGGTGAACAGGTTCTTCTCGTTCCACTCGCTCTCGCCGTGGCGGAGGAGGATCAGCTTGTACGGTGCGTCGGCCATGCCCCAGAGCGTAATCCACGCATTCGCCCGTTCGCGTGGCTGCCCGGCAGGCGGACGTTTGACGGGTTCTGTTAATTGAGTGGCCGCGGTCAATCGCGGCTTTGTAATTTGTGCCTGCTGGCTGTGCCACTTACACCGCCGCGTCGTCCTCGCATCTCTGCACTCTTGCGCCCGGGGGAGCCCATGCCGTCCATGCCGTACGCCCTGCGTGCCAGACGTGCCGTCCGGGAGACCGTCTCCGGACTGCCCCGCGAGTTCTGGTGGCTGTGGACCAGCACCCTCGTCAACCGGCTCGGCGCCTTCGTCGCCACCTTCATGGCGCTGTACCTGACACTCGACCGCGGCTACTCCGCCACGTACGCCGGCCTGGTCGCCGCCCTGCACGGGCTCGGCGGGGTGATCTCCTCACTGGGCGGTGGCGTGATGACTGACCGGCTGGGGCGGCGGCCGACGCTGCTGATCGCACAGGCCTCGACCGCCGTGTCCGTCGCGCTCCTCGGGTTCATGCACCACCCGGTCGCGATCGCCGCAGTCGCGTTCCTCGTCGGCATGGCCAGCAACGCGTCCCGGCCCGCCGTGCAGGCGATGATGGCCGACATCGTCCGGCCCGAGGACCGTATCCGCGCCTTCTCCCTCAACTACTGGGCCATCAACCTCGGCTTCGCCGTGTCCTCCATGGCGGCCGGGTTCATCGCCGAGGTCAGCTATCTCGCCGGGTTCCTGATCGAGGCGGGGATGACGATGGTCTGCGCGATCCTCGTCTTCCTGCGGCTGCCGGAGTCCAAGCCCGCCGAGACGGTGAAGACGGCCTCCGCTTCCGAGAAGACGGCCGCGGTCTCCGACAGCTCCGTCAGCCTCGGGACCGTACTGCGCGACGGGCGCTTCATGGGCGTCGTCGGGCTGTCCTTCCTCATCGCGTTGATCTTCCAGCAGGGAGCGATCGGACTGCCGGTGGCGATGGGCGAGGCCGGGTTCACGCCGGCCGAGTACGGCATGGCGATCGCTGTGAACGGCGTCCTGATCGTCGTGCTCCAGATCCCGGTCACACGGTTCATCGAGCACCGCGACTCCCGTCGGCTGCTCGTCATCTCCTCGCTCCTCGCGGGGTACGGCTTCGGACTCACCGCTTTCGCGGGGTCGGTCGGCGTCATCGCCCTCACGGTGTGCGTGTGGACGCTGGCCGAGATCGTCAACGCCCCGACGCAGACGGGTCTCGTCGTACGGCTGTCCCCGCTCCACGGACGCGGGCGCTACCAGGGGATGTACACCATGTCCTGGTCCGTCGCCGGCCTGGTCGCGCCGCTGATGTCCGGCTTCGTCATCGACCGGTTCGGGGCGGAGTGGCTCTGGGGGCTGTGCGCGGTGGTCGGGACGGTGGCAGGACTGGGGTACGGCGCGTTGATGCGGCGGGTGCCGGAGGAGGAGCCGGCGCCGGTTGAGCCCGCGGAGTCCCCTGATCCCACTGAGCCCAAATCCGTTGGGTACCGTGAGTTGTCTGGGCCTGCTGAGCCCGCCGCGCCTGCTGAGCCCGCTGTCGGGACCCTAGGGCAGGTCCCGGAGCGTTCCGCGTCCGCTCCCTGATCCGCTTCCGGGACGTTCCCGATGGTGTGGCGATACGGGGCTTGGTGAGCTGTTCCCATGACCCGTCACCGCCGCCGCCCTCTCCTCCGAGTGCTCCTCGCCGCCTTCGTCGCCACGACCACCCTCGCCGTCACCGTCAACATCACCGCCTCCGCGGGCTCCCGTCCCTCCGGTGACCGACAGACCAGCCGACCGGGGTGACCGACAGGCCGGCCGACCGGAGCGACCGACAGGCCGGCCGACCGGGGTGACCGACAGGCCGGCCGACCGGGCGACCGACCGGCCGGCCGCACCGCTCACGTCACGTGACGCTCAACGGCACCGGATGGACCTCGTCCGCCTTGTGCCCCGCGCGTTCGTGAATGCGCTGGACCGCTTCCGCGGAGGGTGCCTCGGAGAGGCAGTAGACGACGCCCGACTCCGGGTCCGCCCAGGCCGCCTCGAAGTGGACGCTCTCGTCCTTCTCTATGGCGAGGTCCGCGTTGTGCGCCTCGCGCAGCTGCTCTTCCGTGATGCCCTTCATGCTGTGGTGGACATCCATGAACTTGGCCATGACGTCGTCCCTCCTTCGCAGTGCCCGGCGGTACGCCAGTAGCGCGGTGTCCGGCGGTACGCCAGGACAGCGGGCGTACTTCCATGGTCCGCCCGTACGGGCACGGAGGCGACCACAACGCAGCAGGGCCCCGGCGGAGAACCACCGGGGCCCTGCTGGCCGTACGAAGGTGCCGGCGTCAGCCGCACTGGCAGGGGCTGCCCGACTGGCACCCGCAGCCGCAGCCCGAGCCGCAGCCGCACGCGGCGACCAGGGGCAGGCTCCTGATCTCCACGGGCTGCTCGGTCTCGCGCTCCTGCGTGGGGTCGGGCGTGGTGCTGGGGGATTCGGCCATGGGTCCCTCCTCAAGGCTGGTGCCTGTGCCCATTGGATGCCCGTTCCGCTGGGCGCATCAACGGCGCACAGAGGCGACCGCGCGCCCCGGCCGATTCCCGCCCGGCCCTTTCACGCCGGAGCAGGACCGGGCGTCAGGCGCTCTCCGACCCCGCCACCGCCTGGATCTCCGGCTGCGAGTCAGCCTGGAGCTCGTCCGCGTGCTCACCCGTCACCAGGTACACCACCCGCTTGGCGACCGAGACCGCGTGGTCGGCGAACCGCTCGTAGTAGCGGCCGAGCAGCGTCACGTCCACGGCCGTCTCGATGCCGTGCTTCCAGCGGTCGTCCATCAGGTGCCGGAAGAGGGTGCGGTGCAGCAGGTCCATCTCGTCGTCGTCCTGCTCCAGCTGGAGCGCCAGGTCGACGTCCTTGGTGATGATCACCTCGGCGGCCTTGGCCATCAGGCGCTGGGCGAGCTGGCCCATCTCCAGGATGGTGGCGTGCAGGTCGCTCGGGACCGCGCGGTCCGGGTAGCGCAGGCGGGCGAGCTTCGCCACGTGCTGGGCGAGGTCGCCCGAGCGCTCCAGGTCGGCCGACATGCGCAGCGACGTGACGACGATGCGCAGGTCCGTCGCCACCGGCTGCTGCCGCGCCAGCAGGGCGATGGCCCGGGCCTCCAGGTCGTGCTGGAGCTCGTCGACCTTCTGGTCGGCCTCGATGACGTTCTCGGCCAGCTTCAGGTCGGAGTCGAGCATGGCGGTGGTGGCGCGCCCGATCGCCGAGCCGACCAGCCGGGCCATCTCCACCAGACCGTCGCCGATCGAGTCCAGTTCCTCGTGGTACGCGTCCCGCATCAGGCTTCCCTCTCGTGCGTCTGTGTCGGGGGTTCATGGGCCGGGGCCCACCGAACAACCGGCGGTACGACCGTCGTATAACCAACGGTCCGAACCCCACGCTCCCACGTTCCGGCCCGTACGCGTCCGTTTCCGTCATCCCAAATGAACCAGTACTGGCTCCAAGGTGAACTCTGGGCGACGAGTGTTCGAGCTCGCAGCCCGACGGCTGTGGCCCGTGCCCGACCCATGCCTAACCTGGGTGCATGGACGTGAACGCGGCGGTCGCCGCAGCGGCTGCGATCGCCGGAGTGCTCACCGGCGTCATCGCCATGCTGGCGTTCCGCTGGAGCGAGCGCGAACAGAAGCGCCCCACTCGGACCTCCCTGCACACGGATCCCGTGCTGCCACCGGGCGTGGACACCGTCCTGTCGGTCCTCAGGTCCTCCGCCGTCGTGCTCGACGAGGCGGACGCCGTGGTCAAGGCCAGCTCGGCGGCGTACGCCCTCGGCCTGGTCCGCGGCGGCAAGCTCGCCGTCGAGCCGATGCTCCAGATGGCCCGGGACACCCGGCGCGACGGGGAGATACGCCAGGTGGAGCTGGACCTGCCGCGGCGCGGGACCGGACGCGGGGAGGCCCTGGCCGTCTCCGCCCGGGTCGCGCCGCTCGGCTCCCGGCTGGTGCTGCTGCTCGTGGAGGACCTCACCGAGGCCCGCCGGATCGAGGCGGTGCGGCGCGACTTCGTCGCGAACGTGAGCCATGAGCTGAAGACGCCCGTCGGTGCCCTCTCCCTGCTCTCCGAGGCTGTCATGGACGCCTCCGAGGACCCCGAGGCCGTCGAGCGGTTCGCCGGGCGCATGCAGATCGAGGCGACCCGGCTCACCAGCCTGGTGCAGGAGCTCATCGACCTGTCGCGGGTGCAGAACGACGACCCGCTGGAGGACGCCGAGCCGGTCCGCGTCGACGAGCTCGTCGCCGAGGCCATCGACCGCTGCCGGCACCAGGCCGGCACCAAAGAGATCACCATGGCCGCGGGCGGCACCGCCGACCTGCATGTGTGGGGCAACCGCGGCCAGCTCGCCGCCGCCCTCGGCAACCTCGTCGAGAACGCGGTCAACTACTCGCCCGCCCGCACCCGCGTCGGCATAGCGGCCCGCAAGGTGAACGCGCCCGGCGGGGAACACATCGAGATCGCCGTCACCGACCAGGGCATCGGCATCTCCGACAAGGACAAGGAGCGCATCTTCGAGCGCTTCTACCGCGTCGACCCGGCCCGCTCCCGTGCCACCGGTGGCACGGGACTGGGGCTGGCGATCGTGAAGCACGTGGCCGCCTCGCACGGCGGGGAGGTCACCGTGTGGAGCGCCGAAGGCCAGGGCTCCACCTTCACCCTGCGGCTGCCGGAGGCCGGTGCGGCCCGCGACCGCGCACATCAGCAGCCCGCCCGAACAGCACGCGCAGGAGGCGCGGGCCTCGACGAAGAGGCCGGGCGGTCCACCCCCACATCCCCCGAATCAACCGCGTACGAAACGCTTCCTGCCCCGGAGGTCCTTCCGTGACCCGAGTGCTCGTCGTCGAGGACGAGGAGTCCTTCTCCGACGCCCTGTCGTACATGCTCCGCAAGGAGGGCTTCGAGGTCGCCGTCGCGACCACCGGGCCCGACGGACTCGACGAGTTCGAGCGCAACGGCGCCGACCTCGTCCTCCTCGACCTGATGCTGCCCGGCCTGCCGGGCACCGAGGTCTGCCGCCAGCTGCGCGGCCGTTCCAACGTCCCCGTGATCATGGTGACCGCCAAGGACAGCGAGATCGACAAGGTCGTCGGCCTGGAGATAGGAGCCGACGACTACGTCACCAAGCCCTTCTCCTCCCGCGAGCTGGTCGCCCGTATCCGTGCCGTGCTGCGCCGCAGAGGCGAGCCGGAGGAGGTGACTCCGGCCGCGCTGGAGGCCGGCCCGGTCCGCATGGACGTCGACCGGCACGTGGTCACCGTCGGCGGCACCAAGGTCGACCTGCCGCTGAAGGAGTTCGACCTGCTGGAGATGCTGCTGCGCAACGCCGGCCGCGTGCTCACCCGCATGCAGCTCATCGACCGCGTCTGGGGTGCCGACTACGTCGGTGACACCAAGACCCTCGACGTCCACGTCAAGCGCCTGCGCGCCAAGATCGAGCCGGACCCGGGCGCCCCGCGCTACCTGGTCACGGTCCGCGGCCTGGGCTACAAGTTCGAGCCGTAAACCGGCCGCGTAGGGCGAACGCGAAGGGCGGGACCTCCCAGGAGGTCCCGCCCTTTCGTACGACTGCCTCGCGCGGGCTCAGTGCCCGGCGCCCGCGCCCGTCGACGCGCTCGCGGAGGCCGCGTCGGTCGGCGTGCCCGGCGACTCCTGGCCGCCCGGCGTCTCGCCCGCGGCGGGACTCTCGGTGCCGGCCGGCGAACCGGAGGGGCTGCCCGACGGCGAACCGGACGGGGACGCCGAGCCGCCCGGCGCGGCCGGGACCTCGGTCGGGCCCCACTCGGTGAAGTGGTGCTCGGAGGGGACGACGAACGCGCGCAGGCTCACGTCACCGGTCTTGCTGAAGGTGAAGGTGACCTTCTGGGCGTTGCCGTCCTGGGCGGCCTCGCGGCCGCTCGGCAGCACGGCCGTGGCGTTGTCCTTGCCGCCCAGGACGAGGCTGCCGCCGGCCGGGATGCTCAGGCTGCCGCCCTTGGCGGGCTTGAGCTCGGCCTTTTCGCCGGTGCCGGGGAGGGTGATGGACTCCAGCGTCTCGGCGGTGCTGCCGGAGTTGAAGAAGGTGGCGGAGACCGCGGCCGGGCCGGTCGACTCGAGGTCGGGCTGCGTGATCACGATCGCGTTCTGGACCTTGATGTTGCCGACGCTCGTCGCCGCGTGGTCCGGCTGGATCTCGAGGGTCTGCGCGTTGTTGCCGGCACCGCACGCGGCGAGCGAGGCAACGGAGAACGCGATGGCGGCAGCGGCGAGGACGCCGCGTCGAAGGCTGCTGCTCACGGCGGCGGCAACTCCTTGACTCGAGAGCGGAGCGGCCGGAAAAGCCGCCCTATGTGTCTGTCAGCGGGCCTTAGGTTACCGAGCCGTTCCCGCCTGGCCGCACCCGACCCCCCGGCGCCTGTGGCCCCGCTGAGCCACAAGTGACGGCTGGGTCACATTGCGGGGTGCCCGTCCGCCATTCACATAAGAGCCTCGGGCGGCAGCGCGAAATTTACGTGAAGGAATGTGCGGACCACCTGGGAATTGATCACCGTGGGGCTCGTCCGGACGCCCGGTGATCAATTCCGGATTCGACCGGAACCCGGCTCGGGCCGCCGAACGGAGTAGCGGAAGTCGATCATACGGAACCGGACATATGGGGATGTTCGGCCGCTTGGGGGAGGCTCCGGATGCGTGTAACGTACGCGTTTCGCTCGGCCCGGAGAGCCGCTCCGACCTGCGAATACCTTCCTCCACTCCCTGTCCGAAGCACGTTCCTGTTGGACTTGTCAAGCCCCGAGATACGCCCTGACCTGCGAAAACGCCATTCAGAACCCACAGTTTCCGTGTTACTCTGGATAGCCACGGAAGGGGTACCTGTCACATGACGTTCAAGGTTGGCGACACCGTGGTCTATCCCCATCACGGGGCCGCGCTGATCGAGGCTATCGAAACTCGCCAGATCAAAGGCGTGGACAAGACCTACTTGGTGCTGAAGGTCGCCCAGGGTGACCTGACAGTGCGTGTGCCAGCGGACAATGCGGAGTTCGTCGGCGTGCGTGATGTGGTCGGTCAGGACGGGCTGGACCGAGTCTTCGAGGTGCTGCGCGCGCCGTACGCCGAGGAGCCCACGAACTGGTCCCGTCGTTACAAGGCAAACCTGGAGAAGCTCGCCTCGGGCGATGTCATCAAGGTCGCGGAAGTCGTGCGTGACCTGTGGCGTCGTGAGCGCGAGCGCGGACTCTCCGCTGGTGAGAAGCGCATGCTCGCCAAGGCCCGCCAGATTCTGGTGAGCGAACTCGCTCTCGCGGAGAACACCAACGAGGACAAGGCCGAGGCCCTGCTCGACGAGGTTCTCGCCTCCTGAGGCGACGCCTGTCGCTCAGCACTCAGCAACATCGAAATGCCGCGGTGCCCGATGACGATTCCTTTGTCGCCGGGCGCTGCGGCATGTTCGCACTCGGACGCCGAATGCGCCGTCACCGCCGGATGTGTTATCACTCACGACCCGGTGCTTGGTGTGCCGGGCCCGGGCAGCCGGCTCGACCAGCGTCACGGAAGGGTCCGGTCGAGCGCGTCGCGCCCGGCACTCCTCCAGGCCATACCCACGCCAGGGCAACACACAAACCTGACAGGAACCGATGTCTGACGATTCGCGCCCTTCGCCGTCGGCCACCCCCTCGGCAGCCCGTACGGCGGCCGTGATCCCGGCCGCCGGCCGTGGTGTACGGCTCGGCCCGGGCGCCCCCAAGGCGCTCCGCGCGCTGGGCGGCACCCCCATGCTCATCCACGCGGTCCGCGCGATGGCCGCCTCCCGCGCCGTCTCGCTGGTCGTCGTCGTGGCCCCGCCCGAAGGCGCCGCCGAGGTCAGGTCGCTGCTCGACGCACACGCGCTGCCCGAGCGGACCGACTTCCTCGTCGTGCCGGGCGGGCAGACCCGCAAGGAGTCCGTGAAGCTCGGCCTGGACGCGCTGCCGCCCGGCCACGACATCGTGCTGGTGCACGACGCGGCCCGGCCGCTGGTGCCGGTCGACACGGTCGACGCCGTGATCGAGGCCGTACGCGAGGGCGCCCCGGCCGTGGTCCCGGCGCTGCCGCTCGCCGACACCGTCAAGCAGGTCGAGCCGGCCGGGACTCCCGGCGAGCCGGAGCCGGTCGTCGCCACGCCGGAGCGCGCGCGGCTGCGGGCGGTGCAGACGCCCCAGGGCTTCGACCGGACGACACTCGTGCGGGCGCACGAGACGGTCACCGGAGACGTCACCGACGACGCCGGCATGGTCGAGCAGCTCGGCCTCACGGTCGTGGCGGTGCCCGGCCACGAGGAGGCGTTCAAGGTCACCCGGCCCCTGGACCTGGTGCTCGCGGAGGCGGTCCTGGCCCGCAGGAGGCTCAACGATGGCTTCTGACACGACGCCCGGGATGCCGCTGCCCCAGGTCGGCATCGGTACCGACATCCACGCCTTCGAGGAAGGCCGCGAGCTGTGGTGCGCCGGCCTGAAGTGGGAGGGCGAGGGCCCGGGCCTGGCGGGCCACTCGGACGCGGACGTCGTCGCGCACGCCGCGTGCAACGCGCTGTTCTCGGCGGCCGGCCTCGGCGACCTGGGACAGCACTTCGGCACGGGCCGCCCCGAGTGGTCGGGCGCGTCCGGCGTCACGCTGCTGACGGAGGCCGCCCGGATCGTCCGCGAGGCGGGCTTCCGCATCGGCAACATCGCCGTACAGGTGGTGGGCCCGAGGCCGAAGATCGGCAAACGGCGGGACGAGGCGCAGAAGCTCCTGTCGGAGGCGGCGGGAGCACCGGTGTCGGTGTCGGGCGCGACGACGGACGGACTGGGCTTCCCGGGACGCGACGAGGGCCTGGTGGCGGTGGCGACGGCGCTGGTCGTACGGGTCGGGTGAACGGCACTGCCCCACACACCCCCCATGGCCTACTACCCTGGTCCCGTGACTATTCGCCTGTACGACACCAGCGCCCGGCAGATCCGTGACTTCTCCCCGCTCAAGCCGGGTTGCGTCTCGATCTACCTGTGTGGTGCCACCGTGCAGGCGGCACCGCACATCGGGCACATCCGGTCGGGTCTGAACTTCGACATCATGCGCCGCTGGTTCGAGTACCGCGGCTACGACGTCACGTTCGTGCGGAACGTGACGGACATCGACGACAAGATCATCATCAAGTCGGCCGACCAGGGCCGCCCCTGGTGGGCCATCGGCTACGAGAACGAGCGGGCGTTCAACGACGGCTACCACGCCCTCGGCTGCCTGCCCCCGACCTACGAGCCGCGTGCCACGGGCCACATCACCGAGATGGTCGAGATGATGCGCGGCCTCATCGAGCGCGGGCACGCCTACGAGGCCGACGGCAACGTCTACTTCGACGTGCGCTCCTTCCCGGGCTACCTGCAGCTGTCGAACCAGGACATCGACGATCTGCGTCAGCCCGACGAGGGCGTCTCCGGCAAGCGCGACCCGCGGGACTTCGCCATGTGGAAGGCGTCCAAGCCGGGTGAGCCGGACTGGGAGACGCCGTGGGGCCGCGGCCGCCCGGGCTGGCACCTGGAGTGCTCGGCCATGGCGCACAAGTACCTCGGCACCTCCTTCGACATCCACGGCGGCGGCCTCGACCTGGTCTTCCCGCACCACGAGAACGAGATCGCCCAGGCCAAGGCCTACGGCGACGACTTCGCGCGGTACTGGGTGCACAACGCCTGGGTCACCATGAGCGGCGAGAAGATGTCGAAGTCGCTCGGCAACAGCGTCCTGGTCAGCGAGATGGTCAAGGCCTGGCGGCCCATCGTGCTGCGCTACTACCTCGGCACCCCGCACTACCGCTCGATGATCGAGTACAGCGAGGAGGCGCTGCGCGAGGCCGAGTCGGCGTTCGCGCGGATCGAGGGCTTCGTGCAGCGCGTGGTGGAGAAGGCCGGTGCCGTCGAGCCGGCCGCCGATGTGCCGCCGGCCTTCGCCGAGGCGATGGACGACGACCTGGGTGTGCCGCAGGCGCTCGCCGTCATCCACACCACTGTCCGGCAGGGCAACAGCGCGCTGGCCGCCGACGACAAGGAAGCCGCGGTGGCCCGGCTCGCCGAGGTCCGTGTCATGCTCGGCGTCCTCGGGCTCGACCCGCTCGACCCGCACTGGGCCGGGGAGAGCGACCGGGGCGCCGATCTGCACGGCGTGGTCGACAGCCTCGTACGACTCGTCCTCGACCAGCGCGAGGCCGCCCGGGCCCGCAAGGACTGGACCACCGCGGACGCCATCCGCGACCAGCTGAGCCAGTCCGGTCTGGTCATCGAGGACAGCCCGCAAGGGCCGCGCTGGAGCCTCGGACCGCGCTGATCCGGCCGCGATCCGGAAGATCGATTGTGCCGCCCGGGCCTCCGGGCGGCACACTTCATAGACGTACGTCACCGCACCCACAGACAGGTAGGTCATGGCAGCCAACAACCGCCGCATGTCCGGCAAGAAGGGCGCGCAGGTCGGCAGTGGCGGCCAGCGGCGCAAGGGCTTGGAGGGCAAGGGCCCCACTCCGCCCGCCGAGATGCGCAAGGGACACAAGAAGAACCGTGTCGCCGGCGCCAAGGCGCGGCAGACGGCCCGCCGTCCCGCGCCCCGGGGCCGCGGCGGCAAGTCCACGTCCGAGCTGGTCGTCGGCCGCAACCCGGTCTACGAGGCGCTGCGCGACGGCGTGCCCGCCTCCACGCTGTACGTCCAGCAGTTCATCGACAACGACGAGCGCGTCCGTGAGGCCCTCCAGCTCGCCGCCGAGCGCGGCGGGATCAACCTCATGGAGGCCCCCCGTCCCGAGCTCGACCGGATGACGAACGGGCTGAACCACCAGGGGCTCGTGCTCCAGGTCCCGCCGTACGAGTACGCCCACCCGCAGGACCTCGCCGACGCCGCCCTCGACGACGGCGAGGACCCGCTGATCGTCGCGCTCGACGGTGTCACCGACCCGCGCAACCTGGGTGCGGTCGTCCGCTCCGTCTCCGCCTTCCGCGGGCACGGCGTCGTCGTACCCGAGCGGCGGGCCGCCGGGATGACGGCGGGTGCCTGGAAGACGTCCGCCGGTGCGGCCGCCCGCACCCCCGTCGCCCGCGCCACCAACCTGACGCGCGCGCTGGAGGCGTACAAGAAGGCCGGCATCGTGGTCGTCGGCCTGGCCGCCGACGGCGAGGTCGAGATCGGTGAACTGGAGGCCCTGGGCGGGCCCGTCGTCATCGTCGTCGGCAGCGAGGGCAAGGGGCTGTCCCGGCTGGTCGGGGAGACCTGCGACCACCGGGTGCGGATCCCGATGCCGGGCGGCGCCGAGTCGCTCAACGCCGGTGTGGCGGCGGGGATCGTGCTGTACGAGGCGGCCCGCCGGCGCAGCTGAACAGGCGTCCGCCACCTCACCTGTACGGGTTAATTCCGGGAACATCGGGGCGACGAGGGCAAGCTTGACGGGGTCCGGACAGATCCGGCGAGTCAAAGCAGTGTCCTATCCCGACGTCACTCGGTTAGATGAGTGTGGACACCAGAACACCCCGCACACCCACGGGGGACCGCTCGTCGGGACTCGACGACGCTCCCGCGCTGAGCATGGTGAAGGTGCCGAGCGACCCGGCGCAGGTCATCGTCAATCACGCGAGTTTCCGCGTGCAGTTGGGCGTCTCGACGCGTCGCGTCCAGTCCCCACGGGTCGCACGGCACCTGACCGCCAGCGAGGACACCGCCCGCATCCCCGTCGTCACCGCCGGGGGCGCGGCGGACGGGGCCAACACCCGCCGCCGGCCCGTCGTCTGGAGCGGCAAGTCCGCGCCCGACGACACCGGCGCGCACCGGCTCCTCCAGGCCGTCCGGCACGAGAGCGTCCGCCACCCCGACGAGTCCGCCACGGACACCGGGGCCACCCAGGTCATCTCCCGCGTGGGCACCGACCCGCAGGGTCCGGGCTACGGCGCCGGATACCAGGACGGCGGCTACGGCGGCACCGGCTACGAGGGTGACCGCTACCCGGGCGACGGCTACCAGGACGACCTCACCCAGACGGTGGAGACCCCCGTCGTGGGCCCGCAGCGCACGCACGAGCCCGCCGACGGCACCCGGCTGCTGCCGCCCATGCGCACGGTCGGCAGCGCCTACGACGAACCCGCCTACGAGGAAGCGGAGTCCGAGGACCTCGCGCCCGAGACGGACGACATCGAGCGGCCCGTCAAGCGCCACGGCGACGACCCGGCACGGCACGCCTACTATCCGAGCCGCCGGATGAACCTCGGCGTCGTCCTGCTCCCGCTGCGCGTCTTCCTCGGCTTCATCTCCATCTACGCCGGCATGGGCAAGCTGTGCGACCCCGTCTACTTCGACGGCGGCAAGCGCGGCTCCATGGTCAAGTGGCTCAACACCCTGCACCCCTGGGAAGTCGCCGAGCCGCTGCGCCAGTTCGCCTTCGAGCACCCGGTCGGCACCGGACTGGCCATCGCCTTCGCCCAGGTCATCGTCGGCGTCCTGACGGTCCTCGGCTGCTGGCAGCGCGTCGCCGCCTCCTTCGGCGCCCTGCTGTCGGCCGCGCTGCTGGTCACCGTCAGCTGGAAGAGCGTCCCCGCCTACGAGACCCCCGACATCATCTACCTCGCCGCCTGGTCCCCGCTGATCATCGCCGGTGCCCCCGTCTACTCCGTCGACGGCCGCCTGGCCGGCAGCGCCTGGCGCCGCCTCGGGCCCCGCGCCGACATCTGGGACCTGCGCCGCTACGTGCTGCGCCGCGGCGCCCTCGTCACCGCCGTCACCGTCGGTCTCACGCTGCTCGTCGGCTCGCTGGTCGGCGGCGCCGTTCGCGACGCCGACCGGGTCGTCGTTCCCGGGCCCGGCGAGGCCCCGCGCAACGAACTGCCCGGTTCGCCGCTCCCGGAGGCCCCCGGTAAGCGGCAGGACAAGCGGACCCCGTCGGCCTCCACCTCGCCCACCCAGGGCGCCACGGCCGGCTCCGCCAGCCCCAGCGCGGGCACCTCGACCAGGCCGGACGCCACCCGGGACACCGGCACCGTCACCGGCGGCTCGCCCAGTCAGACCCAGGGCAGCGCGGGCCAGGCCCCGCCCCAGCAGTCCTCCCCGGCCGGCCAGGCCCCGAGCACCACCTCCGGCCCGACCTCCGGTGGCACGGCGACCGGCGGCTCCGGCTCGACCGGCGGCTCGGGCGAAGGCGGCTCCTCGTCCAAGGGCCGACCGGGTCTGGTGGGCGGCCTGCTGGGCTAGTCCTCCGATCGGAACGATCAACGGATCAGTGCCCACCGGCCTTGCGCCGGTCGGATGTGACGACACACGTCCGACCGGCGCGAGGAGGCAGGGCGTGCTCGCGGCGCTGGCCGGCCGGCACGTCGGGGTCTCGGGCCTCGGCGGAGCCGTAATTCGTTTGACCGGGCCACGGGCCGACGCTGCACTGTGGCGGGACACCACGCGTCGTGGTGCCGGTATCCCGAGGAGGCAGCGGCCGCGATGGAGATCCGTTCCACGACCGACAGGGATCTCGACGTCTTCGTCGACACGGTCCATGCCGCGTTCGGGCGCTTCCCGGAAACCCCGGTCGACGGCGGCGGGCTCTGGTGGTCGGCGCTCGAAATGGACCACTGCCTGCTCGCCCTGACGGCGGACGGGCGGCCCGTCGGCACCGCCGCCGAGCACCCTTTCGAACTCACCCTGCCCGGTGAGGCCATCGTCCCGGTCGCCGGGGTGACCGCCGTCGGCGTCCTGCCCTCCCACCGGCGCCAGGGCGTGCTCAGCGCGATGATGCGGCACCAGCTGACCGAGGCGCGGGCCCGGGGGGACTTCCTCTCCGTGCTGCTGGCCTCCGAGGCCCCGATCTACGGCAGGTTCGGCTACGGACCGGCTACCTACACGCAGCGGCTGACGGTGCCGCGCCGCCAGGCCGCCCTCGCCGCTCCCCGGGCCCGCACCGCGGCGGGTGCCCCAGCGGGCTCGGACAACGGCTCGGTCGAGGTACTGCGGCGTGCCGAGTGCGGCGAGATCCTGGAAGAGGTCTACGACCGGTACCGCCGCGCCCAGCCCGGCGCACTGTCCCGGCCGCACCGCTGGTGGGCCCTGCGCGCGGGGCAGCCCCCGATCTCGCCGGAGCCGCGCTACGTCGCCGTCCACCGGGACGCCGACGGCGTCCCGGACGGCTACGCCAGCTACTCGATCGGCGAATCCAGCACCCTGACGGTCGACGAGACCATCACCACCGACGACGCCGTCTTCACGGCCCTGGCCCGGTTCGTACTCGGACACGACCTGGTCAGTCAGATCGTGTTCAAGCACGTCCCGCCCGAGCACCCGCTGCGCTGGCAGCTCGCGGACTTCCGCGCCGGCCAGGTGAGCGACGCCATGGACTGGCTCTGGGTACGGCTCCTCGACATCCCGCAGGCGCTGACCGCGCGTGGCTGGTCCACGGACGGCGAACTCGTCCTCGACGTCGACGACCCGTTCCTCGGCGAACACGGCCGCTACCTGCTGACCGTCCAGGAGGGCAAGGCAGGCTGCGTCCCGACGGACCGGGAGCCCGATCTGTCCCTGGACGTGCGCGACCTGGGCTCGGTCTACCTCGGCGGCACCGCCCCGAGCACGCTCGTGCGGGCCGGACACATCCGGGCCCGCCACCCGAGCGCGGCCGCCCTCGCCGGCGCCCTCTTCCGCGCCGACCGTCCCCCGCACTGCCTGCACTTGTTCTGACCGCGCGCCCGCCGGACCCGTTCAAATCCCGTCAGGGGCGTGGGGCTGTAGAGCTCTCAGCGCCCCAACGCGGCCAGTTCCTTCGCGGCCTCCGTCAGATCCTTCGCCGTATCGATCGCACGCCAATACGACCCTTGGGGGATCGTGAAGCCGGCCAGCTTCCGCTCGCGGGCCAGCCGGGGAAACGTCGTGCGCTCGTGGTCCCCGCGGTCCGGCAGCAGCCCCGCGAACCCGGGGGAGAAGACGTACACACCCGCGTTGATCTCGAAGGTCGACGGCGGGGCCTCGATGAAGTCCGTGATCCGGCCGAAGCCGTCCGTCTTCACCGCGCCCCACGGCAGCCGCGGCCGGGCCAGGGCCAGCGTCGCGACGGCGTCCCGCTCGGTGTGGAAGTCCGCCATGTCACGCAGTGAGAACCGGGTCCAGATGTCGCCGTTCGTGGCGTACCAGGACCGGTCCGGGTGGGGCAGATGTGCGGCGGCGTACTTGAGGCCGCCGCCGCGTCCGAGGGGCTCGGACTCCACGACGGTGGTGACGGAGACCGGCAGATCGGCCGTCTCCAGCCACTGCTGGAGCACCTCGGCGAGGTGGCCGCAGGAGACCACCACGTCGGTCACGCCCTCCTCGGCGAGCCAGGACAGCTGATGGCCGATGATCGGAGTCCCCGTCCCGGGGATCTCGACCATCGGCTTGGGCCGGTCGTCGGTGTACGGACGCAGCCGGGAGCCCTGGCCTCCGGCCAGAACGACGGCTTGAACGGGGCGGGACGCGGCGCTCGGATCGCTCATGAGACCGAACTGTACGTGGCGTCCCGCCCGGTACCGCGGCGGACGAAGGTTCCCGCGTCAATCGCTGCCGGCTTCCCACCCCTCTCGTTCGGCAGGGCCGTGTGCTCAGCCGTGCGCGGCCGCGACGCCCGTGGCGAAGGAGGTGTCGCAGACCGGGCGGGCGTAGGACTGGGCGCGCGTCGGGCCGTAGACCCGGACGGCGGCCTGGCCGAGGGCGCGGGCGATGGACGCACAGTGCTTCGCCAGCGACGGGCGGCCGTTGACGGCCTGCTGGAGGTGGGTGAGGGCGACGCCCGGGTTCTCCTCCTGGAGCTCGGTGAGCAGCCTGTCGCGCAGGATGTCCTGCGGTGCGTCCTTGGCGGCCCGCGGGGTGCCGGCGGACGTGCTGGTGTCCGCGGCGGTGAGCACCGGGTCGGAGGGGCTTCCCGACCAGTTGACTCGGGTGACCGCGAGGGTCCCGGAGAGCACCAGGACGACGGGCAGGACGAAAGCGAGGGAGCGGCCGATCCGGCGGGCGGGGCCCCGGCCGCGTCGCGTCTGTTGGTTAGTGGAGTGCTTCACGCGTGTGAGGGTAGCGCGGGGTAATGGTTTATAGACATTGAGTCACCGGTTCGGGGGATGAGAGAGTGCCCGTTTTTGGGTAAGGCGTTGACGCACACCGCTCGAAACGTCCGGTCTGCCGGGGTATTTGTCGACAACGAGAAGGGCCCCGCAGCACGCTACGGGGCCCTCTTCGTCAACTTGGGTGATTCACCCGGGGTTGTGCGTTTGCCGACGGGTCAGTCGGACAGGCGCTCGCCCGTGGAGGTCGAGAACACGTGCGTCTCGCCGGAGCGCGGGACGATGTGCAGCGTGCTGCCCTTCTCCGGGACGTCACGGCCGCTGACGCGGACGACGAGGTCCTTGGAGTCGTCGCCGACCTTGGCGGTGCCGTAGACGTAGGCGTCGGCGCCGAGCTCCTCGACGACGTTGACGGTGACCGCGAGGCCCAGCTCGGCCTCCGGGCCGGCCACGTCGAAGTGCTCGGGGCGGACGCCGACGGTGACGGTCTTGTCGGTGGTGGCGGCGAGCGCGTCGCGCTGCACTGGCACGACCGACTTGCCGAACTTCACGCCGCCGTCGGCCACCGGGACCTCGACGAGGTTCATCGCCGGGGAGCCGATGAAGCCGGCCACGAAGAGGTTGGCGGGCTTGTCGTACATGTTGCGCGGGGTGTCGATCTGCTGGAGCAGACCGTCCTTGAGGACCGCCACGCGGTCGCCCATCGTCATGGCCTCGACCTGGTCGTGGGTGACGTAGACGGTGGTGATGCCCAGGCGGCGCTGGAGCGAGGCGATCTGCGTACGCGTGGACACACGGAGCTTGGCGTCCAGGTTGGACAGCGGCTCGTCCATGAGGAACACCTGCGGCTCACGCACGATGGCGCGGCCCATGGCGACACGCTGGCGCTGACCACCGGAGAGGGCCTTCGGCTTGCGGTCCAGGTACTCCGTGAGGTCGAGGATCTTCGCGGCCTCCTCGACCTTCTGCCGGATCTCCGCCTTGTTGACGCCGGCGATCTTGAGCGCGAAGCCCATGTTGTCGGCGACGGTCATGTGCGGGTAGAGCGCGTAGTTCTGGAACACCATGGCGATGTCCCGGTCCTTCGGCGGCAGGTGGGTGACGTCGCGGTCGCCGATGCGGATGGCGCCGGCGTTGACGTCCTCGAGCCCCGCGAGCATGCGGAGCGAGGTGGACTTGCCGCAGCCGGACGGGCCGACGAGGACGAGGAACTCGCCGTCCTCGATGTCGATCTCCAGCGCGTCAACAGCGGGCTTGGTGGAACCCGGGTAGATCCGGGTCGCCTTGTCGAACGAGACAGTGGCCATGATGAGTGAACCCCTTCTACCGGCAGGAACGTGCCGGACGATCCGAGTAGGAAGGCGGTGCCACGACGGGTGTTCCGTTGTGGTGTAGTCCACGCGTGTGAACTGGCTCAGGACGGTACCTGGCGTTCACCTGTCTGTCAGTACCTCCGGGCCTGTGAACTTCGCGGAAATTTTCGAAGGGGCTTCACGGCTGCCCGTACCGTTCCGCCAGCGCCGCCACCGCCCGCGTCACCGCCTGCCGCAGCTCGGGAGGCCCGAGGACCTCCGCCTCCGGACCCAGCCGGAGCAGGTCCCCGACCGCCACCGCCTCCGCCTCCACGGGCAGTTCCACCTCCACCCAGCCGTCCGCCTCCGGCGCACCCGCGTCCTCCAGGGCCCGTGCGCCCGCCGCCCCGAACTGCATCGGCAGCAGCCGCTGCCCCCGCGGTGAGAGACGCAACCGGGCGACACCCTGCCGCAGGGCGGCCTCCAGCCGCCGGGACGACTCCTCCCAGTAGGCGGCCAGGTCGAAGCCCGCCGGACGGTCGAACAGCTCCCCGGTCTCCTCCACGGTCAGCAGGCGGGACACCCGGTACGTCCGCACGGCCTCCTCCGCCAGGGCGACCAGGTACCAGATGCCGCCCTTCAGGACGAGCCCCAACGGCCGCACCTCCCGGCGCACCTCGCCCCGCCACCGCCGGTAGTGCACGCGCAGCACCCGCCGCTCCCACACGGCCGCCGCCACCGGCTCCAGACACGGCACCGGATCGGCCTCCCGGAACCACGCAGGCGCGTCCAGATGGAACCGCTCCTGCACCCGCCGCGCCTGCCCGGCCGACTCCGCCGGCAGCGCGGCCTGCACCTTCAGCTGGGCACTGGCCAGCACCGCCCCCAGCCCCAGGTCCCGTGCCGGGCCGGGCATCCCGGCGAGGAACAACGACCCGGCCTCGGCGTCGGTCAGACCGGTCAGCCGGGTGCGGTAGCCGTCCATCAGCCGGTAGCCGCCCTCCGGCCCGCGATCGGCGCACACCGGCACACCCGCCGCGCCCAGCGCCTCGACGTCCCGGTAGACCGTTCGCACCGAAACCTCCAGCTCGGCGGCGAGCTCGGGCGCGGTCATCCGCCCGCGGTTCTGGAGCA
Organism: Streptomyces sp. DH10; assembly: GCF_029813805.1. Lineage (NCBI taxonomy): Bacteria > Bacillati > Actinomycetota > Actinomycetes > Kitasatosporales > Streptomycetaceae > Streptomyces > Streptomyces sp. DH10. The sequence goes on from NZ_JARVKU010000002.1 coordinate 118,325, forward strand.
GCAGAAGCAGGGAGAGGAGCCGGTCGGCGCGCATGGTGGCCATTGTCCGGCGTACGTTTCCCGTACCTGACAGGAGATGTCAGGTACGGGAAAGAGAGTGGTGGTCCCAGACGGCCCGCACGGCCTACGGCTGACCGAGAGGACCCACCCATGCCCGGCACACGGACCACCACCGGACACTTCACCTTCGCCGACTGGCAGGAGCGCGTGATCGGCCCGGGCGAGGAGGCGAACCCCCGGCTCGCCCACGCCTCGGTCCGGAACACCTTCAGCGGCGGCATCGAGGCGGCCGGGACGATCTGCGAGTACACCATCGTCTACGTCACCGAGAAGACCGGCTCCTTCGCCGGCATGGAGCTGATCACCGGCCGGCTCGACGGGCGGGCGGGGAGCTTCGCCGTGGAGGAGCGGGGGTGGTTCGGCGAGGACGGGGCGGTGCACTGCACGTTCGAGGTGGTGCGGGGTTCCGGGAGCGGGGAGCTGGCCGGACTGCGGGGGAAGGGCGGGTTCACCGCGCACCACGGGGAGACGACGGTGGCGTACCGCTTCGAGTACGAGCTGGAGTGAGACCGGGCGACGGGGAACTTCGTGGCTCGGGGTAACGGGCTCTGTGTACAGTGGTGCCGCCCTCGCGTACGGCGTTGTAGTACGCGGTGCCTCCTTAGCTCAGCTGGCCAGAGCAACGCACTTGTAATGCGTAGGTCGTCGGTTCGAATCCGACAGGGGGCTCTGGTGAACCCCAGGTCAGATGTCGTCTGACCTGGGGTTTTGTTGTCAGCGGATGCGGCGGCGGCGCCTGGCGCGGGCCGCGCGGGTGTCGGCGGTCTCAGTTCTGGTCTCAGTGGGGCCCGGATCCGCGGGGGTGGGCGCGGGCACGAAGAACTCGCCCATGCGTCGCATGGCGTCCTTGGATAGGTGGGATCGGCCCTTCACGTATCGTCGGGTCTGGCTGATCTGGGTGTGCCGGAGGATCTCCATGATCGTGGGCATGTCCACGCCCAGCTCGTTGAGGATGGTGCCGGCGGTGTGGCGGCTCCCGTCGTAGAGGCGGCGGTCATCGATCCCGGCCTCCTTGAGTAGCTCCTTGAATTCCTCGTAGTCGGCGCGCGGGTCGAGCGGGCGTCCGTCCGGCCGTGAGAACACGACGTCGTGCTCCTGCCACAGCTCGCCGGCGGCGGCCCGCAGCTCCTCTTGCCCGGCCTTGTGCTCGCGCAGGAACGGGATGAACACGGGCGGGATCGGGACGGCGTTCCGGCTCTTTTTGGTCTTGGGCCGGGTGAAGACGAGACCGCCTTCCCTGCGCTGCGGGCAGGCGCTCGCGTGCCTCTTGCATGCCTTGGGGCACGGCTTCGGGCAGCCGCGCTTGTAGCTCCTGTGCCTGGCGCATCCGGCAGGGCACGGCTCGAAGCGGTGCAGGCGTTCCCCGCAGGCGTGCGGGTCGGCGCAGCCGTGCCGCCACGTGAGGCGTTGCAACTGCCACTCGGGGCGGAACAGCTCCGCCTCCAGGTCGACGTACGACCAGCGCAGTCCGAGCGTCTCACCCTGCCGGAACCCCATGCCGACGCCGACGATCCACCGCATGAACGTGGGCCGCTTCGACGCGGCCTCCAGGAAGGCCCTGGCCTCCTCCTTGGTGAAGGGGTTGGCCTCGATCTCGTCGACGCTCGGTGGGTCCACGAGCGTGGCCACGTTCTCGCCGATGATGCGACGCCGGTGGGCAATCTTCAGGGCCCGGGACAGGATGCGGTGCACCTTCACGACGTGCGAGGGAGCGTGGCCGGCGTCGAGCATGGCCCGGTACATCCGCTCCAGGTGCTCGGGCTGCAACTTGTCGATGCGGTGCTGGCCGACGCCGGGGATGATGTCGTTGCGCGTCTTCGACCAGTAGTCATCGAGCGAGCGCGGCTTGAGCTTCAGGCTCGCGATGTCGGTGAGGTAGGTCTCCATCCACTGCGCGACGGTGGGCTTGCGCCCCGCGGTGGTCGCGCGGCCCTGGTCACGCAGCCGCTCCAGCTCCCGGACCTTGCGGCGAACCTCCGCCTTGGTCTTGGCGCGGCGATGCCGGCGGTCGGGGCTGCCATCGTTCTTCACGCCCATCGTGACGCGTCCGTGCCACCAGCCGTCCGCACCAAAGTAGATGGTCGATTCCATGTTGGGCTTGCGGGGGCTCATGCGCTCCTCCATGCAGGAGGCGCCCCGAGCGGAGTGCTCGGGGCGCCTCAGGGCGTGCTGGGGGTCAGTTGGGCAGTGGGGCGAGGTTCGCCACGTACTCCTCGAGGTCCGTTCGCCGGATCCGGCGGGCGCGGCCCAACTTGATGTACTTCAGGGCGCCTTCCGCCATCAGCTCGTAGACGGTGGATCGGCCGATGGCGAGCGCTTCGGCAGCTTCCTCGGGCTTGTACAGGAGTCGGTCGACGGGGGCGGCAATCGCCGTGCTCATCCGGGGTGCCTCCTAGGCGGGAGGGTCTTGGGCGCTCTCGGGTCTCGTGTCTGTCCGAAGTGCGGATTCCTGCGTCATTGCGTCATCAGCGTCATCCGCGCTGCTGACCTGCGGCTTTGGGTGACGCAATGGTGTGGGGGTGCGTCATCGGGGCGTCATGAGCCGCGTCATCGGGTGACGCAGATGACGCAGGATGACGCAGACACCGTCGTCTGCGTCATGTCCCTAGCCGCAGGTCAGGGGCCGTTTCTCTGCCTGCATGACGCAGATGACGCAGGGTTCCCCCCTTGGGACAAAAGAGGGGGTGGTGTCTGTTGTGGTGCGGTGCCGCTTCAAGCGTGAAGAGCGAGCCGCTGCGCGGCGCGCCCCTCGCAGGGCGGCTATCGCCGCCGAACAGCAAGAAGAGCACGCCTGGCCGGTGGTGCTCTTCTTGCTTGTCCGGGGACCGTACGCGGGCGGGGGGTCAGAACATCCGCTTCTCCTCGTGGGGCGGCGGCGCCTGCAGGTGGGTCATTTCGAGGTAGCGGCCCTCGCTGGTGCGGCCCGATTCGATCAGGACACCCCGGGCGGCAAGCGTGGGTTGGAGGCGCTTGAGCCGGTCGGAGAGGACTTTGCCCGTCGTCGGCCACCCCTTGGGCAGCGGACGCATGTCGTCGCCGCTGTAAAGGCGGCTGAGGCAGTGCAGCCACTCCGTGGAGGTCATCCGCTGCTCGCCGCCCGGTTCGATGGTCTCGGCGTGCTTGAGGACGGTCTGCGCGAGCAAGTCGCCCTCGATCACGTCATCGTTGAGGTCGTCGAGGCTGCGCCGGTAGGCGGCGAGTGCCCCCAGGCCGGTCGCGGCGTCGAGCTGCGCGCACAGGTGCGCGAAGTCCGCCATCCGTAGATCGGTCGGGGTCTCGGCCTCAGCCGCGCGGACCTTGACCGTGAGGTCGAGCAGGGAGCCGAGGATGACCGGCAGGGCCTCGGCGTACTCCGCCCACAGCTCCGCTTCGGTGCGCCGGACGCGCGGGCGTTCCAGGCGCAGGGGGAGGAGTCGTTCGGCGAGGTCGGGCCGGATGACGCCGACGTCGATGCCGGTGAGCAGCATGGGGCGGCGGTAGCGGGCGCGGACCACGTCCCCGTCGGTGTACAGGGCGCGTTTGACGTTCTCGGCGCCGGTGACGATGCAGCACATCGCGTCCGACAGGTCCGGGGTCATGTGGGAGAGGTTGTCCAGGGCGGTGACCCATCCGGCGGCCACGGCCGCGATCAGGTTCTCCTCGTCCTTCGGGGCGCGGCGCAGGTCGCCGCTCATGCCCTCGATGATCCGCACGAGCATCCGCCCGCCCGTGGACTTGCCGGCGCCCTGCGGACCGGTCAGGAACGGTGCGGGGACGGGCACGGACGGCCCGAGACAGCCGATCAGCCAGGCGATGGCCAAGCACTCGGTCTCCGCGTTGGCGAAGTTGCACAGCCTGAGCAGGAGATCGATTCCCTTTCCGTCGGTGTCCTTGACCGGCAGGGGCAGCTCGCCGGTGAGCTGGGTGCGCCGCCAGCACACTTCCCGCGGGTCGGGGACGGCGATCTCCCACCCGGTGGGGTGGATGCGAACCGATTGCCCGTCCGTGCGGCCCAGGTCCAGCCACGTCGCCCCGTCGAACCCGGGCGCCACGCGGATGTGGACGGGCTGCACGTCCTCGGTCAGCGCCAGGGCCTCGATCAAGTCCAGTGCCTCCTTGAGGGCGGTGCCGTTGAACACGCCGTGTCCGTCGCGGTAGAGACCGACCATGAGTTCCTGGCGGTGGCTGCCCGTCGTGCCCTGCGAGCGGATCGGGCGGGCGACGGGGTGGCCGTTGCGCTGCGCGTACACGGTGCCGTCGGCGGTGCGGAAGTACCGGAAGTGCGCTTGCGCGTAGTCAGTGATGACCTCGCGGGCCGGGGTCTTGTCGTCCTCGGACATGCTCACAGTCCCAACCTGGTGCGGGCGTTGGTCCATGCGTCCGTGCAGTGGCGGGCCGATTCGCCCTTGGCCTGAGCGGCGGTGAACAGGCGCGTGACGTGGGCGTCGGTGAGGCAGCCGCATCGGCCATGCGTGGACAGCACGGCCAGGAACGTCTGGTACACGGTCGCGTGGACCGAGCTGCGGGCCTGTGTGATGCGCTGCTCCGCCATGGCGATGCCGCGATCCAGATAGGCCGGCGTGCGGTGACGGCACTCCCCGAACCCGGCCTCTGCCGGCACGGCGATGCTGTGCGGTGCGGGCCGGGCCGCACAGGTCTTCTTCACGGCCAGCGCGCGGACGACATCGGGCAGGGCGGTCGTGGTGCCGGTGCCGGGTCCGAGGTAGCGGGCGTAGGCCATGGTCGACTTGATGTCGACGCCAGGCCGGACGGCGTTGTGCGACGACATGGCGCCCCGGTAGATCCAGTGCTCACCGCGGGTCGTCTCCACGACCCGTGTGGCGGGCAGGGTCTCGCGCGCCCATGCGACGGCCGCCGCGTCGTCGAGGTCGACGACGGTCAGCCCTGCGGCGCCGGGGTGGTAGGCGACGCAGGCGGCCCGACGCCATGCGGCCACCCAGGCCGGAGAGGTGAGAACGGCCGGGTCGGCGGTGGCAGCGGCCCACGCATGGCAGACGCCAGGGCATCGGCACGGCCCGGCGGCCTTCATGTTCGGCCGGCCGCCGCACGCGTTGTTCGCGCACCGGTGGCAGTTTGCGAAGGGGGTTTTGGCCGGACGCAGGGGGAGAACGGGAAGTCCGGCGGCGGCCAGGTTGAGCGCCACTCGCCGGATGGGGGTCTGTTGGGTCATGCTGGGGGACCTCCAACAGGTCTGTTCACGGCTGGTTGGGCAAGGGCGGCCCCGGTTCTTGGCGGAATGGGGGGCCGCCCTTGGCGTAGCTAGAAGGGCGGTTCGTCGCTGTGTCCGTTGGGCGCCCACGGGTCGGGGTCCTGCCGGTGCCGGTACAGCCAGCGGGGGCGGCGGGGGATGGGCAGCAGGAACCAGCGGCGGTCCTCGTTCCAGCAGGTGCAGGGCTCCCAATCGGTGCCCGCGTACTCGCCGGTGTCGTGGTCGCCGTAGTGGTGCTCGGTGCCGCCCACGCCGTCACAGTCGGCGCAGTCGGGGCGGGGCGTGTCGGTCAGGATCAGCGCGTTGCGCGGCCACGTGGCGCGCTGGAAGCGCAGTCGCATTTGGTCTCCTTGTCAGCCGTGGAAGTGGCTGCGCTTGATGACGGCCTTGCGGATGTTGACCGTGCTGCCGTTCCTGCCGTTGGCAACACGTCCGGGCAGGCGCCAGGCGAGGACGGCGAGGGCGATCCACATCGCGGCTCCGGAGCCGAACCCGGCGGCGGCATTGACGACTTCACTCACGCCGTATCCGGCTCCGGCGGCGAGGGCGCCGCCCCCGAGACCGGCGCCCAGGAAGCGCTGGGCGACGGGGTCGAGCAGCGGCAGCGGGGTCAGGTCGCGCGGCTCCGGGACGGGCATGGGCGGCGGGGCGAGGTGCTTGGGCATGGGCACCATGCGGCCGTAGGCGTCCGGGACCCAGACGACCGGGACGCGTTCGGCGTACAGCTCCACCGGCCCCTGCGTGGGGGTCTGGAGGGGCTGTATCGCGGTGTCTGGGGTGGGCTCTCGGTAGGGCTCAAGAGGGTGGGTCACGGCCGGTTCTCCGATCACGGATCGTGACTGTCAGAGGGCAGGCTCTGACAGTCAGAAACGGGTGTCAGGCGTGATGTCAGGCCGGAATCGCTGACTTACCTATAGGCCGGGCCGCGCCCTGACTGTCAGAGTCAGAGCGCGGCCCTGACAGTCAGGGCGTCACCGTGGGTAGCGCTAGGCGGCGACGGCGACAGGGCGGACGATGGTGTACTCGCCCTGTCCGTCGCGCTGCAGGACGCCCTGTTCGGTGAGCTTCTTCAGCTCACCCTGGAGCCACGGGCGGGAGCGGCCGGCGGCCACCGTCGCGGGGATCAGGTCGCCGGGCTCGAAGGTGAGCCGGTCCTGTGCGGCCCATGCGTCGATCTGGCCGTACAGGGTTGCGCGGGCCTCCTCGGTGGACGGCCGGGCCGTCTGCGCGAAAGTGAGGTCCGTGTCCGGGTCGGCGTCGGGTACGTCGTCCTCCAGGCGGAGACGGGCGTAATCGGCGTCAGGCTCCGGGTCCGCCGGGATGTGGGACATCACGTCGTCGTAGGCGTCCTGCAGTTCCATGGCGGCGGCCTCCTCTACGGCCGGGTCGACGGCGTCGATGTCGTCGTCCTCACTGTCGTCCCACCCCGGTGCCGGGGCGGGGACGGCGTGCAGCAGGGCGGGCGCCGTCGCGGTGTCGGGGGCGTTGGTGCGGTTGGTGCCGTGGTGGGTGCGCCGTTCGTAGGCGAGACCGGCGGCCCGTGCGGACACGTCGTCCAGCGGGTCGCGGACCACGGCGGCGGCAAGCACCATTTCCCGGATCTGCTCCTTGACCGTCTTGGTCAGGGAGCCGCGCACCTCGGTGGTCCACCGCTTGGCCGGGATGTTCATGCCGGTGGCGTAGGCGTAGCCGGGCCGGTCCGCGCCCCAGTCCGGGATGGCGCCGGTTTCGGTGACGCGGTCGGGCAGGCAGAACCCGGCGTCGGCGGCGTCGTCGACGCCGAAGCACGCGGCGGCCTGGAGGTTGGCGCGCACGTCGGTGGACACGTTCTTCCAGGACGCACGCTGGAGGCTGACGACCAGCCAGATGCCGACCGACCGGGCAGCACGGGCGATCTTGTCCAGGACTTCGAAGTCGGCCACGTCCGCGGCCTCTTCGATCCAGACCACCATGGCGTTGAGCTTCGAATCCGGGGTCCACTGGTCGAGCCCCTCGTTCGCCAGCTCCGTGCCGCGCGCCGCGATCACTTCCGGCAGGCAGCGCAGCAGGGCTTTCGCCTCACGCTGTCCGCCACGGTTCTTGTCGACGAACCAGTCCAGCCCCTCGGCCATGTGCCCGACCGTCTGCTCACCCTTGGACAGGTCGACCAGCCATACCGACAGCTTGCGCCGGGTCATCAGGTGGGCGAGCACTGTACGGGCGAACTCCGACTTGCCCGAGCCGGTGACGCCCATGACCAGCAGGTGCTGAAGGATCTCGGCAAGGAAGGGGTTGATCGACCAGACCTCGCCGTCGGCGTACAGGCCGACCGGGATCGGCTCCGTGGGCAGCAGTCCGAGTTCGGCCGGCGGGCGGAAGGGGACGCCGTCCTTGAGCACGTCGGCCACGCGGGCGGAGAAGGTGCCACGGGCGGCGTTGTCCGGGTTGCGGTCGACGGTAACCGCGGACGGCGGGACGTGCAGGGCCGCCGCGAGTTTCGGCGCGGCGCTCTGGACGTCCTCCATGGTCTTGCCGGGCGGTACGACCACGTCGGCACTGACCATGCCCTTTCCGTTGCCGCGAGCGTTCTTGACCTGCACCTTCTCCAGGCCGATGGCTTCGGCGAGCTTGCCCAGACCCGTCGACTCGGTCTCCTCGGTCTCGTCGTGGGCGTTGCGCATGATCTGGCGCACGTTCCACGACGCGGCGAACAGCCCGCCCCCGAGCAGCCACAGATCTGTCATGGGGTGGCCGAACGGCCCGGCGGAGACCGAGCAGGTCAGCCAGCCCATGCCCGCGGCCACGCTCGCGGTGGCCTGTACGCGGCGGAAGCGGCGGAACTTGTTGGTACCACCGGCCACCGCCCATGTCACGGCGGACAGCAGGACCCCACCCGCCCCCATGCCGGCGGACGCGAGACCGGCGGACAGCGCGGAATCGCCCCACATCTCGTTGACCCCCCATCCGGCGACCGGGGGGAGGGCGGCGGCGCCGATCCAGGGCGGCAGGTAGGGCGCGGCCTTCGCGGCGAGGTGGTTGCCGATGGTGGACAGGACACCGCCCCGGCCGGTGGGCATGGTGGCCAGGGCGTAGCCGTTGTGGCCGTCCCACCCGCGCACGGCGGAGGTGTTGTCGCGGTCGCGGCGGGCCATCAGTCCTCCCCGATCGTGAACGTCGGGCGGGCCTGCTTGCCGTTGCGCTTCTGCTTGGCCTCCTGCTCCGGCTTGACGAAGTGCCGGTCAAAGGCGTGTGCCATCTTCAGGGCGCCGACCCCGAGCGCCTTGGCAGCTTCCGCACTGACCTTGAGGTGGGCGGAGACCAGCCGGGCCTTGATCCGGGACTGTGCGCCGAAGGTGTACCACTTGCCCTTGTACTGCGAGAGCACGCCGTTCAGCTCCTCGGCGCGCATGCCGAGGATCAGATACAGCTCGCGCCCAAGGTGGTTGATGGCCTTGGCCATGGCGATGATGTCCTTGTCGCTTCGGATCTCGATCCGCTCGATCATGTGGATCAGGCGGTCGCCCTGGTGTCGGTCGGACGCACCGCCCCCACTGCTGTCGTCGCTGAACCCGGAGTTCCCGCCCGGGTTGCTGCCGGTGTTCGCGCCGAAGTTGACGTTGTAGGTGCGTTCCTTGTGGGTGTGCCGCTTCGGCCCGCCCGAGGGGGCGCCGTTGGGCGGGGCGCTGTTGGTGGGGGTGCTCATGTGTCGTCCTCCTCGAAGACGAGCGACCGACCGAGCAGCCGTGACGTGGCGATGTGGTCGACGGTCCATCCGTCGTCGACCGCGTCGGCGGCCTGCTCGATGAGCCGGTGGGATGCCGCGAACCGTGCCGTGACGGTTGCGGCGTACAGGTCGGTAGGCCGCCAACGGGACTGACCCGAGACGGCGTGAACGAGGGCGCTCACCCGGCGGACCGCTCGGGAGCCGAGGGCCCACGAGCGGTCCAGCAGGGCGGCGCGGCGCGCGCCGAACACAGCCCGCCCCCTTCAGCCCTTGCGGCGGATGACCAGCCACGCCGTCTGAACGGCCAGCGTGACCAGCAGCCACAGCATGGGCAGCGGACCGGCCGTCGGGCCGAACCCGGCGGCCAGGGCCAGCCAGGTCAGCGCGGACGTGCCGCCCGTGGCGAGACCGATCCGCCACAGCAGCACCGAGCGGCCGGCGCGGCGGCGCAGCAGCGCGAAGGCCAGCCAGGCGAGCGGGGCGACGGCGAGCGGGGCGAGCAGCAGGCCCGACCACCACGCCCACCAGTGCAGCAGCGCCGTGACCGGCAGCGCGACCGTGGCGAGGGTGAGCGGCGCCATGGCGCGGCGGTGCTTCCACAACACGCGGGCCAGGAAGCCGAACGCCTCACGGGTCAGCGACGGACGCTCCGGGACGACGACCACGAACGGCTGCGCGCCCCGGCGGCCACGCTGACGCGGAATCTGGACGGTGTGGACACCCGCGGCCCTCTTCGAGGCGCGGGTACGAGTACGGCTGGACACAGCGAAGCTCCCAGGAGACGAGAGGATTCAGGCGGCGCGCTGTTCGTCGGCCGGGTAGGCGCAAGGCACGCACATCCCGAGCGAGACGGGGATCACGTAGCCCGCGTCGGCGTGGCACTGCGGGCACAAGCGGCGGGCGGCGTTGGCCTTGGCTAGGGCTGCCCACTTGGCGGGCGTCATCGGCCTGACCGGCTTGGCCTGCTCGATGCGGTAGAGGTAGGCGACCAGCGGGTCCCGGCGACGGCGCGGACGCTCCACTTGCGCGGCCACGTCCTGACCTCCGGGTCGCAGCCTGAAGGCCCTCAGTTGGCGGCGCGTGGCCAAACCGTCGGGGGCAAACCGCCACCGGTAGGTGGGGATGCCGGCCATCAGTTGCTCGCGATGGCCAGCTCAGCCCCACCGGCGCCGGGGTCGCGATGCTCGGCGTAGCGGGCGGACACCCAGCCGACCGACCAGCTGCACAGTTCCGCAGCCTGACGCACCGACAGGCCCGACGTGAACGCGGCGGCCACGATCTGGCGTGCCTCGTCCTCCGGCAGCTTCACCTCAGCCGGGCCACGCTCCAGCAGAGCGGCGCGTTCACGCTCGGCCCGCTCCTCGCGTTCACGGCGTTCACGCTCGGCCCGCTCAGCGCGCTCGCGCTGCTCGGCTTCGGCCCGCTGCCGGGCCTGCTGTTCATACCTCAGCCGCTCTTGTTCACGCTGTTCACGCTCGCGTTCACGGCGTTCACGAGCCTCCCGCTCGGCAGCCTCGGCCCGCTCCCGGGCTTCTCGCTCCTCGCGCCGCTGACGCTCCTCCCGCTCAGCCTGTTCGCGGGCCAAGCGGGCTTCGTGTTCACGCTGTTCACGCGCCAGCGCTGCGGCGTGCTCGCGCTCCTCACGGGCCTCGGCGCGGGCCTGCTCGGCTCGCTCCCGGGCCGCCTGCTCCCGCCGCTCCCGCTCGGCTGCCTGCTTGGCTTCCAGGGCCGCCACGGCGGCGGTGATGGCTCGCCGGTAGGCCAGACTGGTTTCCGCTGTGACGATCAGCAGCAGCGGCGCCACGGAGTGGACGGCAACTCCGACCAGGTCTTTCTTCAGCGCGGAGTCAGCCGTGTTGAGCGCGAGCGTCATCAGGCCGGTCATCCACCGCAGCACGATCGGCCAGCGCCCGCCGTGCCCGCCCAGACGGGCCAGCACATCATCGAGCTTGACCACGATGACCACCGCCGCGTCGACCACGAGCGGCAGGATCGGCGCCGTCCAGTCCCACGCTTCGGCCGTGTGCTTGGCCATCAACGGCGTCACGGTGAGGATCGAGTACAGCATCGCCCCGCACACGATCAGCCACGTCCCGCCCGACAGGGCGCGCTCCGCTGAACGCGTCTGAACACTGTTCACGCCGCACCCCCTACGCGCTCCGGGGCGCATGCGTCGCTGTAGCCGGTCAACTCCAGCGTGGCGTCCGCGAAGTCGGCGGACGCCTTCAGCACGCGCGTCCGGCCGTCGCTCTGCTCTCGGTAGACCACCGCGTCTGGGGAGATGTCCAGCGCCTCCCGCCAGACCTCGAAGTCCGGCAGGCCGCGGTGGAAGCTCAGCTCCAGCTGGTCCGGGAAGACGGGGGACATGCGTACGTCCGGCGCGGGAAGGTGGCTGAAGTCCACGGCCAGCAGGCGCAGCGCCCGCAGCGGCAGGGCCAGGCCGTCCAGCGTCAGGTTCTCGCTCACGCCCCAACCTCCGTCACCGTGCGGGTCTGGTTCGTGAGCTTGCGACGCGCGGCCAGCACCTTGCGGCGGGCCCGGCGCAGCCGTCGCGCGTCCAGCTCGGTCACCGGCCGGTCCATGAGGCTGATCCGAACGTCCAGCTCCTCGACCTCCGCGCGGATGAGGGGCATCTCGGCGTCGATGGCGTCCAGCTCCGCGTCCGTCGGTTCGCGGTCCTGCTCGGTCGCGTCGATGTCGGACAGCGGGTGAAGGGGGAGAATCTTCATGGGTCGTGTTCCTCTCGAAGTGTGGAACGGCCCGAACGCGGCTCCCGGGTGGCACCCCGGGGGCCGCTTGCCGTTGAAGCCGGGAACGTCTCGGCTCCCCGCGCCCCGCCCGTACGGCCCCCGCGCGATACGCAGGCCCGGACGGGCGAGGGAGGCAACCGGCCGCAGCGCTAGCCGCTGCGACGGCAGGAAGAGAGCGGACCGGTTCGGCCGTGAGCGTGCGTTCCGCTCGCGGACCTGGATGACGTATTGGCGCCCGCCGGCCGATCCGTCACGGCGGCGCCCAAAGTCTTCGTCGATGCACTGGAATGCCTATCTGTTGAGGTCAACAGGGGTGAAGCACTGCAAGGGGGACCACGTCCCCACCCTCCGGCCGTTGCTCGCGGTCGCCGGGCCACCTCGCCAGTACGGGCCGAAACCCTGTTCTGCCTGGCCTTCAGCGGGATTGCAGCGTCCCCGCCTTCTGCGCATGCGGCATGAAGCCGCCTTCCGGCCGAGGTGTTGCGTTCGGCCGTTGCAGTACCTGTTTTACAGGTACTGCATGAGGGCCCGTCAAGTACGCCGACGGAACCTCTCGTTCTTCGCGCCTGGAATTCTTGGCGCACCATCAGAATCGCCGCAGGTCAGGGGCGTTCGTAACCGCACCCTTGGAAAAGTCGGGGAGCGCTGTCTACGCTCAAGAAGTCCCTACAAGTCCCTCAGGGGGTGCAGATGTCCAACGAGCGCTTGAGGTCGGCTCTATTAGCGCGCGGCATGACCATTCAGGACCTGGCTGAGGAGATCGGCGTTATCCCGAAGACAGTCGAGCGCTGGATCACGCAAGGGAAAGTCCCCTACCGGCGTCACCAGTACGCGACAGCGGCGGCGCTCAAGGTCGAGGTGACAACGATCTGGGAAGACGGCCGGACCATCGAGAGCGCGGCGGACCTGTCCAAAGCCGAGATAGCGACCGTCTACCCGCACCGCCATACGGTGCCACCAGGGCTCTGGCGAGAGCTCTACGGCCGCGCTGAGCGGAACCTAGACGTGCTCGTCTACTCCGGGTTGTTCCTCTCCGAGGACCCGCTGTTCCACGACCTCGTGAAGGCGAAGGTGGAGGCCGGAGCCCAGGTGCGCATCCTGCTCGGCGATCCTGAGTGCGCTGCTGTACGGCAGCGCGGCATCGACGAGGGGCACCAGATCATGGACGGCAAGATCCGCAACGCCCTGCTCCACTACCGCGCCCTCATGCGCAGTCATCCGGACATCGGCTTCCGGCTGCACGACTCGACGCTCTACAACTCGATCTACCGGGCCGACGACGAGATGCTGGTGAACCCTCACGTCTACGGCATCGGCGCCTTCATGGCGCCCGTCCTCCATCTACGCCGTCTGCCTGGCGGCGGCATGTTCGACACGTACGCGAATAGCATCGAACACACCTGGGAGAACGCCCGACCGATCACTGAGCAGGACATAGCGAGCACTACGGGAGCCTGAACGATGGGACGTATCGACTATCTGCACGACCCCGACGCCCCGCCGGCCAACTCGGTGGTGCCATCCGTCGTCGCGTTCGTGCAGAACGACGGGGGACAGGTGCTGATGATTCAGCGCTCCGACAACGGACGCTGGGCACTGCCCGGCGGTGGCCACGACGTAGGGGAATCGATCAGCGACACGGTCGTGCGCGAGGTCTGGGAAGAGACCGGGATCAGGGCAGAGGTGGTCAACGTGTCCGGGCTCTACACGGACCCCGGGCACGTGATGCAGTACGACGATGGCGAGGTGCGCCAGCAGTTCAGCATCTGCTTCCGCGCGCGGCCGGTCGGAGGCGAACTGCGTACGAGCAACGAGACGACTCAGGTCCGCTGGGTCGACCCCGCGGACCTGACGACGCTGGACGTGCACCCTACGATGCGACTCCGCATCGAGCACGCCATGGACCAGGCGCGCACGGCTCCCTACATCGGTTGACGCTTGGCGGCGGCAACCCGTTCGAGCACGCGGGACGTACAGGCCAGGATCTCTGGTTCGGCCCGACGGATGAACTGCCCGATAAGGCTGTCCGCCCCGTACCGACCGGCGATCTCGTTGATCCGGTCGATCGGGTTCGTGGACGTGCCGTCCGGCGTGGTGTTCATGTCGCAGTAGCAGAGCGCGTCGTTCAGGTGCGCACTTTCGCGGGGGAACTCGCCCTCCAGCTCCTCGCGCATGCCGCGCGCTTCCGCCTCCATCCAGGCGCAGGAGTGGTGGGCGACCAAGTTGATGACGCGCTTGTCGGCGTCGGCCACGTCCCGGAGGTAGCGGGCCCCGTCCAACGGGTGGAAGCCGGTCTTGGCCAGGTCCGGCGCGTAGCCGATGTCGTGCAGGACCGCGGCGGCCTCCAGCAGGTCGGCGTCCTGGTCGAGTACGAGCGCGATCGTGCGGGCCCTCTCGGCAACCCCTAGGCAGTGCTTCCACCGCCGTGGCAACGGCTCGGCGAGCAGGGACTCGGCCAGGGGGTAGGCCCACTCCGTCAACTTCGGCAAGCTAGGAACGCTCCTCTCGCGTCGGCAAGGCGCGGACTGTCCGCACCTTGCCCTGTCCGCCCCCCGCCAGCACGCCGGCAGATTCCAACTTCTCCAGTGCCTTGGTCACCGTGGGACGTGAAACTCCGAACCGTTCGGCCAGCGCGGAGGCACTTGGGAACGCTTCCCCTACTTTGAGGCCGTCAGCCGCGATGACGTCTGCGATCCGCTGATCGAGCGGACGCCGGTCGACTTGAGCACCCGAGCGCACGACGCGCCACCGCTCGCCTGGCGCCGGTTCGGCCACGCCTTCCTGTCGCAGCACGCCGAACGCGCGGAGGGCGACCCCGCGCGAGACCTTGTGATCGCGCATAACCTCAGCCAGCGACGGGAGCTCCGTCAGGTCCGGGTCGTCCTCGATCTGCCGTTTCACAGAGTCGGCAACTTTCAGGAACGTTCCCCGAGGGTTGGCTTGCTGCGACACCTGTTCTCCCCTCTGCCGGCCGTTAACGGGTTCAAGCGTCGCACGCCCCTCACTTCTGGGTGTAGAGCAGCTCCAAGGGGCGGCGCGCTTCGTGTCGCTGCACCCTGAAGCCTGCGTCACTCGGGATGGGGTTGCTCTTCGACCGTGGCGTGCTGCGGGTGGCTCCGCTGCACTCGTTGCCGGGACGAGATCCGGACGCTTTTGGGACGTTGCGCTCTTGCGCCGTGCTGTGACCTGCGGAAATGTGCTGATCAGAGGGTTTATGGCCCCTGATAATGTGCCCCCGTCCCGGACGGGGAGGGTCGATGCGGTGGACACGGGCAACGCCCTCGCGTCAAGCTTTGCGCATTCCGCGGAGCTCGTAATCAGCGTGCTAATGATCACTACGCGCAGGGGGAGGAATGCGAGGAAGCGATCAGCGGTTTCCGTCAGTCCAATTCGGAACGCTGCAATCCTGGCTGCTTGACGAGAAACGCCGAAGCGGGCTCAGTTTTGGTGAGCTTGCGGCCCGAACCTTCGTATCGAAGTCGGCGTTGCATCGCGCTACACGGGGTTCAAGGTTGCCTAGCCGACAGATTTTCGATGCGTTTGTTGCTGGGTGCAAATCTGACCCTGAAGCTGCTGAGGAGCAGTGGCGTTGGGCTGAGCTCGTAGCCAACGCTCCTGACTTCCCCTGGGGTTACTCAAATGACGGTCCGGAAGCGGTGGCAAATTACAGTGATCTCAGACAGGCGCTGCTGTGGCTAACGGCTAAGAGTGGTCGCTCTTTACGTGAACTCGAAAGCGTAGCGCGGGCGCAAGGCGGCCGCCTGAGGCGGAGTACGGTCAGCGATGCACTGAGGGGTCGGCACAACTTCAGTCGGTGGATGGTGGCCGAGCTAGTCCGAGCCTGTGGGGTGTCGAGCGACGCTGTCACAGCCTGGGATGAAGCGTGGCAACGTGCCGAGAGGGAGCGGCGGGGCCGACGGGGGCATCTGGGTGCCGTGCGACGACTGCCCGCTGAGGCACGAGAGGTAATTGAACTCGGCGTCGTCGAGATGTTCCGAATCGGAGACCGTTACGGCATACCTGATGCGGAGATCGAACTATATATTCGCGGCTGCGCTGAAAGGAAACGTCGCTGGAAGGGAGGCACGTATTGGGCTGAGCCTCCTGAGTCGTGGAAGCGAGCTGTGCAAGGCCCTCTTGCTGGACTTTCTCGGCGGCTGGAGGAGGCGCTGTCTCCCGTTCTTGCCGTGGATGACGAGCCCTCCGAAGATGTCGTTGCCCGAGTTATTCAGGTAGTCATAGGTGTCATCTCGGATTCTGGCGAACGGGCGCTCATGCCGCCCACGGGTGACACCGGTCAGGGCTGAGGAGGCTGCCCGGCGCTGATATCGGTTGTGATGATGAGGCCGACCGGGAAGCGCAGTAGTTGGTAGACCCGTTAGTTGATCATTGCAGGGCGGTGCGG
Organism: Streptomyces sp. DH10; assembly: GCF_029813805.1. Lineage (NCBI taxonomy): Bacteria > Bacillati > Actinomycetota > Actinomycetes > Kitasatosporales > Streptomycetaceae > Streptomyces > Streptomyces sp. DH10. The sequence goes on from NZ_JARVKU010000002.1 coordinate 134,452, forward strand.
TCGCATACAAAGGCGGCCCCCGCTGGCACGGGAGCCGCCCTGACCCAACCAGCAACAGAGAAAGGTCAGGAATGACAATACCCACCGACGCGTCAAATCCAGCACCGCGTCAGATCACGAGCAGGCGTCGAGTCCCCAGCGTGGCGCCTGAGAGGAGGAGCCGACGACTGGCCGCCCAGGTGGCGGGTGTCCTGGGCGGCGCGCTACTCCTCGCGATCCTTGTTGGGGTCTTTCCTGCCCTCGCTGTACCGCTGGGTGTCGCCCTCGCGTTCGTGGCTGCGGTCCCGCCCCTGGCACAGTGGTTACTGCGGCGCTGAGCGACTGAGTTCGTTACCGGACCGGCGTTCACCCGGTCCGGGCGGCCTCACGGTGACTCGAACGGTGGCCGCCAACCACAGCCATTGGATGCGATGTAAGGCACCAGTGGGGCACTCACACAGCCGTGAGGCAACGAGGTAGGTCGCTGCCTGATCCCTGCGCAGACCCGTCAACCTGCTGAGTCAGCCTGCGCTGTCGGGCAGCGCGGTCTCAATCGTGGTCTCGATTGCCGTTCGTTCCGCACTCGTCCCCAGTCGTCCGCATGGGACCGCGCAGCCGCGTGACCAGGCTGGGTCCCTCGTTCGCAGACGCCCCTGGACACCGCGGGACAAAGGTCCGACAACTTGTAATGCGTAGGTCGTCGGTTCGAATCCGACAGGGGGCTCCGGTGGAAGCCCGGGTCAGATCGTCTCTGGCCCGGGCTTTTTTCTGTTCCGGACGTCGCTCAGGGCGTCGGTGCTGTCCACCCACTGGTCGATCGCGCCGGTGTCGGGCAGACAGCGGAGTGCCGGGTCCGTGATGCGGGCGCGGAGTGCCGCCGTGAAGCGTTCCGCGTGGAGGACCTGGAACGGGCGGCTGTGGTACGGGCGGGTGCCGGGGTCGACGGGGGCCGTGAGCGCGAGGTCGTTGTGGTGGGTCGCGACGGCCTCGTAGGCGTGCTTGAGGTGGTGCTCGCGGGTGTGCCAGTCGGGTGCCGCCAGTGCCGCCATCAGGGTGGGGGTGAGTGCCGCGCCCCGGGCGGTCGCGGTGAAGGCGGTGCCGAGCCACTTGCTGTAGGGCGGGTAGCGGCGGTGCATGAGGAGGCTCAGGCGCATCAGGTCGCGGATCAGACGGGCGGCCACGATCGCCGAGCCGAGTTCGTCGCCCACCTCGCCGCAGCGGCCTACGAAGGCCTCCTCCTGGGAGATGCGTTTCCACTGGCAGGCCAGGACGTACAGCCAGATGTCGTGCGGGTACCAGCGCAGGGCGGTGCGGGCCGGGGCGAGCAGGCCGAGGCCGTCGTGGAAGACGGCGCCCGCGGTGACCTCGGCCAGGCGCTGGGTGGGCGTGGCCAGCCAGTCCGCCGTGGTGACGCCCTGGGCCGGGTCGAAGCCGAGCTGGTCCGTGAACCAGGTGGCGGGGTCCCTGATGTCGACGCGGTGGTGCACCGGGCCGTCGGTGCCGGTCATGACGCGGATGTCGGTGCCCGGGTCGTCGCCGGTGCGGGCGAAGTGGGTGGGGTGACCGAGGAAGGTCTTGGGGAGGCGGTGGGAGAGGAGGGTGGTGAGGCGGGGGCCGTGGGTCTCGGTGTCCTCCGGGCGCAGGAAGAGCTGGAGGCGTGGGCCCCACTCGTGGTCGGCCGAGCGCGGGGTGTCGTAGCCGAGGACCTCGGAGCCGCTGCCGAGGTGGGCGGCGGAGTGGGGGATGCCGGGGAAGGCCTCGTCCAGGAGGGGGCGTACGGCCTCGGTGTAGAAGCGGCGGGAGAGCTCCAGGCCGGGGAGGAAGGGAGGCATGGGTCAGGCGGTGCGGCCGCGCAGGCGGCGGGCGATTTCGAGCTGGTCGTCGTCCAGGGGGCGGCCGTCCTCGATGTCCCACAGGGCGTTCTGGAGGAGGCGGCCGAGGGTCCAGGCGCGGGCGCGGGGGCGGTCCAGGGCGAGGACGTCGGTCATGGCGTCGAAGCGCCAGAGGATGTCGTCGGGGTCGTAGCGGTTGTCGATGGCCGGCCACAGCTCGAAGCCGGGGTCACCCGCGAGGGGCTTGGGGTCGATGGCGAGCCAGGGGGCGCGGCCGGAGGCGAGGACGTTCTCGTCGTGGAGGTCCCAGTGGAGGAGCCGGTCGCCCGGTTCGTCGACGACCTCGCGTACGGCGGCGGCGCAGTCGGTGACGAGGCGGCGGACCTCGGGGTCGGGGATGCGGTCGAGTGCCGACGGGGTCCGGTCCAGCATGGCCCGGGCGATGTCGCCGAGGCGGCGCATGCCGGGCGGGGCGGGGAAGGAGGTGAGGTGGGCGAGGAGTTCGGCGATGGTGACGACGGCCTGGTGGGTGTCCGGGACGTGGGACAGCATGCGGCTCTCGTCGAGGCGTTCCAGCAGCATCGTGCCGGTGGGCTCGTCGTGGTCGAGGAGACGGACCGCTCCGTCGCCGTCCCAGACCCGCAGCGCGACCGGTTCGCCTTCGCTCTCCTCGTCGAGGAGCTGGAGCTTGAGGACCGCGGGGCCGCCGTCGGCGCGGACGACCGGGAGGACCAGGGCGGACACGCCGTGCATGGGCGGTCCGTCGGGCTCGAGTTCCCAGCGGTCGAGGAAGCCGGCCGTCAGGTCCTGGAGTTCCGCGATGAAGGCGCGGCCCGCCTCGCCGTTGTACTTCTCCTGTGATGCCGCCAGTTCCCGGGGAATGTCGATCACTTTCGGCACCGTAGTGGGGCGGGCGGGGCGGGTCATGTGAATTAACCCGGGTCGGGGCGGGCTGGGTCGGGACGCGGCCGCGCCTGGTCGGCGTCTCGGCTTTCTCGCGGGCATTGTGTCGTACCTGTGTGCGAACATCTCGCCAACGACCACTGACCCAGGGGGGATTGACATGTCGGACACGGACGCCTGCCCGAGACCGAGACCGAGAACGGGAACGAGAACGAGAACGAGACTGAGACACGGATGGCGAGTGAGACGGGGGCGGGCCGGTGCGTCCGTCGTCGTCGTATCGCTGTTCGCCTCACTGCTGAGCCTGACGGGGGCCGGCTCGGTCCAGGCCGCCGCCGGACCGGAGTGTGCGCCGCTCGCCCTCGCGCCGTTCGGGGATCCGGGCGACGCCGTCGGCAAGGCCACCGTCCCGGCCCAGAGCAGCGCCTGCTTCACGGTGACGGCCGGTTCGGCCGGTCTGCATCTGGTGACCCTGGACGACAGCCAGAACAACGCCTACGCGCAGATGCTCGACGCCGACGGCGCCGAGGTCGACTGCTTCGACCACGAGTACCGCGCCGAGGGCTGGTGCCAGGTGCCCGCGGCCGGAACGTACACCGTCAAGGTCGTCAACAGCGGCTGGGTCGACGACGAGCAGACCGAGCTCACCGTCGTCCCGCTCGGTTCCGGCACCCGCGGCTGCGCCGAGCCGGTCGGCACCGGCTGGGACCGGCCGGCGGTGATCCGGAGCGCCGGGAGCCCGCTGGCCGTGGACTGCCAGGCCTTCGAGGGCCGGCCCGGCGAGCGGATCCGGCTGACGGTCGGCACCAAGGTGTACGGCGAGTCGGTCGCCTGGATCACCGACGCGACCGGCGCCCGCATCTGCGAGCACTTCCCGGAGGACGGCGAGGACAGCTGCGTCCTGCCCGGCGACGGCCCCTACCGGGTGCTGTCGAGCGTCTCCCGCGCGGAGAGCGGCTTTCCCGCCGAGTACGCGCTTCAGGTGCGCCGCCTGAACGACCCGCAGGGCTGTGCGACCGCGTCGGTCCTGCCCTACGGCCCGATCGAGCCGCGGGACTTCGGCACGGACGCCTGCTACACCTTCTCCGCCGCGAAGGCCGGGCCGTACACCGTGCACTACGTGGACGAGGACCGGTCGGCCGGGGCGGTCCGGGTGTACGACTCCGGCGGCAGGACCGTGTGCGAGTCCGGCACCGACCCGTGCCGGATCCGTGAGGCGGGCACCTACACGGCGGTGCTCGGCGTCAACGCCTTCGAGCCGTCCCGTGACCGGCTGGTGGTGTTCGACCGTGCCTCCGACGCCGGCTGTGCCGCGATCGGGACCGGCCTGTACAAGGGAGAGCTGAGCACCGTCGGGCAGTACGACTGCCTGACGCTGCCCGTCCCCAAGGGTGGCCGGATCGCCGCGCTCACCTCGCAGACCTCGGCCGGGCTGACCCCCGAGGTGGAGGTCCTGGACCGCCACGGCACCCCGCAGTGCGACGGGGAGGCCCTCCAGGGCGGTGACTGCGCGCTCACCGGTGAGGCGCCGTTCCGTGCCCTGGTGCACACCGAGGACGGCGGCGATACGGCCACGGGCCCGTACGCGGTCGCCTTCCACCGCACCGACGTCGCCGACGGCTGCCCCGTCCTGCCCGCGGGCAGTTTCGCCGCGGGCGGTGCGAAGGCCACGCTGACCACGGGCGACGGTGTCTTCTCGCACTGCCTGGGGATCCCGGCCGGCGCGCACTCGAACGCCGAGCTGCTCCAGCTGACCGCGACCTCCGGGACCGCCCCCGCCGGTTTCTCGGTGCTGGACTCCGGCGGCAAGCGGGTCTGTGACCGCTACGCCACCACCAATGGCTGGACGGTCTGCTCCCTGACCCCGGGCAAGGCCCACACGGTGCTGGTGACCGGCCGGGACGCTGCCGCCACGTACTCCCTGACCCGGCGGGACGTCACCGCGAGCGCCTCCGCCGCGGGCTGTGCGAAGACCGCCGCGGTGAAGGTCGGCGGGCCGTCCCTGAAGAGCGCGTCCGGAGAGCCGGGCACCATCACCTGCCACCAGGTGACCACGGGCGCGCCCACCGACGTCGTGCACGTCAACGTGCGGGACGCGCTCGGCACCGCCAACAGCGCGGTCGTGGCCGGGGACGGCCGGGTGGAGTGCTCCGACCGCAACGCGCCCTGCGCGGTCACCGGTTCCACCACCCACCAGGTCCTCGTACAGACCCCGCCCACGCGGAAGGCGGCGCCCGAGTACCGCCTCGACGCGTTGCGCATCGCCACCGCCGACGGGCCCGCCCCCGAGTGCGCCAAGGTGCCGTCCGTGGCGTTCGGGTACGGGCCGGTCACCGGCACGCTGAACGAGTCCCGCACCGCCATGTGCGCGGCGCTGCCCACCGCCGGGTTCGACGGGTTCGAGGCCGACATCAAGGACACCACCGGCGCCACCACCACGGCGGTGCCCGTCCTCTACGACAGCGAGTGGACCAACGGCTGCAGCCTCTGGAGCTCCGGCTACCGCTGCTCGGTCGGCGGCCCGGCCGGCGGATCCTCGCCGTCGCTGTTCCTGCTCGGCCTGCCCGAGAAGGCGTCCAGCACCGCCTACAGCGCCAAGCTCGCCTGCACCTCCACGCTCTGCGGCACGGAGAAGACGGACGTCACCGCCGTCAGCCCCGGCACCGGGGCCGCGGGCACCAAGGTGAAGCTCACCGTCACCGGTACCGCGCTCGGTCCGGACGTCAGGGTCCAGCTCAGCCAGGCCGGAAAGACGATCACCGCGCCGGCGGACTCGGTCGCCGCGGACAACCGCACGGTGACCGCGACCGCCGACCTGACGGGCGCGGCGACCGGCACCTGGAACATCAGCGTGTACACGCGCGGCTGGGAGTTCCAGCGCGGCACCTTCACCGTGACCCCCCAGCCCGCGCTGGAGAACACGGCGGCCCCGAAGGTGACCGGCACGCCCAAGGTGGGCGCCAAGGTCACCGCCGCGCCGGGCACCTGGTCGGCGACCCCGTCCTCGTACACGTACCAGTGGAAGGCGGACGGCACGGCGATCGGCGGCGCGACCGCGTCGGCGTACACGATCCCCGCGGCGCAGGCCGGTAAGAAGCTGTCCGTGACCGTGACGGCGGTCAAGGCGGGCTGGCGCAGCGGGTCCGCGTCCTCGGCGGCGGTGACCGTGGCCAAGGGCGATGCGCCCAAGGCGACCAAGCCGCCGGTGATCAGCGGGACGGCGAAGGTGGGCCGGACCCTGAAGGCGTCCGCCGGGACGTGGAGCCCGGCCGCGACCTCGCACGGGTACCAGTGGTACGCGAACGGCAAGGCGATCAGCGGGGCCACCAAGTCCTCGCTGGTGCTGAAGGCGGCGCAGCAGGGCAAGAAGATCACCGTGAAGGTGATCGCGCACCGCACCGGGCACAAGGACGGCTCGTCGCTCAGCGCGGCGACGAAGGCGGTCGCCCGCTGATCCGTTCCGGCCGACCCCTCCGAAGACGAGGTGTCATGGCTCCAGGACGACCTTCCCGATCGTCCCCCGGCTCTCCAGCGCCCGGTGCGCGGCCGCGGCCTCGCGCAGCGGGAAGCGCTGTACGGCCGGGGTGAGCCGGCCGGCGGCGGCCTCGGTCAGGGCGCGCAGTTCGAGGGTGCGCACCGGGTCGGGGCCGCCGGCCTTTCCGAGCATCACGGGGCCGAGGACCTGCTCGGAGACGCCGTCGACGAGGTAGGGCTCGCCGCCCTGGATGCCCTCGGCGGACCAGCCGAAGACGACGTGCTTGCCGCCGGGGCCGAGCAGGGCGACGGCCTCGCGGGCCACGTCGCCGCCGACGCCGTCGAAGACCACGGTCGCGGCCCGGCCGCCGAGGTGGGCGCGGACCTTCGCGGGCCAGGCGGGGTCCTTGTAGTCGACGGCGAGATCGGCGCCGTTCGCCTGCACGCGGGCGACCTTCTCCGGCCCGCCGGCGAGGCCGATGACGGTGGCGCCGGCGTTCTTGGCGTACTGCACGAGGAGTGTGCCGATGCCGCCGGCCGCGGCCGGGACGACGGCCACCGAGTCGGGGCCCAGCTCGGCGAACTGGAGGATTCCCATCGTCGTTCGGCCCGTGCCGATCAGGGCGACGGCCTCGGCGAAGTCCAGGTTCTCCGGGATCTCGTGCAGCCGCTCGACTCCGGTGACGGCCAGTTCGGCGTAACCGCCGGGGACGAAGCCGAGGTGGGCGACGACCCGCTTGCCGAGCCACAGGTCCGCCACGCCCTCGCCCAGCGACTCGACGACGCCGGCGACCTCGCGGCCGGGGACGGTGGGCAGGGGAATCGGCTCTGGCGCCGGTCCCTGTACGCCCTCGCGCAGGGCGGTGTCCAGGAGGTGGACGCCCGCCGCCCGTACGGCGACACGGACCTGGCCGGGGCCCGGCCGGGGGTCCTCGACCTGCTCGTAGGTGAGGTTCTCGGCCGGGCCGAAGGCGTGCAGGCGGATGGCGTGCATCGGGGCTCCTCATGTCGTGGTGGTCTGAGCCCAGTTTTCAACCTCAAGCTTGCTTGAGGTCAAGCTCCCGCCGCCCGAGCGCCAACGACACCGCCGTCAGGGCACTGTTGAAGGAGACCTCCGACAGCACGCCCGGGGCCGCGACCTGGTCGCCGGCGAGGTAGACGCCGTCGCCCCGGTCCACGGCGGGCCGGTCGCGCCAGCTGGTGCCGGGCAGGTCGACCGCGCCCGTACGGCCGTTCGCGACGGCCTCGCGCCGCCAGGTGACGCGCTCGCGCCAGCCCGGGAAACCCAGGTCGAGGAGATGCTCGGCGCGGGCGGTGCCGTCGGCCTTGGACTCGTGCGGGGCGATGGGGATCTGACCCTGGATGAGCTGCTCGCCGGCCGGGGCGAGGCTGCGGTCCTGGGCGGTGAACCGTTCGAGCCAGCCCGGCGCGTCGAGGTCGGACACCGCGAACGCGTCCCCGCGCCGCGTCCGTACGGCGAGGTCGACGAGGACGGTACGGCCGCTCGGCCAGGTCAGGGAGTCGTCACCGAGCAGGCGCCGGGCGGCGTCGAGTGAGGTGGCGACGACGACCGGGGTGTCGGTGGGGAGCGTGTCGACCCGGGACAGGGTCTCCATCCGGACGCCCAGGTTCCAGGCGCGGGCGGCCATCCGGTCGATGAGGCTGGCCCAGCCGCCGCGCGGGTAGTGCGCCTCGGGCGGCAGCTTGGTGGCGCGGCGCAGACGCTCCTGCACGAACGCGGCCGACAGGGAGCCGGGGTCGTGGTGGAAGAGGGCGACGGCCGAGTAGTGGGCGGCCGCCCGGGCCCCCTCCTCGCCCGCGATGCCGGTCGCCCAGGTCAGGAAGTCGACGTCCACGGGCGCCTGTTCGGCGGTCCGGCGCAGCAGCTTCAACATCGGGAAGGGCGGGGTGCGGCGCAGCACGCCGTGGTGCCGCAGCCGTAGCCGGGCGGCCTCCAGGGGTGGGATCGGGGCGAGCGGCCCGATGAGGTCGCGCTGCTTGAGCCAGGCCCAGTGCGGGCCGCCGTTGTAGAGGGCGTGCGGGCCCTCGTTCGTGCGGTAGGGGCCCTCGGCGGTGCGGGCCCGGCCGCCGAGGGTGTGGTGGGCTTCGTGGACGGTGACCTCGGCGCCCGCCTCGGCGGCGGTGATGGCGGCGGTCAGTCCGGCGAAGCCGCCGCCGATGACGGTGATGCGGTGCATGGCTGGGGGTCTCCCTGCGTGCGACGACACTCTTCTGGGAGTACGACCGGCCGAGCGCCCCGGAATGTGACATGGGCCGTTGCCTCGCAGGTCAGGGCCGTTGTCAGTGGTGTGGTGCAGCATGGGCGCATGGCGAGGAACGCGGCGGGCGGCAGGGGTGCGGGCGGTTCGCGGGTGAAGGCCGCGCGGAGACCGGAGATCCGGCTGCCGGCGCTGGAGCCGTTCCCGGGCGGCGAGCTGGAACCGGACGGGGACTACGACGGGCTGGAGTTCCGGGAGGCGGATTTCGCGGGGCAGGACGGGTCGGGCTCCCGCTTCCTGGACTGCGCCCTGACGGAGTGTGCGCTGGACGAGGTCGGGTTGCGGCACGCCTCCGTCCTGGACTCGACACTCACGAGTGTCCGGGGCGTCGGCACCAACCTCGCCGAGGCGACGCTGCGCGACGTCGAGCTGATCGACGCCCGCCTCGGCGGCACACAGCTGCACGCGGCGGTGCTGGAGCGGGTGCTGATCCGCGGCGGCAAGATCGACTACTTGAACCTGCGCATGGCCCGGCTCAGAGACGTCGTCTTCGAGGGCTGCGTCCTCGTCGAGCCGGACTTCGGTGGCGCCCGCCTGGAGCGCGTGGAGTTCGTGGACTGCGCGCTGACGGGCGCCGACTTCCACGCGGCGACCCTCAAGGACGTCGACCTGCGCGGGGCCGTGTCACTGGGGATCAGCCGCGGGCTGGACCGGCTGGCCGGGGCGGTGATCAGTACGGCGCAACTGCTCGATCTGGCGCCGGTGCTGGCGACGCAGTGGGGGATCAGGGTGGAGGACTGATCACCCGCTCAACTCGTACCAGCCCAGGTCCCCGCCCGTTCCGGGCAGTCGTAGGACTGGTGCAGTGCGATCAGGGCGTTGATCAGGCGCGGGTCCACCTCGTGGCTCAGCAGCTGGTAGTCCTCGGCCACCGCGCGGAAGACGAGATGGGCGCGGCGTGAGGTGTCGCGCCAGATGACACTGCGCGGCGGTCCGAAGCCGTCGCCGTCTCCCGCCAGAAGAGCCCAGATCAGCAACAGCAGGTAGACCGGAAATCCCACAGGCCACCACAGCGCCCACCACACCAGACGGCCCTGGTACCCCTGGAGGGCGGGGCCGGCCACCGGCGCGACGGTCCAGCGCTCGCGGCCCCAGCGGAAGGCGCGGCGGCGCCGCAGCGTGATCCGCCCGAGCGGCGCGCCGTGGGGGTCCAGCACGTGGTACACCGCCGGGCGCCCGCTCAGCCGGGAACCCAGGGCCTGCTCCGTGACCACGCGGGCGACCGGCGTCCCGTCCTCGGCGCGCAGATGGAAGGCCCGCAGCGAGCGGAGCCGGTCGGGCGCGGGACTGCCGGGGTCACGGCACAGCCGGACGGAGGTGCCCTGCCCCGGTCCGTCGCCGACGACGGCCGGTGGGTGCACCCTGTAGTCCAGCCCGTAGGTCACACGCCCCTGCGTCATGCTCCCGCTCTCCCCGTGTCAGGTAATGATCACGGACAAGGTTGTCACCGCGGTCTCGGCGCCGGTCAGGAGACCCTGGGGAAACGCGCCTGGAGCGTCCAGATCGCCGGGTTCTCGGCGAGGTCGTCGTGCAGGTCGGTGAGATCGGCGATCAGGTCGTGCAGGAAGTCCCGGGCCTCGCGGCGCAGTTCGGTGTGGGAGACGGTGAGCGGGGGCTCCTCCGCGGGCATCCAGTCGGCCTCGATGTCCACCCACCCGAAGCGGCGCTCGAACAGCATCCGGTCGGTCGACTCGGTGAAGTCGAGCTCCGCCCGCTGCGGCCGGGACGCCCGCGAGCCCGCCGGGTCCCGGTCGATCCGCTCCACGATGTCGCACAGCGCCCACGCGAAGTCCAGCACCGGCACCCATCCCCAGGCTGTGGACACCTCGTGGTCGGTCTTGGTGTCCGCCAGGTAGACGTCGCCGCAGAACAGGTCGTGCCGCAGGGCACGGACGTCCGCACGGCGGTAGTCGGTCTGCGGCGGGTCGGGGAAGCGGTTGGAGAGGGCGTAGCCGATGTCGAGCACGGATGTGATGGTGTCACGCGCCCGTAGGATCGCGACCGTGGCCCGATCTGTACGTCTTGTCCCCGCGCTGACCGCCGTCCCCCTCGCCCTCGCCCTCACCGCGTGCGGCGGAGTCCACGGCACCCCGGGCGGCTCCGGCGTACGCGACCCCTACTTCCCGAAGGCCGGCAACGGCGGCTACGACGTCACCCACTACGGCCTGCGCGTCGACTACGACCGGGACGCGCACCACCTCACCGGCACGGCCACCGTCACCGCCCGGGCCACCAAGGCCCTCTCCGCCTTCAACCTCGACCTGCTCGGCCTGGAGGTCGGGAAGGTCACCGTCGGCGGTGAGACCGCCCGCTGGAACCGTGCCGGGCAGGAGCTCACCGTCCGGCCGGCCGAGGACATCGACCGGGACGAGACGTTCCACGTGACGGTCCGTTATTCGGGGGCGCCCGAGACCGTCACCGACCCGGACGGCTCACGGGAGGGCTGGCTGCGCACCTCGGACGGGGCGCTCGCGCTGGGCGAGCCGACGGGGTCGATGGCGTGGTTCCCGGGCAACCACCACCCCTCCGACAAGGCGTCGTACGACCTGACGGTGACCGTGCCGCGAGGGCTGCGGGCCGTCTCCAACGGGGAGTTGCGGAGCGAGAGGACCGCGCGGGGACGTACGACGTTCGTGTGGCGCACCGCCGAGCCGATGGCGAGCTACCTCGCCACACTCGCGATCGGCGACTTCGGGATCACCCGGTCCACCGCCCGGGACGGTCTGCCCGTGTACACGGCCGTCGACCCGGTGGAGAAGGAAGGGAGCCGCGCGGTGCTCGCGCGCATCCCCGAGGTCCTGCGCTGGGCGGAGCGGCGATTCGGCCCGTACCCCTTCTCCTCCACGGGCGCGATCGTCGACCGCGCGGCCGACATCGGCTACGCCCTGGAGACCCAGAGCCGTCCCGTCTTCCCCGGCGCTCCCGACATCACCTTCCTCGTCCACGAACTCGCCCACCAGTGGTACGGCGACTCCGTCACGCCGGAGAGCTGGCGGGACATGTGGCTCAACGAGGGCTTCGCGACGTACGCGGAGTGGCTGTGGGAGGAGGACCACGGCGGCGAGACGGCGCAGGAGACCTTCGACGCGCTGTACGACGGCGGGGAGAAGACCTACGAGGACCTCTGGTCCTTCCCGCCCGCGGAACCCGTGGACGCCGCGCACATCTCCGGGGCCCCCGTCTACCAGCGTGGTGCCATGGTCCTCCACAAGATCCGCCGGACCGTCGGTGACGAGGCGTTCGGCGACCTCCTCCGGGGGTGGGCGGCGGACCGTCGCCACGGGAACGCCGACACTGCCGACTTCACGGCGTACGTCGAGGAGCAGGCGCCCGGAAAGGACTTCGACGGCATCTGGGAGGACTGGCTGTACGGGGAGGGGAAGCCGGAGCGGGCCTGAGCACCTGCTAGGTCGCCGTGAGTTCCTTGCGGAGCACCGCACACGGGCGCTTCATCTGCCGGTCCTCGCGGTGGTCGATGACCTCGTAGCCGAGGGCGGTCCAAAAGCCCAGGGCCTTCGAGTTGTCGTCGAGGACGGCGAGGCGTGCGGCGGTGCGGTGCGCCGCGCGGAAGCGGTCCTCCACGAGGGTGGCCAGGCGGCGGCCGTGGCCCTGGCCGTGCAGGCCGGCGTCCACCAGCAGGAGGCCGATCCACGGGTCCGGGTCGGCCGGGTCGGGGTGGTGGGCGAGGGTGATCGCGATCCCGGTCAGGTGGCCGAAGCTGCGGGCGAGCAGGATCTCGGTGCCGGGCTGGGCCCATTCCTCCGACAGGGCGTGTGCCACTTGCTCCGGACGGATGTCGTGCGGGTCGGGGAAGTCGCCGGTGAGGGTGTGGAACGCGTGGTTGGACGCGTAGAGGGCCGTGAGCTCCGCGAGGAGGGGTTCGGGGAGTGACCGGCCGGGGGGTGGCGGGAGCAGGAGGTCGAGGATCACGCCGGGAACGTATCGCGGGCGGGGTGGGGACGGGGAAGCCCCCGGGCCGGTGGACCGGCGCCGGGGGCTTCAGCCACGGGTGAGGGCGTCCGTCAGACGTTCACGCCGAAGTCCTGGGCGATGCCGACCAGGCCCGAGGCGTAGCCCTGGCCGACCGCCCGGAACTTCCACTCCGCGCCGTTGCGGTACAGCTCGCCGAAGACCATGGCCGTCTCCGTGGCCGCGTCCTCCGACAGGTCGTAGCGGGCGATCTCGGCGCCGCCGGCCTGGTTGACGATGCGGATGTAGGCGTTGCGCACCTGGCCGAAGTTCTGCGAGCGGTTCTCGGCGTCGTAGATGGACACCGGGAAGACGATCTTGTCGACGTCGGCCGGGAGGCCGGCGAGGTTGACGTTGATCGCCTCGTCGTCGCCGGCGCCCTCACCCGTGCGGTTGTCACCGGTGTGGACGATCGTGCTGTCCGGGGTCTGCTTGTTGTTGAAGAACACGAAGTGGGCGTCGGAGTAGACCTTGCCCTGCGTGTTGACCGCGATCGCGGACGCGTCGAGGTCGAAGTCCGTGCCGGTGGTGGTGCGGACGTCCCAGCCGAGGCCCACGGTGACAGCGGTCAGGCCCGGAGCCTCCTTGGTGAGCGAGACGTTGCCACCCTTGGACAGGCTTACAGCCATTGTTGGGAGTCCCTTCCCTCGTTTACGTACGGCAAAGAAGCTACAGCTACCCCCATGAACGTGGAGAGGGGTACGCGAGGTTCCAGCTCCTTTACTTTCTTTACGCGCGATTATTCGGATGACGTGGACGGGACAGGAGCGGGAACATGGACGGCATGTCTGGTCCCCACGTCATCCGCGGCTCCGTCTCCCTGCCCGAGTCCGAGCTCATGTGGCGTTTCTCGCGGTCCTCGGGGCCCGGCGGACAGCACGTCAACACCAGTGACTCGAAGGTCGAGCTCAGCTTCGACCTGGCGAGGACCGAGGCGCTGCCCGAGGTGTGGAAGCAGCGGGCGCTGGAGCGGCTGGCCGGGCGCCTGGTCGACGGAGTCGTCACCGTACGTTCCTCCGAGCACCGGTCCCAGTGGCGCAACCGCGAGACCGCCGCCGTACGCCTCGCCGCGCTCCTGGCCGAGGCCACCGCGCCGCCGCCCAAGCCCCGCAGGGCGACCCGGATCCCCCGGGGGATCAACGAGCGGCGGCTGCGGGAGAAGAAGCAGCGCTCGGAGACCAAGCGCGGCCGCAACGGCCAGAACTGGGGCTAGGGCGTGTCCGCAAAGTCCCGTCGTCCGCCCGGAGGGCGGGCCTCGCGGCGTCCGGTGCGTGCTCTGGGGGTCTCCCCGGCCGAAGGCTGGGCGAGTGCCGGGCGGACGCCCGCGTACTGGTTGTACGTGGGTGTTCGCCCGGTGCGGCGAGAGGGCGTGCCGGGCGTCGCGGGGCAGGCGGGACTTTGCGGACACGCCCTAGGGGCGTCCCCCTAGGTCAGCCCGAGCACCCCCACCGTCTGGCCCCCGCTGGTCTCCCCGTTCGTCTGGAAGCCGAGACCCAGGTAGAAGCCCTCCGGGCCGTCGGGGCCGGGATGCCAGGTGACGTGGAACTGCTTGGTGCCGCGCCGGCGGAGTTCCTCCGCGACGGACTCGACGGCGAAACGGCCGTACCCCCGGCCCTGCTCCCCGGCGGCGATGTTCAGCCGCCACAGGCCCGAGCGCAGCACGCTGCCGTCCTCGTACCAGTCGATGTCGAGGAAGGCCATGAGGAACCCGACCGGGCGGTCGCCGTCGACGATCAGGCGGGGCCAGGCGACGCCGGGATGCACATAGGCCTCGGCCAGGGACTTCACGACCGGGGCGACCGCCTGTTCCTGGTCGGGGCGGACGCGGATCCCGAGCGCGGCGTCGAGGTTCTGGGCGGTGATCTCTTCGAGGTGAGGGCCCGTCGTTGTCATGCGCGCACCCTAGGTACGCCGATCAGCCTGGGCCACCGGATTTTCGCCTCATCCCGGGGCCACCGGATTCCGTCTCACCCCGGACCACCGGATTTCCGCCTCACCCCAGGTGCCGGTACCGCCCCCGGAAGTACGTCAGCGGCCCCCCGTCGGCGCTCGGGACGCGGGCCGTCAGGACGCGGCCGATGACCAGGGTGTGATCGCCGGCGCGCACCCGCTGCTCGGTGCGGCACTCCAGGACGGCGAGGGCGCCGCCGACCAGGGGCGCGTCGGTGTACTCGCCGCGGGTGTAGGGGATGTCCGCGAAGAGCAGGCGGTCGCTGACGCGGCCCTTCATGGCGAAACGGCCCGCGATGTGCCGCTGGCTCTCGGAGAGGACCGAGACCGCCCACAGCTCCTGCTCCTCGAGCAGCTCGTCCATGCGGGAGCCCTCGCGCAGGCTCACCAGCACCAGGGGCGGGTCCAGGGACACCGACATGAAGGCCGTGGCCGTCATGCCCACGTCCTCGCTGCCCGGCGCCGAGGGGTCGTCCGGGTCGAGCGGCGGCTCCTGCGCGGTCACCAGGACCACGCCCGAGGCCAGCCGGGACATGGCGGCGCGGAACTCGTCGTTGCTCACCCCCTCAGCATGCCCGGAGGCGGGCGGCGGAATGATCGCGGACGTGGCGGTGGGAGTGTTCGGCACATACGAAACGCTAATCTCCGTCCCGTGCGCCCCGCATCGGGCTCCCGCCCGATCACGGTCGTAGGACCCGCGACGGACCCGCGACGGACCCGCGACGGACCCGCGACGGACCCGCGACGGACCCCCGAGGGCTGCCGAAGAACGCCGAGGAAATATATGTGCGCAACCTGACAAAGTTTGCGTTCGGCGGACGCACGTGAAGAACGCAGAAACTCCACTCAATTGTTCAGGTTTGCCTGTGACTTGAGTCACAAGGGGCAGTAATTGTTGACCCTGTGTACCGAGTGAGCAGCGCGCTGTGATTCAGTGGCTGGGAAGCTGCCAGGACGATACGCCGATGAGAACCCTTGATTCGCAGCGAGGTCTCGGGGGGAGGGCGAGCATGGAGACCGAGTCGGAGCCCTACGTCCGCCTTGCGTCCCTGCGACAACTGCACCAGGTCATGGCCGACATGAACACGGCCCGCAGCCTGGCGGACACCCTGCAGACCGTCGCGGAGGGCGTCGTCGCCGCCCTCGGGTACGAGCTGGCGTGCGTGAACCTCGTACGTCCCGACGGCGACCTCGTCGTCGCCGCCTTCGCCGGGAACCCGGCCGCCGAGGCCCTCATCACCGGACGTGTCGGCTCGCGCGACTCCTGGGAACGCCGCCTCGGCATGGGCGAGCACTGGGGCGACCTGGTGTTCATACCGCACACCGAGGGCTGGGTCCTCGACGACGACGACGTCCCGCAGTGGTACACCGACGGCCCCGCCCCCCGCTTCGAGGACGAGTGGCACCCGGCCGACCGGCTCTTCGCGCCCATGTACGCGCCCGGCCCGCAGGGCAACGCGGCCTGCGGCGAGCTGATCGGGGTGCTGTCCGTGGACCGGCCGCGCAACGGCCGCCGCCCCGGTGCCTGGGGTCGCGAGGCGCTCCAGATGTACGCCTTCCAGGCCGCCATCGCGATCAGCAACGCCCGGCTGCGCGCCAACATGCAGCGGGCGCTCGTCCGGCTGGAGCGCGAGCAGCAGGCGCTGCGGGCCAGTGAGGAAAGCTTCAGGCAGGCCTTCGAGTACGCCCCGTCCGGCATGGCCATCGCCGAGATGGGCGGCGACCAGCACGGCCGGATCCTGCGCACGAACGACGCCCTGTGCCGGCTGCTCGGCCGCCCCGCGTCCGCGATGCGCCGCTACTCGTTCTCCGACCTGGTCCACCCCGAGGACATAGGCACGCTCCTGCGCACCTCCGCCGAGGGCGGCCGCGCCGAGCTCCGCCTCGGCCGCCGGGACGGCACCTACGTCTGGGTCAGCCTGCGCAACAGCGTGGTCGCGGACGCCGCCGACGGCCCGCGCTTCCTCCTCACCCACGTCGAGGACATCGAGGAGCGCAAGCGCCGCGAGCTCCAGCTCGCCCACCGCGCCTCCCACGACTCGCTCACGGGCCTGCCGAACTCCGCCGAGCTGCGCTCCCGCCTGTCCGCCCGGCTGTGCCAGCGCGCGGCGAACCCGCACCCCGGCGTCGTCGAGTCCCACGACGCGGCCTACGGCCACCCCGCCTTCGACGCGATCGGCCACGCCTTCGACTTCGGGCCGAGCACCGAGCCGTTCGACGCCTACGACCACCACGTGCACACCGTCGCCCCGGACGGCGACCACGACGACGGCACCAAGGGCCTCGCCGTCCTCTTCTGCGACCTCGACGGCTTCAAGTCGATCAACGACCGGTTCGGGCACAACGCGGGTGACGCGGTTCTCATCGAGGTCGCCCGCCGGCTGAGCAACGGCGTCCGCGACGGCGACACCGTCGCCCGGCTCGGCGGTGACGAATTCGTCATCCTCGCCGACGGGCTCGGCCGTGCCGACGCGCAGGACCTCGCGGTCCGTCTGCGGAACGAGATCATCCAGCCCATCCGCGCCGAGGGGCGGGCCGTCCGGGTCGGCGCCAGCTTCGGCATCGGATGGGCACACTGTGGAATGACCGCGGACGAAGTGTTGAAATCCGCTGACGAGCGGATGTACGTCGAGAAACGATCTCGTCCCAAACAACACAGACGCGCGGGCTGAGCCCCAGGTCAGCGAGTGGATGCGGTCTGAGTCACCCGTTTGGGTCACTGGGAGCGGGTAGGCTCGCTCTCTCACGACCCGTACCGCACGCACCGCACCTGACTGAGGAGACCAAGGGATGACGCCCGGCAACAACGGCGCGAGCACGCCCGAGGACGACGACCCGTTCGGTTATCTCTACGCCGACGGGCAGGCCAACGGGGCCCAGCCGCCGTCCGGGGGCGGCTACGGCTACCCGAACTCGGTCAACCGGGTGCGGGCGGTCGGCACACGCCAGTACGGCCAGCAGCCGCAGAACACGCAGACGGCGCCCTATGGGCAGGTCCCCCAGCAGCAGGGCGGCTACAACCAGCCGAACGCGCACTACGCGGCACCGGAGACGCTGCCCGGCGGTGCGCCGACCACCCAGCAGCAGATCGCGGGCGGCGGCGGTGGCCGGGGCGGCCGCGGCCCGAACACCAAAGGTCTGCTGATCGGCGCGATCGCGGTGGTCGCCGCGGTCGTCATCGGCATCGGCGTGGCCATGCTGGGCGGCGAGAAGGACAAGGACCAGCCCGACGACCAGGCGGGCACGACGCCGACGCAGTCCCAGAACGCGAAGCCGAGCCCGTCGCCGAGCAAGGCCGGCGAGAGCAAGGTCGACCTGCCGACGATCGACGCCAAGGCCCTGCGCCTCGGCGGTGGCGCGACCCTCGCCCAGGACGTCAAGGGCGCCCAGTCCGACGGCGGCATCTACGTGGGGAACCTCAACCAGCCTGGTTCCTCGGTCACCTGGACGGTCAACGGCGTCCCCAAGGACGGTGCCTACACCGTCTTCGCCCGTTACAGCACGGTCGACGAGGACCAGGAGATGACGCTCACCGTCAACGGCAAGCCGTTCGGCGACAAGCTGAACCTGGGCAACTTCACGCACACCTCGGACGGCGACTTCACCAAGGGCTGGACGAAGACCTACGCCTGGCCGACCCTCAACAAGGGCACCAACACGATCACGGTCTCTTGCGGAGACGGCGACAAGTGCAATGTCCTGCTGGACCAGCTGTGGCTGAAGGCTGGGCAGGTCAAGGACTAGGGCGGTCCTGAATCAGGCCGCGCTGACCTCCCCCGTCACCGCCACCCGCCCCAGCAGCTCCTCGTACACCCCTCGATCGAACTCCCCGGCCACCGGCGCTGCCACCGTCGCTGCCGACAGCGCCACCGCCCGGATCAGGCGATCCGGCCAGGTGAGGTGTTCGACCAAGCCCGACAGCAGGCCCGCGACCGCCGAGTCGCCCGCGCCCGTCGGGTTGCCTCGGACGGAGGTCGGTGGGGTGGCTCGCCAGCGGCCGTCCCGGGTGACTGCCAGGAGGCCCTCGGGGCCGAGGGACGCGACCACCGCGCCCGCGCCCCGGCGGCGGGCGTCCTGTGTGGCGCGCAGGGGCTCGTGGGAACCGGTCAGTTCCGCCAGTTCGTCGGCGTTCGGCTTGATGATGTCCGGGCGGGCCGCGACGCCCCGGCGCAGGGCTTCGCCGCTCGTGTCCAGGAGGACCGGGACACCGGCGGCTCGGGCGGTCCGGACCAGGCCGGCGTACGCACCGACCGGCACGCCCGGTGGGAGGCTGCCGCACAGGGCCACCGCCGAGGCGGACGGGAGCAGGTCCTCGTAGGCCTCCTGGAAGGCCGACCACTCGGTGGGCGTGACCATCGGGCCCGGTTCGTTGAGCTGCGTCGTGTCGCCGGTCTGCTCGTCGACCACGGCGATCGTGCGGCGGGTCGCGCCCGAGACCGGGACCAGCGCGTCCGCCACGCCCGGCACCGACGCGAGCCGCTCCCGCACGACCCGCCCCGTCGCACCGCCCGTGAAACCGGTCACCGCCACCTCGTGCCCGAGGGCCGCGAGAACCCTGGCCACGTTGACGCCCTTGCCGCCGGGGCGTTCCGTCACCTCGGAGACCCGGTGGGAGGCGTGCGGCCTGAGGGACCGTACGCGGTAGGTGATGTCGAGAGCGGTGTTCAGCGTGACCGTGAGGATCACCTGGGCCGACCTCCCCCGAGAATGCGCTTGCCGCCGTGAACTTTCCGGAGCTCGATCATGCCAAAGAGACGGCGGTCGGCCCAGTCCTGGAGCCGGCCACCGTCTCTCGACCGCGGGACGGATCAGTGCAGTTGGGGACCGACGACCCATTCCCCCCGGCGCATGACGCCCTTGAGGTCGTAGTCCGCGTCCAGGAGCACCAGGTCCGCGTCCTTGCCGGGCTCCAGGGAGCCGATCCGGTCGGACATGCCGAGGAGGCGGGCCGGGGTGGCGGAGAGAGCCGTCACCGCGTCCTCGACGGACAGGCCGTCGACCGTGACCGCCCGCTTGAAGGCGCGGTCCAGGGTGAGGGTCGAGCCGGCGATCGTGCCGTCCGTCAGCAGGCGGGCCACGCCGTCCGCGACCTCCACTTCCAGCGGGCCGAGCCAGTAACGTCCGTCGCCGAAACCGGCCGCGTCCATCGCGTCCGTGATGAACGCCACCCGGCCCGCGCCCGCGCGGTGGAACGCCAGCTGGAGTGCGGCGGGGTGCAGATGCGTGCCGTCGTCGATCAGCTCGATGGCGACCCGGTCGTCCTCCAGGAGCGCGGCGATCGGGCCGGGGGAGCGGTGGCCGAGCTGCGGCATCGCGTTGAAGAGGTGGGTGGCGACCGTCGCGCCCGCGTCGATCGCCTCGACCGTCTGCTCGTACGTCGCGTCGGTGTGGCCGATCGCCGCGATCACGCCGTGTTCGGCCAGCAGGCGTACGGAGTCGATGCCGCCGGGCAGTTCGGTGGCCAGCGTGACCATCTTCGCCCTGCCCCGGGCCGCGTCGATCAGCTTGCGGACCTCCGCCGGGTCCGGGTCGCGCAGCAGTTCCTCGGAGTGCGCGCCCTTGCGGCAGGGGGAGATGAACGGTCCCTCGAAGTGGATTCCCGCGATCTCGCCCTGCTCGGCCAGCTCGCTCAGCAGGCCCGCGCGCTCGGTGAGGAAGTCCATGTCACCGGTGACGGTCGAGGCGACCAGGGTGGTCGTGCCGTGCAGGCGGTGGGTGTGGATGCCCTTGAGGACGTCCTCGACCGACCCGGAGGTGAAGGAGGCTCCGCCGCCGCCGTGGTTGTGGATGTCGACGAAGCCGGGGAGTACGTAGTGGCCGGTTACGTCGATGACCTGGGCGTTTTCGGGAGCCATTCCTGTGATGCGGGTGCCGTCGATGGTCACCTGGCCGTTTTCGACGGTTCCTGTGGGGAGGACCACAGTTGCGCCGGCGAGGACCGTGGGGGCTCCTGACGTCGCGGGGTGCGGATGGTTCGTGGCTGGTCGCGCAGTTCCCCGCGCCCCTGGGTGGGCTGCCATCAGGGCGTTACCTCCATACGGTCGGTCGATGCCAGAAGATCCCAGGCCAGCAGGCCCGCCCCCAGGCAACCGGCGCTGTCCCCCAGCGCCGCGGGGACGATCGACGGCTGTTTCTGGAAGGTGATGCGGTGACGGATGGCTTCCCGTAGCGGTGTGAACAGGGTTTCTCCCGCCTCGGCGAGGCCACCGCCGATGATCAGGACCCGTGGGTCCAGCAAGGTGAGGGCCGTGACCAGCCCGTCGGCCAGGGCGTCGACCGCCCCCTGCCAGACGGCCCGCGCCTTCGGGTCGCCGGAGTCCACCGCCTTCGCGCAGTCGGCCGCGTCCGCGCCCGGGTCGCCGGAGGCCGTCGCCCAGGCCTCGCTCACGGCCGCCGCCGAGGCGAAGCGCTCCAGGCAGCCGTGCTGCCCGCAGGGGCAGGGGGATCCGCCGGGGCGTACGACGATGTGGCCGATCTCGCCCGCGAAGCCGTGCGCGCCCGCCTCGACCCGGCCGTCGACGCCGATGGCGCCGGCGATGCCGGTGCCCAGTGCCACGAACAGGAACCGGTCCGCGCCCCGGCCCGCGCCGACCCGGCCCTCGGCGAGGCCGCCGGTGCGCACGTCGTGGCCGAGGGCGACCGGGACGCCCAGCCGCTCCGCCAGCAGGTCGCGCAAGGGGACGTCGCGCCAGCCGAGGTTCGCGGCGTAGGCGGCGACGCCCCGCGCCTCGTCGACGATGCCGGGGACGGCCACGCCGGCGGCGGCCGCGGGCGTGCCGAAGTGCTCGGCGCCGTACGCGCGCAGCTCGGCGGCGAAGTCGAGGATGCCCGCGACCACGGCGTCCGGTCCGTGCTCGCGCGCGGTGGGGCGGCGGGCGCGGTGCAGCAGCTCGCCCTCCGGTCCGGCCAGGGCGGCCTTCATTCCGGTGCCGCCCACGTCGAGGGCGATGACATGTCTCACGGGAACAGTGTGACCCGGGGACCCGCGAGAGGTCTAGTCCACTCGCGTGGTGTAGACCTTATTCCGATTATCGAAAGCTTTCGTTGGCGGTTCACGCCAGGGTTGGGGAAGAACAGCGGTGCAGCGGCGGCGGATGGCAGGAACGATCGCGGTGGTGTCCGCACTGGGCATGACGGCGGTCATCGGCGGCTGTGGCGTGACGGGCGGCTCCGCCGACGTGACCCTGAAGCTGGTCGCCGCCGACTACGGCGACAGTGCGGCCAACAGCTCCAAGAAGTACTGGGACAAGCTGGTGGAGGAGTACGAGGCCGACAACCCCGGGGTGAAGATCGACGTCAGCGTCTACTCCTGGAACGACGTCGACCGCAAGGTCAGGGAGATGGTCGCCGCCGGTGACCCGCCGGACATGGCGCAGATCGGCGCGTACGCCGACTACGCGGCGCAGAACCAGCTCTACAAGGCCGACGACCTGCTCTCCATACCCGTGCAGGCCGACTTCGTCGGGCAGCTGGCCTCCGCGGGACAGGTCAAGGGCGTGCAGTACGGCATGCCGTTCGCCTCCTCCACGCGCGTGCTCTTCTACAACAAGACCCTCTTCGCCAAGGCCGGCATCACCCCGCCCGAGACCTGGGACGACCTGGCCGACGACGCCGAGGCGCTCAAGGACGAGGGCGTGAAGTACCCCTACGCCCTGCCCCTCGGCCCGGAGGAGGCCCAGGCCGAGACGATGCAGTGGATGCTCAGCGGCGGGGGCGGCTACGCCGACACCGTCGGAAGCTACGGCATCGACTCCCCGGAGAACATCGACACCTTCTCCTGGCTGAAGAACGAACTGGTCGCCAAGGAGCTGACCGGGCCGGTCGCGCCCGGCGAGCTGAACCGGGCCGCCGCGTTCTCCGCCTTCGCCGAGGGCGAGGTCGGCATGCTCAACGGCCACCCGTCCCTGATGAAGATGGCCGCCAAGCGCGGTGTCGAGTACGGCATGGTGCCGACGCCGGGCAAGGAGGGGCCGAGCAAGTCCACGCTCGGTGTCGCCGACTGGATGACGGCCTTCCGGAAGAACGGCCACCGCGACCAGGTCGGAGACTTCCTCGACTTCGTCTACAGCGAGAAGAACGTGCTGGCCTTCTCCCGCGAGTACGACCTGCTGCCGGTCACCAGCTCCGCGTCCGCGACCATGGCCGCCTCCGGCCGGGACCGGCACCTCAAGCCGTTCCTGGAGGAGCTGGTGTCCTCCGAGCTCTACCCGGTCGGCAAGACCTCCTGGGCCGACGTCAGCGCCCAGGTCAAGAAGCAGATCGGCAAGGCCGTCGCCCCCTCCGGCAGCCCCTCGGGCGTCCTGGGCCACCTCCAGGCGGTGGCGACCCGGGCGGAGAGCGCGGAGTAGTCCCGCTGTCGGTGGCGGGCGTTACGGTGCCTGGCATGGACGAGGACACGGGTGACGAGCGGCTCGGGCGCAGGGAGCGGGACATCCTGGCGCTCGAACGCCGCGGTTTTTCCGGGCCCGGCGCGAAGGAACGGGCCATACGAGAGGAGCTGGGCCTCGCCCCCGTGCGCTACTACCAACTCCTCAACGCCCTGCTGGACGACCCCCGGGCCCTGTCCCACGACCCGGTGACGGTGAACAGGCTGCGGCGGATACGGGAGACGCGCCGGGCGGAGCGCTAGGGCCTGTCGTTTGGATCAGGTCGCGGGGAATCGACGGCATCTCGTCAGCGCCGGTGCGCGTGCCAGGCCCCGCGTCTGCGACCTGATCCAAACGACAGGCACTTGGACGCGTCAGCCGAGCCGGTCCGCGAGCTCGCGCAGCAGGCGTACGACACCCTCCGGGCCGTCCACCACCACGTCCGCCCGCTCCCTCAGCTCGGTCACCTCGTCGCTGCCGCTGCACACCAGCAGGCCCGGGGTGCCGTCCGAGCGGAGCTTGTCGACGGCCGAGTAGGCGGGCAGGTCGCCCAGGTCGTCGCCGGCGAAGAGGACGGACCCGGCGCCGATCTCCCGGGCGAATCCGGTGAGGGCGGCGCCCTTGTCCATGCCGGGCGGGCGGAGTTCGAGGACCATCCGGCCGGGCTCCACGATCAGGCCGTGGCGGCCGGCCAGTCCGGCGAGCGGTTCGCGCAGGGAGTCCAGCGCGGCCTGCGGGTCGGCGGCCCGGCGGGTGTGCACGGCCACCGCCCGTCCCTTGTCCTCGATCCAGGTCCCCTGTGACGCGCCGAACCGGTCGAGGAGCTCGGGCAGCTCGGTGCGGACCGCGGCGACGCCGGGATGCGGCTCGGGGGCGCTGATCTCGCCGGTGCGGGCGTCCCAGCGCTCGGCGCCGTAGTGACCGAGGACCACGAGGTGTTCCAGGCCCGGGACGTCCGCGAAGCCGCCGTTGCGCACCGCGACCTCGGCCGGCCGCCCGGTGATCACCGCCACGGCGGCCACCTTCGGCGCGAGCGCGGCCAGCGCGGGTACGGCGTCCGCGTGGGCCCGGGCCTGCTCGGGGTCGGCCACGATCGGCGCGAGCGTCCCGTCGAAGTCGAGGCCGATCAGGGCCTTGCCCGGGTGGGCGAGGAGGACGTCCAGACCTTCCTGGCCGGCTTTCGTGGTGGGCACCGGCAGCGGGGAGTCCGTGGGACCGGTCATCGGTGATCAGCCCCTCAGCGCGTCGAGCTGGTCCAGGAACCACTGCGCCGGCGGCAGCGCGGTGGCCGCCGCGGACAGCCGCTTGCTGCGTTCCGCGCGTTCCTCCGGGCCCATCGAGAGCGCCTCGTGCAGGGCCGCCGCCGTCCCCGTCACGTCGTACGGGTTCACCACGATCGCGTCCTCGCCCAGCTCCTCGAACGCCCCGGCCTCCCGCGACAGCACCAGCGCGCAGCCCGCGTCGGAGACGACCGGGACCTCCTTGGCGACGAGGTTCATGCCGTCCCGGATGGGATTGACGAGCGCCACGTCGGCCAGCCGGTACGCGGCCAGGGAGCGGGCGAAGTCGTCCTTGAGATTGAGGACGACCGGGGTCCACCCCGGCGTCCCGTACTCGGCGTTGATCTCCTCCGAGAGCCGCCGCACCTCGGCCGTGTAGTCCCGGTAGACCGCGAGGTCCTGCCGCGAGGGATAGGCGAAGGCCACGTGCACCACGCGCTCGCGCCACTCGGCGTGGGTCTCGAGCAGCCGGCGGTAGGCCAGCAGGCCGCGCACGATGTTCTTCGACAGCTCCGTGCGGTCGACCCGGACGATGGTGCGGCGGCCCTCGCCGATCTCCTCCCGGAGCGCGGCCATCCGCTCCTCGACGTCCGCCTCGTGCGACCGCTTCCGCAGGAAGTCCGCGTCGGCCCCCAGCCCGTGCACGCCGATCCGCGTGCCGCCGAGCCCGCCGGCGAACCGCTCGGCGCACGCGGTGAACGCGTCCGCCCAGCGCTGCGTGAGGAAGCCCAGCCGGTCCGCGCCCAGCATGCCGCGCAGCACCTGCCCGGCCACGTCGTCCGGCAGCATCCGGAAGTACTCGGGCGGCGCCCACGGCGTGTGCGAGAAGTGGCCGATCCTCAGGTCGGGCCGCAGCTCGCGGAGCATGCCCGGCACCAGCGTCAGGTGGTAGTCCTGCACCACCACCGCCGCGCCCTGCGCCGCCTCCTCGGCCAGCGCCTCGGCGAACGCGCGGTTGTACGTCTCGTACGACGTCCACTGGCGCCGGAACTCCGCGTCGAAGACCGGCTCCAGCGGCGTCTGGTAGAGCATGTGGTGGACGAACCACAGCACCGAGTTCGCGATGCCGTTGTACGCGTCCGCGTGTACGTCGGCCGGGATGTCCAGCATCCGTACGCCGTCCTCGCCGACGCCCCGCCGGACCGCCTCGCGGTCGCCGTCGGACAGCGCCGAGCAGACCCACAGGGCGTCCGCGTCCGAGCCGATCGCGGACAGCCCCGAGACCAGCCCGCCGCCGCCCCGCTTGGCGTCCAGCGAACCGTCCTCGCCCACCGAGTAGGAGACCGGGCCACGGTTGGAGGCCACCAGCACCTGTGCAGCACCGTACGTTGAAGCCATAGCCCTCAACCTAGCCCGGCCCGGAAACGCTCAAACGTACGGACCTGACCCACCCGGCCGAAAACGGCCCCGGTCAGGCCGCCCTCCGCGCCTGGTACTCGGCGATCTCCGCCATCGGCGGACGCTCCTCGGTGTCCACGGAGTAGGTGCGCGGCTCGAAGCCGTCGCCGCCCCGCTCGAACTGCGTCAGGGACGGCCGGATCAGATGCCCGCGGGCCAGCCGCAGCTGGGCCGTGCGGTAGATCGCGGCGGCCATCCGGCCCAGCGCCTGCCCGTCCTGGTGCCGGTGCTTGCGCACGCCGATGTCCACCTGGGCGAGGGCGTCCAGGCCCACCAGGTGCAGGGCGTCGACCAGCATCCCCAGCTCGACGCCGTACCCGACGGGGAAGGGCAGCTGCTCCAGCAGCGAGCGGCGGGCCGCGTACTCGCCGCCGAGCGGCTGCACGAAGCCGGCCAGCTGCGGCCAGTGCATGTTGAGCAGCGGGCGGGCCATCAGCTCCGTGACCCGGCCGCCCTGCCCGGCAGCGCCGCCGAGCGGACGGTCGTACATGCCCTTCACCAGGTCGATGTCCGGGTCGGTGAGCAGCGGGCCCACGATTCCCGAAACGAAGTCGGACGAGAAGTCCCTCAGATCCGCGTCGATGAAGCAGACGATGTCCCCGCTGGTGACCAGGAGGGACCGCCACAGCACCTCGCCCTTGCCGGGCACGGGCGGGACGCGCGGGAGGATCTCGTCGCGGTGCACCACCGTCGCGCCCGCGGCGGCGGCCACCTCCGACGTACGGTCGGTCGACCCCGAGTCGACGACGACCAGTTCGTCGACGAGCGGCACCTGCCGCATCAGGTCGTGGCGGATGACGGCGGCGATGTCGCCGACCGTCTCCTCCTCGTTCAGCGCGGGCAGCACGACACTGACGGTCCGGCCCGTGCGTTGCTTGGCGGCGAGGATCTGGTGGAGCGGGCGATCGGTCGCGGACCAGGAACGGGTGCTCAGCCAGCGCTCGACTTCTTCCAGCACCGTGGCGGCTCCTCTGCGTACTCTCGGCGGGACGGACTGTGAGCCATCTCGCGGTTCGGACGACTATCTCAACTGTCCTGGTCGTCGGTTACAGTCTTGAACAACGCGGATGACCATCGCATGTCCGGGGTCAGCCGTTGTTTACAACCGAATACAGCTCATCCAGAGGGGCAGAGGGATACGGCCCGATGAAGCCCCGGCAACCCTCCAGCCGATACTCGTAGGTCACTGTCGACCGCTCCGCGAGGTCCCGGCTCGGGAAGGTGCCAAATCCGTCTCACGGCGAGATGCGTCGTGAGGAAGATGAGGAAGGGCCTCGCCTCACATGGCTGTGCAGACTGTTGCAAGCACCACTGACTCCACCGTAGACCTCGGTCCCGCCGCGGCGCTGAGCTGCCGCGAGTGCGGTCACCGCGTACCCCTCGGCCCGGTCTTCGCGTGCGAGGAGTGTTTCGGCCCGCTGGAGATCGCCTACGACTTCTCGGCCTACGACACCGAGGAGCTCCGCAAGCGGATCGAAGCGGGCCCCGCGAACATCTGGCGCTACGCCCCGCTGCTGCCGGTCCCGGCCGACGTGGCGACCAAGCCGAACATCAACCCGGGCTGGACCCAGCTCGTCAAGGCCGACAACCTCGCGCGCGAGCTGGGTGTCGACGCCGGCAAGCTCTTCATCAAGGACGACTCCGGCAACCCGACGCACTCCTTCAAGGACCGGGTCGTCGCCCAGGCCCTGGAGGCCGCCCGCGCCTTCGGCTTCACCACGCTGTCCTGCTCCTCCACCGGCAACCTCGCCGGCGCCGTGGGTGCCGCGGCGGCCCGCGCCGGCTTCCGCTCCTGCGTGTTCATCCCGCACGACCTGGAGCAGGGCAAGGTCGTCATGGCCGCGGTCTACGGCGGCGAGCTCGTCGGCATCCAGGGCAACTACGACGACGTGAACCGCTTCTGTTCCGAGCTGATCGGCGACCCGGCGGGCGAGGGCTGGGGCTTCGTCAACGTCAACCTGCGGCCGTACTACGCCGAGGGCTCCAAGACCCTGGCGTACGAGATCTGCGAGCAGCTCGGCTGGCAGCTGCCCGACCAGATCGTCGTGCCGATCGCCTCCGGCTCGCAGCTCACGAAGATCGACAAGGGCCTTCAGGAGCTGATCAAGCTCGGACTGGTCGAGGACAAGCCGTACAAGATCTTCGGCGCGCAGGCCGAGGGCTGCTCGCCGGTGTCGACGGCCTACAAGGCCGGCCACGACGTCGTGCGCCCGCAGAAGCCCGACACGATCGCCAAGTCGCTGGCGATCGGCAACCCGGCGGACGGGCCGTACGTGCTCGACATCGCGCGCCGCACGGGCGGTGCGGTGGAGGACGTGAACGACGAGCAGGTCGTCGACGCGATCAAGATCCTCGCCCGGACCGAGGGCATCTTCGCGGAGACCGCCGGTGGTGTGACCGTGGGCGTGGCGAAGAAGCTGGTCGAGAACGGGGTGCTCGACCCGTCGTTGACGACCGTGGTGCTGAACACGGGGGACGGTCTGAAGACGCTGGATGCGGTGGCCGGCACCGGGCTCACCGCGACCATTCGGCCGAGCCTGGAGTCGTTCCGGGAAGCCGGTCTCGTCTGACCGTCGTTCGCTGCGGGCCAGTGGGGGCCGGTCGCGCCCACGCGGCGGAGCCGCACATTCAACCCAGCCCCGCGCCCCTGAGGCCTGATTCCCACCGGAGGTTTTGAAGTCATGAGCGTCACCGTTCGCATCCCCACCATCCTGCGTACCTACACCGGCGGCCAGGCCGAGGTCGCCGCCGAGGGCGCGACCCTCGGCGAGGTCATCGCCGATCTGGAGAAGAACCACACCGGGATCGCCGCCCGGGTGCTGGACGACCAGGGCAAGCTGCGCCGGTTCGTCAACGTGTACGTCAACGACGACGACGTGCGGTTCGAGCAGGGGCTGGAGACGGCGACGCCGGACGGTGCCGGGGTGTCGATCATCCCCGCCGTCGCCGGTGGCTGAACCGGTCGACCGGCTTGATTATTACCTTCGGTAACGGCGGTTACTGAGAGCTCATCGAATTGCCCCCTCCGTAAGAGAAGCGGAGGGGGCAATTCTGTGTGATTGAGCGCGGTACAGTTGGGGAACGCAGCGCCGATCTCCTGATCGGGAGCCCTTAATTCCTGCCGCGCGCCCGACAAGATGTAGCCAAAGTGTGTGCGTCTTTCGCGGCTTTTGTTCCTTTTGTGTGGCCCGACTTGCCCTGAAGTCGGGCGAATTCTCCCCACATTCCGGATCCTGCGCGTCCAGAATTCTCGTCCGATTGACCTGTTGCAGACGGCAGTTGGACAGATACATTCAGCCGCGGTCGACGCGTTCCGGCGCACGCCCCCAACCGTGGGGGGTGAGGTCTGACCCGGGTCCGCGAAGTGTGGATCTGTGCAAGGGCCAGTAATAGGGGAGTTAGGCATGGCTCAGGGCACCGTCAAGTGGTTCAACGCGGAGAAGGGGTACGGCTTCATCGCGGTCGACGGTGGTGCGGATGTTTTCGTCCACTACAGCGCGATTCAGATGGACGGCTACCGCACCCTGGAAGAGGGCCAGCGGGTCGAGTTCGAGATCTCGCAGGGCCAGAAGGGACCGCAGGCCGACATGGTTCGCGTCTCTGCCTGAACGCGCACCACGACCAAGCGCAAGCGACCGGTCTTCTCTGAAGGGCCCGCACCCCACGGGGTGCGGGCCCTTCGGCCTGTTCGGGGCCGGCAGTCCGGGGTGGCGGGGTGGCGGGTGCACCGGGCGACTGCTCGCCGAGGTCCGCCGTGCCCGAGGTGTTTCGGAGTCCGTCCTGGTGCGGGGGTGCCGTGGTCCGGCGGGCTCCAGAATGGCATGCTCTCCGGACCGGTTCGGGGTCGGCGGCGGGGTGCCGGGCGGCCGCTCGCCGAGGTCCGCCGCTCGCCGAGCTCTGCCGCGCCCGAGGTCCGTAGCTCGTCGAGGTCCGCCGCGCCGAGGACCGCTGCGCGAGGTCTGCCGGGCCGAGGACCGCTGCGCGAAGTCCGCCGCGCCCGAGGTCCGCCGTGTCCGAGGTGTTTCGGAGTCCGTCCTGGGGCCGTGGTCCGGCGGGCTCCAGAACGGCATGCTCTCGGGGCCGGTTCGGGGGTCGGCGGCGGGGTGCCGGGCGCGCCGGGTGGCCGCTCTCCGAGGTTCGCCGCGCCGAGGACCGCTGCGCGAGGTCTGCCGCGCCGAGGACCGCTGCGCGAAGTCCGCCGCGCCCGAGGTCCGCCGTGCAGACGTGCTTCGGAGTCCGTCGTGGGGCGGGCGTGCGGTTCGCGCCCCGGGTCGGCTCGCTTCCGGACCCGCTCGCGCCTGCCTCGGCCGCGCCGCGGCAGTGGGCCCGGGTCTTTCTCGGCTCGCCCGATCCGCCGTCGTGCCACCCCCGCGGCCTGCGGATCGGGCCCGGTGTCCCCCTGTTCGCCGGGGGCTGAGCGGGTCGCCGTATCCCGAGAGCCGCTTGCACTCGCCATGCCCGAGTGCTAATCATTGCGTTAGCACTCTGAAGGTGAGAGTGACAACGTAAGGACCGGGTCGGTGAGGCCCGCAGGCCAGGTGGGAAGGAACCACGGGGTCAGCGAGCCGTCCGTCGCGGGCGCGGGCGCGGTCCGAAGTAATCACCCCCAGTCCTGGAGGGACCACTTCACATGGCCAAGATCATCGCGTTCGACGAGGAGGCGCGGCGCGGCCTCGAGCGCGGCATGAACCAGCTCGCGGACGCCGTCAAGGTGACCCTCGGCCCCAAGGGCCGCAACGTCGTCCTCGAGAAGAAGTGGGGCGCCCCCACGATCACCAACGACGGTGTCTCCATCGCCAAGGAGATCGAGCTCGAGGACCCGTACGAGAAGATCGGCGCCGAGCTGGTCAAGGAAGTCGCCAAGAAGACGGACGACGTCGCCGGTGACGGTACGACCACCGCGACCGTTCTCGCCCAGGCCCTGGTCAAGGAAGGCCTGCGCAACGTAGCCGCCGGCGCCAACCCGATGGCCCTCAAGCGCGGTATCGAGAAGGCCGTCGAGGCCGTCTCCGCCGCCCTGCTGGAGCAGGCGAAGGACGTCGAGACCAAGGAGCAGATCGCCTCCACGGCCTCCATCTCCGCCGCCGACACCCAGATCGGCGAGCTCATCGCCGAGGCCATGGACAAGGTCGGCAAGGAAGGCGTCATCACCGTCGAGGAGTCCCAGACCTTCGGTCTGGAGCTGGAGCTCACCGAGGGTATGCGCTTCGACAAGGGCTACATCTCGGCGTACTTCGCGACCGACATGGAGCGTATGGAGGCCGTCCTCGACGACCCGTACATCCTGATCGCGAACTCGAAGATCTCCAACGTCAAGGACCTGCTCCCGCTCCTGGAGAAGGTCATGCAGTCGGGCAAGCCGCTGCTGATCATCGCCGAGGACGTCGAGGGCGAGGCCCTGTCGACCCTGGTCGTCAACAAGATCCGCGGCACCTTCAAGTCCGTCGCCGTCAAGGCCCCGGGCTTCGGTGACCGTCGCAAGGCGATGCTCCAGGACATCGGCATTCTCACCGGCGGCGAGGTGATCTCCGAGGAGGTCGGCCTCAAGCTGGAGAACGCCACGATCGACCTCCTGGGCAAGGCCCGCAAGGTCGTCATCACCAAGGACGAGACCACCATCGTCGACGGTGCCGGCTCCGCCGACCAGGTCCAGGGCCGGGTCAACCAGATCCGCGCCGAGATCGAGAACAGCGACTCGGACTACGACCGCGAGAAGCTCCAGGAGCGCCTGGCGAAGCTGGCCGGCGGCGTGGCCGTCATCAAGGCCGGTGCCGCCACCGAGGTGGAGCTCAAGGAGCGCAAGCACCGCATCGAGGACGCCGTGCGCAACGCCAAGGCGGCCGTCGAGGAGGGCATCGTCGCCGGTGGTGGCGTGGCCCTGCTCCAGGCCTCCCAGGTGTTCGAGAAGCTGGAGCTCGAGGGTGACGAGGCGACCGGCGCCAACGCCGTGAAGCTCGCCCTGGAGGCCCCGCTGAAGCAGATCGCCGTCAACGGTGGTCTCGAGGGCGGCGTCGTCGTGGAGAAGGTCCGCAACCTCCAGGTCGGCCACGGCCTGAACGCCGCGACCGGTGAGTACGTCGACATGATCGCCGAGGGCATCATCGACCCGGCGAAGGTGACCCGTTCCGCTCTGCAGAACGCCGCCTCCATCGCCGCGCTGTTCCTCACCACCGAGGCCGTCATCGCCGACAAGCCGGAGAAGAACGCCGCGCCCGCCGGCGGCGGCATGCCGGGCGGTGACATGGACTTCTGATCGACCCGGTCGATCAACGTCCTTGCCGAGGGCGGCACTTCCTGTTCCGACAGGGGGTGCCGCCCTCGGGCGTGTCCTGGATCACAGTGCGAACGGGATGGGGTGGGCGGGTCCGGGTGGTTGGACAGTACGTCCTATGCGTATGCACATACTGTCCGGTATCCGAAGAGGAGCCCCCACGTGACCGTCGACGCCTCCGCCGCCTCCCGCGCCGCCGAAATCCTGTCCCGGCCCGTATCGCTGGGCGGCCTGACCGTCCCGAACCGGATCGCGATGGCGCCGATGACCCGCATGTTCTCCCCGGGCGGCGTCCCCGGCGACGACGTCGTCTCGTACTACTCCCGCCGCGCCGCCGCCGGCGTCGGCCTGATCGTCACCGAGGGCACCTACGTCGGCCACGAGTCGGCCGGGCAGAGCGACCGCGTGCCGCGGTTCCACGGTGAGGAGCAGCTCGCGGGCTGGGCGAAGGTCGCCGAGGCGGTGCACGCCGCGGGCGGCACGATCGTGCCGCAGCTGTGGCACATCGGCATGGTCCGCAACCAGGGCGAGCCCCCGGTCGCGGACGCCCCGGCCGTCGGCCCCTCCGGCCTGCGCATCGGCGCCGACGAGCCCACCGGCAAGGCCATGACCCAGGCCGACGTCGACGCCGTCATCGGCGCGTTCGCCGAGGCCGCTGCCGCCGCCGAGCGCATCGGCTTCGACGGCGTGGAGATCCACGGCGCCCACGGCTACCTGCTCGACCAGTTCTTCTGGGAGGGCACCAACCGCCGCTCCGACGCCTACGGCGGCGACCCGGTCGCCCGCGCCCGGTTCTCGGCGGAGATCGTCGCGGCCGTCCGCGAGACCGTCTCCGCCGACTTCCCCGTCATCTTCCGCTACTCGCAGTGGAAGCAGGACGCCTACGACGCCCGCCTCGCCGAGACGCCCGAGGAGCTGGAGGCCATCCTGACTCCGCTCGCCGCGGCCGGTGTCGACGCCTTCCACGCCTCCACCCGCCGTTACTGGGTGCCCGAGTTCGACGACTCCGACCTCAACCTGGCCGGCTGGACCAAGAAGCTCACCGGCAAGCCCGCCATCACCGTCGGCTCGGTCGGCCTGAACGGCGACTTCCTCAAGGCCTTCCAGGGCGAGGGCGCCGAGATCGGCGACCTCGACAACCTCCTGGACCGCTTCGAGCGCGACGAGTTCGACATGGTCGCCGTCGGCCGCGCCCTGCTCCAGGACCCGCAGTGGGCGCGGAAGGTCCTGTCCGGCCGCTTCGAGGAGCTGGCGCCCTACGACCCGGCGGCGCTGAAGACGCTCAGCTGATCCCACGGGATCCGCATCCGGGGTGCCCTGGATTCGCTTGCGTCAGTCAAGGACACTGGCCGAGCGCCTGTTCACCGGCACCCCTGAGGAGACCCAGAGATGACGACGACCGAGTCCCACCCCCCGACCGGCGCCCCGGCAGAGCAGCCCGAACCGGTGGTGCGCACCGCCGCCGGCGCCGTACGCGGCCGCAGGGAGGAGGGACTCGCCGTCTTCCGTGGCATCCCCTTCGCCGCACCCCCCGTGGGCGAGGCCCGTTTCATGGCACCGCGCCCCGCCCACGCCTGGGACGGCATACGGGACGCGTACGCCTTCGGCCCGCCGCCGCCGCAGGACCTCGGCAACCTCGGCGGCCCGGGCCTGCTCGACGTGCCCGAGGGCGACGAGTGGCTCACGGTCAACGTCTGGACCCCCGAACCCGACCCGGGCGCCCGCCGCCCGGTGATGGTCTGGATCTACGGCGGCGCCTACAAGCTCGGCCACTCCGGCAGCCCCGGCTACGACGCCCGGCGCATCGCGGCCGACGGTGATCTCGTGGTCGTGTCCCTCAACTACCGCGTCGGCATGGAGGGCTTCGCCCACATCGAGGGGGCGCCCGCCAACCGCGGCCTGCTCGACCAGGTGGCCGCGCTGGAGTGGGTACGGGACAACATCGAGGCGTTCGGCGGCGACCCCGGCCAGGTCACGGTCTTCGGCGAGTCGGCGGGCGCGGGTTCGATCGCCTCGCTGCTGGCCATGCCGAGGGCGGCGGGCCTGTTCCGGCGGGTGATCGCGCAGAGCGTGCCGGGGACGTTCTTCTCGGACGCCCTGGCCCGTGACATCGGTGCCGCTCTCGCCGCCGAGATGGGGCTGCGCCCCACGGTCGCCGACCTGGCGGCCATCGCCCCGCGCGAACTGACGTCGGCGGGTGAGTCGCTGAGCGGCAAGATGCTCCAGTACGTCGACCGCTGGGGCCAGGCGGCGCCGACGGTGACGCCCTTCTCGCCCGTTGTCGACGGCGAGGTCCTGCCGGTCTCGCCCTGGCAGGCGCTGGCGGCCGGTGCGGCGAAGGACGTGGACCTGCTCGTCGGCCACAACCGCGACGAGTACCGCCTCTTCGTCGCCATGGCGGGCCGACTCGGCCAGATCTCCGAGGAGAGGGCGACAGCGGCCCTTCGCCTCTTCGCCCCCGGCCCCGACGGCGAACAGGCCTACCGCGCGGCTTTCCCCGACGCCACCCCCGGCGAACTCTACGAACGCGTCCAGA
This sequence comes from Streptomyces sp. DH10, assembly GCF_029813805.1. Classification (NCBI taxonomy): domain Bacteria; kingdom Bacillati; phylum Actinomycetota; class Actinomycetes; order Kitasatosporales; family Streptomycetaceae; genus Streptomyces; species Streptomyces sp. DH10. The sequence goes on from NZ_JARVKU010000002.1 coordinate 168,689, forward strand.
CGGACTGGCTGTTCAACATGCCCTCCCTGCACCTGGCCGAGGCGCAGCGCGCGGGCGGCGGCCGCGCACACGTCTACGAACTGACCTGGCCGGCCCCGGGCAACGGCGGCGCGCTGGGCGCCTGCCACGGCCTGGACATCCCCCTGCTCTTCGGCACGTTCGGGGCGGACCTGGGACTTCTGCTGTTCGCGGGCACGGAGCCGTCCGCCGAGGCCGAGGCGCTGTCGTCCCGTTTCCGTCAGTCCTGGACGGCGTTCGCGAGGACGGGGGACCCGGGCTGGCCGGCGTACGAAGACGCGGAGCGGCTGGTGCAGGTGCTGGACGCGGAGCCGGCGGTGCGGGTGTACCCGGAGGACAGGTCGCGGCGCCTGTGGGAGGGCCATGACTTCTCCGCCCTGCCCCTGCTGTGAGTCACAGGTTGCCCATCGGCTCGATGTCGACCCTGACCGGCGTACCCCACACGCGCAGCACCTCGTAGTCGGTGAACTCGTGCACCAGCCGGTACGCCATGGCGGCCCGGGGCGCGCGGCGCTGGGCGGCGATGAACAGCTCGGCCTCCCGGCGGTCCCGGCGCGGGGTGCCGCACAGTTGCCAGGCCTGGCCGTTCCACAGCTCCGCCAGCCAGCGCTGCTGGGGCTGGGGGCGGTCACCGCGCAGGCCGTAGCGGGTCTGCACGGGCTCGGTGGGCTGCGGGTGGTGCGGGGCGGGACCGTTGAACTCGGCCCGGCGGGCGGCCCTGCGCCGCGTCTCGCACAGCAGGCAGCCGTCCGGCGCGCCCTCGTCGACCGGTCCGTTGGGATGCTCGGGGCAGCGCGTGGTGGGCGGGGCGCTGCTGACACTCTCCTCCAGCAGGTCCAGGGCCCGTCGCAGGTCCGCCTTGACCTCGTGCAGCTTGGCGTCCGGGGTGTCGGAGCCGAGGGCTTCGCCGTGCTCGCCGAGGAGACGGAGGGCGCGGCCTAGAGCGGTGAGCTGGGCGTGGTTCATGGGCCCATTGTCGCCGGGAGCGTCACCTCGTGATGTGGGTGAGGAAAGCGGACCAGGCCGGAGTGGTGAAGAGCAGGACCCGGCCGGACGGGTGCTTGGAGTCGCGGACGGGCACGAGCGTGGCGTGGTCGTTGGCCGGGGCAACTCCCTGTCGCACACATCGGCTTGTCTCACGCCGTGTATGGCCAGGTTAGAGGCGGTGCGGACACGCTGTGTGGCGATTTGCCAACTCTGCGTGGAGGGGGGCGTCGCCCCGCGGGCATGACCGGTCAGTCCGTCGCCGCCGCCAGGGCCGCGCGCAGATGGCCGTCGGACCGCGCCAGCAGGCGGGCCGCCGTCGGGCCGTCCACGTCGGCCAGGATGGTCAGGATCGCGTTCTTCACCTCGCCGTCGGTGGCGGCCAGGGCGCGTTCGATCTCCTCGTCGCCGGCGCCGGTGGCGAGGGCGACGATGCGGTGGGAGCGGGCGCGCAGTTTGTCGTTGGAGGCGCGGACGTCGACCATCAGGTTTCCGTAGGTCTTGCCCAGGCGGATCATCGTGATCGTCGAAAGCATGTTGAGGACGAGCTTCTGTGCCGTGCCGGCCTTCAACCGGGTGGAGCCCGTGAGCAGTTCCGGACCCACGACGATCTCGATGCCGTGCTCGGCGGTGGCCGCGAGCGGGCTGCCGGAGTTGCAGGCGAGGCCGATGGTGAGGCAGCGGTGGGCGCGGGCGTGTTCGACCGCGCCGATGGCGTACGGGGTGCGGCCGGAGGCCGAGATGCCGACCACCGTGTCGTCCGGGGTCAGGCCGAGCGGCTCCAGGTCGGCACGGGCCAGTTCCCGGGAGTCCTCCGCGCCCTCGACGGAGGTGACCACGGCCTGCGGGCCGCCCGCGATCAGCCCGACGACCCGGGAGGGGTCGGTGTTGAAGGTGGGCGGGCACTCGGAGGCGTCCAGGACGCCCAGCCGGCCCGCCGTGCCCGCACCCGCGTAGACCAGGCGGCCGCCCCGGGCCATCCGCTCGGCCAGGGCGTCGATAGCGGCGGCGATCTGGGGCAGCCGGGCCGCGACCGCCCCGGCCACGGTGGCGTCCTCGCCGTTCATGAGCCGGGCGATGTCGAGGGTGGGCAGCCGGTCGATGCCGGCGAGGTCCGGCCGGAACGCCTCGGTGGTCAGGGACTCCAACTCGGCTCTGAGATCACGGGGGTCGGAGGTGGAGGTCATGGGACGGCTCTTTCTGTGTCTTTCCGTGCTTCCGGTGCCGGCCGGGGCCGGCTCAGGAACGGTGCCGGTGGGCCAGCGCCTCGTACGACGCCGAGAGCGCCGGCGCCGCCGTCTCGTACGTCCGCTGCGCCACCCCCACGAACAGGCAGTCCACCACAAGAAGCTGACCGGTCCGGGACGACATCGCCGCGGGACGCAGCTCGCTCTCCCGGGCCGTGGACGTGGTGAGGACGTGGTCGGCGTACTGCGCGACCGGGCCGTCGGGACGGCCGGTGATCGCCACCGTCGTCGCCCCGCGCTCGAAGGCGACCCGCAGCGGCTCGATGACGTCCCCCGTCGACCCGGAGTGCGTGATGGCGATCGCGACGTCGCCCGCGCGCAGTTGCACGGCGTTGGTGACGGCCAGGTGCGGATCGCTGTGCGCGTGCGCCACCAGCCCTATGCGCAGGAGCTTCTGCGTGAGGTCCTGGGCGACCAGCCCCGACGCCCCGACGCCGTACACGTCCGTGCGGCGGGCACCGGTCAGCGCGGTGACGGCCGCGCCCAGCTGGACGGTGTCGAGACCGGCGGCGGTGTCGGCGAGGGTCTGCTGCTCGTCGTAGGCGAGCTTCGCGACCACGTCGGCGATCGGGTCGTCGACCGCGATGTCCGTCGTTATGGCCGGGGCGCGGCCGGACTGCTGCTGCGCGGCGAGGCCGGCGAGGGCCAGGCGCAGGTCCCGGTAACCCGGATAGCCCAGCAGCCGGGCGGTGCGTACGACGGTCGCCTCGCTGGTGCCGGTGAGTTCGGCGAGGCCGGTGACCGTGAGGGCCGCGCAGCCGGCCGGGTCGCCCGCGACGGCCTCGGCGACGCGCTGCATGGAACGCGTCATCGACGGGCCCAGCGTGCGGACCTTGGCCGCGAGGGCGGCGGGTGCCGGCGGGGTGCCGAAACTTTCCTTCACTCTTGAGGTCACCTCTGAAAGATATTTTCGGCTCGGCGTCGGGGTCAAGAGTGCGCACAATGGGGGCATGGACCCCATCAGCCCCCTGGAGCAGGCGCTGCACGCCGCGCGCGCCCTCGTGCTGGCCGACCTCGTCGCGGGACGCGTCGCCGAGGCGGACGTCGTGTCGTTGGTCGAGGAGTCCGTCGTGCAGCGGCGGTGGTGGGTCGAACAGTGGCCGGAGGGCGCGCAGTACGTCGCCGGTCTGGTCGCGCAGGACGTGCAGGACGCCCTGCTGGAGCGCTACGGCCGCTGGCCGCTGTGCCCGGTGTGCGGCACCGGCGAGCCGCACGCGCTCCAGGTGGAGCCGGAGTTGGGGGCCGACCCGCACTGGGTGTGCAGCGAGGCGGGCGTGAAGGTCGCGGCGCTGGGATCGCTGGGCGAGGCCCTCGGCGGAACGGCGCCCTCGTGACCGTCTACATCGACCCGCCGACCTGGCCCGGCCACGGCCGCATGTGGTCCCACCTGATCAGCGACGTCTCCTACGAGGAGCTGCACACCTTCGCCGAACGCCTCGGTGTGCCCCGGCGCGCCTTCGAACGCGACCACTACGACGTCCCCGCCCAGCGGTACGCGGACGTCGTGGCGGCCGGGGCCGTGGAGGTCAGCAGCCGCGAGGTGGTGCGGCTGCTGCACGGGGCGGGACTGCGGCGGCCCAAGGGGCGGGCTCAGTCGCCGGGTTCGCGCAGTTCGTAGGAGACCTGCTCGGTGTCCTCCGCGACGGCCTTGAACCCGGCGCGGGCGAGGACGTTGTGCGAGGGCGTGTTGTCCCGCTCGACGTTCGCGACGACGGTCCGTACCTCGTCCCGGGACAGCGCCCACGCCGACAGCGTGCGCAGCGCCTCGGTGGCGTAGCCGTGGCCACGGGCCGCCTCGACCAGGTCGTAGCCGACCTCCACCCGCCCCGACTCGTCCGGGACGCCGTGGAAGCCCATGGCGCCGAGCGCGCGGCCGTCCTCGCGCCGGACCAGGACGTACATGCCCCACTCCGGCCGGTGGACGCCGTCCTCGTACTGCTTGAACACCAGCCCGGCGCCCACCCGGGTGCCCTCGGCCGGTTCGCCTCCGAGCCACTCGAAGCCGCCGTCGCCGACCGTGCCCAGGTCATCGGCCGCCGCCGGAGTGACGCCCTGAAGGGTCAGCCGGTCGGTCGGCAGCACCAGGTTGTTGGACCAGCGCCACTCGGTGACCGGCTCGCGGCCGGGCAGCTCACCCCGGCCGGTGGCCCACAGCAGGGTCCGCCACGGCGTGGGGCCGGGCTGCACGTGCGGGAAGATCCGGGTGAGGACGAAGTCGCACAGCTCGGGGGCCGGTTCGTACGACACGCCCAGTCCCTCGGCCATGTCGTGGGTGTGCACCAGCACCTCGGTCACGCCCATCGCGGCGAACCCCTCGCGGTTCGCGCTGCGGAACGGATACGGATGGAAGGCCCGCACCTCGCGCGGCGTCGTACGGATCGCGGCGGCGAACAGGGTGCCCATCGTGTGGATCACCCGCAGCGCGCCCGCGTTGTCCGTCCCCTCCTCCAGCGAGATCTCGAACGGCGTGTACCCGTCCGGCTCGCGCCCCGCCAACTGGCCCGCGTACCCGATGAGATCCCCGGCGATGTGCTCCGCCGTCTCCCGGCAGCTCCACTCCAGCCGCCCGGCGCGCACCGCCTCCCAGTCCCGGTCGGTGACCGCCCCCAGCAGGCCCACGCACTCGGCGACGGCCTGCTCCACCTGTTCCGCACCCGTTGTCCGCATGCCGGGCAGGTTACGAGGGGACGTCGGGTGGAAGCGACAGCATTTCCAGCTCGGCGGTGAGGTTGTAGCGGGCCGTCGCCTCCCACTCCGACGCTCCGTACGGCGTCCTGAACAGCCTCGGCAGGTGGAGGAGTTGGCGCAGGATCGCCGCGCGGCCCGTGCGGAAGGCGTCGTTCGGGACGAAGTGGTACTCCTCGCGGACGGCGGCGGTGTAGGCGGCGTACGCCGACGGGGGCGAGGCGAGGATCGCCAGGTCGGCGTCGCACAGCACCTGGCCGTCGGGGTCGTCGTCGGCGGGGTCGTGGCCGACGGTGAGGCGGACCAGGCGGGCCACCTCGGCGGTCCTGGCGGCGGACACGCCGGCCTCGGGGAGAGCGCGCTCGGCCAGGCGGGCGGAGCGTTCCTCGTTCTCGGAGCGGTCGGGAAGGTAGACGGCGTCGTGGAACCAGGCGGCCAGCCGGACCACGTCCGCATCGTGCGCGTACTTCTCCAGCACGTCGATGTGGTCCAGGACCGCCGTGAGATGCGCGACCGTGTGGTAGCGGCGCTGGGGCTCCTGCCAGCGGCCGAGCAGGTCGTCGGCGTACGGGTCAGGGTCCGGGCCGCCGGCCGGGCCCCGGGCCGCTTCCAGGGTGCGGACGAAGCGGGCGCGGAGGGCGTCGAGATCGGCCATGGGGTCATTCTCCCGCTGAACGGGGCGCGGCACCTAGCGTGGGTCCCATGACGACTCCTGCTGATGTGCACGACGTACGGGACCCCGAGCAGCCCGGGCGGCTGCTCGCCATCGAGCGTGACGCGCTGATCCCGCTGTTGCGGGGCAGGGCCGAGGAGGACTTCGCGCTGCCCGTGAGGGCGTGTCCGGGCTGGTCGGTGCGGTCGGTGCTGGCGCACTGCTCGGCCGCGCTCACCCGGGTGGTGGAGAACCGGTTCGAGGAGGACGTGTTCTCACCCGAGTCGAACGACCGGGACATCGCCGAGCGGGACGGCTGGAGCAACGCGCGGCTGGTCGACGAGCTGGAGCGCGGGATGACCGGGGCCGGGCCGCTGATCGCCGGGGCGGGCGGGAAGCTGGACGGCCTCGCGCTGGGGGAGTGGGTGCACGCCGGGGACGTGCGCGAGGCCCTCGGCGAGCCCGGGGCGTACGGCGGGGCCGGGCTGCCGGACGCGCTCGCGCTGCTCGCCCGGATCACCCGCGAGCGGGGGCGCGTGCCGCTGCACGCCGACCTCGACGACCTGGACGAACCGCTGCGGCTGGGCGAGAGCGGCGGGGAGCGGCCCCCGGGGCGCTTCATCGGGGACGGGCCGACGCTGGTGCGGCTGTGCACGGGGCGGCCGGTCGACGGGGTGCCCGTGTTCGAGCTGGTCGGGGTGGAGGCGAAGGACCTCAACATCTTCGGGTGAGCCATGTCCCCCCAGGGCTTGGAATCCGGCGGGAACGGGCAGCGTAGTCTTGATTGGACTAGACCTGTGTGGCCTAGACCTGTTGTCGAACGCCGACGCCATGCCGACGAAGGGGCCCCATGAGCAAGCGTGCAGTCCTGGAGGTGATCGCCCTCGGCGTCGAGGACGCGGTCGCCGCCCAGGCCGGAGGCGCGGACCGCCTCGAACTGGTCACCGACATGGCGGCCGACGGGCTCACCCCGTCGGTCGCGACCGTCGCCGGGATCCGCCGTGCCGTCGACATCTCGCTGCGGGTGATGCTGCGGCTCGCCGACGGCTTCGCGGCCGGGGACGTCGACGGGCTGGTGCGGGTGGCGGGCGAGTTGCGGGAGGCCGGGGCGGATGAGTTCGTGCTGGGGTTCCTCGACGCGGGGGGTGGGGTGGATCTGGCGGCTGTGGAGCGGGTCGTGGGAGCGCTGGACGGCTGCCCCTGGACCTTCCACCGGGCGATCGACCGGGCCGCCGACCGGGACGCCCTGCGCAAGCAGCTGGACGGGATGCCGGGGTTGGACACGTACCTGACGGCCGGGTCGGCGGACGGGGTCGATGACGGGCTTGCTGTGCTGCTCGCCGAGGCGGGGCGGTCCGGAGAGCCGGGGTACGAGCAGCGGTTGCTGGTGGGGGGTGGGTTGCGGCTGGAGCATGTGCCGGTGTTGCGGGGCGCGGGGGTGGACGCGTTCCACATCGGTGGGGCGGTGCGGCCGGGGGGCTGGGCCGAACCGGTGTCGGCGGAGGCGGTCGCCGAGTGGCGGGCTGCGGTGGACGGCGGTTGAGCGGTGCCGTCAACCCGCGGGCAGTCGTGCCTCCCCCAGTGCCTTAAGGGCCTGGGAGGTGCCCCAGGCGGCACGACTGCCCGCAGCTAGGCCAGCTGCGGCGGCAGCGGCGCCGCGTGCGTCACCGTCAGCCCCGACACCGCTCGCGTCAGCGCCACGTACAGGCGTCGCAGACCCGTCCGTTCGTCCGGCTCGCCGTCGACCACCGCCTGGGGCTCGTCCAGGACGACGTAGTCGTACTCCAGACCCTTCGCGAGCGACGCCGGGACCAGGGTCAGACGGGTCTCCCGGGTCGTCTCCTCGCCGGGGCCGAGGTAGGGGATCCCGGCCTCGGTCAGGGCCGCCGCCAGCTCCGGGACCCGGGCGTCCGCCGCGATCAGGCCCGTCGAACCCTCGTGGCGCAGGGATGCGCGGCAGGCGTCGACCACGTCCGTCGTCCCCGCGACCGGCCGGACCTCGAAGTGGCCCGGGTTCTCACGGATCGACACGACCGGGGTGAGCCCCGGGGCGATGTGCGGGAGCAGCCGGGAGGCGTAGGTGATGACGTCCGTCGGCACGCGGAAACCGGCCGTCAGCTCCTCGATCACCGCGTCCTGCTTGCCCAGGTGGGTCAGCGCCTCCTCCCATTCCCGGGTCGCCCACGGCGTCGTGCCCTGCGCCAGGTCGCCGAGGACGGTCGCGCTGCCGGTCGTGCAGCGGCGGCCGACCGCCCGGTACTGCATGGGGGAGAGGTCCTGCGCCTCGTCGAGGACGACATGGCCGAGGGAGTGCGTGCGCTGGATCAGGTCGGTGGCCTCGTCGATGAGGACGGCGTCGGCGGCCGACCACTGGGCGGACTTGACGCTGCGCGCCGGTTTCACGCACAGCACGGCCTTCTGCTCCTCCTCGCCGAGGATCCCCGCCGCGTGTTCGGCGAGGAAGTCCGCGTCCGACAGCAGGCGCAGCACCAGCTTCGCCGGGTCGACGGCCGGCCAGACCGCCTTGACGGCCGCCTTGACCGCGCTGTTGCGGGCCACCGCGTCCTGTACCCGGTCGTCCGGCGCCTCCCCCGACCGCTCCATCTGCACCAGCACGGCGTGGGCGATGCGCTGCGGCAGGGCCTCGCGGGCGGCGCCGTAGCGGATGTCGCGGTCGAGCAACTCGCGGACGATCTCCTCCAGTTCGTGCGCCGCCACACGCCAGCGGCGGGAGCCGCGCACGACCACGACCGGCTCGGTGGGCATCGTGACGTGCGAGTAGAGGGCCCTGCGCAGCACCCGCGCCATGCGGGCGTCGCCCTTGACGACCGCGGCCGTCGCGTCGTCCGTCCCCTTGATCTCCACGTGCGCCACCAGGTCCTCGACGGTGGCCTGCTGGACCGTCAACTCACCGAGAGCGGGCAACACTTGCTCGATGTAGTGCAGGAAGGAACGGTTCGGTCCGATGACGAGCGTTCCGGTGCGGGCGAGGCGCTCGCGGTGGGCGTAGAGGAGGTAGGCGACCCGGTGCAGGCCGACGGCGGTCTTCCCGGTGCCCGGGCCGCCCTGCACGCACACCGTGCCGGAGAGCCCTGACCGGACGATCTCGTCCTGCTCGGGCTGGATCGTCGCGACGATGTCCCGCATCGGCCCGACGCGCGGGCGCTCGATCTCCTGCTGGAGGAGCTTGCTGGTCCGGGCCGCCTCGGCCGGGTCCGACAGGTGCTCGTCCTCGTACGCGGAGAGGTCGCCGCCCGTGTAGCCGAAGCGGCGGCGCAGCGCGACGTCCATCGGGTCCTTCTTGGAGGCCCTGTAGAACGGCTGCGAGACCGGTGCGCGCCAGTCGATGACCATCGGGTCGCCGTCGGCGTCGTGCACATGCCGCCGTCCGATGTAGAAGCGTTCCCCTTCCGCCCCTTCCGCCTCCGCGGCGCCGGGTGCGTGCAGGTAGTCGAGCCGGCCGAAGAACAGCGGGGTGTCGCTGAGGTCGGCCAGGGCCTTGATGCGCTCCTCGATCTGGTGGGCCAGCACCTCCGCGTTGACCCAGTTCGCGGTGACGTCGGTGATGTCGAGGGCCTCGACGTCCTCGCGCATGGCACGCAGGGCGGAACGGGACGCGGAGAGGTGGGAGCGCTCACGGGAGAGCGGGTCGTCGACGGGCGTGGACAAGGGGGTGCCTCCGGAGGACCTGCTGAAGGAATGGCGATGAGATGCCGGCCGGTTTCCGTCCGGTCGGCGGCGCTCCGGGAGGGAGGCGGGCAAGAGCGGAGATCTTAGAGGAGCGGGGGAGCCGGCCGCCAACGGTTTTCCCGTCCCCTGTTCCCCGTCCCCTGTTCCCCGGCCCTGTTTCCCGGCCCTGTTTCTCGTCCCTTGTTCCTCGTCCCCTAGGGGACGAGGTCCTCCCCCCTCAGGGGCAGAGGTCGGTCCGCAGGCGTACGAGCGGGGTACGCGGGTTCGGCCCTCAGACCGACGCGGACTTTACGACCGGAAACGCACCATGGAGACATGAGCGCAGCAACCTTCTCCCCCGCTTCGGCACCGGGCCGCCCGCCCGGCGCCACCGCCGTGGCAGGCAGCCACCACCGTCATCTCCTCGGCGATGCCCTGCGCGCCGTCCGGGTGTTCGCGGGCGCCGCCTTCGACGTGGTCATCCTCGGCCAGTACGGCGAGGAGGTGGGCGTCGTCCGCCGAAAGTGACCGGTGCGTGGCCCGCCTGCCTCAGCTCTCCGCGAGCAGCTCGTCCGCGTCCATGATCCGGTACGCGTACCCCTGCTCCGCCAGGAAGCGCTGGCGGTGCGCGGCGAAGTCCTGGTCGATGGTGTCCCTCGCGACCACCGAGTAGAAGTGCGCCTGGTGACCGTCCGACTTCGGCCGGAGCACGCGGCCCAGCCGCTGGGCCTCCTCCTGGCGCGACCCGAACGTGCCGGACACCTGGATCGCGACCGTCGCCTCCGGCAGGTCGATCGAGAAGTTCGCGACCTTCGACACGACGAGCACGCTGATCTCGCCCTCCCGGAACGCGTCGAACAACTTCTCCCGCTGCGCGTTCGACGTCTCGCCCTTGATCACGGGCGCCCCGAGGTGCTCACCCAGCTCGTCGAGCTGGTCGATGTACTGGCCGATGACGAGGATCTGCTGCCCGGCGAAGCGGCGGACGATCGCCTCCGTGACCTTCCGCTTGGTGTCGGTCGTCGCGCAGAAGCGGTACTTCTCCTCCGCCTCGGCCGTGGCGTACGCGAGCCGCTCCGCGTCCGTCAGATTGACCCGGACCTCCACGCAGTCGGCGGGCGCGATGTAGCCCTGCGCCTCGATCTCCTTCCACGGCGCGTCGAACCGCTTGGGCCCGATCAGGGAGAAGACGTCCGACTCGCGCCCGTCCTCACGCACCAGCGTGGCCGTGAGGCCCAGCCGCCGCCGTGCCTGGAGATCCGCCGTGAACTTGAACACCGGGGCCGGCAGCAGGTGCACCTCGTCGTAGACGATCAGGCCCCAGTCCCGGGAGTCGAACAGCTCCAGGTGCGGATAGACGCCCTTCCGCCTGGTCGTCAGCACCTGGTACGTGGCGATCGTGACGGGCCGGATCTCCTTCTTCGTCCCGCTGTACTCGCCGATCTCGTCCTCGGTGAGCGACGTCCGCCGCACCAGCTCGTGCTTCCACTGCCGGGCGGAGACCGTGTTCGTGACGAGGATCAGGGTCGTGGACTTCGCCTGGGCCATCGACCCGGCGCCGACCAGCGTCTTGCCCGCGCCACAGGGCAGCACGACCACGCCCGACCCGCCGTGCCAGAAGTTCTCCACCGCCTGCTTCTGGTACGGCCGCAGTGCCCAGCCGTCCTCGGCCAGCTCGATCGGGTGCGCCTCGCCGTCGACGTACCCGGCGAGGTCCTCGGCCGGCCAGCCCAGCTTCAGCAGCGTCTGCTTGATCTGCCCGCGCTCGGAGGGGTGCACGGCGACCGTGTCCGGGTCGATGCGGGTGCCGACCAGCGGCGCGACCCGCTTCGACCGCAGGATCTCCTCCAGCACCGGACGGTCGGTGGTGGTCAGGACCAGCCCGTGCGCCGGGTGCTTGGACAGTGTGAGCCGCCCGTAGCGGTCCATCGTCTCGGCGATGTCGACCAGCAGCGCGTGCGGCACCGGATAGCGGCTGTACTGCACCAGCGCGTCCACGACCTGCTCGGCGTCATGACCCGCCGCCCGGGCGTTCCACAGGCCCAGTGGGGTCACGCGGTAGGTGTGGATGTGCTCCGGCGCCCGCTCCAGCTCCGCGAACGGGGCGATGACCCGACGGCAGTCGTCGGCCTGCTCGTGGTCGACTTCCAGGAGCAGGGTCTTGTCGGACTGGACGATCAGCGGACCATTCACGCGTGGCACCCTTTCCCACGGCCGGACGGCTCGGACGGCTCGAACGACTCGGCCAAACCTCCAGTGTGCCTGATCGTCGCCGTCCCGAGGGTGTGATCTGCGCGGGACCGGACCGGCTCCGGTCGTACTGAATGCCTTTTCATCCCAACGTGTGGTGTGAATTCCGTTTTTCCGCGGCGGCCCCGAAGAATGGCGAACCGTGCGGAACCCCACGACCACCACGCTCGGATACGCCCTGTTCGCCACCCGCTGGCTCCAGGCCCCGCTCTACTTCGGGCTGGTGGCCGCCCAGGGCGTCTACGTCTACAAGTTCTTCAAGGAGCTCTGGACCTTAATCCTGATGTGCGTGAGCGGGCACGCCACCGAGACGTACGTGATGCTCGCGGTGCTCAAGCTGGTCGACGTCGTCATGATCGCCAACCTGCTGATCATGGTGATCGTCGGCGGCTACGAGACCTTCGTCTCGCGCATCGGCCTCCAGGGCCACCGTGACCAGCCCGAATGGCTCTCGCACGTCAACTCCAACGTACTGAAGGTCAAGCTCGCCACGGCGATCGTGGGCATCTCCTCCGTCCACCTGCTCCAGATGTTCGTGGACGTCCACCACACCTCCCGGCACGCCCTGCTGTGGGGGACGGTGATCCACATGGCGTTCATCTTCTCGGCGGCGATCCTCGCCTACATGTCGGGCCCGATGGCCGCGCACGGGGATCGCGGACATGCCGAGCGCCCGCAGGCCGCGCCCGGGCGGGAGACGCCTCCCCAGGCCGAGCGGGACCACGGCGACCAGCGGCACGGGAAGCCGGAACAGGAGGGAAGGGCGGCCACGCCCGCCGTTCCCCGGCAGCCGGGCCCGGACGCGGACGCCGAGGCCCGGATCCGGGCGGCCGGCTTCCCGGCCCGCAAGCTGCTGGAGGACTTCGACCAGCAGCACCCCCGGGGCTTCGACCGGGAGACCGTGGCCCGGCTCGGCAAGGCGGAGTTCGTCGCCGCCCGGCGCAACGTGGTCCTCGTCGGCCCGCCCGGCACCGGCAAGACCCACCTCGCCATCGGCTTCGGCGTGCGCGCCTGCCAGGCCGGGCACCGGGTGCTGTTCGCGACCGCCGCCGAGTGGGCCGCCCGGCTCTCCGACGCCCGGGCCGCCGGACGGCTCGACGCGGAGCTGGCCGCCCTCGACGAGTACCCCCTGCTCATCGTCGACGAGGTCGGCTACACGCCCTTCGACGCGGCGACCGCCGGACTGTTCTTCCGCCTGGTCGCGCACCGCTACGAGCGTGCCTCGCTGATCGTGACCGGCGACCGCCCGCCCGGCCGCTGGGACGAGGTCTTCGGTGCCTGCGCCCCGGCGCTGGTGGACCGCCTCGCCCACCACGCCGACGTCGTGCGGCTGGACGGCGACAGCTACCGGACGCGCCGCGCTACTTCAGCGTGGGCAGATTGACGTTGTTGATCAGCGGTCCCTCGATGCCGATCGCCTCGGAGACCAGGGGTTCGGCACCCGCGGCCGGCAGGGGCAGCGGCAGCGCGGGCGGGGCCGCCGCGGCGGAGGGCGCGAGCACGCCCACGAGGGCGACGGCGCAGAGAGCGACGGCGGGCAGTTCTTCACGCATGGGACGACGGGGCCTTTCGCTGACCGGGAGACGAGGAACACCCCACCGCGGGCCGGCCCGGGCACGCCGGAGCCGGCCCGATGGGTGCGTGCGAGGCGGATCAGATCTGCGGTGTCTCGAGGACGAGACCGGCGACGTCGATGCTGATCGCCGCGGCGGGCGTGGCGAGCCCACCGAACGTCATCAGGGCGGCGGTGGCCAGGACGGCGGCGACTCGACGGACAGCGCGCATGCTGGGACTTCCTTTCCACAAGGCTCACAGGGACACCCGGTGGCTGCCCCCGCCCGAACGGCGGAATGCGGCGCGCCCGGCGAAGTCGCCCAAGGGTGGGAAATCCCCGGCGTGGCGTGCATGAACGCCGGCGTGCACCCGAACGGGTGAGACGACGCCCAGGCGGAACGGTCCGTCAGCCCGCGTCGTCCGCGAGCTCCGCGACCCCGGTGATCCGGTGCAGCGGGTACGTACGGACCTCGTCCGCCGTGTGGTCGTACGCGGTGACGAAGCCGCCCTCGACACGAATCGGGGCGATGACGCGCTGGCTGGCGGTGCCCTCGGCGTTGACGTAGCCGATCCACAGGGCCTCGCCGGTCAGGACGGCGGCCTGCACGGTGGCGAGGGTCTCGGCGGAACCGGTGCGGGGCAGTTCGCCGTTGACCTCCGGAGCCGTGCCGGGCTTGCGCGGGGTGGTGGAGGCGAGGTCGCCGGCCCGGATGGCGCGCAGCGCCGCCGCGAGGAGGATCTCGTCGGGGACCGGCGGGCCGTCCGGCACCGGCTCGGGTGCCGTACGGGGCGGGGTGCGGTGCGCGTGCGCGCGGGTGATCAGGACGTCGCCCTCGGCGGACTCGGCGGCCGGCGCGAAGCCCATCGCGCGCAGGCCCTCCAGCAGCCCCGCCGGGTCGGTCTGCGCGGCCAGCACGGTCGGGGCGAGCCGGCGCAGCCCGAGCCCGGCGGCCCGCTTGTCGGCGATGATCTCGTTGAGCACCGCGTCGTCGTCGCAGCGGACGTACGCCGAGGCCGCGCCGACGCGCAGGTGCCCGTGCCTGCGGGCCACGTCGTCGATCAGGTAGGTGAGCGGCTGCGGCACCGGCGTACGGGAGTGCGCGGCCAGGAAGGCGTGCAGGTCAGAGGCGCTCTGCCCGGCGTCGAGGGCGCGCCGCACCGAGCCGGGCGTGAACCGGTAGACGGTGGCCCCGCCCTTGGACTCGACGTCCGCCAGCACGCCCAGCGTGTCGGCGAGCGGGCGCCGCAAGGGGCCGGGCGCCACCGCCGTCAGGTCGGCCTGGAGCAGCACGTGGTCCAGCGGCTCCGGCAGCAGGGGCGTGAGCAGCCGGGCCGCGGCGGTGGAGGCGACGGCCTGTTCGGCGGCGGAGAGGGTGGGGACCTGCGTGGGGCGGTGGTGGACCGGGAGCTTGTCGCCCGGCCCGGAGGGCTCCGCTTCCGGGCTCTTCGCGGGAGCGGCGGGCGCCCCCAGCAGGGCCCGGCCGTGGGCCGACAGCGCACCCCTGCCCGTCACGCCCAGCATTTCCGCCTCGGACAGGGCCCACCCGGCGAGCCGGCTGCGCAGGTCGTCCTCCCGCTGGGCACCGCGCAGCGGCCGCTCCCAGCGCAGCCGGGCCAGCACCGACTCGGCGGCCGGCGCGGCACCCTCCGGCAGCCCGGCCAGCAGCGCCAGCACCCGGTGCCGTACCTCCGGCGCCGCCGAACGGTCCAGACCCGGCCCGAGCGCCGACAACGTACGGTCCTTCGCGTCCCGCCCGCCCACCAGCCCGGGCGTGCGGGTCGCCGGGAGCCACGCCGTGACCAGCCGGGACCAGCGCTCGGCGGCGGGCAGCTCCAGCCACTCGTCGTACGCCGGGGTCGCCGCGTACCGCTCGTCGGCCTCCCCGTCCGGGGCGATCAGGCCCGCCGCGTAGGCCAGTTCCACCCAGAACGCGGCGACCGGCTCGAGCACGTCGAGGGCGACGGCGGTCCGCTTCAGGTCCCGCACGCTCAGCCCGCCGGCCCGCAGTACCGCCGGCCCGCCCTCGTCCCAGTCCTTCAGCAGCTCCTCGACGGTCGCGAGGGCGGTGTACGCCTGCCCGGCCGCGGTGCTGTCCACAACCTGTGGACGGTGCACGGCGGCGGCCTCGACCGCCGGCGGCACCGGCTCGGGCGTCCGGTGCGCGCGCCCCCGCCGCAGGTGCAGGGCGACCTCGCGCGGCAGTACGACCGTCCCGGGCGCCGTCGGCAGCAGCAGCCCCCGGTCCAGCAGCCAGCGCAGCCGGGGCGCCGGATCGGCCGTGACCTGCCCGTACGGCGGCCCCCACACCAGCCGCTCCAGCACGTCGAGTGAGTCGGCCGGGGCCTCGGCGAGCAGCGCGGCCATCCGGCGCCGGTCCGTGAACAGCCCGGTCAGGGAGGTCACCGCGGAGACCGAGTCGTGGGTCGAGGGCAGCCCGGCTGCCGTGACGATCTCCTGGATGCGCCCCGGGGACATCCCGGCGGTGGCCTCCTGGACCGTCGGGCCGAGCCCCGTCGGGGAGGGGTGCTGCGGCGAGGGCGCCAGCAGCTCACGGGCCGTGCGGACCAGCCGCAGCCGGTCGTCGCCGCCCCACACCAGGGCCTGCTCGCGCAGGACGCCCAGGGCGTGCGGCAGGGCCTGGGCGACGGCCGGGTCGGCGTCGTCCCCGGCCATGAGCCCGAGCAGTTCGTCGTACGTCGCCGGATCCGCCGCCACGGCCAGCGCCTCCGCCGTCTGGAGCGCGAACCGGTCCAGCCGCTCCAGGGCCCGCACGACCGAGGCCCGGGTGCCGGCGCGGGTCGCGAGCTGCGTGAGGTCGGTGGGCACGGGCGTGATGAGATCCGGACGGCTGCGCAGGAGCGCGCCCAGCGAGACGTCGTCCCGCCCGCGGAGCGCTTCCGCGAGGGAACGGGGGGCCGGAGGCCTGTCCTCGGTGCTCATCCGGTCCACGGTAGCGGGTCGCCTCCGGCGGCCGGGCCGACTGCGGGCGGGCGGGCGGGGCCGGGTGCCGGACGCGCATGTGGGTCGCGCACTCGTACTCGCGGTACCGTCGACCGACGGCGTCAGCCAACGCACACGCCCCGGAGGGGACTTCGTGGGGATTGAGAGCGACCAGGTCGTTTACGAGTATCTGAGCCGCGTCGGAGACGTGGCCCAGCAGCGGCAGTTGTCGTCTGCCACCCGCATGCGTCTGGTCGCGGACCTGCGCAACGAGATCGACCGGCGCCGCGCGAAGGCCACCGTCGACTCGCCCGCCGCCGTCCGCCGCATCCTGTCCCGCCTCGGCAGCCCCGACGAGGTCGTGGCGTCGGCCGCGGACGGCACGGGCGGCGGCGGTACGAAGGAGAGCGCACCCGCCGCCGTGCCCGTACAGCGCGAGGCCCGCGAGCGGGACGAGCCGGGCGAGCGGCCGAAGGGGGTCATGCGGCGCGTCGTACCGCGTCCCCGCCCGGCCCGGTCCGCCGATGAGCCACCTCCCGCCGCCACCGAGGGCGCGGCCCCGCCGCACCTGGCCGCCGGGCACGAGCTCGGGGACAGCGCGGTCCAGCCGGACTGGTGGCGGGTGGACAGCAGCCCCTTCGGGGCCGGCGACGACGTGCCGGGCTTCGTGGGCGGCGTGGAGCTGCCGGCCCTGCTGAAGCCGCCGAAGCCGAGGAAGCCGGAACTGGAGAAGGCGGCGGCCGACGAGGAGACGGCACCGGTCGTCGAGGTCGCCGTGGTGCCGGAGGAGACGGCCGGCAAGGCGAGCCGCCGGCGTCTCCCGCGCCTGCCCGCGGGCGGCTGGAACAACCCGTTCCTCCTGATCGCCGCCGGTCTCCTCGTCGCGGGCGCCGTACTCGGCAACTGGTTCGTGCTGATCCTCGGCTGGCTCATCGCCTACGCCTCCCGCCGCCTGACCCCGGCGGAGACGAAGTGGGCGGTCGTGATCCTCCCCGGTCTCTCCGTCGCGGCCGGCGTTCTCTGGCTGTGGGGCAGGATGAACGACCGCTGGGGCACGCCGATCGCCGAGGGCGGGATGAACGACGCGGTGGCGGAGACCTGGCCGTGGGTGGTCAGAGGTGCGGCGGTGGCGTCGGCGCTGTTCCTGGTCTGGCGCTCGCAGCGCTCTCGTTAGGCCCTGTCGGGCCTGGCCGGTCACAGCGTGACGTCTGCCGTTCACACCGTCTGGGCACAATGGCCCATATGGCAATCACCGTCGGCTTCGACCTCGACATGACCCTCATCGACTCCCGCCCCGGCATCCGCGCCTGCTACCAGGAACTGTCCGAGCGGACGGGGACGTACATCGACGCCGATCTGGCGGTCACGCGGCTCGGGCCGCCGCTGGCCGAGGAGCTGGTCAACTGGTTCCCGGCCGACGAGGTCGAGACCGTGGCGGACGTCTACCGGGAGATCTACCCGACCGTCGCGATCGCCGCGACGCCCGCGCTCCCCGGCGCCCGGGAGGCCATAGCGGCCGTACGGGAGGCCGGCGGACGCGCGATAGTCGTCACCGCCAAGTACGAGCCCAACGCCAAACTGCACCTCGCGCACCTCGGCATCGAGCCCGACGCGGTCATCGGCGACCTGTGGGCCGAACAGAAGGCGGAGGCGCTGCGTGAGCACGACGCGGGCGTCTACGTCGGCGACCACGTCGGGGACGTACGCGGAGCCCGGGCGGCCGGCGCGCTGTCGGTCGCGGTGCCCACCGGCCCCTGTCCCCCGGAGGAACTGCGCGCGGCGGGCGCGGACATCGTCCTCACCGACCTGACGGAATTCCCGGGGTGGCTTTCGGACTACCGTCCAGCACGCGCCTGACGCCGGCCCGCCGCCACGGAACGCAGCACTCCCGCGCCGGCCATCAGGAATCCGACCGCCATGAGCATGCTCAGGCCGAACATATAGGTCGGAAAGGGTGTCGTCCCCAGCAACAGCGGGGCGACCGTGACCAGTGTGGCCACGGCGCCGATGAAGAAGACGATGCCACCGGCACGGACCAGACGGTCACCGGGAGCGGCGGAATTCGTTTGGGTTTTGTCACGCACCCGACCAGGGTAGTTCCCAGCGCGAAGGAACAACCGGGTGACGTCTTGTCACCGGCCTGAAGAGCATTAGCCTTGGTACCGGCGGGTCGTACGACCCGCCCGAGTGCTATCCAGAGCCGTTTTCAGAAGCAGTTTTCCGACGAGTACGAGGACGAGGACAGACGTGCCTACCGGCAAGGTCAAGTGGTTCAACAGTGAGAAGGGCTTCGGCTTTCTCTCCCGCGACGACGGCGGTGACGTCTTCGTCCATTCCTCGGTCCTCCCCGCCGGAGTCGAGACGCTCAAGCCGGGACAGCGGGTGGAGTTCGGAGTCGTCGCCGGACAGCGCGGCGACCAGGCGCTGTCCCTGACGATTCTGGATCCGACCCCCTCGGTCGCCGCCGCGACCCGCAAGAAGCCGGACGAGCTGGCTTCGATCGTCCAGGATTTGACGACTCTCCTGGAGAACATCACGCCGATGCTGGAGCGGGGCCGCTACCCCGAGAAGACCGCCGGCAAGAAGATCGCGGGCCTGCTGCGCGCGGTCGCCGACCAGTTGGACGTGTAGACCGCTCAGGGGAAACGCAGCGCGTTCGGGCCGAGGGGCGGCACCAGCCCCTCGGCCGCCGCGCGTGTCAGCAGCCCGCGTACGGCGGCGTAGCCGTCCTCGCCGAGGTCGGCGGTGAACTCGTTGACGTACAGCCCGATGTGCTGGTCGGCGACGGCCGGGTCCATCTCCTGGGCGTGCTCCATGACGTACGGGCGGGACGCCTCGGGGTCGTCCCAGGCGGCGCGGACGGACGTCCGGATGGAGTCGGCGAGCAGCCGCAGCTTCTGTTCGCCCAGCGACCGCTTGGCGATGATCGCGCCCAGCGGGATCGGCAGCCCGGTGGTGTTCTCCCAGTGCTCGCCCATGTCGGCGAGCTTGTGCAGGCCGTAGTCGCGGTACGTGAAACGCGCCTCGTGGATGACGAGCCCCGCGTCGACCTTGCCGTCCCGCACGGCCGGCATGATCTCGTGGAAGGGCATGACGACGATCTCGCCGACCCCGTCGCCCAGCGTGTCCGCGGCCCACAGCCGGAACAGCAGATAGGCGGTGGACTTCTCACTGGGCACGGCGACCGTACGACCGGCGAGATCGACGTCCGCCTCCCGCGTCAGCACCAGCGGCCCGCAACCTCGCCCCAGCGCACCGCCGCACGGCAGCAGGGCGTACTCGTCGAGGACGTACGGCAGCACGGCGTACGACACCTTCAGCACGTCGAACTCGCCGCGCTCGGCCATGCCGTTGGTGATGTCGATGTCGGCGAAGGTCACGTCGAAGGCGGGGGCGCCGGGGACGCGGCCGTGGGCCAGGGCGTCGAAGACGAAGGTGTCGTTCGGGCAGGGGGAGTAGGCGATCTTCAGCTGCTCACTGGTCATGCCGGTTCCAACTCTCCAGTACGGGCAGGAGCTTCCCGAATCCCTCGGTGAGGGCCGCCAGGGCGTCGGGGATGCGCCAGGCGGCGCGGTCGCGCGGCCCGACGGGGTTGGAGATCGCCCGGACCTCCAGCACGGGCACCCCGTGCGCGGCGGCGGCCTCGGCCACACCGAAGCCCTCCATGGCCTCGGCGAGCGCGGTGGGGTGACGCTCGCGGAGCGCGCGGGCCCGCTCGGCGGTCCCGGTCACCGTGGACACGGTGAGCACGGCCCCGGTACGGGCCCCGACGGCGTCGCCGACCAGCCGTACGAGGTCCCGGGGCGGGTGGTGACGCACGGTCCCGAACCCGAGCTCCGTGACCGACACGAACCCGTCATCGGTCTCGGCCCCCAGATCGGCCGCGACGATCTCATCGGCGACGACGAGCGACCCCACGCCCGCCTCGGGCTGGAACCCCCCACCGATCCCGGCGGAGACGACGAGGTCGTAGGGGTCGCCCTGGAGGGCGGCGACGGTGAGGGCGGAGGCGGTGGAGGCAGCGGCGAGGGCGGGCCCTACACCGGCGGCGATCACCTGGAGGTCGAGCACCCCGCCGCGGGCAGTCGCGCCGCCACGGCCGTGGGCAGTCGTCCTGTTACCGCCGTGGGCAGTCGTTCCGCTGGGGCGGAACGGGTGGGCACGGCCTGCAACGCCGAGTGCCTCCTCACCGGACCCCGGGGGCAACGCCCCAAAGGCCCGAGCCACCGCGTCCCGTTCAACAACAACCGCGGTGGCAACAAGCACCCTGCCCAGCCCAGCGGCAGCGATTACGCGTCCTTCTCCAGCTTGAAGTTCCACAGCCCCGACGTGTCCTTCTCGCCCTGCTTGATGGACACCAGCGTCGAGTTGCCCTGCGCCCCGTACTGGGCGTTGAAGAACACGCTGCCAGGAATGGTGCGGTACGTCTTCGTGCTGGAGTCGGTCAGCGGCTGGCCGTTCATCAAGATCGTCCAGCCCTCATCGGCGATCTCCGGATCGACACCAAAACGCACGGTCTCGTCCGGGTCGACGGAGATGGTCTTGACGCCCTTGTCCTTCAGGCACTGCGTGAGGTCGGACGACTTCAGGGCGTCGCCCTCGCCACCACAGGTGGCCTCGGAGTTCACCGAGTCGCTGCCCACGGTGACCGTGGCCATCGGCGTCGGCTTGTCACAGGCGGAGAGGACGAGCAGTCCGGCGGATACGACGCCGGCGGCGGCGACGGCGCGGCGGCGTCGCACAGCGGATTGCAACGTGGTCATGGGCGAAGGCTATCGGGCCTGCGGGTCGGACCGCCCACGCGGGGTACGGCGTGCCCGTACCGCTACGCCACGCGCGGCCGTGCCGCACCGCCGCGCCGGGCCGAGCCGATCAGCCCCCGCACGGTCGTCAGCCAGCCCGTGCCGACGATCGCGGCGCCCACCGCCAGCCCGAGCGTGCCGTTGAGCGGCATCACGATGCCGACCGCCCCGCCCAGCACCCAGGACATCTGGAGCAGCGTCTCGGAGCGGGCGAAGGCCGACGTGCGGACCAGTTCGGGCACGTCCCGCTGGATCAACGCGTCGAGCGACAGCTTGGCCAGGGCCTGCGCGAAACCGGCGATCGCGGCCAGGCCGGCCACCAGGATCGCGCCGAAGAACAGCGCGGCCGTGATCGCCGCGCCCAGCACGCACGCCACGACCGTCACGATGATGATCTCCGGCGCCCGGGACCGGAGCCACGCCCCCACGGCCGTACCGAGCGCGTTGCCGACGCCCGCCGACACGCCCACAATCCCCAGGGACACGGCGGCGCTCTGGCCGGAGATCGGGTGCTCGCGCAGCAGGAAGGCGAGGAAGAAGATCAGGAAGCCCGTCAGGCAGCGGATGGACGCGTTAGCGGCCAGGGCATGAGTGACGGCCGGGCCGACCGTGCGCAGCCCGGGGCGCTTGACGGGGCGGCGGTGCGGCCCGTGCAGGTGCTCCTCGTCCGCGGCCAGCAGGGCGGTGTCCTCGCCCTTGGCGGAGTCGACCTTCGGCGGCAGCGTGAACGACAGAAACGTCCCTGCCACGAAGATCACGAAGGCACCGTAGAGGGGCCAGCGCGGCCCGACCTGCTGGAGTCCGGCGCCGATCGGCGCCGCGATGCCGGTGGCCAGGAGCCCGCCGAGGGTGACGCGCGAGTTGGCCTTCACCAGGGAGAAGCCGGGCGGCAGCAGCCGGGGCACGACGGCGCTTCTGACCACCCCGTACGCCTTCGACGCGACGAGGACACCGAGCGCCGCCGGGTACAGCTGGAGGCTGCCGCTGACGACCGCGCCGGACAGGATGAGCGCGAGCAGCGCCCGGGCCAGCATCGCCCCGGCCATCGCGGCCCGGCGGCCGTGCGGGATGCGGTCGAGGAGCGGGCCGATCACCGGCGCGAGGAGGGTGAAGGGCGCCATGGTGATGGCGAGGTACAGCGCGACCCGGCCGCGGGCCTCGTCGGTCGGCACGGAGAAGAACACGGTCGACGCGAGGGCGACGGTGATCATCACGTCTCCGGCGCCGTTCACGCCGTGCAGCTCGATCAGCTTGCCGAGGCCGGACTCGCCGGCGCCGTGCGCGTGGGTGGCCTTGCGGATGCCGCGTGCGGTGCCGGTGAAGGGCAGGTGCAGGGCACGGCCGACCGCGCGGAGGGAGCCGCGCACACGGCCCGGTCCGCTCAGTCGGCTGCTTCCCTTGACCCCTTTCGACCCACCGGTCCCGGTGTCGCCTTGGGGCGTCCTCGCGGCTGCCACGTCGTCATAGTGCCCCGAGATGGCCGTGGGTAGTGCCATTACAGCTTGTATAGGGCCTGTGGGGTGACTGTCCGGGTTGCCGGCGCCCGGTCGGCACGGTGGTCGGAGCCGTCGGTCAGGACCGTCGGTGTACGCGAAGTGGGGCGGAAGGGTAGCGTGCGTATCTCAGCCATCCCGCAAAATGGATGAAGGACGTCGACGCGGTCCCCTGGTCCGCTCCGTCCGCCCCTGGCGCTGGGAGTGGCGCACTCGTGAGACGGCGTATGGAGAGAAGCGATACCTGTGAGCGCAGCGACAACGCGAAGCCGCACCCCTGACCGTCTGTGCGCCGAGGCCGTCGACCTCGCCCGCGCCGCAGCCGAGGAGGCCGCGGCACCAGGAATCGTTGGCGAGCACGTGGAGCTGGTCTCCGAAGGGGACCGCGTCGTCACGCACTTCTTCGAGTGCAAGGAGCTCGGGTACCGGGGCTGGCGCTGGGCCGTGACGGTGGCCCGGGCGTCCCGGGCGAAGATCGTCACGGTGGACGAGGCGGTGCTGCTGCCCGGCCCGGACGCGGTGCTCGCGCCCGAGTGGGTGCCGTGGAGCGAGCGGCTGCGGCCCGGCGACATGGGGCCGGGCGACCTGCTGCCCACGGACGCCGAGGACCTGCGCCTGGAGCCCGGCTGGACCGGCGAGGACGAGCCGCCGCCGAACTCCGTCGTCTCCGAGGACATGGCCGCCCTGGCGGAGGCCGAGGACGCGGAGGTCACGGCTGGGCCCCTGGCCGTCCCCGCCCGCGGTTCGATCGCGGCGGTGGCCGAGGAACTCGGCGTGCGCCGTGCCCGGGTGCTGTCCCGCTACGGCCTGCACATCGCCGCCGACCGCTGGGAGGAGGCCTTCGGCCCCAAGACCCCGATGGCACAGGCGGCCCCCGCCCCCTGCGTGAGCTGCGGCTTCCTGCTCCGCATCGGCGGCTCCCTGGGCCAGGCCTTCGGCGTCTGCGCCAACGAGTTCTCCCCGGCCGACGGCCGCGTCGTCTCCCTGGCCTACGGCTGCGGCGGCCACTCCGAGGCCGCGGTCATGCCCAAGCCGCCCCAGCCGGCGCCGCCGGTCATCGACGAGACCCGCGTGGACCCGTTCCCGCTGCGCCCGGCGTCGGACTCGGGCTCGGTCCCGGTGACGGCGGACGAGGACACGGAGGAACTGGGCCACTCGTAGCAGCGGCAGCAGCCGCCGTCGCCTACTCGTCCTGCTCGTCCGAGAAGATCTGCTCGGCAGAGGGGGCGATCACGGCGCGTCGGTGCCAGCGGCGCAGAGTCCCGGGGTCATCGCAGCTGACGATGCGCTCGCGGACAGCTTCGGGGACGTCGATGCCACGGACATCCAGGACCTCCAGGACGTCTTCGGCGGCCCGCCGGGCCTCACCCTCGGCTCGGCCTTCTTCCCGGCCTTCTTCCCGGCCTTCGTCGCGGATTTCTTCCGAGATGTGCGACTTGTAGAAGGAGAGGTCCACGGCCACCAGGTTCCTCCACAGTTCCGCGGCCGGGTGCTTGCCCAGGCCTTGTGCGATGAGTTCGACGATCGGGTCGGCGATGGGGTGCGGTGTGTCCCGCAGGACGGTTGTCACTGCTTTGAGTATGGCCCCGATGTCCGGATGCCTGACGTGGGTGATGGCGGACAGCGTGGCGAGCGCGAGGTCCTTGCGGACCTCGGCCGGGTCGGTGAGCACCGGCATGTTGTGCGGTCCCGCGACCAGCGGGCGCAGGGTGAGCAGGGACCACTGGCGAGGGCCGAAGCGGACCGGGCGCGCGGCCCATTCGGCGGTGGCGCGGTCCTGGCAGACGACCAGGAGCAGCGGCTGGAGCCGGTATTTCGTGAGCGGGCACGAGGCGTACTCCAAGCACACCGAGGGCCCCCGGCTCGCCGTCGCTCCCGCCGCATGGGTGGATTTCGTGACGTTCGCGTCCGAGAGCCGACCGGAGCCGGACGGCGCGCGCACCCCCGCTCCGCAGGCGGTACCTTCGTCCTCTCGTCGATGAGGAGAAGGAACGTGAGCAGCAAGTTCGTGCGGCCCGCAGCCGAGGGCGCCGACCCGTTCGGTACGGCACGCCTGCGGCGCGGCGTCATCGACGCCTGGGCCACCAGCCCCGCCCGGTTCCGTGAGGACGCCAACGCCGAGGAGGACCTGGTCCTCGGTGGCTACCGGGACCGGCTCGTCGTCGAACTCGCGCAGAACGCCGCCGACGCGGCGGCCCGGGCCGGTGTGCCCGGGCGGCTGCGGCTCACCCTCCGTGACGGTGTGCTCGTCGCCGCCAACACCGGCGCACCGCTGGACGCAGCCGGGGTCGAGTCGCTGTCCACCCTGCGCGCGTCGGCGAAGCGCGAGACCCACGAGCAGGCCGTCGGGCGGTTCGGCGTCGGGTTCGCCGCCGTCCTCGCCGTGACCGACGAGCCCGCCGTCGTCGGCCGGCACGGCGGCGTGCGGTGGTCGCTGGCCGAGGCGCGGGAACTGGCCGCCGACACCGCCCGGCACAGCCCCGGCCTCGGGGACGAGGTCCGGCGGCGCGACGGTCACGTACCGCTGCTGCGGTTGCCGTTCGCCGCCGAGGGCACCGCCCCCGACCCGTACGACACCGCCGTCATCCTGCCGCTGCGGGACGCGGCCGCCGCCGACCTCGCCGAACGGCTGCTGCGGGCGGTCGACGACGCGCTGCTGCTCACCCTCGCCGGTCTCGAAGAGGTCGTCGTCGAGATCAACGGCGAGAGCCCCCGGACGATCTCCCGCCGCACCGACGGCCCCTTCACCGTCATCGACGACTCCGGCGACGGCGTCACCTACTGGCGCACCCGCGCCGCCCACGGCCCCCTCACTCCCGAACTGCTCACCGGCCGGCCCGTCGAGGAGCGGCTGCGCCCGCACTGGTCGGTCACCTGGGCCGTGCCCGTGGACTCCGACGGCAGCCCGGTCCGGCCCCGCACCAGCCCGGTCGTGCACGCCCCCACGCCCAGCGACGAGCCGCTCGGCGTCCCGGCCCTGCTCATCGCCTCGTTCCCGCTGGACTCCACCCGCCGGCACGCCGCCCCCGGTCCGCTGACCGACTTCCTGATCGAGCGCGCGGCCGACTCCTACGCCGAACTCCTCGGCGCCTGGCGGCCGGTGACGGCCGGGCTGATCGACCTCGTCCCCGGGCCGCTCGGCAAGGGCGAGCTGGACGGCGCCCTGCGCCGGGCGATCGTGGAGCGGCTGCCGCGCACCTCCTTCCTGCCGCCCGCCGTCGAGCCCCGCGGGCAGGACGACGAGGAGTTGCCCGAGTCGCTGCGACCCCGGGACGCCGAGGTCGTCGAGGGCGCGGGCGCGGACACGGTGCGGGTGCTCGCCGAGGTGCTGCCCACGCTGCTGCCCGCCGGGTTGGAACGCCGGACGGAGCTGCGCACCCTGGGCGTCGCCCGGGTGCCGCTGACCGACGCGATCGACCGGCTGGCCGGGCTGGAGAAGGAGCCCGGCTGGTGGCGGCGGCTCTACGACAGCCTGGCCGGGGTCGACCCGGACCGGCTGTCGGGCCTGCCGGTGCCGCTCGCGGACGGACGCACGACGATCGGGCCCCGGCAGGTCCTGCTGCCCAGCTCCGACGCCACCGGCACCGACCCGGAGACCCTGGCCCGGCTCGGTCTGAAGGTGGCCCATCCGGACGCCGCGCACCCGATCCTGGAGAAGCTGGGCGCCCTGCCCGCGACCCCGCGCGCCGTGCTCACCACCCCGCAGGTCAGGGCCGCCGTCGCCGCGTCGCTCGACGACGAGGGCGGCGTGCTGTGGGAGGAGGACGCCCTCGACGCGGAGGAACTGGCGGACACCGTGCTCGCGTTGGTGCGGGACGCCGGTCTGGAGCCCGGTGACGAGCCCTGGCTCGGTGCGCTCGCCCTGCACGACGAGGACGGTGAACCGGCCCCGGCCTGCGAACTCGTCTTTCCCGGCGGCCCGTTCGCCCAGGTCATGCGCGAGGGCGAACTGGCCGCGGTGGACGCCGAGCTGGCCTCGAAGTGGGGCGAGCAGCCGCTGGCGGCCTGCGGGGTGCTGGTGAACTTCGCGCTCGTCCGCGCCACCGACGTCGTCCTCGACCCCGACGAACTGGAGCCGCGCGAGGGTGACTTCGCCGAACCCGACGACGCGGGCCTGCTGGACGCGGTCGACGTGTGGGCCGAGGACGTCCTCGACCGTTTCCCGGACAGCCCGGTGCCGCCGGTCGCCACCGAGATCGTCGCCGTACGGGACCTGGACCTGGTCGACGAGGACAAGTGGGCCCAGGCCCTGTCCCTGCTGTCGCAGCCGCCCCTGCGGGACGCGATCGTGCAGCCCGTGCGCGTCCTGCTGCCGGACGGCACGCACGAGGTCGTACGGCCGTACACGGCGTGGTGGCTGCGCGGGAACCCGGTGCTCGACGGGCGCCGCCCGGCCGGACTGCGGGCCGCCGGCGGCGACCCGCTGCTGCGCGGCCTGTACGAGGAGGCCGACGCGACCGGCTTTGAGGACGAGCAGGTGCTGCGGGCGCTGGGTGTGCGGACGTCCGTCGCCGCGCTGCTGGACGAGCCCGGCGGTGCCGCCGAACTCCTCGACCGGCTCGCAGACCCGGAGCGCGAGGTGACGGACGCCCAACTGCACGCGCTGTACGGGGCCCTGGCCGAACTGGACCCCGAGCAGGTGACCCTGCCGGACGAGCTGCGTGCCGTCATCGACGGCCGGACGGAGGTCGTGGACGCGGCCGACGCCGTGGTGTGCGACTCACCCGACCTGCTGCCCTTCACGGAAGGCGTCCCGCTGCTCCCGGTCCGCCCGTCCCGGGCCGCCGACCTGACCGAACTCTTCCAGGTACGGCGCCTGAGCGAGTCGGTCACGGGGCGGGTCACCTCCGAGGGCACCGAACACGACGTCCCGGACCCGGTCCAGGTCCTGCTCGGTCCCCGCACCCCTTCCTCCTACATCGAGCACGAGGAACTCGTCGTCGACGGCGTGGAGATCGACTGGCGCCTCACCGACGACGGCGTCCTGCACGCCGCCACGCTGGAGGGCGTCGCCGCGGGCCTGGCCTGGGCGGCCGGGCAGTGGCCGCGGCGGTTCGAGGTGGCGGCACTGCTGGAGGACCCGTCGCGGACGGCGGAGCTGGCGCGGGATCGGTGGTTCGACTGAAGCGTGCGGTGGCGTTTGAGCATTCGGTGAAAGTTCCCGCACAAATCTTTCACCTGTCGTACAACCAAACGCCTTGCTCGCGAATCTGATCACGTGAGTCAACAGACTCCACGATCACCTGGGCCCCAGGAGCCGACGACGAGCGCCGGGGCCCCTCTCCACCTGGAGAACGCATGCGCATCCGAGTCACCGTGGCCGCCGTCGCCGGCGCCCTGGCCCTTTCCGCCCTGGCCGTTCCCGCCGCGCAGGCGGATGGCGGGGTCGGCGACACCACGATCACCAAGGTCGTCGTCGACGGCGACAACAAGGTGTCTGTGGGGACGTCCGCCGCGAAGACCATCAAGGTCAGCGTGACGGCCCAGGACGACTCGGGCATCGCGGGCGCCGACGGGTTCACGCTCAGCGGCCCCGACTACGGCTTCTTCACGACCTCCAAGCCGACGTGCACGGCGGTCAGCTCCACCACCTCCACGTGCACGGCCTCGGTGCTGGTCGATCCGAAGGTCGACTACCTGAGCAACGCGAATGCCGGCACCTGGTACGTGGAAGCCTGGATCGACGCCGAGGACGGCGACTTCGTATGGCAGGAGAAAGCCGGGTCCTTCAAGTTCCAGCGTGCCTCCCAGCTGACAGTCAACGCCTCGCCGGAGCCCGTGTACAAGGGCAAGACCATCACGGCCACCGGCAAGCTGTCCCGTGCCAACTGGGAGACCCTCAAGTACGCGGGCTACACCAACCAGCCGGTCAAGCTCCAGTTCCGCAAGGCGGGCACCAGCACGTACACCACGGTCAAGACGGTGTACTCCGACCAGTACGGCAACCTGAAGGCCACCGTCACGGCCTCCACCGACGGCTACTTCCGCTACTCCTTCGCGGGCACGACGACCACGCCGGCGGTCAACGCCACGGGCGACTTCGTCGACGTGCGATAACACCGTCCCCGCAGACGGCACCGCCGGCCACGGGATCCGTTCCGGGGCCGGCGGTGCCGCATGTCTCATGGGTGTGTCACACATCGCGGATGAGATGGCAAAACCTGGACCGGGTCGTACAACCTGTTCCCGGCCTCGTGAATCTGATCGCGTGAGTCAACAGACTCCTAGATCACTTCTCCACCTGGGGAACACATGCACATCCGAGCCACCGTGGCCGCCGTCACCGGCGCCCTGGCCCTTTCCGCCCTCGTCGTTCCGGCCGCCCAGGCCGCCGACGCTCCGTCCGGCAAGGCGGCCTTCGGCTCCGCCGCGTCCGGCGCCGAGTCGGGCAGCACCACCACGTCGACCCTCGACGTCACCTTCTCCGACATGAAGGTCAACAGCGGCAAGAACATCGTCGTCGGCACCACGAACCTGGTCAGCGTCCCCGTTACCTACACCGTGACCCACGCCGCGGACCTCGACACCAGCTCCGACAACTTCGCCACCGGCCCGCTGATCTACCACGGCTCCTCGATGGACACCGCGGACAACGTCCTCATCAGCGACGACCCGGCCACCTGCACCGCCGCCTCGTCGACCGTCCTCAGCTGCAAGGGCGTCATCAACATCCGCCCGGCCGACGGCGATCTGTGGAACTCCGACGCCGGCACCTGGGGCGCCGGCGCCCTCGCCGTCACCAGCAACGGCGACGAGAAGACGCAGGGCGGCCTGGGCAGCACCAAGGTGCAGCGCTACTCCAAGCTGACCGTCAACGCCGGCCCCGAGCCCGTCTACAAGGGCAAGACCATCACGTCCACCGGCAAGCTCTCCCGCGCCAACTGGGAGGACAACGCCTACCACGGCTACACCAACCAGCCGGTCAAGCTCCAGTTCCGCAAGGCGGGCACCAGCACGTACACCACGGTCAAGACGGTGTACTCCGACCAGTACGGCAACCTGAAGACCACCGCCACCGCGACGTACGACGGCTACTGGCGTTTCAGCTTCGCGGGCACCACGACGACCCCGGCGGTCAACGCCACGGGTGACTACGTCGACGTCAGGTAACCGCGGCCAGAGCCTGGGACAGGCTTAGGCCGGGAAGCGGCGGTCCACCACCCTCCACGTCAGCTCCAGGGTGGCCGCCGCCACCGCCGCGATACCGACCGCCAGCCACGGCATCGTCACGCCGACCAGCTTCAGCGCGAAGAAGTCCTGGAGCCACGGCACGACGAGGACCAGCAGGAACGCCCCGGCCATCGTCGCCACCAGGGCGATACGCCACCAGGTGTAGGGGCGGGCGATGATCGCCAGGACCCACATCGAGATGAGGAACAGCGTGAGCGTCGCGGCGCTGGTCTCCGCGTCCAGGGCGCCCGCGCCCGTGTAGTGCCGCCGGGCGATCAGGTAGGTCGCGAAGGTCGCCACCGCGGCCACCGCCCCGCCCGGGATCGCGTACCGCATCACCCGCCGCACGAAGTTCGGCTTCGCGCGCTCCTTGTTGGGCGCGAGCGCGAGGAAGAAGGCCGGGACGCCGATCGTCAGGGTCGAGAGCAAGGTCAGGTGGCGCGGCAGGAACGGGTACTCGACCTGCGAGCAGACCACCAGGATCGCCAGCAGCACCGAGTAGACCGTCTTGACGAGGAACAGGGTCGCGACGCGCGTGATGTTGCCGATGACCCGGCGGCCCTCCGCCACCACTGACGGCAGCGTCGCGAAGCTGTTGTTCAGCAGCACGATCTGCGCGACCGCCCGGGTCGCCTCCGAGCCGGAGCCCATCGCGACGCCGATGTCGGCGTCCTTCAGGGCGAGGACGTCGTTCACCCCGTCACCCGTCATCGCGACCGTGTGCCCGCGGGACTGCAACGCGCCCACCATGTTCCGCTTCTGCTGCGGGGTGACCCGCCCGAACACCGTGCCGTCGTCGAGGGCCTCGGCCATCCCCTCCTGCTCGGCGGGCAGCCGGCGCGCGTCCACGGTGGTTCCTGACAGCCCCAGCTTGGACGCGACCGCGCCGACCGACACCGCGTTGTCGCCGGAGATGACCTTGGCGGCCACGTTCTGCTCGGCGAAGTAGCGCAGCGTGTCGGCCGCGTCCGGCCGCAGTCGCTGGTCCAGGACCACCAGCGCGGTGGGCTTCGCTCCCTCGGACACCTCCGGGTCGTCGAGGTCCCGGTCGACCTGGGCGAGCAGCAGCACCCGCAGGCCCCGCTCGTTCAGCCGCTCGGTCTCGGCGAGGGCCGGATCGTCCTCGGACAGCAGCACGTCAGGCGCCCCGAGCAGCCAGGTGCTGCTCTCCCCGTCGGCCTCGGAGAACGCGGCGCCGCTGTACTTGCGGGCGGAGGAGAACGGCAGTGCCCGGGTGCAGCGCCAGTCCTCGGCGGCCGGGTAGGCGTCGATGATCGCCTTGAGGGAGGCGTTCGGCCGGGGGTCCGATGAGCCGAGCGCGCCGAGCACCCGGCGTACGTACGTGTCGTCGGCGCCCTGGAGGGGCCGCAGCCCGGTGACGTCCATGCCGCCCTCGGTGAGGGTGCCGGTCTTGTCGAGGCAGACCGTGTCGACCCGGGCCAGCCCCTCGATCGCGGGCAGCTCCTGGACCAGGCACTGCTTGCGGCCGAGGCGGATGACGCCGATGGCGAAGGCGACCGAGGTGAGCAGGACCAGCCCCTCGGGGACCATCGGGACGATGCCGCCGACCGTCCGCGCGACAGAGTCCTTGAAGGCGTTGTCCTTCACGAACAGCTGGCTGATGATCAGGCCGATCGCGGTCGGGACCATCATCCACGTGACGTACTTGAGGATCGTGGAGATGCCCGAGCGCAGCTCGGAGTGGACGAGGGTGAACCGGGACGCCTCCTCCGCGAGCTGCGCCGCATACGCCTCCCGTCCGACCTTCGTGGCCTGGAAGGCCCCGCCGCCCGCGACCACGAAGCTGCCCGACATCACCTGGTCGCCAGGGCGCTTGACGACCGGGTCCGCCTCGCCGGTGAGCAGCGACTCGTCGATCTCCAGCCCGTCGGCCTCGACACACACCCCGTCGACGACGACCTTGTCGCCGGGCCCGATCTCGATCAGATCGTCGAGGACGAGCTCGGAGGTGCTGACCTCGCCGGAGGCCCCGTCCCGTCGGACGGTGGGACGCACCTCGCCGATCAGCGCGAGCGAGTCCAGCGTCTTCTTCGCCCGCCACTCCTGGACGATCCCGATCCCGGTGTTGGCGAGGATCACGAAGCCGAACAGGCTGTCCTGGATCGGCGCGACGACCAGCATGATCAGCCAGAGCACGCCGATGATCGCGTTGAAGCGGGTGAAGACGTTGGCGCGGACGATGTCGACGGTGGAGCGGCTGCTGCGCACCGGCACGTCGTTGACCTGGCCGCGCTCCACCCGCTCGGCGACCTGCGCCGTGGTCAGGCCGGTCTCGCGTGAGGTGACCGTCGCCGGCAGTGCGGAGTCGGGCCGGGCACCCGCGTCGAGATGCGTCATGCATTCGACGGTACGTGCGGTTTTGCCGCTTCACCTGCCGAATGCGGGGAAGATCCGACCTGGGAAGGACGGGCGTCGTGCCCTGGTCGTACGGCAGTTGTACGCCACCGGACCACCGTCGGACCCTGCTGCCACGCGCGGTGGTCAGCCCGCCCGGCGCGCGGTGAGCAGCAGGTACTCCCACTCCAGGGCGGTCCCGCCCCCGCCCGTCCCCGGGTCGCCGTCGCGGGCGAGATCCGCCAGGTCGCGGTCCAGGGCTGCGGTGCGCTCGGGGTCGCCGGCGATGTTCTTGTAGACGGTGATCGTGGGACCGTAGCGCTCCTTGAAGTAGTCGCGGAACGCCTCGGGCGTCTCGAAGCGGTCGACCCGGACGGTCCGGCGCTCGGCGCGCACGTCCGTGACCCGGTCGCCGAGGAGGGCACGCACATGGTCCTCGTCCCCCCACAGCGGGGGCGGCTGCGCACCCGGCGGGGGCGGCGGCGCGTACGGCTTCATGGTGGCGAACATCCGGCCGATGAAGCCCTGCGGCGTCCAGCTCAGCAGGCCGATGGTGCCGCCGGGACGGCAGACCCGGACGAGTTCGTCGGCGGCCTGCTGGTGGTGCGGTGCGAACATCACCCCGACGCAGGACAGCACGGTGTCGAACTCGGCGTCGCCGAAGGGCAGGGCCTCGGCGTCGGCCTCCTGCCAGCTGAGGTGGGCGCCCTGCTTCTCGGCCACCTGCCGGCCGGCCTCGAACAGTTCCGGAGCCAGGTCCGAGGCGACCACGTCCGCGCCGGCCAGGGCCGCCGGGATCGCGGCGTTGCCGGTGCCCGCGGCCACGTCCAGCACCCGCTGACCGGAGCGCACCCCGCACGCCTCGACCAGGACCGCCCCTAGACCGGGGATGACCTCGGCGGCCAGGGACGGGTAGTCGCCCTGCGCCCACATCGCCCGGTGCTTGGCCTTCAGGGCCCGGTCGGCCTCGGTCGCGCTGTTCTGCGTCGTCATGGCTGCGCTCCTCACCGGAGGGGCGGCGGTCGCGCGCGACGGTTTCGGGCGTTTCGCCGCCTCCCTCCGAGAGTAGAGAGGGGACGGACGTGTGTCTCGCCGGGAACCGGGCGGGAACGCGCCTACTCGGCCGAAGGAGTCGCCGTCACGTCCTGCTGGGCCGCGGCCCGCTTGATCGCGGCATCGCGCCTGCGGACGTACCAGATGCCGATCAGCCCCAGACCGGCGCCGGCCAGGCAGGTCCACACCCACCACGTCTGGCCGCGGTCGTCGAACCAGCCGTAGAAGGGGAGCTGGACCAGGAAGAGGACGAACCAAAGGATCGTGCCGCCGGTGACGGTGGCGACCACGGGGCCCTCCAGGGGCTCCGGCGCCTCGTGTCTGGGGGTCCATTTCGCCATGGGGACAGCTTACGAGGCGATCAGGTCTACGCGCGCAGATGTGCGATCGGGGCCTTATATGTTCATACTGAAACGGTTTGTGTCTGACCACTTCTCTTCGTAGGAAACACCAAACACATGTCCTCCTCGGCTCCCGCCAAGGTCCCCGCCCCTGAACAGCCGGGAGCCGGGCCCACGTACGGCGCACTCGACCGCTTCTTCCGGATCTCCGAGCGGGGCAGCACGCTGTCCCGCGAGGTCCGCGGCGGCCTCGCCACCTTCTTCGCGATGGCCTACATCATCGTGCTGAACCCGATCATCCTCGGCAGCGCCAAGGACATGTACGGTCACCAGCTCGACAACGGACAGCTGGTCACCGCGACGGCCCTCACGGCCGCGCTCACCACCCTCCTCATGGGCGTCATCGGCAACGTGCCGATCGCGCTGGCCGCCGGCCTGGGCGTGAACTCCGTCGTCGCCCTCCAGCTCGCCCCGCGCATGTCCTGGCCGGACGCGATGGGCATGGTGGTCCTCGCCGGGTTCGTGGTCATGCTGCTGGTCGCCACGGGGCTGCGCGAGCGCGTGATGAACGCCGTCCCCTACGGGCTGCGCAAGGCCATCTCCATCGGTATCGGCCTGTTCATCATGCTGATCGGGCTCGTCGACGCCGGCTTCGTCTCCCGTATCCCGGACGCCGCCCGCACCACCGTCCCGCTCCAGCTCGGCGGCGACGGCCACCTCGACGGCTGGCCGGTCCTGGTCTTCGTCCTGGGCGTACTGCTCACGCTCGCCTTGATCGTGCGCAAGGTCTCCGGCGCGATCCTGATCTCGATCGTGGCCATGACCGTCGTGGCCGTGGTGATCGAGGCCGTGGCCAAGGTGCCGAGCTGGGGTCTGACCACCCCGAAGTGGCCCGGCAACCCGGTCGCCGCCCCCGACTTCGGGCTGGTCGGGCAGGTCAGCCTGTTCGGCGGCTTCGAGAAGGTCGGCGTGCTGACCGGTGTGCTGTTCGTCTTCACCGTGCTGCTGTCGTGCTTCTTCGACGCGATGGGCACGATCATGGGCGTCTCCGACGAGGCGAAGCTGACCGACGCGCAGGGGCAGATGCCCGGCATCAACAAGGTGCTGTTCGTCGACGGCCTCGCGGTCGCCGCCGGCGGCGCCAGCTCCTCCTCGGCGACCACCGCCTTCGTCGAGTCCACGGCCGGTGTCGGCGAGGGCGCTCGTACCGGCCTCGCGAACGTCGTCACCGGCGGTCTCTTCGCCGCGGCCCTCTTCCTGACGCCGGTCGCCACGATGGTGCCGTCCCAGGCGGCCACCCCGGCCCTGCTCGCGGTCGGCTTCCTGATCCTGGCCGGCTCGGTCAAGGAGATCGACTGGGCGGACCACACGATCGCCATCCCGGCCTTCGTGACGATGGTGATGATGCCGTTCACGTACTCGATCACCAACGGCATCGGCATGGGCTTCGTCACCTTCGTGGTGCTGCGCCTGGCGGCCGGACGGGGCCGGGAGGTGCCGACGGCGATGTACGCGGTGGCGGCGGTGTTCGCGTTCTACTACCTGATGCCGGCGCTGGGTCTGACCTGATCCGGATCCTCGTCGCCCGAGTCGGGTGACCCGTAGAACCTCTCCGTCTCCTCGACGGCGGCCTGGAACCGCTGGTCGAAGTCATCGCGAATGAGCGTCCGGACGACATAGTCCTGGACGCTCATTCCCCTTTTCGCGGCATGGTGCCGGAGCCGCTCAAGCAGCTCGTGGTCTATTCGCAGGCTGAACACGCTGGTCCCCATGACCGAAGGGTCGCGGCACTCTTCGGTCCGGTGTGTCACGTTCCGCCAACGGATCACCCATATGAGTGATGTCACGCTTCAGTGGCCAGGGTCACGGGAGTTCATGCGTGTCCGGGTAGTCCTTAGCGAGAGTAATGAGTTACGCTAAAGAACATGCCGGACCTCAGCCATGGCGACGATGTAGCCGCCGTGAACTCCCTCCGCTCCGCCGTGATGCGGCTCTCCCGTCGGCTCAAGCACCAGCGGGTCGACGAGTCGCTCAGCCCCACCGAGATGTCGGTGCTCGGCACCCTGTCCCTGTGCGGCAGGGCCACCCCGGGCGAGCTCGCCCGCAAGGAGCACGTCCAGCCGCCCTCGATGACCCGCATCGTGGCGCTGCTGGAGTCCAAGGGGCTGGTCCGTCTGGAGCCGCACCCCGAGGACCGGCGCCAGAAGGTCGTGACGCGCACCGAGCAGGCCGAGGCGATGCTCGAGGAGAGCCGCCGCAAGCGGAACGCATTCCTGGCCACATTGGTGGAAAACCTCGACGAGGACGAGTGGGCGAAACTGCGCGCCGCCGCCCCCGTGCTGGAGAAACTCGCGCATCTGTAAGCCGTACGTCGCCGCGAGTGAGCCGTAGGGGCGCGCCGGTGCCGAGGGGTCGAGCGCGCGGAGGCCCGAAGGGGCGAGCACGGTCGGCCCCTCGGCACCGGCTCCAGCGCCCCGAAGGCGAACGAGCAATGGAAAGAGGAGGCGAACCCTTTGAGTTCGGGACCCGGAGCAGCTTCCGTCCCCGCACCTGATCCCCACGACTCCCCGCCCACCTCCGACACCCGCCCGCGCAAGTCCTCGATGTTCTCGTCCCTGAAGGTGCGGAACTACCGCCTGTTCTTCATGGGACAGGTCGTCTCCAACATCGGCACCTGGATGCAGCGCATCGCCCAGGACTGGCTGGTCCTCAGCCTCACCGGCTCCTCCGCGGCCGTCGGCATAACGACGGCCCTCCAGTTCCTGCCGATGCTGCTCTTCGGCCTCTACGGCGGTGTCCTCGTCGACCGGCTGCGCAAGCGGCCCACCCTGCTGGTCACACAGTCGGCGATGGCCCTCACCGCCCTCGCCCTCGCCGTCGCCGTCCTCACCGGCCACGTCCAGGTGTGGCACGTGTACGTCGCCGCCTTCGCGGTCGGTCTCGCCACGGTGGTGGACAACCCGGCCCGGCAGTCCTTCGTCTCCGAGCTGGTCGGCCCGCGCCAGCTGCAGAACGCGGTCAGCCTGAACTCGGCGAACTTCCAGTCCGCCCGCCTGGTCGGCCCCGCCGTCGCGGGCATACTGATCACCGGTGTCGGCACCGGCTACGCGTTCCTCTTCAACGGCCTGTCCTTCATCGCGCCGCTCACCGGCCTGCTGCTGATGCGCGCCCGCGAGCTGCACGTCGTCGAGCGCGCCCCGCGCGGCAAGGGGCAGCTGCGCGAAGGCGTGCGCTATGTCACCGGCCGCCCGGAGCTGATCTGGCCGATCGTCCTGGTCGGATTCGTCGGCACCTTCGCCTTCAACTTCCCCGTCTACCTCTCGGCCTTCGCGGACGACGTGTTCCACGCGGGCGCGGGCGCCTACAGCATGTTCAACACGCTGATGGCGGTCGGCTCGGTCGCGGGCGCCCTGCTCGCCGCCCGGCGCGGCACGGCCCGGCTGCGGCTGCTGATCGCGGCGGCGCTGGTCTTCGGCGCGCTGGAGATCGTGGCGGCCACGACACCGACGCTGTGGATGTTCGCCCTGCTCATGGTTCCGCTGGGCCTGTTCGGCATGACGGTCAACGTCACGACGAACACCAGCATCCAGATGTCCACGGACCCGGCCATGCGCGGCCGTGTCATGGCCCTCTACATGATGGTCTTCCTCGGCGGCTCCCCGGTCGGCGCGCCGATCGTGGGCTGGATCACCGACACGTACGGCGCCCGCGTCGGCCTCGCGGCCGGCGGTGCCGTCGCGGCCGTCGCCGCGGCCGTGATCGGCCTGATCCTGGCCCGCGTCGGCAACCTGCGGCTTTCGGTGGGCTGGCACCGGGGGCACCCGAGGGTGCGATTCGTGCCCCGGGAGCATCAGGAGGAGCTGGCCCCGGCGGCGTAGGGCGGCGTCAGTCGCGGGGGAACTCGCCGGTTTCGAGGACGAGCCCGACCACGGTGCCTGTCAGGTCGATCTCGTCCCCGAAGTCCAGACTCAGCTCGCCCCGATATTCGCCGTCCTTGGGCTTGGTGTGCAGATGCCAGCGGCCGGTGTACGGATCCACGATCAGGTACACCGGCACACCGGCCGAGGCATAGGCGTCCTTCTTGGGGCCGTAGTCGTTCGCCGCGGTCTTCCTGGAGATCACCTCGGCGACGAACTCGACGTCCTGGTAGCGCCAAAGGCCCTTGTCGTTCTTCGCCGCGCCCTCCGCCATCACGGTCAGATCGGAGGCGAAGCCGTTGAGGTGGCCCGGGTAGTCCACGCGGACATCGGACTTCACGCGCTTGCGCGGATACTTGGTGCGCAGTTGCTCGACGATGTCCAGGATGATGTCCCAGTGGGTGTCCCGCTGAGGCGCCATGAAGATGTTCCCCCCGACGATCTCGACCTTGTAGCCCTCGGGGACCGGCATCGTCTCCACCCACTCGAACATCGTGTCGAGCGTGAGTTCACCGCTGCTGTCGGCCATCTCGATCCTGTCGTCAAGGACGGTCATCGTGGCGCTCCTCCCCGGCCGCACCCGTGGATGGATCCGGCCGCGCAGTACAACGATACGCACGGTGACCAGGACACGCCCCGGGTCCGCGGGGCGGGCCTACACCCTGCGAGCCAGCAACTGCCCCGGCCACTTGCTCTCGCCGACCGTGAAGGCCTCGGTCCGGGTGAAGCCGTTGGACTCGTAGTAGCGGACGAGCTTGCCGTCGTCCCCGGCGTAGCAGTCGACGCGGAGCAGGGAGATCCCGGCGCGGCGGGTCTCCTCGGCGGCGTGCGCGAGCAGGGCGCTGCCCACGCCGTGCCCCTTGAAGCGGCGGTCGGAGGCCAGCCAGTGGATGTAGCGCTCGGGTTCGCCGGGCTGCGGGAGGTGGGACAGGGAGGCGCCCGCCGAGTCGGTGAGGGTGAGGGTGCCGGCCGGGACGCCGTCGGCGTCGGCCATGAACACGCTGCCCTCCGCCATGTACCGGCCGACCGACTCCACCGTCTTCGGGCTCTGCGACAGGGGCCGCGTCCCCCACTGCCCCGTGCGCCCCTGGGAGACCAGCCACTCCACACAGTTGTCGAGCATGCCGAGTATCGCGGGAATGTCGTCGGGCCCGCCGTCCCGGATGGTGATCCGCATGGCCTCATGGTGCCAGGCTGGACCCATGAGACTCTTCGCGGCCGTGCTGCCCCCTGACGAGGTGTGTCGTGAACTCGGCGGTGTGGTCGACGAGTTGCGCGCGCTGCCCGGCGCCGACGGCATGCGCTGGACCGGCCGTCCGGGCTGGCACTTCACACTCGCCTTCTACGGTGAGGTCGACGACGGTCTGGTCCCCGAGCTGGCGGAGCGGCTGGAGCGGGCCGCGCGCCGGACCGAGCCGTTCTCGCTGGCCGTGCGGGGTGGCGGGCAGTTCGGGCACGGGAAGGCGCTGTGGGCCGGGGCCGACGGGGACCTGGCGGCCCTCCGGCTGCTGGCCGAGCGGGCCGAGGCGGCCGCGCGCAAGGCCGGGGTGCCGATGGGGGAGCACCGGCGGTACAAGGCCCATCTGACCGTGGCGCGGAAGCGGGAGGCGGGGGACGTGCGGGCGTTCCTGGACGTGCTCGCGGGATTCACGGGCCGGACCTGGACCGTACGGGAGCTCTGCCTGGTGCGGAGCAATCTGCCGACGTCGGGGGTCCCGGGAGAGCAGCCCCGGTACGAGGCGGTCGGGCGCTGGCCGCTCGGGGGCGCCGGTTAGGCTCGGTGGCGTGGACCCGAAAACCCGCAACCGGATCATGGCCGGTGTGCTCGTGCTGATGTTTCTCGTCGTCGCCCTGGCTTCCGTGCTCGGGAGGTAAGGGCGGCGGGGGAACTGCGGACGGCTGCTTTTCGGCTCCGGGCCGGTGGCGGCTTGTCGCGCAGTTCCCCGCGCCCCTGACGGGGCCGCTACCAGGCGAAGGCCTCCGGTGACGGGCCCGGGCCCGGGAAGATCTCGTCCAGGCCGGCCAGGAGCTCCTCGGACAGTTCCAGCTCGGCCGCGCGGACCGCGGAGGCGAGCTGCTCGGCCGTGCGCGGGCCGACGATCGGGCCGGTCACGCCGGGGCGGGTGAGCAGCCAGGCCAGAGCGGCCTCGCCGGGCTCGATGCCGTGCTTGTCGAGCAGGTCCTCGTAGGACTGGATCTGCGCACGGGTGGCGGGGTCGGCGAGCGCGTCGGCCGCGCGGCCGGAGGTGCGGCGACCGCCCTGGGCCTCCTTCTTGAGCACACCGCCCAGCAGACCACCGTGCAGCGGCGACCAGGGGATCACGCCGAGCCCGTAGTCCTGAGCGGCCGGGATGACCTCCATCTCGGCACGCCGCTCGGCGAGGTTGTACAGGCACTGCTCGCTGACCAGCCCTATGGTCCCGCCCCGCCGGGCGGCGATCTCGTTGGCCTGGGCGATCTTGTAGCCGGGGAAGTTCGACGACCCGACGTAGAGGATCTTGCCCTGCTGGACCAGGACGTCGATCGCCTGCCAGATCTCCTCGAAAGGCGTGTCCCGGTCGATGTGGTGGAACTGGTAGACGTCGATGTGGTCCGTCTGGAGCCGCTTGAGGCTGGCGTCCACGGCCCGCCGGATGTTGAGGGCGGAGAGCTTGTCGTGGTTGGGCCAGGCCGGGCCGTCGGCGCCCATGTTGCCGTAGACCTTGGTGGCGAGGATGACCTTGTCGCGCCGCCCCTCGCCCTTGGCGAACCAGTTGCCGATGATGCTTTCGGTGCGGCCCTTGTTCTCGCCCCAGCCGTAGACGTTGGCGGTGTCGAAGAAGTTGATGCCCGCGTCCAGCGCCGCGTCCATGATGGCGTGGCTGTCGGCCTCGTCGGTCTGCGGTCCGAAGTTCATGGTGCCGAGGACGAGTCGGCTGACCTTGAGTCCCGTGCGTCCGAGCTGCGTGTACTTCATGCCGCCCAAGCCAACGTGTTGAAGTGCGCTCCAAGCAAGCACGTGTCGACCTCGAGGGGGCCGGGGTGGGGCAGCCGCGCAGTACAACGATACGCGCGGTGACCAGGACACGAGAAAGAGCGCATATGCCAGAGCACCCCGCCACCGATCACCTCGTCCAGCTCCTCCGCACCACCCTCGGCGACTCCGTCCTCGGCATCTACCTGCACGGCTCCGCCACCCTCGGCGGCCTCCGCCCGCACAGCGACATCGACGTCCTGGCCGTCGTACGGGACCGCACGACGCACGCCCAACGCCGGGCCCTGGTGGAGGAGTTGCTCACGGTGTCCGGCGTGGACGGGCGGCGGCACATCGAGCTGATCGTCGTCGTACAGGACGACGTACGGCCCTGGCGCTACCCGCCGACCTGCGACTTCCTCTACGGCGACTGGCTGCGGGACGACTACGAGCGCGGAGTGACCCCGGGCCCCGAGCCCAGCCCCGATCTCGCGCCTCTCCTCACGATGGTCCTGCGCGCCGACACCCCGCTCCACGGGCCGCCGCCCGCCGAGCTCCTCGCCCCCGTCCCGCACGACGACCTCAGGCGCGCCATCGTCGCCGGCGTGCCGGAGCTGATGGCCGAGCTGGACTCCGACACCCGCAACGTGCTGCTCACCCTCGCCCGGATCTGGACCACCCTCACCACCGGGACCATCCGCTCGAAGGACGCGGCGGCCGAGTGGGCGCTCGACCGGCTCCCCGCCGGGCACCGGCCCGTCCTCGCCCGCGCCCGGGCCGTCTACCTGGGGCAGGAGCAGGAGCACTGGGACGATCTGGCGCCCGGGCCCTGTGCGGAGTTCCTGACCCGGATGATCACCGAGAGCTACTGCTCGTAGGGCTCGCCCAGGTCCCACGCCTGGTACATCGCCTCCGCGAAGGCCGCCGCGATCTTGTGCTCGCCGCTCGCGTTGGGGTGGGTGCCGTCGTAGGTGTCGGCGTGGATGTCGTAGGAGGGCGGGGTCGAGGCCAGGAGGACGGGCGAGCCGGGCTCGTCGAGGTCCGCGGCCGTCTTCGCCAGCAGTTCGTTGAAGCGGGCGACCTCTGCGGCGAAGGCCGGGTCGGACTCGGCGCGCACGTTCGGGGTCACCGGCAGCCACACCATCCGCACCCGCCGGTTCGCCGCGCGGGCCTCGGCCACGAAGGCCCGGACGTTCTCGGCGGTCTGCCCGGCGTTGGTGTAGAAGCCCAGGTCGATGAGGCCGAGGGAGACCAGGAGCACGTCCGCGCGGCACGAGCGCACCGCCTCGCCGATCAGCGGCGCCATGTGCAGCCAGCCCTCACCCCAGCCGGCCAGGTGGGCACGGGGAAAGTCAGGGTCGGCGTACGCGTACGACGTCGGGGCGTCGGCGAGCTTGTCGTGGAGCGTCTCTCGCGGGCCGACGAGGGTGAAGGGGCCGCCGTAGGACCGGCACAGGTGCTGCCACATCCGGTAGCGCCACGTGTGATCGCCCGCGCTCCCGATCGTCATGGAGTCACCGACGGGCATGAACCTGAGCATCCGCTCATCATGAATGATCCAGCCGCCTGACGGGGTGTGAGTCGGACCACGCGCGGATCCCGAAAAAAATCGGCCGGTGATGTCGAGAACCCGCGTCCGGCTCCGTCCCCGGGGTGAAGGCGACCAGAATGGGTCGCACCAGCTCCGAGGAGAACACCATGGCCAAGTACCTGCTGCTGAAGCACTACCGCGGCGCCCCGGCTCCGGTCAACAACGTGCCGATGGACCAGTGGAGCCCGGAGGAGATCTCGGCGCACATGCAGTACATGAACGACTTCGCGGCCCGGCTGGAGAAGACCGGCGAGTTCGTCGACGGTCAGGCCCTGGCCCCCGAGGGAGCATGGGTCCGCTACGACGGTGAGGGGCGCCCGCCGGTCACCGACGGCCCGTTCGCGGAGACCAAGGACCTCATCGCCGGCTGGATGATCATCGACGTCGACAGCTACGAGCGCGCCGTCGAGCTGGCCGGGGAGCTGTCGGCCGCCCCCGGCGCGGGCGGCAAGCCGATCCACGAGTGGCTGGAACTGCGCCCGTTCTACGGCGTGACCCCCACCATCACCGAGTGACGACTCTGATGAACGAGGCCCTGCTCCGGAGCCTCACGCCGAGCGTGCTCGCCGTCCTCGTCCGCCGCGGAGCCGACTTCGCGGCGGCCGAGGACGCCGTGCAGGACGCGCTCGTCGAGGCGCTCCGGGTCTGGCCCGCCGACCCTCCGCGGGATGCCAAGGGCTGGCTGGTCACCGCGGCCTGGCGCAAGTTCCTCGACGCGACGCGCGCCGACGCCGCCCGCCGCCGGCGTGAGGACCGCGTCGACGAGGAGCCGGCGCCCGGGCCCGCGCCCGAGGCGGACGACACGCTCCAGCTCTACTTCCTGTGCGCCCACCCGTCGCTGACGCCGTCGTCCGCCGTCGCGCTCACGCTGCGCGCCGTCGGCGGGCTGACCACCCGCCAGATCGCCCAGGCCTACCTGGTGCCCGAGGCGACCATGGCGCAGCGCATCAGCCGGGCCAAGCGCACCGTCTCCGACGTGCGGTTCGACCAGCCCGGCGATGTCGCCACCGTGCTGCGCGTCCTCTACCTGGTGTTCAACGAGGGCTACTCCGGCGACGTCGACCTCGCCGCCGAGGCCATCCGGCTCACCCGGCAGCTCGCGGCCGCGATCGACCATCCCGAGGTGGCGGGGCTGCTCGCCCTCATGCTGCTCCACCACGCCCGGCGGTCCGCCCGTACCGCGCCCAACGGCAGCCTGGTGCCGCTCGCCGAGCAGGACCGCGGCCGGTGGGACACCGCGTTGATCGCCGAGGGCGTCGGGATCCTCCAGGCGGCCCTCGCCCGCGACCGGCTGGGGGAGTTCCAGGCCCAGGCCGCCATCGCGGCCCTCCACGCCGACGCACCCACCGCCGAGGAGACCGACTGGGTGCAGATCGTCGAGTGGTACGACGAGCTCACGCGCCTGACCGACAGCCCGGTCGTCCGGCTCAACCGCGCGGTCGCCGTCGGGGAGGCCGACGGACCGCGCGCCGGCCTGGCGGCGCTCGCGGCGCTGGACGACGCGCTGCCCCGCCACACCGCGGTGGCGGCGTATCTCCACGAGCGCGACGGCGATCTGGCCACCGCGGCACGGCTGTACGCCGAGGCGGCCCAGAAGGCACCCAACCTCGCCGAGCGCGGTCACCTGACGCGCCAGGCAGCCCGGCTCAACGCCCGCCGAGGTGGCTGACGGATCACGCCCGGTTCTGCGGCGGACCGACCACGCACACCCGGGATGGCAGGCTTAAGGGCATGCGCCGACCGTTCGTCACACTCGCCGCGGCCCTCCTCGTGGGCGCCCTCGCCGTGCCCGCCTCCGCCGCCGACGGCGACGAGGACTTCACGATCAAGGAT
Organism: Streptomyces sp. DH10; assembly: GCF_029813805.1. Classification (NCBI taxonomy): domain Bacteria; kingdom Bacillati; phylum Actinomycetota; class Actinomycetes; order Kitasatosporales; family Streptomycetaceae; genus Streptomyces; species Streptomyces sp. DH10. The sequence goes on from NZ_JARVKU010000002.1 coordinate 212,197, forward strand.
CCACGCATCACCGAGTCCAGCGGTCTGGCCGCCTCCCGCCTCCACCCGGGCATCTACTGGACGCACAACGACAGCGACGACGGCCCCTACATCTACGCCGTCGACAGCGGGACGGGCGAGACCGTCGCCCGCCTCACGCTCACCGGCGTCGGCACGCCCCGGGACGTCGAGGCCATCTCCGTAGGCCCGGACAACCGGATCTACGTCGGCGACATCGGCGACAACCTCGGCGGCAGCTGGCCCCATGTGTGGATCTACGAGCTGCCCGAGCCGAAGACGCTGAAGGACCAGACGGTCCGGGCCACCCAGTACGTCGTGAAGTACTCCGACGGGGCCCGCGACGCCGAGTCCCTCGTCGTGCATCCCAAGACCGGCCGCGTCTACATCGTCGACAAGAACGAGCAGGGCGGGCACCTGTACGAGGGGCCCGCCGAGCTCTCCGCCTCGGGCACGAACGTCTTCCGGCCCGTCGCGGCCGTGCCCGACCTGGAGGCCACCGACGCCACGCTCTCCCCGGACGGCGAACGCCTCGTCGTCCGCAGCTACTTCGGCGCGATCGCGTACGACTGGAACGGCGGGAAGATCAAGCGGAAGGAGCGGCTCGGCGTGCCGTTCCTCGGGCAGGGCGAGTCCGTCACGTACACCGCCGACGGGACGAGGCTCATGTACGGGGCCGAGGGGGCCGACAGCTCGGTGGAGGGACAGGACGCGCCCGGTGGCGGCTCCTCCTCCGGCAGCGGGAGTCCGGCCGCGGGGGGCGAAGGCGACAGCGGCGAGGGGCTCGACGGCAACCTCAAGACCGGCGCCATCGCCGTGGCCGTGGCCTGCGCCGCCCTGCTCGGTCTGCGCGGGCTGAGGCGGCGCCGCTAGGGCCTGTCGTTTGGATCAGGTCGCGGGGAATCGACGGCATCCGGTCAGCGCCGGTGAGCGGGGCCTGGTGCGTGCGGCTGCAAGGCGGAGGAGGGAGTCAACGCGGAGCGTTGGCGACTGACGACAACGCCGCAGATGCGCGTGCCAGGCCCCGCGTCTGCGACCTGATCCAAACGACAGGCCCTAACAACCGAAGGCGGCGCGGCTGGCAACCGAAGGCGGCTCAGCCGGCGACCGGAAGCGGCGCGGTCGGCAGCCGGAGCGGCGGCCGAGGGCGTGTCCGTAAAGTCCCGGCGTCCGCCCGGGGGGCGGGCCTCGCGGCGTCCGGTGCGTGCTCTGGGGGTCTCCCCGGCCGGAGGCTGGGGGAGTGCCGGGCGGACGCCCGCGTACTGGTTGTACGTGGGTGTTCGGCCGGAGCGGTGAGAGGGCGTGCCGGGCGTCGCGGGGCAGGCGGGACTTGCGGACACGCCCTAGGAGGACGGCTCGCCCCGGCGTTGCGCCACGAGTACCTCCAACCCGTCCAGGATCCGCTGGAGTCCGAACCCGAAGTGGTCGAAGTCGGGCCCGAACGTGTCCTCGGAGAGCGATGCCATCACCGGGTAGCGGCCCGACGCCAGGACCTTCTCCAGCGTCGGCACCTGCGCCTGCCAGAACTCCGCGTCCGTCAGGCCCGTCCGGCGCTCCGCCTCCTGCTGGTAGAGCTGCGAGCGCGCGGCCCCGACGACGTAGCCGTCGATCATGATGATCGCGGAGACGAGTTCGGGGTCGGTCAGGCCCATCGGGCGGATCAGGGCGAGGACCTTTTCCATGCCGTCCAGGGCGCTCGGGCCGAGGATCGGGCGGGACTGGTTGACCTGGAGCAGCCAGGGATGGCGGCGGTAGAGGGCGAGGGTCTCGCGGGCCATGGCCTCCAGGGCGGCGCGCCAGCCGCCGTCGCCCAGGTCGGCCGGGTTCTCCGAGGGGCGCTGGACCCGGTCCAGCATCAGGTCGAGCAGCTCGCCCTTGCCGGGGACGTACCGGTAGAGCGACATGGTGCCGGTGCCGAGTTCGGCGGCGACCCGGCGCATGGAGAGCCCCTCCAGACCTTCCGTGTCCGCGACCTGGACGGCCGCTTCCACGATCCGGTCCAGGGTCAGGGTCGGCTTGGGGCCGCGGCTGGGACGCCGGCCGGTGTCCCACAACAGTTCGAGGGTGCGGGCGATATCGCCGCTGCCGCTGGTCTCCGTACCGGCCGTACTGCCAGTACCGCCCGTCCTGCCTGTACCGCTCGTGCCGCTTTCCATGGAGCCCAGCTTAGGTCCCCCGTAAAAAACTGGGTACGTCGTACGCGCAATCGGGTACGCTGTACTCAGTTTGGTGCCGGACGCGGGGCACGAGCACACGGGAGGGGCGGCATGGACGGATACGCGGTGCGGGCCGAGGCGCTGGAGAAGCGGTACGGCGAGAAACGCGCCCTCGACGGCTTCGACCTGGCGGTACGCGAGGGCACGGTGCACGGCCTGCTCGGGCCGAACGGGGCGGGCAAGACCACCGCCGTCCGCATCCTGTCCACGCTGGTCCGGCTGGACGGGGGCAGGGCGACGGTCGCCGGTCTTGACGTGGCCCGGCAGCCGCGCGAGGTGCGGGCCCGGATCGGACTCACGGGGCAGTACGCGGCGGTGGACGAGGTGCTCACCGGCCGGCAGAACCTGGAGATGTTCGGCCGGCTGTTCCACCTGGGCGGCAGGCGGGCGAAGCTCAGGGCGACCGAACTGCTGGAGCAGTTCGACCTGACCGACGCCGGCGACCGGGGCGTCGGCAAGTACAGCGGCGGCATGCGGCGCCGCCTCGACCTCGCCGCGTCGATGATCCTCGCCCCGGCCGTCCTCTTCCTCGACGAGCCGACGACAGGCCTCGACCCCCGTAGCCGCGGGGAAGTCTGGGAATCCGTACGGGCGTTGGTGGCGGGCGGCACGACCGTGCTGCTGACCACGCAGTACCTGGAGGAGGCCGACAAGCTCGCCTCCCGCATCACCGTCATCGACCAGGGGCGGGCCATCGCCGACGACACCCCGGACGGGCTGAAGAACCTGGTCGGCGGTGACCGTATCGAGGTCGTGGTCGCCGAGCGGGCCGAGATCCCGCGGGTGGTGAAGGTGGTCGCCCGGGTCACGGACGGCGAACCCGAGGCGGACGAGAGCGAGTTGCGGGTGCACGCCCCGGTCGCCGACCGGGTCACGGCGCTCACCGAGGTGGCGCGGACCCTCCAGGACGAGGGAGTCCGCGTCGAGGACATCGGGCTGCGCAGGCCCAGCCTCGACGACGTGTTCCTGCGTCTGACCGGACACCGCACGGAAGCCAAGGAGGCGGCGGCGTGACCACCCTCGACCTGACCGCGCGGAGCGACCGCGGCCGCGTGTACTGGCTGCTCGCCGACTGCTGGAACCTCGTCCGCCGCGGCCTGACCCACTACCAGCGCCAGCCCGTCAACATCGCCTGGCAGCTGGGCTTCCCGATCCTCTCCGTGCTGCTCTACGGCTATGTCTTCGGCAGCGCGATGAAGGTGCCGGGCGGCGGGGACTACAAGGACTTCCTGATGCCGGGCATGTTCGTGATGACCATGGCGTTCGGCTTCATCAACACCGCCACGGTCGTGGTCTACGACTCCACCAAGGGCGTCATCGACCGCTTCCGCTCCATGCCGATGGCCTCCTCCGCGGTGGTGGCCGGGCGCGGGGTCACCGATCTGATCATCGCCTGCGCCGAGTTGGCGATCATGATGCTCACCGCGTTCGCCATGGGCTGGCGGCCGGACGGGGGCCTCGGCTTCCTCGGCGCGTTCGGGCTGCTGCTGTGGCTGCGGTTCGCGCTGATCTGGATCGGTGTGTGGCTCGGACTGCTCGTGCCCAACCCGGAGGCCGCGGGCGGCCTGTTCGCGGTCGCCTTCCCGCTGACCATGATCTCCAGCATCTTCGTCGCCCCGCAGCTCATGCCCGACTGGCTGGGCTGGGTGGCCATGTGGAACCCGATCTCCTCCACGGCGGCGGCGACCCGCGAGCTGTTCGGCGAGCCGGTCGGCGGTGACACCTGGATCGAGCAGCACGCGCTGCTGATGGCGGGGGTGTGGCCGGTGATCCTGACGGCGATCTTCCTGCCGCTCGCGGTCCGGCGTTTCCGGAGGCTGAGCCGGTGAGTGCCGGGGGCGGTGCGGTGTGGTGAGCGCCGCTCCCGCCGTCAGGTGAACGTTCCCCGCCCGTGGACGACTCGTGCCGCCGGTCAGCGAGGCCCATCCCGCTCACCGTCCGCGGACGCGGACCTGGCGAGCGGGACGTCTCCTTGGTCGGCAGCGGGAAGCCGCCCCTCACTTGGCCGAGGCGGCCCCCGTGAGATTGCTTCGGACCGAACCGGCCGTGACGGACAGGCCGATCAGCAATCAGCAGAGCACCCTCTGAGACGTCCCCCGGCCCCCGTCGCGCGGCCCTGGCGACCGGACGGGAACCGGATCACCTGGCGACGAAAGCCACCCGGAACATCTTCGGCCACCACTTGCCGGTGAGCAGGAACTCATCGGTGCCCGGGATGGCGGCGATGCCGTTCAGCACCTCGGCGGGCTGCTGCTCCTCCGGGGACAGCAGCCCCGAGGCATCGATCTGAGCGGTGACCGCGCCGGTGCCCGTGTCGATGCGCACGATCCGGTCGGAGGGCCAGACATTGGCGTACACACGGTCGCCCACGCATTCCAGCTCGTTGAGCCGCGGCACCGGACGGCCTCGGAGAGTGACGAGGAGTTCACCGGTCGCGGCCAGCGTGCGCGGGTCCCGGAAGGTCAGCCGAGCGGAACCGTCACTGGTGACCAGCCGCCCGCGCCCCGGCTGGTGGCATACCCCCCAGCCCTCCGCCGGGTAGGGGAGACGGCGCAGCTCGGCCAGGGTTGCGGCGTCCCGTTCGATTGCGATGTGGTCCCGGAAGGTCAACTGCCACAGCGTTCGTCCGAGGACGGTGACCCCCTCCCCGAACAGTGGTGCCGGCAGGTCGACACGGACGGTGGGACGCCGGCCGGGCAGGCCCCGGCGGATCGACGACTCGCCGGCCAGGCCCGTCCCCTCGTAGAGGGTTCGCCCGGCCATCTCGAGGCCCTGCGTGTAGGCCTTCGGGTCGTGGGGCAGGACGTCGAGGACCCTGACCCCGAGTTGCTCGACCGGCCCCGCGGCGGACCCGGCCGCGGCCTGGGTACGCACCGGTGAGCGGTCGTCAGCAGCACAGGAGGCAAGCAGTGCCGAGCCTCCCAGGGCCGCGGCCGCGATGGCCGGGAGCGCCAGGAGCGCACGCATCCGCGCGAACCGGGCCATCGGCCCGGACACGGGAACCGCCACGCCGGGCCCCCGGCGCCCACGCCCGCCGGGCCGGCGGCGCCGCGCCCGCCGGGCGAGGCCCGGGCCGGTCATACGGTCCGGGCCGCCCGCGGCGTCCCCTCCTCGCTCAGTGATGGTCTGCCCCTTCATTGGCAGCCGTCGGGGTGGTGTCCTTTCCCGTCGGCACGGCCGGGGTGGTGTCCTTTCCCGTCGGCACGGCCGGCGTGGTGTCCTTCCCCGTCGGCACGGCCGGCGCGGGGAAGGTGTTGATCGTCGCCGGCCCGCCGCGGCGAAGCCGGAGCCGGAGCCGTGGCCGGGCCAGGATTCGGAGCCGGTTCCGGCGTCCGGAGGTCTTGGGCCGGTACTCGTACCCGTAGCCGTACTGCTCGCTGTCGCGCTTTGTGGGAACCATGTTGAGGACGCTGCCGAGCACGGTGGCGCTGACGTCCTGCAGGGCGCGCACGGCGTCGGTGACTTGGCCCCGGGAGCTCTTCCCGTACCGGGCGGCCAGCAGGTAGCCGTCGACCGCCGAGGCCATCGCCGGTGTGTCCGCCACCGGGAGCACCGGCGCTGTGTCGATCACCACATGGTCGAACCTGTCGGCGAGCGAGCGCACCACGGCGCGGAACTGCGCCGAGCCCAGCATCTCCGCCGGGTTCGGCGGCAGCACCCCGCTGGCCAGCACCGAGAAGGAGCCCGCCGACTGCATCACGTCCTCGGCGTTCGCCTGGCCGATCATCACGGTGGTCAGGCCCGCGTCCTGCACCAGGCCGAGCGCACGGGCCACGCTGGGGCGCCGCAGGTCCGCGTCGACCAGGCAGACCGAGGAGCCGAACTCGGCCAGGGAGGACGCCAGGTTGATCGAGATGCTCGTCTTCCCCTCGGCGGGCACTGCGCTGGTCACCGCGATGACCTTGGGCGGGGCGTCGATGTCCACGAACCGGAGGTTGGTGCGCAGCCGTCTGAAGTCCTCCGCCCGCCGGCCGAACGCGTCGTCGTCGGTCGCCACCGCGTGCCGGGAGGCGCTCTGGTCGAGGACGACGCTGCCGAGTACGGCCGGTCCGCCGGTGTCGGCGAGACACCGGGCGAGGTCGCCGCGGCTGCGTACCGAGGTGTCCAGCGACTCCCGCGCGACCGCCAGGCCGGTGCCGAGGCCCAGACCGGCCAGGAGCCCGAGTGCCAGGTTGAGCACCAGATTCGGGGAAGCCGGCTCCTTGGGCTTGCTGGCGTGCTCGGTGATGCTCAGCCGGACGGGCGAGTGCCGGGCGCCCTCCGGTTGCTCGATCTTGGCGATGACCTCGGCGAAGCGGTGGGCGACCGCGTCGCTGATCCGGGCCGCCCGGGACGGCCGGGTGTCCGTGACGGTGATCTTGAGGAGGACCGTTTCCAGCGGTACCTCCGTGGTGATCTTTCGGGCCAGTTGGGAGGGCGTCATGTCCAGGCGCAGAAACTCGATGACCGGTTCGGTCACGCGGGGGCTGGTGACCACTTCCGCGTAGGAGCGGACGCGAGCCTGGGCGAAGGTGTTGCCCTGATTGAGCTTGACCGTGTCGTCCCAGTCCTGAAGAGACACGAAGAGCGTCGAGGTGGCCTGGTACTGCGGTGTGGTGGTGTGGGTGACGAACGCGCCGACCGCTGTTCCCAGCAGGCCCAGTGCCACGATGGCGCGCCAGCGCCTGACCAGGAATCGAAGGTAGTCGGACAGATCCAAGGTACCCATCCCAAAGTGTGCAGGGAGCGACAATAACGACATTCGTTAGCTGAGTGATCGTATCCGTGATATGCGGTGAAAACCTGCATGAGTGACCGTCTTCCGCCGAGTCGGCCGGACCGGATCAGCCCCCGCACGGACCGTTCGGGAGCACCCTGGCGTGCAGGGGATGCACCAGCGGCTGACGCAGCACGAAGGGAGAACGGTCCTTCGGGGGCTCCAGCAAGTGGAGTACGAGGGTGCGTGTGGCGCCAGCGGGCAGCTCGACGCCGAGGGTGAAGACCGGGTGGCCCCGCTCGGCGCCGTGACTCAGCTGAGCGGGGCGGCCGTCCAGGGTGGCACCGGACAGGGTGGCCTCCGCACTGGCGTAGTAGGACACCAGCAGGCGGTTGTCACCAGGCCGGGTGTCGTAGGGCGGGTCGTCCACCCGCTGGACGACGTACGGCGGGAGTCCCGACACAGGGGCCCGGTTGGTCAGGCGCACGGTCACGGTGACCTCGCGCCGGCCATCGACGCACCGGCCCGGTGCCCACACGAGTCGGCGGTCGAGGTAGTAGTCGAGCTTCGTACCCGCCGCGTTGTTGACGACGAGTCCGGCCAGTGGAGCGGATCTTCCGGGCAGTGCTCCGCCGAACGACCGCGCCAGGAGCTCGCGCTGCTCCGCCGAGTGCCCACTCCACACCTTGATCCGTCCCTCTTCCAACTGCCGGTGCAGTGCCGAGAAGAGGGCGGTCCGGCGTGCGGGTTCGGCCGCGGCGCCGAGCAGCCGGATGGCCACCGCACGCGCCACGTCGAGGAAGTACGCCTTGCGCTGCCTGAAGTTCGGGTGGCGCGCGTAGCTGGCGCGCTCGCTGACATCCACGACGTTGTGGGCGGTGATGGCGCTCCCGTCGCGCATCCGGGCAGGGCCGGAGGCGGCGAGCAGCCCGGAGACCGCACCTGGGTCCAGGCCGAAGGCGCCGTCCACACGCTGGCCGCTGTGCCGCTGCCACGCCGCGGCCCAGATCCGCGCCGCGTACGGGAAGTGCGGGCTCATGTTGGAGTTCACCCAGGTCCGGGTCGGGGCGCTGGGGCCGTAGAGCCCGTGGAACTCCGCTCCCAGGTCCACGTCCGCGTACGCCTCGCTCAGTTCGGTGTCGTTCCCGAAGTGCTCGAAGTCGAGCCGGCCCCGGTCCGCTCTGAGCACCGCGAAGGCTCCGGGCAGCCCGCCCGTGCCACGAGCCTCGGCGGTGTTCTCGAACACCGCCAGATACCGCCGCGGTCCGTCCGCTCCGAGCATCGAGGGCATCAACCGGGCCGCCGCGGCGGCATCGTGGGTGAGAGGGGCGATCCGATCGAGCTGTCGGGCGAGTCGGGTGCGCGCCCGGTCGGTGGCCGGCAGCCAGGTGCCGTGCGGGAGGGCGTCGACCTCGGTGCGCACCCCCGATGCGCTGCGCGAGGCCTGTCCGAGAAGGGGAGCCACACGGCGCAGCGCGGAGAGGTTCAGGTGCCGGCCGTCGTCCGTCCCGGTGGATTCCAGCTCCGCGACGGCGCGCGCCAGGGGAGAGAGCACGTCGTGGGTCAGCCGGTCGGAAGCCTCCGCGATACCGCGTACGGTACGGACAGGGCCGCCGAGAAGGGGCAGATGGGCCGCCGGGAACCAGGCGGGGCCGGTCGTGAGCCGATGCGCCCGGGCGGTGTGGCCGGCGGCGTCGCGTACCGCGTCCCGCGCTGTCGCGGTCAGCGTCGCCGACGGGGCGGCCGCGGTGGCCGGGCCCGCTGCCGGCTGCGCGAGGTGCTGTCGGCGCAGTGTCTCCAGACTTCGCTGTGCTGCCAGCAGCTCATCGCGGGCGAGCACTCCGGTGACCGCGATCCAGACGGCACCGGCCAGGAGCAGTCCGGCCGCGGTGTACAGCGGCATCCTGACGCGACGGTCGCGCAGTCGGCGGACGATGACGGCGGGCAGGGTCCACTCCTTGCACCGGCGTGGAATCCACCGGGCCCGCTCCGTACCGAGCGGGGGTTCCTGTCCCCGCGACGCACCCCGGCGAGTCTTGGACATCTGATGTCACTCCCTGGCTGATCTCGTTCGCTGGGGCCCATGGCCCCCCGCAACGTCCTGCGGGGACGCCGGGTGTGGAGGTGAGTCCCTCCGCGTGACGCGTGGGCGCCGGCTCAGTAGGCGCCGTCACCGCGCAGCACGGCGGGGAGGGTCCGGCAGAGGATCGCCAGGTCCAGCCTGATCGACCAGGTGTCGACGTACTCGAGATCCAGACGCAGGGCGTCCTCCCAGGAGAGGTCGGACCGTCCGCTCACCTGCCAGAGTCCGGTGATCCCGGGCCGGACCAGCAGACGGCGGCGGGCCTCCCCGGTGAACGCCGAGTCCACGACCGGGAGCGGACGCGGCCCCACCAGCGACATCTGCCCCCGCAGCACATTGACCAGCTGCGGCAGCTCGTCCAAGGAGTAACGGCGCAACCAGCGCCCGGCCGCGGTCACCCGCGGGTCCTCACGGATCTTGAAGAGGTGCCCGTCCGCCTCGTTGCGTCCCTCCATGGCGGCGCGCAACCGCTCCGAACCGACGTGCATCGTCCTCAGCTTGAGGACATCGAACTGCTTGCCCCGCCAGCCGGTGCGGCGCTGGCGGAACAGCAGCGGGCCCGGACTGTCGAGCTTCACCGCGACGGCGGCGGCGAGCAGCACCGGCGCCACGCACAGGAGCAGGACGGCGGCCCCCACGCAGTCGATGAACCGCTTGGCCGCCCGGACTGCTCCGTGCGCCCGCCCACGCGCAACAGGCCGGTGGTGAGCCGTCTTCGCAGCCGATACCGGCATCGCGCATCCCTTCGTCTTCTGCGGCAGAACGGGTGAAACGCGCCCTGGCTGGGGGCATTACGACTCGCCTGACGTATCAAACGGTCTATTTCTGACTAATGAATAGAAACACGACATCGATCTGAGCTTCGGCAATGACACCGGAGCTCGCCCTCGTCCACCTGCTTGGACGGGGCGGCCGAGAGGACCTGCATGCGTGCAGTAGTGACGGGTGGGGCTGGGTTCCTCGGTTCCCATCTGTGTGAGCGGCTGCTTCAGGAGGACCACGAAGTCGTCTGCGTGGACAACTTCCTGACGTCCAGCCCCGAGAACATCGAACACCTCATGGGCGACCGGCACTTTCAGTTCCGCCACCGCGACATCACCCAGGGCGTGGACGAGCCCGGGCCGGTGGACGCCGTCTTCCACATGGCGTCACCAGCCTCGCCCGCCGACTACCTGAGACTGCCCCTGGAGACTCTCCGGGTGGGCTCGGCCGGCACCTGGCACGCCCTGGACCTGGCCGCGGCCAAGGGCGCCCGCTTCCTGCTGGCCTCCACCTCCGAGTCGTACGGCGACCCCCTGGTTCATCCCCAACCGGAGAGCTACTGGGGACATGTGAACCCCGTGGGCCCGCGTTCGGTGTACGACGAGGCGAAGCGCTTCGGTGAGGCACTGACGATGGCGTACCGCAGGAGCCACGGCGTGGACGCCAAGATCGTGCGCATCTTCAACACCTTCGGGCCGAGGATGCGCCCGGACGACGGACGGGCGATCCCCACCTTCATGCGCCAGGCGCTGAGCGGGGAGCCGATCACGGTCACCGGTGACGGCAGCCAGACCAGGTCCCTGTGCTACGTGGACGACGTGGTCGAAGGCCTGTTGCTCATGATGGCCGGCGACCACGGCGGACCGGTCAACCTGGGCAATCCCCACGAAGTCACCATGCTGGAGCTGGCGCAGTGGATCGGCAAGCTCACCCGGTCCCGCTCCGAGATCACCCTCATCCCCCGTCCTCAGGACGACCCCGAGCGACGGCGTCCGGACATCACCCTGGCCCGCGAGCTGCTGAACTGGGAGCCCACGACTCCCCTGGAGCGTGGCCTGGGCGACACCGTCACGTACTTCCGCCGACGTCTGTCCCTCGGGGAGTGCGCCGGGAGCGGCCCGCGGCCCGCCGGATCCACGCCGAGCCCCGCCGCCTCATGACCGCCCCTCCGAGCAGTCGAACGATGCCGGTGACCGCTCCCGTGGTCGAGTGCCTCGGTGTGCCCATCACCGCGCACACCCGCGACAGTGCGGCCCGCCATGTCGTGCACCTGGCCGGCCGGATGCGCGAGGCACGGCAGGGACTCACCGACGGACCCGGCGCCTCCGGCAGCCGGCCTGGCAGTGACGTTCACCTGTCCAACGCCTACACGCTCGCCCTCGCCGACCGGGACCCCGAACTGCGCGGCATCCTCCGATCAGCCTCCCTCAACCTCCCCGACGGGCAGCCGGTCGTGTGGGCCAACCGGCTGCTCTATCCCAGCACCGCCCTGCCGGGCACACGGGTCTACGGCCCCGACCTCCTCACGGACGTCTTCGCCCTGACCGAGCACACGGACCTGAACCACTACCTCCTCGGCTCCACGCCCCAGGTGCTCGACGCACTGGAGCGGGAGCTGCGGCGGCGCTACCCCGGGGCGCGGATCGTCGGCACCTGCTCCCCGCCCTTCCGGCCCCTGACCGTCCACGAACGGCGGCAGCAGGTGGAGCAGATCCGCTCCGCCGCGGCCGACATCGTCTGGGTCGGACTCGGCACGCCCAAGCAGGACCGCTGGGCCGCCGAACTGTGCGACGCACTGCCCGTGGTGGCCGTGGCCGTGGGCGCGGCCTTCGACTTCGTCGCCGGCAACAAGCCGCAGGCACCGCACTGGATGCGGCACAACGGCCTGGAATGGCTGTTCCGGCTCGGCTGCGAACCCCGCCGCCTGTGGCGCCGGTACCTGTTCGGCAACGCGCGCTTCGTCCACGGGGTGGTGCGCCAGGCGACACAGCCGGTGCGAGCGGACAGCGGTGCGGTGATCGGGGCACCCGATCGCCTGAATTCGGGCCGCCTCGCCCGCCGCGGCCGCAAGACTCCCGCCAGGGTTCCCGAGGTGCGGTCATGACGATCACTGCGGTGAGCCCTCGAGACACCCGGCGGCGCGTCGTCGTGGTGCAGCCCTACGTCCCCGGTTATCGGACATCGTTCTTCAATCACCTGCAGGAACGGCTGGACTCCGAGGGTGTTGCCCTGGAAGTGCTGTACGGGCTCGTACCGCCGCAGCAGGCGGCCCGGCGCGACGCCGCTCCCTGCGCCTGCGCGGTACAGGTACCTTCGCGACGGCTGCCCGCTCCCGGCGGACGGTCCCTTCTCTGGCGTCAGGTGACGGACCGGGCCGCTTCCGCCGATGTGGTGGTACTGGAGCAGGCGCTGCGGAATCTGGAGGCCTACCCGCTGCTGTTGCGCCAGATGGTCCGACGGGCCGGGGGGCACCCTCCGAGGATCGCGTTCTGGGGCCACGGCCGCACCTACACCAAGAAGACGAGCCGGCTCCAGGAGGTTGCCAAGGACACCCTCACGAGGCAGGCCGCCTGGTTCTTCGCCTACACGGAAGGGGGAGCCTCGTACGTCAGCTCGCGGGGCTTTCCCCGCGAAAGGATCACCGTCCTGCGCAACTCCGTGGACACCACGGAGCTGACCGTCACGCGTGACCGGGCGGACATCCAGGGCACGCCCGAACATGCCGCAGTCGCCGCGCTGCGCGAGCGCCACCGTCTCGAACCGGGACGAACCGCACTGTACGTAGGGGGACTTGACGCCCCCAAGCGAATCCCCTTCCTGCTCCAGTGCGCGCGGCGGGTCGCGGCCGGGCTGCCGGGCTTCAAGCTGCTGGTGGCGGGAGACGGTGTCGACCGGCCCCTGGTGGAAGCCGTCGCCTGCGCACCGGACAGCCCGGTGGTGGCTCTGGGTCACCGTGCCGGCCAGGACGTCGCACTGCTCGGAGCGGTATCGGACGTCATGCTGATGCCCGGGCGGGTGGGACTGTGCGCGGTGGACTCGTTTGCCCTCCGGACACCCATCGTCACCACCGACTGGCCATGGCACGCGCCCGAGTTCGAATACCTGGAGCACGGACGGAACGCCGTGGTCAGCCGAGACGATCCGCAGGCCTACGCGGTGGCAGTGCAGCGGGTGCTGAACGACCGTTCCCACCTGGAATCCCTGCGTGAAGCGTGCCGCAAGGACGCCGCCGACTACACGGCAGACGGCATGGCGGAGCGCTTCTGTGGCGGGTTGCTGCATATTCTCGGGAGAACTGTGTGAGCCGACCCGACGAATTTCACAGGCCGGCGAGCGAATCCATGAAGGGTGTCAGTGAAATGACGGTTCCGAGGTCGCCGGACAGACGGACGAATCCGCGCGCATACGGTGTCCTGCCCGTTCGGCTCCGGCGCTCGATCACCAAGCCCGTCCGCACCATGCGGCCATGGCTCTACGGGCCATGGCCCGCCGCCCTCAACGGGCAGCGATTCCGCCAGAACCTGTTCCGCTCCCTGGTACGCGAACTCCAGCCCCGGGCGGTCTTCGAATCCGGCACCTACTGCGGAGGGTCGACGCAGTTCCTGTGGCACCTGTCCGGTGCTCCCGTGTTCACCGTCGAAAAGAATCGCGGATTCGCGCGCTGCGCCGCGATGCGTTTCCGTGGAAATCCAGAGGTCCGGGTGCTCAACGAGGATTCCCGGGATGCTCTGCGCACGCTGCGTGACTCCGCCCGGTTTCCCCGGTCGCGCGTCCTGTTCTACCTGGACGCCCACTGGGAAAAGGATCTCCCCCTCCGGGAGGAAGTCGACATCATCACCAAGACGTGGACGGACTCGGTCATCGTCATCGACGACTTCAAGGTCCCCGACGACGACGGGTACGAATTCGACACCTACGGCGACCTGCAGCTGTCGATGGAGTATCTCGGGGACACCGTCGCGCCCTACGACACGTTCTGGCCGAACTGCCCGTCCGGCATGGAGAGCGGGCGTCGGCGCGGCTGTGTGGTGCTGGCCGCCCCGGGCGTCGCGCAGCAGGTGTCCGAACTCCCTGAAGTGCGTCGCGCCGATGCTCTCGCAGTACCCGAGCGGTGAGGCGTGGACCAGGAGGGAAGGCCATGGGGTGGACGGCGGCACCCGTGACGCGGGTGGTCGTGCTGATCGCCTGTCACAACCGTCGCGAGACCACGGTCCGGTGCCTGCGGTCGCTGATCGGGCAGGGCGGACCCGAGGTCTCGGTGCGTGTCGTGCTCACCGACGACGGCAGCACCGACGGCACCGCACGCGCTGCCCGCGAGGTATGGCCCGGCATCCATGTGCTCCAGGGCAGCGGCAGGCTGTACTGGGCAAAGGCGATGGCACTCGCGGCGTCGGCCGCGGGCGACTACGACTTCCTCCTCTGGCTCAACGACGACGTGACCTTGGACCCCGGAGCGCTGTCCGGCTTGCTCCGGACCCACGAGTCGCTTTCCGGTGCGGGCAAGGGCGACGTGATCGTCGTGGGGGCCCTGCGTGATCCGCACACCGGCGCGGTGACGTATTCGGGTGCCCACCGGCTCAGCCGGCTGCGCCCGGTGCACTTCACCACGGTCGCTCCGGCCGAAAGGCCGGTTCGAGCTGAGACCATGAACGGGAACCTGGTACTGATCCCCCGCTCCGTGGCCGAACGTGTCGGGCAGATCGACGCGGGCTTCAGCCATGGGCTGGCCGACTTCGACTACGGCCTGCGCGCCGGGCGCCTCGGATGTGCCGTCTGGGTCGCCCCCGGAACGCTGGGCACCTGTGCGCGCAACCCCACAGCGGGGAGCTGGACCGACCCCGCTCTGACCGTCCGGCAGCGGATGCGTCTGGCCTGCGCCCCGAAGGGCCTTCCACCGGGCAGCTGGTTGCGGTTCACGCGGCGGCACGCCGGCCCCGTATGGCCGCTGTACTGGCTCTCACCGTACGCGCGGCTCCTCGCCGGTGCGGCTCTCCTCCGAATGCGCGGTGGAGCGCGGGTCCTTGGCAGGTAGTTCCGATACAGCCCGGGAAAAACCGATCGCCATAAGGCCGGAAATCCCGACTTCATGTCCATGCGGCTCTGCGGCGCGTGCGACGGGTTCGTTCCATTGGCAAACTGATCCGGCGTGGGCTGCCACGCGCGGCGGAGGAGGAACCGTGACAAGCGGAGTGGATATGCAGCGCGCCGCGACTGCGGAGATCTGCAGCAACCGGGATGACTGGTCCTTCCATGTCACCAGCGATCCGCTGACTCGTTTCCTGCGCGATCGGCGCTTGCGGGTCGCTCTGCGCATGCTGCGCGTGCGGGGACTGCTCGATCCAGCAGGGCAGAGTGTTCTTGTCGTCTGCGGCGGTGTGGGCGGAGAAGGCGTCTTCCTCAGCCGTTGCGGCTTCACCGACGTCACTGTCAGCGATCTGTCCGAAGAGGCACTTGGAGTCTGCCGCACCCTGGATCCGAAGATCCGGACCATGCCTCTGAACGCGGAGAACATGGCCGAGATTCCCGACTCCAGTTACGACCTGGTATTGGTCCAGGACGGTCTGCACCATTTGCCGCGGCCGGTCCTGGGTTTCACGGAGATGCTACGGGTGGCACGGAAGGCCGTCATCGTGATCGAGCCGCACGACGGTCTGGTGGGAAGGCTCATCGGCACCGAGTGGGAGCGGCAAGGGGAATTCGTCAACTACGTCTTCCGGTGGAATCGCTCGCTGTTGAACCAGGCCACCCGAAGCTATCTGCTCTGCCCGCAGGCCGTCGTGCTGCTCCGCAGGCTGTGGGACCACAACCTCGCCGTCGGCAAGGTGGCCGGCCGCTTCCCGGAGCGTTGGCGCCTGACGGCGGCCAAGGCCGTCTACCAGGCGCTGCGGCCGGTGAACCGGCTCGGCAACATGATGGTCGCGGTGGTCGTGAAGTCGGACGGCGACCCGGCACACCGGAGCGGACGGTGAACCTCGCACACGAACCTCGCCCGGAACTGATTGCGATGTACGAGCCGGCCTGCCGGTCAGTTGTACCGCGATGATCCGAGGTGCGCCGCCCGAGAGGCCCACATCGAGAGCGACCAAAGGGCTGCGATGGACGCTTTTCGGGACGTTCGCAACGTTCGTAGCCCAGTTGGCGTACACCGCGGTGATGAGCCGGCTGCTCACACCGGGAGACTTCGGGTTGCTCGCGCTCGCCCTGTTCGTGCTCCGCTTCGTGAGCCACTTCGCGCAGGGAGGTCTGAGCTCGGCCATCGTGCAGCGTCCCGTACTGGAAGCACGTGACCTCCGGGCGACTTTCACCCTCAGTATCACAACCGGACTCGTCGCCTATGCGGTGCTCTGGCTGCTGGCGCCGTACGCCGTCGCGATCCTGGGCGCTCCCCCGGGGCTGACATCCGTGTGCCGAGCACTGGGGCTCACCTTGGTGATCTCCGCCGTGGGCTCGACCGCCACCGGGCTCCTCCGCAGATCCATGCGCTACCGGACCATCGCCCTGATCGAGCTCGGCTCCTATGTGGCCGGGTACTGCGGTATCGGCCTCCTGTCCGCGCTGACGGGGAGTGGGATCTGGAGCCTGGTGTACGCGGTCATCGGCCAGTCCGCACTGATGACGCTCGGGAGTTACACGTTCGCGAGGCACGACCTTCGACTGCTGGTCGCCGGCGTTCCGATGAGGAAGATGTCATCGTTCGGCGCGAAAGTGTCACTCGTGGGATTTCTTGAGTTCCTGACGATCGGCATCGACAACCTCCTTGTCGGCAGGTATGCGGGCATTGAGGCGCTGGGGCAGTACAACCGGGCCATGCTGATCGCAGTGCTGCCGCTGCAACAAATCGGCACGGCGGTCGGGAAGGTGCTCTTCCCGATCTACAGCCGTATGCAACTCGACCATGAGCGGCTCAGGAACGCGTACCTCGACAGTATGGCGATGTCCACTCTTCTCTTTCTGCCGATGGCGGCCGCCATCGGTGCCGGCGCCAGCAATTTCGTGCTCGTTCTGCTGGGTGGAGGCTGGCAGTTGGCCGCCCAGCTCGTTCCCGTTCTGGCGGCGGCGGCGGCGCTGCATGTCGTCGTGTATTTCCCGGCATCGATGGCGGAGGCGATCGGAAAAGTACCGATGAAGGCGTTGATCGAATGTCTGCATCTGGCAACCCTGTTGCTGGGTGCCGGTCTGGTGGTGGTTTGCGATGGCGGACTCCTCGGCTTGGTCACCGCCGTGCTGGCGGGCCGCCTTCTCCAACACACCCTGTACCTGTTGTGGATGGACCGGGTGATTCCGAGATCTCTGCGGCAGGTACTGAAGGTCTATGCGCAGTCCGTCGCTGTCGCGGTGGCCGTCGGGCTGGCCGTTGCCGGTGTCGGCCGTGCGATCGGGGAGTTCGCGCCCGCGCCGGTGACGCTGATCGCCCAGGCCGCCACGATGGGACTCGCGGGCGTCTCGGTTGTCCTCTGGGGCGGTTGTCTCGACGGTATCCGGGTCGCACGAGAGCGTGCACTGATCCCGACATCACTCGTGACAAGGACCAGGAAGGCTGCCGCATGCGAGTAGCGATCGCCGCACCCATCGACCTCCGGCACTTGTCGCGGATGCTCGACCCAGCCCTCGAAAGCACCGTTCCCGAGGGGATGGTGGCGCCGGTGGCCACTTCATTGGCTGTGGAGCTGTGCCGCAGCGACCACGAGATCACGGTCGTCACACTCAGCCCTGACGTGACGGTCCCGGTGCAGCGGCGTATCGGGGCCGCGCGTGTTCTGGTCGGTCCTTATCGTGCGCGGCACCGCGCCAGGGACGCGTTCCGGCACGAGCGGAACACGGTGCGGGAGCTGCTGGATTCAGTGGACACCGATGTGGTCCACGCCCACTGGACGTACGAGTTCGGACTGGGTGCGCTCGCGAGCAGGCACCCCTGCCTCATCAGCGTGCACGACTGGGCCCCGGCG
The DNA here is from genome assembly GCF_029813805.1 of Streptomyces sp. DH10. Lineage (NCBI taxonomy): Bacteria > Bacillati > Actinomycetota > Actinomycetes > Kitasatosporales > Streptomycetaceae > Streptomyces > Streptomyces sp. DH10. The sequence goes on from NZ_JARVKU010000002.1 coordinate 229,897, forward strand.
ATTCTGCGTCATCAGCCCGACCCCTATCGGTTGGTCAGGCTACTGATGCAGGTTCGTTGCTTGGGAAAGACACGGGAACTCGCCGCGGTCTCGCCCTATATTCAGGACCGGCTCCGGGGCATCGGCCGACGTTCTGCATATCTCCTGCCCAACGGGCTTCCCGCCACGTTCTTCGCGAACAGTCCGCCGATGCGCGACGTACCGGTACGTCGAATCCTCTCGGTGAACTCATACTTTTCTCCGCTGAAGAACGTGGGCGTCTTGCTTCGATCCTTTCAGACGGTTCGCGAACAGCTTGGTGATGTCGAACTGATTCTGGTGGGCCCGGATTTTCAGGCAGGCGGCCCGGCAGAGACCTGGGCACGCGCGCGTGGTCTTGCCGTCGGAACCGTATTCGCTGGGCCCTTGCGGACCGAGGACGTCCGCAGGGCCATGGACCGTGCTGACATCTTCGTGGCTCCCACGCTGGAGGAATCATTCGGCATGGCGGTCCTCGAAGCCATGGCGCGAGGGCTGCCGATCGTGGCGGGCCGCACCTCAGGCGCGGTCCCGTGGCTGCTCGGCTTCGGCACCGCGGGAGATCTGGTCGACGTCCGAAAACCGCATCAGGTCGCTGCCGCCATTGTCCGCATGGCTCGCGACCCCGAGCGCAGAATGCTGCTGAGCGGCCAAGCGCTGCGTCGTGCCCGACGGTTCGCGTGGCCCAGCCTGGTGCGCTCCTACGAAGCCCGGTACCGCCGTGTCGCCACGGCCGGCGGCGGGCACCGCTGATTCATGGACGCGGCCAGGTACCGGCCCTCACCGCTGGACAAGCCGATCGACGCCCTGGACCGCCTCGGCAGACACCACGTTCGGCCTACCGTCGTACCAGGGCGCAGAAGTGGCCCGCGCTCTCAGGGCCGACAACCAATTCGTAGCGATCGTCCTCGGCGAGAAAGTCTCGGACGGCCTGTTCCGGGCCGGAGGAGAAGTATCGGTAGTCGTCGACCATCAGGACGGAACCAGGCCGCGTCTTCGGCCCGAGCAGCCGCAGGCCCGTCAGGATGGGCTTGTACAGGTCGAAGTCGAGATATCCGAACGCCACGACGTCCGGCAGTTCTTGAACGTCTGGGGTGATGAAGCCGGCGACGATGTGGGTGCGCTCGGTGGGGAAACCCACCGAGGCGAGATGCTGCCGGACAAGCTGCTGTGGGAACGACATCGCGGACTCGTAGCTGTCCATCGATCCCCGGTTTTCGATGTCGTCGATGAGTCTGTCTTCTGCGGTGGGACGCGACAGGCCCTGAAACGAGTCATACAGCCACAAGTGCCTCACGTCATCCAGGATTTCGTTTGCCAGCAGCGCCGAGGTGGCGCCCTGAGCGACGCCCATCTCGACGACATCGCCTTCACCACTGTCCCGCGCCGACTGCAGCCAGTGCAGAAGGAACATCGCCTCACCGATCTCCGTCCCGACAAGCTTCGTGAGCAGTGGGAGCCGGCCTTCCCGGTCCCGCAGGTCAGGAAAGACGCGCTCGACGTAGACGTCATACAGGCTCTGCACCGCGCGGGCGTATCGCCTTCGGCCGGCCTCTTCCTCCCCCATCGTGATCACGCGAGCCCCGGCAACGCCGAGGAAGCGGTCGAGAGTGGATCGTGTCACTGTCCTTACATTGGGCATGGTAACGACTCTATACATCAAGAATCGGGTGACCCAGTCCCCTGCTTGGCGAGTTGTGGGCCGAATTCGACCCCTCCGCTGCATCCGCGCGACCTGATTCCGACTGAAGAGAATCATGAATCCTGTCGCGGAAGAGCATGACATCGCATTGGAGCATCTGACCTGTTCTTCGATCTGCAAAGCCAGGCACCACACCCATCAGTGTCAGGCCATATCGGCGTTGGGCAAGGTCAAGTGCCTCGGCCAACTGCAGGCCACCTTCGTACAGAGGAACACAGGAGACCTCCATCTGGAGTCCGACGCAATCGTGGATACGGTCTCCGGCCCCGCGCAGGACTGCCTCCTCGTATCCCTGCACATCGAGCTTGAGGAAGACACGGTCTCCCGGGCGCGTCACCTCGGGCCACAGTGCCTCCAGACGACGCTGCGTGATCTCCTGCCGGTCCACATAGCCAGATTCCGGACAGGCATCGAGGTGTTTCGGGAGCATCGGCAGGATGGAACTGCTCGCCGCGTCATTTCCGGACACGTTGATGACGACAGTTGCATCCTCGTGGCCCAGCGCGTAGGGGAACACTGTCCACAGCGCATCCGTGGCCGCACGGCGGTGCAGGGTCTCCAGCGGTCTGCTCAGTGGTTCGAAAGAGACGATGCGCCCCCGGTACCCGAATCGACGGAGCATGGCCCCGTACTGTCCGCGGTTGGCCCCCACATCGATGACCACATCGATGTCGAAGTGGGACAGCAATTGCACAAGGCGGTTCTCAAGAGAACCCGCGGGGAACCGACTCACATCGATACCGAAGTGCTGAGCAATCGTACGGGCTCGTCGAAGCAGGGTCACCCCGACATTGTGGCTCTTATCTCCGTAAGTCCGTGGAACGCGGGCTCGCGCGTCGCCATGGCAGCCGGAGGCACGGTGGAACGTGAACACTCCGTTGTGGCCGGCCCTCTCAGGCGGGCGCGTGACTGACGGGAGCACGACACGCAGCTGCGCTCATTCGCCGGGCAGAGCCGTCGGTCCCGGAGGTGGCCGGTGCGGACGACAAGGATGCCTCATCACCTGGCGGTCGATGTTCCTGGGCCGAGAGCAGGAGGGCCCAGTTGAGAGCCAGGAGCATCAAGTTGCACGAGAGGCCGCCCAATCTCTCCATCGGAGACTCGGTAAGGCAGCGGATCAGAATCATCACCTGGAGAGCGAGCAGCAACCCCCCAGTTTCTCGGGAGAGTCGCTTACTGTGCACCAGCATGACCGAAAGAAATGAAATGAGTCCGATGAAGCCAATGATTCCATAGGCTCCCAGTGTCTGGAGCGCTTGATTGTGCGCTTGCCCTACCCAGAAGAGAGACGGGTCGCGCATGACCTCCATGCGGTAATCAATGGAGAAGAGAGTTGGGCCGTACCCGGTCAGCGGATTCTGCCGAAGCTCCGCCATGGCGTAGTTCCAAGCCAGCGTGCGCCCGTTCAGCGTGCCGATCTCACCGTCAATCATCGGGCCGGCGAGGAGCATCTGCGTCTTGTTGTCCATGAGAAGCGCCGCAGCGAGCAAGGAAACGCAGCTCATGAACAACGCGAACTTGGGAATGCCGTGTCGTTGACGTGCATGAACTCGCTGGAAGTACAGCAACGCAATGAGGCAGATCCAGGCTGTGCGCGACTGGGTCAGGAGAAGAACGGCACCAGCAGCAAGTGCGTGAAAAACCCACCCGCGCAGCCGGAACAGGGGGTGCACCTCCAGGGCCAGGGAAATTGCAGCCACCGGCCCCAGGAGGTTCGGGTGCGTCGTAAATCCAATAAGCCTCCCGACGCCGAGTCCCAGATAATCTCTGTAGATCCCCAAGTGCGCCGCGCTGGTGAGTTGCTCAAAAGCCCAATCGGGGGCAACGATGATCGACAGTAGACTTCCCCATGCGTAGATTCGGGCGATTCGCCGGACGTCGGAAATTGTGCGCTTTAGTGGCAGCGGCCGCCCCAGGCAGAATGCCGCGAGCACGAGGGGAGCTGTCAGGAGTTCTTGCCAGGAGCTGCTGAATGCATCAAGAGCTGCCGAGATGATCGGCCCTGCGAAAAACAGAAGCCCGCCGACCAGCAGAACTCCGCGATTTCGATTCAGGAAACCGTTCCGCCATGATGTGAGAATCGTGATGATCGAAAGTGCGACGAGTGTTGCTGTGAGCGATTGCGCCGCAGTCAATCGCCATCCGATATACGGATTCATCTCTGCGGTGATGTCCCGTGAGGCGTCACGCCGCACAAGGAGGGAATTTACCGCCGGTCCAATTCCTGCCAGATACAGCAGCATACGCTTGGAAATCCCGCCGACGCCGTCCAAAATTCCCTCCGCATGGTAGGAGCAGGTCAATGATGTGCGGCGCGGAATAATGAAACGCATAACCCCGCATGCTGCTGGAACCGGACCGATGAGTGATCCGCAGAGTGTCCTACTGCTTGGCCAGCTCTCGGAACGAATGGCTCCGGCCCGACGCGTTTGGCAGCGGAAGGGCACTCAGCTCGGCGTCGACCATGACGCGGGCCAGTTCCGGGGCTCGCACCGTCGGGCGCCACCCCAGCACCCGCTCGGCCTTCGATGCGTCTCCGACAAGGTCGTCCACCTCGGTCGGCCGCAGGTATCGCTCGTCGAACCGCACATGGTCGCGCCAGTCGAGGCCGACATGGGAGAAGCACTGCTCGACGAAGTCGCGCACGCTGTAGCTGACGCCGGTGGCGACCACGTAGTCGTCCGGTTCGTCCTGTTGCAGCATCCGCCACATGGCCTCGACGTATTCCGCCGCGTACCCCCAGTCCCGCCGGGCGTCGAGGTTGCCCAGGTAGACGACGTCCTCCAGGCCGGCCTTGATGCGTGCGGCGGCCGTGGCCACCTTGCGGGTGACGAAGGTCGGGCCGCGGCGAGGGGACTCGTGGTTGAACAGGATGCCGTTGACCGCGTACATCCCGTACGCCTCCCGGTAGTTGCGCGTCGCCCAGTACGCGTACACCTTGGCGACACCGTACGGGGAGCGGGGGTGGAAGGGGGTGCCCTCGTGCTGGGGCGGCGGGGATGCACCGAACATCTCGGAGCTGGACGCCTGGTAGAACCGGCAGGGCAGGCCCGTCGTCCTGATCGCCTCCAGCAACCGCGTGGTGCCCAGCCCGGTGGCGTCCCCGGTGAACTCGGGCTCGTCGAACGAGACCCGCACATGGGACTGGGCGGCCAGATGGTAGACCTCGTCGGGGCGCAGCCGCTCCAACAGCCCCGCGATCCGGGTTCCGTCGGTCAGGTCGCCGTAGTGCAGGAAGAGACGCGCCCCCGGGTCGTGCGGATCCCGGTAGAGATGGTCGATGCGCTGGGTGTTGAAGGTCGAGGCGCGGCGGACGATTCCGTGCACCACGTACCCCTTCTCCAGCAGCAGTTCTGCGAGGTAGGAGCCGTCCTGGCCGGTGATGCCGGTGATGAGCGCGGTCTTGTCCGTCACGCGGATTCCTTTGCTGGGCTGTGGGGGCGGGGCAACGCACCTGAGCGAGGGAGGGAGGCGGCGGGCACGGATCACTTTCTGGCGACCAGTGACTTGGGAAGTCCGGCGAAGCGTTCGAACCAGATGGTGGAAGCGGGGAAGTAGGACCGCATCTCGGCCGCGGACAGCAGCTCGACCTCCTGGACGTCCCGGGTGGCCTGCGCACGCCCCGCGCGGGGGACGTGTCCGTGCCCCCAGCGCCGGGAGACGGCGACGCGGGCTGGGAACGGGAGCCATTGCAGCCCTGGGAACAGCCAGTGGGGTTCGACCGGGAAGTAGCGGTAGGGGGTCTGGACCCAGTGGTGGTCCGCGTGGCTGTGCACCGTGTCGGCGAACTGCTTCCGCCGGTGGTGCCCTCCCACGTGCTCCAGGACGGAGTTCGAGTACACCAGGTCGAATCGCCGGGTGACCATGTGCACCGGCAGCGAGAGGCCGCACGCGTCCGCGACGACCGGCGTGATTCCGGACTCGGCATGCCGGGCCGTGCGCGGGTCGAGATTGACGGTCACCACGTGGGCCGGCCGAACGGGTGCCACACGCCAGGCGGCCGGGGTGCCGCCGAGGTCCAGAACGTGCATCTCGGCCAGGTCGGGAAAGCACCGCAGCAGTTCGTCCCAGCGCTTGGCCCGAGCCGAGTGGGCAAGGGTCCCGGGCCTCGTGGGGTCGGCGATCTTCGTCTTCAGCATGCTGCTCCCTCTCGGCCCGAACTCCGGCACCGGCAAGAATACGGAAATCGGCGCTATCATCCGCCTCATCACGTTGTGTCGTGTTTTCAGGGGTTGTGGACAGTTTCCATTTGGCTCATAGGCGTTCCGTCCCCAGGGCTGCGCGGAGTCGGCGGCTCCTGACACACCGCCCGCGAAGGAGGGCATCGAGGCCCATGACCGCCTGTACTGATACCGGTGCCACGGTTCCGGCCGCCTCCGGGGCGAACGCCCCTGCCCCGGTGCCGGACGACAGGGTGCACCGCCCCCTCGACCGCTCGGCGCGCGTGTTCGTGGCCGGGGGCTCCGGGCTGGTCGGTTCGGCGGTGCGAAGGGAACTGCGCCATGAGGGGTTCACCGATGTGGTCGCACCCGGCTCGGCGGAACTGGACCTGAGGGAGCGGAGGGCGGTGTTCGACTGGTTCGCGGCCAGGCGCCCGGACGTGGTGGTACTGGCCGCGGCTCGGGTGGGCGGGATCAAGGCGAACGCCACCCGGCCCGCCGAGTTCCTCTCCGACAACCTGCGCATCCAGGTGAACACGCTGGACGCGGCTTTGGAGCACGGCGTGGAGCGGCTGCTGTTCCTGGGGTCCAGTTGCATCTACCCGAAGTTCGCCGAGCAGCCGATCCGCGAGGAAGCGCTGCTGACGGGACCTCTGGAGCCGACCAACGACGCCTACGCCATCGCCAAGATCGCCGGCATCCTGCACGTGCGGGCGGTACGACGCCAGTACGGGCTGCCCTGGATCTCCGCCATGCCGACCAACCTGTACGGGCCGGGGGACAACTTCCACCCCGAGCATTCCCACGTGCTGCCGTCCCTGATCCGGCGCTTCCACGAGGCGAAGAAGTCGGGTGCGCGACGGGTGGTGAACTGGGGCAGCGGCACGCCTCGTCGGGAGTTCCTCCATGTGGACGATCTGGCACGGGCGTGTCTGCACCTGATCGAGCACTACGACGCGGACAGTCCGGTCAACGTCGGCACCGGCACGGACCTGACCATCCGGGAGCTGGCGGAGCTCGTCGCGGACATCGCAGGGTATCGGGGGAGCGTCGAGTGGGACTCGAAGCAGCCGGACGGCACTCCCCGCAAACTCCTTGACGTGTCCCGTCTCACCGGGCTCGGCTGGGCTCCTCGCGTCGGCCTGCGGGAAGGCATTGCCCGGACCTACGCCTGGTACGTGGAAAACCTCCAGTCCGGCACGCTGCGGAACTGACGGTCTGCGGCGGCCGGACCCGGAGCCGAGGGCGAATCGCCGGCGGCGCCGGTCCTCCTGCGGCGCACGGGTCGTCCTGGCCGGCGTGTGGTGAGGGGCAGCGGCCCCGTCCAGCCTCGGGAGGGTGAGAACGAGCGCCTTCCCGCAGAGCCCTGCTTCGGGCGGTCAAAGACCGCGGCGGCCGACAGCGGGACTCCGACGGCGACCTGAGTGGCAGCGCCGGAAGACCCGCTGTCGGCCGCCGGTGTCGCACGGGCTTCGCAACGGTCGGATCGAGAGGGGTGGTCAGTTGTGCTGGCGTCTCCGCACGGCCACCATCGTGCCGGCCCCGAGCGTCAGCAGCGCCGCCGTTCCGCCCAGCATGACGAGCGAGCGGTCCTCACCGGTGTCGGCAAGGTGAGGCTTGTGCGGGCGTACGAAGATCTTTGCCTTCAAGGACAGTTTCGACTCCACGCCCTTGAGGCGGAAGATGTGCTTGCCCGGGTCCGTCCACTTGGGGATGGTGACGGTGCCCTCCACCGTGCCGTTCGCGTCGGCGGTGAAGCGGCCCAGCTTGACCGGCTTCGAGAACAGGACTGCGGTTACACCCTCGTTCGGATCGAACCCGGTCCCTGTGAAGCCGAGGTCGTCTCCTGCGACGACGGTGGTGGCGGTGAGGGTCAGGCCCGGAGGGTCGGGCGGATAGGGCTGGGCGTGGGCAGGTTGGGCCCCGATGACTGGAACTGCGGCCAGGACAGCGGAGGCTGCCGCGGTCGCGAAAGCGGCACGACACTTCGATGACGCCGTCATCGCAATCACGCTCCTCAAGTGGATATAGGCGACGGCATGGTCCGACCCCGAGTACGGTATGTGCATAATTAGCCCTGAACATGGCTTGTTAAGCGGCTTGGGGGGAGGTGGCGCCTTTTGGCGTATGCGGATCACCGGATTGGCCGCCGGTCACCCGGATTCGAGGACTCTAGTTGCCCGATATGTGCTATTCGGTTGGTCGGCCCCTGGCGGCCGCCCCGACCGGCGAGGCCGTGATCCGACACGTGTCGCTCTCTCGGGGGCGCTGATGTCGCGCGGCGGAGACGTCGAGGACGGACCCGCGCCACACGTTCTGATCTCCTCTTCCTCTCTTCCTGGAGGGTGCGTGCCCCCGTTTCGCGTACTTGTGGTGTGCACCGGCAACGTCTTCCGCTCTCCGCTTGCCGAGTCCCTGCTCAGGCACCGGCTGCTCGAACATCGGCAAGTGATCCGAGTGAGCAGTGCCGGCACCCGGGCCGTGGTGGGTATGCCGATGGCGGCCGCTGTCGCCTCCTTCCTCGCCGCACGCGGCGTGGAGCCCTGTGAGGTGGGCGCCCGCCGGCTGACCCAGGACATGGTCGAGAACGCGGACTTGGTGCTGGGTGCTGCGCGGGAGCATCGTGAGGCCGCTGTGCGGCTCTCTCCTGTGCGTGCGCTGTCCCGTGCGTTCACCTTCCTCGAGTTCGCCCGGCTGGTGCGGTCGGAGGACGCCGCAGGCGCTGCGGATCCCGCCGCACGGTTTGCTGCCCTCGTACAGGGCGCGGCCGCTCGCCGTGGTGCCGTATCGGCGCGTAGAGGTGGCGTGGACGTGAAAGACCCTCTTGGGGCGCCCCCGCCGCAAGTGCACGAGTGTCTGGTTCAGATCGAGGAGACCGTGGAGCGGATCGCCGCACCCATGCGGACCGGATGGCATTCGTATTCGTCGGCTGCGGGCCGGGCCGAGTCCGAGATGTGAACGCCCACCTCCTTGACGTGCTCATGGCCTATCAGTTTGCTAGGGGGTGCGCGGCGTGCATGGGAGCGCTCCCAGCCGTTCCGGGGCCGCGCCTCCCCGAGAGGAAGCAGCCATGTTCCGCACTCTGCGAAGAGCGCTGTGCGTCGCCGCGGCGCTCCTGTTACCCCTGGCCGGTACGCAGTCCTCCGCACACGCCGACGTCGGCGCGCAGGCCGGCGCCGGCTACTGGCACACCAGCGGCCGGCAGATCCTGGACGCGGCCGGGCAGCCGGTCCGTATCGCCGGCGTCAACTGGTTCGGCTTCGAGACCGACATCCACGTCGTCCACGGCCTGTGGGCCCGCGACTACAAGAGCATGATCGACCAGATGAAGTCGCTGGGCTACAACACGATCCGGATGCCCTACAGCGACGACATCCTCAAGCCCGGCACCATGCCCGGCAGCATCAACCACGACGGCAAGAACACCGACCTGCGCGGGCTGACGTCCTTGCAGGTCCTGGACCGGATCGTGGCGTACGCCGGGCAGGCCGGCCTCAAGATCGTCCTCGACCGGCACCGCCCGGACGCGGCGGGCCAGTCGGCGCTCTGGTACACGGCGGCGGTCCCCGAGTCGACCTGGATCGCCAACCTCAAGTCCCTGGCGGCCCGTTACAAGGGCAACTCCACCGTGATCGGCATCGACCTGCACAACGAGCCCCGTGACCCCGCCTGCTGGGGCTGCGGTGACACGGCCCGGGACTGGCGCCTGGCCGCCCAGCGCGCGGGCAACGCGGTGCTGTCGGTCAACCCCGAGCTGCTGATCATGGTCGAGGGCGTGCAGTCGTACAACGGCGCCAACGGCTGGTGGGGCGGCAACCTCATGGGCGTCGCCCAGCACCCGGTCCAGCTGGACGTCGCGAACCGGCTGGTCTACTCGGCCCACGACTACGCCACGTCCGTGGCCCAGCAGCCGTGGTTCAGCGATCCGTCGTTCCCGGCCAACATGCCCGAGGTCTGGGACCGGTACTGGGGTTACGTCTTCAAGCAGAACATCGCGCCGGTGTGGCTCGGCGAGTTCGGCACGACGCTCCAGTCGGCGGTGGACCAGAAGTGGCTGTCCGAGCTGGTGAAGTACCTGCGGTCGACGTCGGCCCACGGCGCCGACGGCTTCCACTGGACGTTCTGGTCCTGGAACCCCAACTCCGGTGACACGGGAGGGATCCTGAAGGACGACTGGCAGACCGTGGACACGGTGAAGGACGGATACCTGGCGGCCGTCAAGGCGCCGGGCTTCGAGGGCGGCGGGCCCGGGCCCGACCCCGGCGGCCCGGGCGAGCCGGGCGGTGGCACGGCCACCTGCTCCGCCGCCTACACCGTCAGCAGCGACTGGGGCGGCGGTTTCAACGCCGAGGTGAAGGTGACCAACACGGGCGGTGTGCCGCTCAAGTCCTGGAAGGTGAGCTGGACATGGACCGGCTCCCAGAAGATCACCAGCATGTGGAACGCGTCGCACACCCAGAGCGGCGCGACCGTCACGGCGGTGAACGCCACGCACAACGGGAGCGTGCCGGCGGGAGGTTCGGCGAGCTTCGGCCTGGGTGGTGCGCCAGGGGGCGGGGGTGTGCCGGGCGTGAGCTGTACGGCGACCTGACCGCGGAGTGAGGTGAGGGGGAGACGTGCCGGAAATTGCCCGAACACCCCTGTTTCTGAAGGAACATCAGCCCGTGCGATGACTCGATTCGGTCAAGTCTTGGTCGAAAACGTACGTGCGGGGCGTGCTCTTCCGAAACGATGCGGCACGGACCGTGTGACACGCGGTCCTGACCCCCCTCACCGTTCTGAGAGAACTCCATGAGAAGAAGCGCAGCCGTCCTGTGCGGCGCGACTGTCGTCCTGGCCGGGACACTCACCGCCGTCCCCGCCAACGCCAGCGCGTCGCACTCCGCGAACACCGCAGCCGCGAAGGTCACTTGGAAGAAGTGCGGCACGGAGGACTACCCGACGCTCCAGTGCGCGTCGGTGAAGGTGCCGCTCGACTACGCGAAGCCGCAGGGGAAGAAGATCACGCTGGCGCTGTCCCGCGTGCCGCACACCGCGAAGAAGTACCAGGGTCCGCTGCTGGTCAACCCCGGCGGCCCCGGCGGCAGCGGCCTGACGCTGGCCGGTTTCGTCGCGTCCTCCCTGCCCAAGGAGGTCGCCGCCCAGTACGACGTCATCGGTTTTGACCCGCGTGGCGTGGGCAAGAGCCAGCCCGCGCTGGACTGCAAGCCGGGCCACTTCAACCCGGTGCGCCCCGACTCCGTGCCCAGCACCCCGGCGATCGAGAAGGCCAACCTCGACCGCGCCAAGGCCTTCGCCCAGGCCTGCGGCAAGAAGTACGCCGACGTCCTGCCGTACATCAACACGGTCAGCGCCGTGAAGGACATGGACTCGATCCGCAAGGCCCTCGGCGCCAAGAAGATCAACTACTTCGGCTACTCGTACGGCACCTACCTCGGCGCCGTCTACGGCAAGCTGTTCCCCGAGCGGGTGCGGCGCCTGGTGCTGGACTCGATCGTCGACCCGACCGGGGTCTGGTACGACGCCAACATCACGCAGGACTACGCCTTCGACAAGCGCCACAAGGCGCTGATGGCGTGGATCGCGAAGTACAACTCCACGTACAAGCTCGGCACCGACCCGGCGAAGATCGAGGCCAAGTGGTACGCCATGCGGGCGGCCCTGGCCAAGAAGCCGGCGGGCGGCAAGGTGGGCGCCTCCGAGTTGGAGGACATCTTCATACCCGGCGGCTACAACAACGCCTACTGGCCCACCCTCGCCCAGACGTTCGCGGCGTACGTCAACAAGAACGACACCGCCGCGCTGGTCACGGCGTACGACAACATCGCCGCCATCGACGCCTCCGGCGACAACGGCTACAGCGTCTACGCCTCGGTGCAGTGCCGTGACGCCTCCTGGCCGCGCGACTGGAAGCAGTGGCGCAAGGACAACTGGGCGGTGTACGAGAAGGCGCCGTTCATGGCCTGGAACAACGCCTGGTACAACGCCCCGTGCGCGTTCTGGCCGACGAAGTCGCTGAAGCCGGTGAACGTCTCCAACGCCAAGCTCCCGCCGGTGCTGCTGTTCCAGGCGACGGACGACGCGGCCACCCCGTACCAGGGCGGTGTCACCATGCACCGGCTGCTGAAGGGCTCCAGCCTGGTGGTGGAGCAGGGCGGCGGCAACCACGGCATCTCGCTGAGCGGCAACGCCTGCCTGGACAAGCACCTGGCGACGTACCTCACCAGCGGCAAGGTGCCGCAGGCCGGCGGCGTGGCGGACGCGGTCTGCAAGAAGCTGCCCGACCCGAAGCCGCAGGCCTCGGCGCAGAAGTCGCCGAGCACGCCCCAGTCGGCCGTCGCGACGGTCGGCGACACCCTGCGCGGGATCCTGGGGTCCGCGGTCTGAGCGTGTCTGCTTGAGCACCGCCTGACGTGACATGAGGGGCGCCCGGTACCTGCCGGGCGCCCCTTGCGTGTCACGTGCGGACGCTGCCTCCGTACGTCGCGATCAAACGCGCCAGCTGCCGTCCCGCCGCCTCCAGCGGGGTCTCGCTGCGGGCGACCTGGGACGCCAGTTCGGCCCCCTCCAGCGTGGCGATCACCGTGTGGGCCAGATCCTCCGCATCCGCTTCGGCGAACCCCGCGGCGACCAGCTTCCCGGCGACCACGGCCCGCCAGCGGGCGAACGCCTCGGCCGCCGCCTGCTGGATGCCGGGCGCGCCGACCGCCGTGCCGACGACGGTCGAGGTGACCGGGCAGCCGTCGAGCCAGTCGGACTCGCGCAGGCCCTGGGCGAGGGAGGCGGTGAGCGTGATGAGGGCCTTCGCCGGGTCCGGCTCCGCGTCGAGCGACTCGCGCAGGAACTCGGTGAACTCCTCGTCGCCGAGCCGCACCGCGGCCGTGCCGAGCTCCTGCTTGCCGCCGGGGAAGAAGTGGTAGACCGAACCGAGCGTCGCCCCGGCCTCGCGGGAGATCTGCTTGATGCCGGTGCCCTCGTAGCCCTGGCGCTGCATCAGCCGTGAGGCCGTACGGACGATCCGCTCGCGGGTGCCGGCGGTCTCGAGGTCGTGCGGGGCCTTGGTCTTCACGCCGCCACTCTACCGAACTAGAGCGTTCGTTCTAGTCGTCGTGCTAGGTTCCCCTCTGGGTAGAGCGTTCGTTCTAGTCGTCGTTCCAGTGATCCCCGGGGAGATTTCTGTGAGTTCATCCGCTGTGAGCCCGTCCGCTGTGAGTCCCTCTGCCGTGCAGCCCTCGTCCGGCGTCTCGTCCGTCACCGTCATCGGTCTCGGCCCCATGGGCCGCGCGATGGCCGGTGCCTATCTGGACGCCGGCTACGACGTCACCGTCTGGAACCGCACCGCGAGCCGCGCCGACGAACTGGTGGCCAGGGGCGCCGTGCGCGCCGCCACCGCCCAGGAGGCGCTGGCGGCGGGCGAGGTGGTGGTGCTCAGCCTCACCGACTACGCCGCGATGTACGCGATCCTGGAGCCCGCCACCGCGGCACTGGCGGGCCGCGTCCTGGTCAACCTCAGCTCGGACACCCCGGAGAGGGCCCGCGAGGGGGCGGCCTGGGCGGTCGGGCACGGGGCGCGTCACCTCACCGGCGGAGTCCAGACACCGCCCTCCGGCATCGGCTCGCCGGAGTTCGACACCTTCTACAGCGGCCCCCGGGACCTCTTCGAGCGGTACGAGGACGTTCTGAAGGTCATCACGGGCACCGACTACCGCGGGGAGGACCCGGGCCTGGCCGCGCTCTACTACCAGCTCCAGATGGACCTCTTCTGGACCACCCTGACCGCCTGGCTGCACACGCTGGCGCTGGCGGACGCGAACGGCATCAGCGCCTCGCAGATCACGCCGTACGCGGCGCAGACGCTGGGCGGGATGGGCCAGTTCCTCGACTTCTACACGCCGCGGATCGAGGCGGGGCGGCACTCCGGCGACGTCGAGCGGATCTCGATGGCCGTGGCGAGCTTGGAGCACGTCGTGCACACGGCGCGGGACGCGGGCGTGGACCCGGCGCTGCCCGCCGCGGTGCTGGAGGCGTTCCGGCGGGCGTCGGCGGAAGGCTGCGCGGAGGACAGCCTGACCCGGCTGGTCGAGGTGTTCGGGAGGGGCGTGGCCGCCTGAGGACGAGCGAGGGCGCCCCGCACCGGCGGGGCGCCCTCGGTCTCTTACGCGAGAGGGATCAGAGCTTCTCGATCACGTAGTCGACGCACTTCGTCAGGGCCTCGACGTCCGCCGGGTCGATCGCCGGGAACATCGCGACGCGCAGCTGGTTGCGGCCGAGCTTGCGGTAGGGCTCGGTGTCGACGATGCCGTTGGCGCGCAGGACCTTGGCGACGGCGGCGGCGTCGACCTCGTCCGTGAAGTCGATCGTGCCGATGACCTGGGAGCGCTTGGCCGGGTCGGTGACGAACGGGTTCGCGAACTTGACGTCCTCGGCCCAGCCGTACAGCGTCCGCGCGGACGTGGCCGTGCGGCGGACCGACCAGTCCAGGCCGCCCTGGCCGTTGATCCACTCCAGCTGCTCGTTGAGGAGGAACAGCGTGGCGAGGGCCGGGGTGTTGTACGTCTGGTTCTTGCGGGAGTTGTCGATCGCCGTCGGGAGTGAGAAGAACTCGGGGACGTGGCGGCCGCTCGCGTGGATCCGCTCGGCGCGCTCGATCGCGGCCGGGGAGAAGACACCGATCCACAGGCCGCCGTCGGAGGCGAAGGACTTCTGCGGGGCGAAGTAGTAGACGTCCGTCTCGGCGATGTCGACGGGGAGGCCGCCGGCGCCCGAGGTTGCGTCCACGAGGACCAGGGCGCCCTCGTCGGCGCCGGCCACGCGCTTGATCGGCATGGCGACACCGGTCGAGGTCTCGTTGTGGGTGAAGGCGTAGACGTCGACGCCCGCCTCGGCGACCGGCTCGGGGTGCGTGCCGGGGTCGGAGGAGATGACGTCCGGCTCGGCCAGCCAGGGGGCGAGCTTCGCGGCCTTGGCGAACTTGGAGGAGAACTCGCCGAAGCTGAGGTGCTGCGACCTGTTCTCGATCAGCCCGTGCGTCGCGACGTCCCAGAACGCGGTGGAGCCGCCGTTGCCGAGGATCACCTCGTAACCGTCGGGGAGCTGGAACAGCTCGCGGATGCCCTCACGCACCTTGCCGACCAGGTTCTTGACGGGAGCCTGGCGGTGGGAGGTGCCCATGAGGGAGGTGCCACTGGCGGCGAGGGCGTCCAGCGCCTCCGTCCGCACCTTGGAGGGACCCGCGCCGAAACGACCGTCCGCGGGCTTGATGTCAGAGGGAATCCGGATCTCAGCCACGAAGGGGAGCGTAGCCGTTCACAGAAACACGGGCGAAACGTCGTCCGTCGGGTGAGACGGTGTTGAGTAGGGGCCATGGCGAATCTTGAGGCGGAGCTTCGCGGGGCCGTCCGGGGCGAGGTCGGGTTCGACGTCACCTCCCGGGCGCTGGTCACCATGGACGCGTCCAACTACCGGAGGGTCCCGCACGGGGTCGTCGCCCCCGTGGACGCCGACGACGTGGCCGCCGTGCTGGCCGTCTGCCGGGAGCACGGCGTGCCCGTCGTCGCCCGCGGCGGGGGTACGTCCATCGCGGGGCAGGCCACCGGCACGGGTGTCGTCCTGGACTTCACCCGGCACATGAACCGGCTGGTCACCCTGGATCCCGAGGCGCGCACGGCCGTCGTGCAGCCGGGGCTGGTGCTCGACCGGCTCCAGGAGGCGGCGGCTCCGTACGGGCTGCGGTTCGGGCCGGATCCGTCCACGCACAGCCGGTGCACGCTCGGCGGCATGATCGGCAACAACTCCTGCGGCTCGCACTCCGTGGCGTGGGGGACGACCGCGGACAGCGTGCGCGAGCTGGACGTGGTCACCGCGCGCGGGCGGCGGCTGCGGCTCGGGCAGGACTGGGCCGGCGCCCCGGACGGTCTGCGGGAGCTGGTGGACGGCGAACTGGCCCGGCTGCGCACGGGCTTCCCGGAGCTGCCCCGCCGCATCTCCGGGTACGCGCTGGACGCCCTGCTGCCCGAGCGGGGCGCCGACGTGGCCCGCTCCTTCTGCGGTTCGGAGGGCACCCTGGGCGTGCTCACGGAGGCGGTCGTACGACTGGTCGAGGCACCACGCGCGCGTGCGCTGGCCGTGCTGGGCTACGCGGACGAGAGCGGGGCGGCGGAGGCGGCCGCCGGGCTGCTGCCGTTCGGCCCGCTGACGGTGGAGGGCATGGCGGCGGACCTGGTGCCGTCCGCGGCCGCGCTGCCGCGGGGCAGGGCCTGGCTGTTCGTGGAGACCGGCGGGGAGTCGGATGAGGAGGCACGCGCGCGTGCGGAGGCGATCGTGCGGGCGGCCGATGTCGTGGACGCCCTGGTGGTCACCGACCCGGCGGGGCAGCGCGCGCTGTGGCGGATCCGGGAGGACGCGAGCGGTACGGCGACCCGGATGCCCGACGGGAGTGAAGCCTGGCCGGGATGGGAGGACTGCGCGGTGCCGCCCGCCCGGCTCGGGGCGTATCTGCGGGACTTCCGCGCGCTGCTCGGCGCGCACGGGCTGCGCGGCACGCCGTACGGGCACTTCGGGGACGGCTGTATCCACGTCCGCATCGACTTCGACCTGCTGACGCAGCCCGGCATCGCCCGTTTCCGGCGCTTCTCGGAGGAGCTCGCGGAACTGGTGGTGGCGCACGGCGGGTCGCTGTCCGGGGAGCACGGGGACGGGCAGGCGCGGGCGGAGCTGCTGCCGAAGATGTACGGGCGGGAGATGGTGGGCCTGTTCGAGCGGGTGAAAGGGGTGTGGGACCCCGACGACCTCCTCAACCCCGGCATGCTGGTCCGCCCCGCGCCCCTGGACGCCGACCTGCGTTTCTCGGTCCTCCCCCGCGAGCCCGTCGACGTCGCCTTCGGCTATCCCTCCGATGGCGGTGACTTCTCGGCGGCGGTACGACGCTGCGTGGGCGTCGCCAAGTGCCGTACGACGTCGGTGTCCGGCTCCGCCGTCATGTGCCCGTCCTTCCGGGCGACCGGCGCGGAGGAGCACTCCACGCGCGGGCGGGCCCGGCTGCTGCACGAGATGCTCGCGGGTGAGGTGGTGACCGACGGCTGGCGCTCCACGGAGGTGCGGGACGCGCTGGACCTGTGCCTGTCCTGCAAGGGCTGCCGGTCGGACTGCCCGGTGGAGGTCGACATGGCCACGTACAAGGCGGAGTTCCTCCACCACCACTACGAGGGACGGCGCCGCCCGGCCGCGCACCACAGCATGGGCCGGCTCCCCGAGTGGCTGCGCGTGGTGGCACGCACGCGTACGGCGGCGCTGGTCAACGCCCTGACCGCCCTACGGCCGCTCGCCCGGGCGGCGAAACGGCTCGGCGGGATCGCACCGGAGCGGGAGATCCCGCGGCTGGCGACACGGACGTTCAGCTGGTGGTGGGAGCGGCGGCGGGGGGAGAGGGCCCCCACCGGGCGCGGGGATCTGGTCGTGCTGTGGCCCGACACCTTCACCGAGCACCTCTCACCGGCCGTCGGGCAGGCCGCCGTCCGCGTGCTGGAGGCGGCCGGGCTGCGGGTGGCGCTGCCGCCGACCGTGCGTCTGGCGAAGCCGCCGGTGGGCGACGGCAGGACGGTCGCGCTCGACCCGCTGTCCCTGCTGCGGGGCCGGGGCCGTGTCTGCTGCGGGCTGACGTACGTGTCGACGGGGCAACTGGACCGCGCCCGAGCGGTCATGCGCCGCACGCTCGACCTGATGGAGCCGGTGCTGGAGACCGACGCCCCGGTCGTGGTCCTGGAGCCGAGCTGCGCCGCGGCGCTGCGCGCGGACGTCCCCGAGGTGCTGCACGACGACCCGCGCGCGGCCCGCCTCGCCTCCAAGGTCCTCACCTTCGCGGAGACACTGGAACGCCACGCCCCCGACTGGACACCGCCGCGCGTGGACCGCCCGGTGGCCGGCCAGACCCACTGCCACCAGCACGCGGTACTGGGCGACGCCGCCGACCGCCGGCTGCGCCAAGCCGCTCTGCTCTCCGGCGAACTGAGCGGCGGCTGCTGCGGTCTGGCGGGAAACTTCGGTTTCGAGAAGGGCCACTACGAGGTGTCCACCGCGTGCGCGGAGGAACACCTCCTGCCGTCGGTACGGGACGCCCCCGACGGCACGGTGATCCTGGCGGACGGCTTCTCCTGCCGCACACAGCTCGAGCAGCTGGCGGGCGTGCGGGGAAGGCACCTGGCGGAGGTGCTGGCGGCGGCGCTGGAGGAGGACGGCTGATCCTGATGGCCGGACGGCTGATACTGACTGCCGCGTTCACGCCCGCACGACCGGCAGGGACGCGCTTGAGGCGTTCGGGCCACGGGACGGGCGGACCCGAGTGTCTGAGCCGGGGGAGGGGCGGGGCCGCTCCTAGGCTCTCGGCACCAGCCACTCGAAGGAGCCCGCGCATGAGCGTCCGCGTCCAGCCGATCACCCGTGACGAGCATCTCGCGTTCGTCGCGGCCCGGCCCTCCGCCAGTCACACGCAGATCCCGTCCTGGGGCGAGGTGAAGCCCGACTGGCGGGCGGAGAGCCTCGGCTGGTTCGACGGGGCCGGGCAGCTCGTCGGCGCCGGACTGGTGCTGCTGCGCCCGCTGCCCGGGCCGAAGCTGCCCGGGCTGCCCCGGTACCTGGCGTACCTGCCCGAGGGGCCGCTCATCGACTGGCACGCGCCCGGCCTCGAACGTCTGCTGGAGCCGATGGTCGCCCACCTGGGGAGACGGGGCGCCTTCGCGGTGCGGATGGGCCCGCCGGTCGTGGTGCGCCGCTGGAGCGCCGAGGCGGTCAAGGCGGCGATCGCGGACCCGGCCGCCCGGCGGCTGCGCGACGTGCGGGCGACGTCGTTCGAACCGCGGGCCGGCCAGGTCGCGGACACCCTGCGCCGCATGGGCTGGCGGCAGACCGAACCCGGCGGCGAGGACGGCTTCGCCGCGGGACAGCCCCGGTACGTCTTCCAGGTGCCCTTCGCCGGACGGTCGCTGGACGACATCCGCGGCGGCCTGAACCAGCAGTGGCGGCGCAACATCGCCAAGGCGGAGAAGGCCGGCGTGAAGGTCGTACGCGGCGGCTACGAGGATCTGCCGGCCTTCCACGAGCTGTACTCCGAGACCGCCGAGCGGGACCGCTTCCTCCCGCGCCCGCTGCCATACTTCCAGCGCATGTGGAGCGCGCTCACGGCCGAGCACCCGGACCGGATGCGGCTCTACCTCGCCTACCACGACGGAGAGGTGCTGGCCGCCGCGACGATGCTGACCGTCGGCGACCACGTCTGGTACTCGTACGGCGCCTCCACCAGCCGACGGCGCGAGGTCCAGCCGAGCAGCGCCGTGCAGTGGCGCATGATGACGGACGCCCATGAACTCGGCGCCGCCGTCTACGACCTGCGCGGCATCACCGACACCCTGGAGGAATCCAGCCACCTGCTGGGCCTGCTCCGGTTCAAGGTGGGCACCGGCGGCGAGGCCGTCGAGTACCTCGGCGAGTGGGACTTCCCGCTCAACCGGCTGCTGTACAAGGCGCTGAACCTGTACCTCGCCCGCCGCTGAGAGCCCGCATTCCGAGACAGTGGCATAAGCGGTTTACGCGCCTGACCGAGTCCATTACTCTGGACTGGACAGTACAGCGTGTTGCATATGAGTGTGCAAGACGGCGTACGTAAGCAGCCCGAGTACGCAGCCGAGCCGAGCACAGGACCGCCCGTGACCACCCCCGACAGCGTCACCACACCCCAGCCCGCGACAACCGCCGCCGCTGCCGCACCGGCCACCGGGCCGGGCCGGCTGGGCTCCCTCGGGCCGGTGGGCCTGGTGCTCGCGGGCGGGATCTCCGTGCAGTTCGGCGGCGCGCTGGCCGTGATGCTGATGCCGAGGGCGGGGGCCCTCGGGGTGGTGGCGCTGCGGCTGCTGGTGGCGGCGGTCGTCCTGCTGCTGGTCTGCCGCCCGCGGCTGCGCGGACACTCGCGCACCGACTGGGGCACGGTCGTCGTCTTCGGCATCACCATGGCCGCCATGAACGGCCTCTTCTACCAGGCCGTCGCCCGCATCCCGCTGGGCCCCGCGGTCACCCTGGAGGTCCTCGGCCCGCTTGCCCTCTCGGTCCTGGCGTCCCGCCGCGCGATCAACGTCGTCTGGGCGGCACTCGCCCTCGCCGGCGTCTTCCTCCTCGGCGGGGGAGGCTTCAGCGGCCTCGACCCCACAGGAGTGGCCTTCGCCCTGGGTGCCGGCGCCATGTGGGCGTCCTACATCATCTTCAGCGCCCGTACGGGCCGCCGCTTCCCGCAGGCGGACGGCCTGGCCCTGGCGATGGCCGTGGGGGCGGTGCTGTTCCTGCCGCTGGGCATCGCCGAGTCGGGCACGAAGCTGCTCGACCCGGTGACGCTGGGCCTGGGCGCGGCGGTGGCCCTGCTCTCCTCGGTCCTGCCCTACACCCTCGAACTGCTCGCCCTGCGCCGCCTGCCCGCCTCCTCCTTCGCGATCCTCATGAGCCTGGAACCGGCCATCGCCGCGACGGCCGGCTTCCTCCTCCTCGACCAGGCCCTCACCGCCATGCAGGCCGCCGCGATCGCCCTCGTCATCGCGGCGAGCATGGGGGCCGTACGGACCCAGGTCGGCCGGGGCCGCGGCCGCCGGAAGACGGCGGCGCTGGAGGGTACGGGGCTGGAGGGCTAGAGCGACCGGGACGCGTTCACCGCGGCTGGTTCCCCCGCGCCACGCGGAACCCCACGTCGTCGATCCGGAACGTCGGATGACTGCGGCGCCGGACCGAAGCACGGCAACTCCAGTGCTCGTCCGCCCAGCCGCCGCCCCGCAGCACCCGGTAGGTGCCGTAGACCTCGGCGTCGTAGACGTCCCAGCACCACTCCCAGACATTGCCCAGCATGTCGTAGAGACCCCACGCGTTGGGCTGTCTGCCGCCCACGGGGCGGATCCGCTCCTGCGAGTTGCCGCGGTACCAGGCGATCTCGTCGAGCCGCCCGTACCGCGGCCCGCCGCTCCCGGCCCGGCAGGCGTGCTCCCACTCGGCCTCGCTCGGCAGCCGGTACCCGTCGCCGGAGGCGTCCCGGTCGACGACCGTCTCGGACTCACCGCCCAGGCGATACACGGGCGTCAGCCCCTCCGCCCGGGACAGCGCGTTGCAGAACCGGACCGCGTCCCACCACGACACGCCCTCGACGGGCAGCCGCTCACCGCGGGTGGTACTCGGCCGCTCACCGGTGACCTGGGCGTACCAGGCCTGAGTGACCGGGAACGCCGACACCTGGAAGGGCGCGACCTCGACGGCCCAACTCCGCTGCGTCCGCCGGTCGGACAACGTCACCCGCCCTGGCGGGACGGCCACCATCCCGTTGCTCATGTCCCCGCCAGGCCCCATGCCGAGCCACACTAACGCCGGTGCGCTCGGCGTCGTGAAATTTCCACGCGGGTACCGGAGTTGACCTGGTCATGACTCAAAGCCCCGCACCCCGCCCGCTGTCCGACGAAGCCCTCTCCGACCTGCTCGGCAAGCAGCAGTTCGGCACGCTCGCCACCGTCAAGCGCAACGGCCGGCCCCATCTGACCACCATGGTCTACGGCTGGGACCCCCAGGCCCGGATCGTGCGGTTCTCGACGACGGCCGACCGCGTCAAGGTCAGACAGCTGCGGCACAATCCGCGCGCCGCGCTGCATGTGCAGGGCGGTGACGTGTGGTCGTTCGCCGTCGCGGAGGGCGAGGCGGAGGTTTCCGACGTCACGACGGTTCCCGGCGACGAGGTCGGGCGTGAGCTGCTCGGGATCATCCCGGAGGAGGCCAGGCCGCAGGACGAAGACGCGTTCCTGGAGCAGTTGGTGGCCGAGCGGCGCGTGGTCGTCCGGTTGCACGTGGACCGGTTGTACGGGACGGCGCTCGACGTCGAAGGCTGAGGTCCGCTCCGGCCCCCCGACTTCCGCTCAGCCCTGCGCCGCATGGCCGAGTACCAGGCAGCCGAGCGCGCCCAGGGCGACCTCACCGGCCTGCACCACGACCTCACCGAGACCGTCCGCGACAGCGTCGGGCGCGCACTCGATGCCGGCATCGCCCCGGCCTCGGCCGCGGCCGCACCCGTCGTCGACGCCCTCACCGCCCGTTACGCGCACACCTTCAGCCGCCCCGACGACGCCGACTCGCGCCACTGGCTGCTGACCCGCCTGGAGATCGCCGGCGACCCCCGCGCGGAGCGCTACCGGCACCTGCCGGCCGTCATCAACGGATGGCCCGTCCCGCCCAGCCTGGCACCGGTGTTCACGTGGCTCACGGAAGCCCTGCGCGCTCACACTCAGCGGCAGTCCCGCGTGCGGTAGTCAGGCAGGCGGCCAGCCCCGCAGGGCCATGTCGGCCACCCGCTGGAGGTCCTCGCGGGTGGCGCCGCCGGCGGCTTGGACGGCGATGCCGTTGGCCACGGTCATGAGGTAGCGGGCGAGCAGTTCGGGGTCGGTGCCGGCGGGCAGGTCGCCCTCGTCGACGGCTCGCCGGAACCGGTCGCCCAGGAGGGAGGTGTGCTCTTCGCGCCAGGCGGCGAGGGCGTCGCGGGCGTGACTTCCCTGGGCACCGGCGGCGAGGGAGCCCTGTACGCCGAGGCATCCGGTGGGGCAGCCGGGGCGGGTGGTCGCCCGGACGGAGCCGTTGAGGAAGGCGACGGCCACTTGCCGGGCGGTCGGTTCCCGCATGGCCCGGGCCCCGTACGAGGCGGGGCCTTCGGTGTAGCGCTCCAGGGCCTTGCGGAACAGCTCCTCCTTGTTGCCGAAGGCCGCGTACATGCTGGTGCGGGTGATGCCCATGGCGTCGGTCAGGTCGGTGAGGCTGGCGCCTTCGTAGCCCTGTTCCCAGAAGACCCGCATGGCCTGTTCGAGGGCCTCGCCGGCGTCGAAACCCCTCGGCCGGCCGATCGATGCCTTCCGCCGCGTCTCCATGCGGTCGATCATACCTCTTCCGTACTGATCGGTGCAGATGTGTTACGGTCCCCTTCGGTATCGATCGGTACCGAAATTTGAGGAGGTCAACGGCATGGGGCAGCTCGAAGGAAAGACCGCCGTCGTCACCGGCGGCGGCACCGGGATCGGCCTGGCCGCCGCTGCCCGGCTGGCGGCCGAGGGCGCGCACGTGTTCATCACCGGCCGGCGCGAGGACGTGCTGGACACGGCCGTCGAGGCCATCGGCCCGGCGAGCGCCACCGCGGTGGTGGGTGATGTCTCCGACCCGGCCGATCTGGACCGGCTCTACGGCACGGTCCGCGCCCGGGGCCGGGGCCTGGACGTGCTGTTCGCCAACGCCGGCACCGCGTCGTTCGCGACGCTGGAGCAGGTCACCGAGGAGCACGTCGAGGAGACGTTCGGCGTCAACGTCCGCGGCACCCTGTTCACCGTGCAGAAGGCGCTGCCGCTGCTCAACGACGGCGCGTCGGTGATCCTGAACTCCTCGGTGCGCGCCGATGACGGTGTCGCGGCGTTCGGCACGTACGCGGCCTCCAAGGCGGCGATCCGGTCCTTCGCCCGGACCTGGGCCAACGAGCTGAAGGACCGCGGCATCCGGGTCAACGCGGTCTCCCCGGGCACCATCGACACGCCCGGACTCGACGCCCTGGCCGCGGGGGACGTGCCCGTCACCAAGGCGCAGTTCGCCGCAGGCGTCCCGCTGGGCCGGATCGGACACCCGGACGACGTCGCCGACGTGGTGGCGTTCCTCGCTTCCGGGCAGAGCGGCTTCATGACCGGAGCGAACCTGTACGTCGACGGCGGCGAGAACCAGATCTGAGCCCGAACAGGCCTGAGGGGTGCTCGCCCTGGTGCACCGGCACCCCCGGGCACATTTTCATGCAAGCACGCTTGATTGTTTCTTGCCCCGCTGCCATGCTCCTCACCACGCCACACCACCCGGCATCACCCCGCACACCGCCGTGCCCCGAGGGGAGCGCCCGTGTCCGACCCGACGGCGTCCGTGATCGACGACCTGCGCGAGGAGAGCGAGGAACTCGACCGCCTCGTCGCCGGGTTGAGTGCACCGAGCTGGGCGCTGCCCACTCCCGCGCCCGGCTGGACCGTCGCCCACCAGATCGCCCACCTCGCCTGGACGGACCGTTCGGCCCTGCTCGCCGTCACGGACGCCGACGGCTTCCGCGCCCTGGTCGAGAAAGCCCTCGCCGCACCGGACTCCTTCGTCGACGAGGGCGCCGAGGAGGACGCCGGGCTCCCGCCCGCCGACCTGCTCGCGCGGTGGCGCGACGGCCGTACGGCGCTGGACGAGGCGCTGCGGGCCGCCCCGCCCAAGGCGCGCTTCCCCTGGTACGGACCGCCCATGTCGGCCGCCTCCATGGCGACGGCCCGCCTCATGGAGACCTGGGCCCACGGACAGGATGTGGCCGACGCCCTCGGTGTGGTGCGCCCACCCACCGACCGGCTGCGGCACGTGGCCTGGCTCGGGGTGCGGACCCGGGACTTCGCCTACGGCGTGCACGGACTGACTCCGCCCGCCGATCCCTTCCGCGTCGAACTCCGGGCCCCCTCCGGCGACTCCTGGACGTACGGCCCCGAGGACGCCCCGCAACGCGTCACCGGGCCCGCCCTCGACTTCTGCCTCCTGGTCACCCAGCGCGCTCACCGCGCCGACCTCGCCCTGCGCGCCGACGGCCCCGACGCCGACCGCTGGCTGGACATCGCCCAGGCCTTCGCGGGCCCGCCCGGCACCGGCCGCCCCCAGAAAGGGGAGGCGCGGTGACCCTCCGCATCGGCAACGCCTCCGGTTTCTACGGCGACCGTTTCGACGCGATGCGGGAGATGCTCACCGGCGGTGACCTGGACGTCCTCACCGGCGACTACCTCGCCGAGCTGACGATGCTCATCCTGGGGCGCGACCGGCTGAAGGACCCGGCCGCCGGGTACGCCCGTACCTTTCTGCGGCAGTTGGAGGACTGCCTCGGGCTCGCCCACGAGCGGGGCGTGAAGATCGTCACCAATGCGGGCGGGCTCAACCCGGCCGGACTCGCCGACGCCGTACGGGCGTTGGCCGACCGGCTCGGCATCCCCGTGCGGGTCGCACATGTGGAGGGCGACGACCTCACCGCCGCCCACCCCCACAGCCTCGCCGCCCACGCCTACCTCGGCGGCTTCGGGATCGCGGCCTGTCTGCGGGCGGGCGCCGACGTCGTCGTCACCGGGCGGGTGACGGACGCGGCACTCGTGACCGGCCCGGCCGCCGCCCACTTCGGGTGGAAGGAAACGGAGTACGACCGGCTCGCGGGGGCCGTCGTCGCCGGGCACGTGCTGGAGTGCGGTGCGCAGGCCACCGGCGGCAACTACGCCTTCTTCCGCGACGGCGACGTCCGCCGGCCCGGCTTCCCGCTCGCCGAGCTCCACGACGACGGCAGCTGCGTCATCACCAAGCACCCCGGCACCGGCGGCTTCGTCGACGTCGGCACGGTCACCGCCCAGCTGCTGTACGAGACGGCCGGCGCCCGGTATGTGGGGCCGGACGTCACCGCCCGGCTGGACACCGTGCGGCTCGCCCAGGACGGGCCCGACCGCGTGCGGATCGAGGGCGTGCGAGGGGAGGCGCCGCCGCCCACCCTCAAGGTCGGGCTCAACAAGCTGGGCGGCTTCCGCAACGAGGTCGTCTTCGTGCTCACCGGACTCGACATCGAGGCGAAGGCCACGTTGGTGCGGGAGCAGCTGGAACCGGCCCTCGGCAAGGCCGCCGACGTGCGCTGGGAGCTGGTCCGCACCGACCGGCCCGACGCCCCGAGCGAGGAGACGGCGAGCGCGCTGCTGCGGCTCGTCGTACGGGACCCCGACCAGGAGGTCGTCGGGCGGGCCCTGAGCGGGGCGGCCGTGGAGCTGGCGCTCGCCAGTTACCCCGGCTTCCATGTGCTGGCACCACCCGAAAAGGGCTCGCCCTATGGGGCCTTCGAGAATGTGTACGTGCCCCATGGTGCCGTCGACCATGTGGCCGTCCTCCATGACGGGCGCCGGGTCTCCGTGCCGCCTGCCCACGACACCGCCGTACTCGACGAGGTCCCACAGCCTCACCTGCCCGAGCCGCTGCCGCCCGGGTCCGCCCGGCGCGCCCCGCTCGGCCTCGTCGCGGGCGCACGCAGCGGCGACAAGGGCGGCAACGCCAACGTCGGTGTGTGGGCCCGCACGGACGACGCCTGGCGGTGGCTCGCGCACGAGCTGACAACCGACCGGTTCCGGGAGCTGATCCCCGAGAGCCGGCCGCTGAAGGTCACCCGGCACGTCCTGCCCGACCTCCGAGCCCTCAACTTCGTCGTCGAAGGGATCCTCGGCGCGGGCGTCGCCGACCGGCACCGCTTCGACCCGCAGGCCAAGGCCCTCGGCGAATGGCTGCGCTCCCGCCACCTGGACATACCGGAGGCCCTCCTGTGACCGTCCTGACCTCCGCGCTCGACCCGAGCGGCCCCGAGTACCGGGCCAACCGCGAGACCATGCTCGCCAAGCTCGCCGAACTCGACGCCGAGCACGCCAAGGCCCTCGCGGGCGGCGGCGAGAAGTACGTCGAGCGGCACCGGCGGCGCGGCAAACTCCTCGCCCGCGAACGCATCGAGCTGCTCCTCGACCCCGACACGCCCTTCCTGGAGCTGTCCCCGCTGGCCGCCTGGGGCAGCGACCACACCGTCGGCGCCTCCCTCGTCACCGGCATCGGTGTCGTCGAGGGAGTGGAGTGCCTGATCACGGCCAACGACCCGACCGTGCGCGGGGGCGCGAGCAACCCGTGGTCGCTGAAGAAGGCCCTGCGCGCGAACGACATCGTGCTCACCAACCGGCTGCCCTGCATCAGCCTGGTGGAGTCCGGCGGCGCCGATTTGCCCTCCCAGAAGGAGATCTTCATCCCCGGGGGTGCCATCTTCCGGGACCTGACCCGGCTGTCCGCCGCCGGCATCCCCACCGTCGCGGTCGTCTTCGGCAACTCCACCGCCGGAGGCGCCTACATCCCCGGCATGTCCGACCACGTGATCATGGTCAAGGAGCGGGCCAAGGTGTTCCTCGGCGGTCCGCCGCTGGTGAAGATGGCCACGGGTGAGGAGAGCGACGACGAGTCCCTGGGCGGCGCCGAGATGCACGCGCGCGTGTCGGGCCTCGCCGACCACTTCGCCGTCGACGAGCACGACGCGCTCCGGCAGGCCCGCCGCGTCGTCGCCCGCCTCAACCACCGCAAGGCCTACGGTGATCCGGGCCCGGCCGAGCCCCCCAAGTACGACGCCGACGAACTCCTCGGCATCGTCCCCGGCGACCTGAAGAGCCCCTTCGACCCGCGCGAGGTCATCGCCCGCATCGTCGACGCCTCCGACTTCGACGAGTTCAAGCCGCTGTACGGGACGAGCCTGACCACCGGCTGGGCCGCGCTCCACGGCTATCCCGTCGGCATCCTGGCCAACGCCCGAGGGGTCCTCTTCAGCGAGGAGTCCCAGAAGGCCGCCCAGTTCATCCAGCTCGCCAACCAGCGCGACATCCCGCTGCTCTTCCTGCACAACACCACCGGCTACATGGTGGGCAGGGAGTACGAGCAGGGCGGCATCATCAAACACGGCGCCATGATGATCAACGCGGTCAGCAACAGCCGCGTCCCGCACCTCTCCGTCCTCATGGGCGCCTCCTACGGCGCCGGCCACTACGGCATGTGCGGCCGGGCCTACGACCCGCGCTTCCTCTTCGCCTGGCCCAGCGCCAAGTCGGCCGTGATGGGCCCGCAGCAGCTCGCGGGCGTGCTGTCGATCGTCGCCCGCCAGTCGGCCGCCGCGAAGGGACAGCCGTACGACGAGGAGGCGGACGCCGCCCTGCGCGCCATGGTGGAGCAGCAGATCGAGTCCGAGTCGCTGCCGATGTTCCTGTCCGGGCGGCTGTACGACGACGGCGTCATCGACCCGCGCGACACCCGCACCGTCCTCGGCCTGTGCCTCTCCGCCATCCACACCGCCCCCTACGAGGGCGCGCGCGGCGGCTTCGGCGTCTTCCGGATGTGAGGAACCTTCAGTGATCACTTCTGTGCTCGTCGCCAACCGGGGCGAAATAGCGTGCCGTGTCTTCCGCACCTGCCGCGAGCTCGGCATCCGCACGGTCGCCGTGCACTCGGAAGCCGACGAGAACGCCCTCCACGCGCGCGTGGCCGACACGGCCGTACGACTGCCGGGGGCCGCGCCCGCCGACACCTACCTGCGCGGCGACCTGATCGTGAAGGCGGCCCTCGCGGCCGGAGCGGACGCCGTGCACCCCGGCTACGGCTTCCTCTCCGAGAACGCCGGCTTCGCCCGGGCCGTCCTGGACGCGGGCCTGGTCTGGATCGGCCCGCCCCCGGACGCCATCGAGGCGATGGCGTCCAAGACCCGAGCCAAGCGGCTCATGGGACTGAAGCCCCTCACCGACGTCACCGAGGCCGACCTCCCGGTCCTGGTGAAGGCGGCGGCGGGCGGCGGCGGCCGCGGCATGCGCGTCGTACGGCACCTGGCGGACCTGGACGCCGAGTTGGCCGCCGCACGCGCCGAGGCGGCGAGCGCCTTCGGCGACGGCGAGGTCTTCGTCGAGCCGTACGTGGAGAACGGCCGGCATGTCGAGGTGCAGATCCTCGCCGACACCCACGGCACCGTCTGGCCGCTCGGCACCCGCGACTGCTCCCTCCAGCGCCGCCACCAGAAGGTCGTCGAGGAGGCCCCGGCACCCGGACTCTCCGAGGAGCTCCAGGAGGAGGTGAGCGCCCTCGCCGTACGGGCCGCCCGAGCCGTCGCCTACGCGGGCGCAGGCACGGTCGAGTTCCTCGTCGCCGACGGCAGGGCCCACTTCCTGGAGATGAACACCCGCCTCCAGGTCGAACACCCCGTGACGGAAGCCGTGTTCGGCCTCGACCTGGTCGCCGAACAGATCCGCATCGCCGAGGGCCACCCCCTCGACACCACCCCGCCACGCGCGCGTGGCCACGCCGTGGAGGCCCGCCTCTACGCCGAGGACCCGTCCCGCGACTGGTCCCCCCAAACCGGCCGCCTGCACCTCCTCGCCCTGCCCGAGGGCATCCGCCTCGACACCGGCTACTCCGACGGCGACGACATCGGCGTCCACTACGACCCCATGATCGCCAAGGTCGTGGCCCACGCCCCCACGCGCACGGAGGCCGTCCGCAAGCTCGCCTCCGCCCTGGAACGGGCCGTGATCCACGGCCCCGTCACCAACCGCGACCTCCTGGTCCGCTCCCTTCGCCACCCGGAGTTCACCGATGCCCGCATGGACACCGGCTTCTACGACCGCCACCTGCCGCACCTGACCGAGCCGTCCCCCGACCCGCACGCCCCCCTGGCCGCCGCCCTCGCCGACGCCCACGGCCGCTCCCGCTTCGGCGGCTGGCGCAACGTCCCCTCACAGCCGCAGACCAAGCGCTACGCCATGGCCGGGCAGGAACACGAGGCCCACTACCGGCATACGCGCACGGGCCTGGAGGCGGACGGCGTACGGGTGGTGCACGCCGACGCGCACCTCGTCGTCCTCGAAGTGGACGGAGTCCGGCGCAAGTTCGAGGTGACGCGCTACGGCGACCACGTCTACGTCAACTCCACCGCGCTGACGATCCTGCCCCGCTTCCCCGACCCGACGACCCAGCACGCCCCCGGCTCCCTCCTGGCCCCCATGCCGGGCACGGTCGTCCGAGTGGCCGACGGCCTCACCGCGGGGAGCGCCGTAAAGGCCGGAGATCCCCTCCTCTGGCTGGAGGCGATGAAGATGCAACACAAGATCACAGCGCCGGTCACAGGAACGCTGAGTGAGCTGTGCGTCGTACCCGGACAACAGGTGGAGCCGGGGGAGCTGCTGGCGGTGGTGACAGAAACCTCTTAGGGGCGCGGGGAACTGCGCGACCAGCCACATACGGCTCGCACCTGAAAGGACTCCCCATGGACACCGAAGACCACAAAGCCCTACGCCAAGCAGTCTCCGCACTCGGCAACCGCCACGGCCGCCCCCACGACCCCGCACAACTCTGGTCCGAAGCAGGAAAACTCGGCTACCTAGGCGTCAACCTCCCCGAGGAATACGGAGGAGGCGGCGGCGGCATCTCCGAACTCTCCATCGTCCTCGAAGAACTCGGCGCCGCAGGCTGCCCCCTCCTGATGCTGGTCGTCTCACCAGCCATCTGCGGCACGGTAATAGCCCGCTTCGGCACAGACGCCCAGAAACAACACTGGCTCCCCGCCCTGGCGGACGGCACCCGCCTCATGGCCTTCGGCATCACCGAACCCGACGCCGGCTCCAACTCACACCGCATCACGACCACAGCTCACTGCGATGGAGACAACTGGATCCTCAACGGCCGCAAGGTCTTCATCTCCGGCGTCGACATCGCGGACGCGACCCTCATCGTCGGCCGCACGGAGGACGCCCGCACCGGCCGCCTCAAGCCCTGCCTCTTCATCGTCCCGCGCGACGCACCGGGCTTCACCCGCCGCCCCATCGACATGGAACTCAACGCCGCCGAGAAGCAGTTCGAGCTGACGCTGGACGACGTACGGCTGCCCGCCGACGCACTCGTCGGCGACGAGGACGCGGGGCTCCTCCAGCTCTTCGCCGGTCTCAACCCCGAACGCATCATGACGGCCGCCTTCGCGATCGGCATGGGCCGCTACGCCCTCGCGAAAGCCGTCGAGTACGCCCGCGACCGGCAGGTCTGGGACACCCCCATCGGCGCCCACCAGGCCATCGCCCACCCCCTGGCCCAGGCGCACATCGACCTCGAACTCGCGCGCCTGATGATGCAGAAGGCGGCCCGGCTGTACGACGCCGGCGACGACACGGGCGCGGGCGAGGCCGCCAACATGGCGAAGTACGCGGCGGGGGAGGCCTGCGTGAGGGCCGTGGACCAGGCCGTGCACACCCTCGGCGGCAACGGACTCACCCGGGAGTTCGGTCTCGCCTCGCTGATAACGGCCGCACGCGTGGCTCGTATTGCCCCGGTGAGCCGGGAGATGATTCTCAACTACGTCTCCCACCAGACCCTGGGCCTGCCCAAGTCGTACTGAGACGGCCCGCGCGCGAGGAGGAACCATGTTCCGCAGCGAGTACGCAGACGTCCCGCCCGTCGAACTGCCCATCCACGAAGCCGTCCTTGCCCGGGCCGCGGAGTTCGGCGACATCCCTGCGCTGATCGACGGCACCGACGGCACCACCCTCTCGTACGAGCAGCTGGACCGCTTCCACCGGCGCGTCGCCGCCGCCCTCGCCGAGGCCGGAGTGCGCAAGGGCGACGTCCTCGCCCTGCACAGCCCCAACACCATCGCCTTCCCGACCGCCTTCTACGCCGCCACGCGCGCGGGCGCCACCGTCACGACCGTGCACCCGCTCGCCACCGCCCAGGAGTTCGCCAAGCAGCTGACGGACTGCGCGGCCCGCTGGATCATCACCGTCTCGCCCCTGCTGGACATCGCGCGCCGGGCCGCCGAACTCGCGGGCGGCGTACACGAGATCTTCGTCTGCGACAGCGCGACCGGACACCGCTCCCTGATCGACATGCTGGCGTCCGCCGCCCCCGAGCCGCAGGTCCCCATCGACCCCGTGGAGGACGTGGCGGCCCTGCCGTACTCCTCCGGGACCACCGGCACGCCCAAGGGCGTGATGCTCACCCACCGGCAGATCGCCACCAACCTCGCCCAGCTCCATCCGGCGATACCCGCCGGCCCCGGAGACCGTGTTCTGGCGGTACTGCCCTTCTTCCACATCTACGGCCTCACGGCCCTGATGAACGCGCCCCTCAGGCAGGGCGCCACCGTCGTCGTCCTGCCCCGCTTCGACCTGGAACAGTTCCTCGCCGCCATCCAGAACCACAGCATCACCGCCCTGTACGTGGCCCCGCCGATCGTGCTCGCCCTCGCCAAACACCCGGCCGTCGCGCAGTACGACCTGTCGTCCCTGAAATACATCGTCAGCGCCGCCGCACCCCTGGACGCGCGCCTGGCCGTCGCCTGCTCCCAGCGGCTCGGGCTGCCGCCCGTCGGCCAGGCCTACGGCATGACGGAACTGTCGCCCGGCACGCACGTCGTCCCGCTGGACGCGATGAGCGACGCGCCGCCCGGAACCGTCGGCAGGCTCATCGCCGGCACCGAGATGCGCATCGTCTCCCTCGACGACCCCGGCAAGGACCTCCCCGCCGGCGAGTCCGGCGAGATCCTCATCCGCGGCCCCCAGGTCATGAAGGGCTACCTCGGCCGCCCCGACGCCACCACCGCGATGATCGACACCGACGGCTGGCTGCACACCGGCGACGTGGGGCACGTGGACGAGGACGGCTGGCTGTTCGTCGTCGACCGCGTCAAGGAACTCATCAAGTACAAGGGCTTCCAGGTGGCCCCCGCCGAGCTGGAGGCGTTGCTGCTCACCCACCCGGGCATCGCCGACGCCGCCGTCATCGGCACGTACGACGACGACGGCAACGAGATCCCGCACGCGTACGTGGTCCGCCAGCCCGCCCGCACCGACCTCTCCGAGGCGGAGATCATGATGTACGTCGCCGAACGCGTGGCCCCCTACAAACGGATCCGGCACGTCACCTTCATCGACGGCGTCCCCCGCGCGGCCTCCGGCAAGATCCTGCGCCGCCAGCTCAGGGAGCGCGCATGACCCTGATCGGCCGGGCACGCGCGCGTGCCGTCGAGACCCTCACCCTCGACTCACCCCACAACCGCAACGCCCTGTCGGCGGCCCTCGTCGGCGAACTGGCCGAGGCGCTCGCCGACGCCGGCCAGGACACCGGCGTCCGCGCGGTCGTCCTCACCCACACCGGCACCACCTTCAGCGCGGGCGCCGACCTCCGCGACCCCCCGCCCCCGGAAGCCCTGGTCGGCCTGCTGCGGCAGATCGTCGAACTGCCCAAGCCGGTCGTCGCCCGGGTCACCGGCCACGTCCGCGCGGGCGGCCTCGGCCTGCTGGCCGCCTGCGACATCGCGGCCGCCTCCACCGAGGCCACCTTCGCCTTCACCGAGGTCCGCATCGGCGTCGCCCCCGCGGTCATCTCCCTGCCGCTGCTCCCGCGCACGGACCCGCGCGTGCTGGCCCGCTACTACCTCACCGGCGAACGGTTCGACGCGGCGGAGGCAGCCCGCACGGGCCTGCTCACCACCCACGCCGACGACGTCGACACCGCACTGGCCCCCATCCTCGACGGCCTGCGCAAATCAGCCCCCGACGCCCTGACCGAGACGAAACGGCTGCTCACGACTAGGGTGCTGGAAGCCTTCGACCGGGACGCGGACGGCCTGACCGCGCTCTCGGCCCGGCTGTTCTCCTCCCCGCAGGCCCGCGAGGGGATGACGGCCTTCCTCGAACGAAGGGATCCGGCATGGGTGGTGTGAGGACATGGGCGGTGTGAGCACGGTCGACCGCGCGGAGAGAGACCGCGCGGAGCGAGTCCCCAAGCAGGACCGCAGCCGGGCCACCCGGCAGCGGCTCCTGGAAGCCGCAGTGGCCTGCCTCGCCGAACACGGCTGGGCCGGTTCCACGGTCTCCGTCGTCGCCGAACGCGCCGGCGTCTCCCGAGGCGCCGCCCAGCACCACTTCCCGACCCGCGAGGACCTCTTCACCGCGGCCGTCGAGTACGTCGCCGAGGAACGCTCCACGGCCCTGCGCGCCCTCTTCCCGGAGGGCGCGGCCGGAGACCGCCACGCTGTCGTCGCGGCCCTGGTCGACCTCTACACCGGACCGCTGTTCCGCGCGGCCCTCCACCTGTGGGTGGCCGCCTCCAACGAGGACCAGCTCCGCCCCCGCGTCACCGAACTCGAATCCCGCGTGGGCCGCGAGACCCACCGCATAGCCGTCGACCTCCTGGCCGCCGACGAATCCGTCCCCGGCGTCCGCGAAACCGTCCAGGGCCTCCTCGACATGGCCCGGGGCCTGGGTCTGGCCAACCTCCTCACCGACGACGCGGTACGCCGGGAACGGGTGGTCGAGCAGTGGGCGGGGCTGCTGGAGCAGACGCTGGGCGGCGTCAGGGACTGAGCCGCTCCACGCGCCAGCTCCCGTCGGCCCGCTCCACGTACCGCAACCGGTCGTGCAGCCGGTTCTCGCGGCCCTGCCAGAACTCCACCGTCTGCGGAGCCACCCGGAAACCGCCCCAGTTCGGCGGCACGGGCACCTGCTCGCCCTCGGGATAGCGGGCGGCCAGCTCGGCGTACGCCCCGTCGACGTCCGCGCGGGTGGCGATCACCGAGGACTGCGCACTGGCCCAGGCACCCAGCTGAGAACCGTGCGGCCGGGTGCGGAAGTACGCCGCCGTCTCGTCCCGCCCGGTCCGCCGCGCGACCCCGGTCACGATGACTTGCCGGGCCATCGGGTGCCAGGGGAACAGCAGCGAGACGTACGGGTTCTCCGCCAGGTCGCGCGCCTTGCGGGAGTCGTAGTTCGTGTAGAAGACGAAGCCCTGCTCGTCGAAGTGCTTCAGCAGCACCGTGCGGGCGCTGGGCCGCCCCTCGGCGTCGGCCGTCGAGACGACCATGGCGTTCGGCTCGAACAGCCCGCCGTCCGTCGCGGCCTGCTTGAACCAGCGCGCGAACTGCTCGACGGGGGTGGCGGCCAGCTCGTTCTCGGAGAGGCCCTCGGCCCGGTACTGCTTGCGCATCGAGGCCAGGTCGAAGGGGACGTCGTCGCGGTCGGTCACCCGGTCATCTTGCCGTACGGACGGTGTCCTTCGTCACTGACTGGCACTGAGTGCCGTGAACCCTCCCCAACGGTGGCACTCGGGGATATCGTTTCCGTGCCGTTCCGGTTGGGTGACCGCCAGCCGCACGGGGCATCACAGGGGGGACCGTCCGGGACCGCGAGTCGCCGCACACGACCGTGGATCCACCGGGCGGCCACCCGCTTCGCAAGCTGACTGACACATGGTTCGTTCGTCCCACCCCACATCACACCATCTGTCGCTTACATCACGAGGAGCCGCCTGATGTCCGACTTCGTACCCGGGCTCGAGGGAGTCGTCGCGTTCGAGACGGAGATCGCCGAACCGGACAAGGAGGGCGGCGCCCTGCGTTATCGGGGCGTCGACATCGAGGACCTGGTCGGGCACGTCTCCTTCGGCAACGTCTGGGGCCTGCTCGTCGACGGCGCCTTCAACCCGGGCCTGCCGCCCGCCGAGCCGTTCCCCATCCCCGTCCACTCCGGCGACATCCGCGTCGACGTCCAGTCGGCCCTGGCCATGCTCGCGCCCGTCTGGGGCCTGAAACCCCTCCTGGACATCGACGCCGAAGAGGCCCGCGAGGACCTGGCCCGGGCGGCCGTCATGGCCCTGTCCTACGTCGCCCAGTCGGCCCGCGGCCAGGGCCTGCCGATGGTCCCGCAGCGCGAGATCGACAAGGCCCACTCCGTCGTCGAACGCTTCATGATCCGCTGGCGCGGCGAGCCGGACCCCAAGCACGTGGCGGCGGTGGACGCGTACTGGACGAGCGCCGCGGAGCACGGCATGAACGCGTCCACGTTCACGGCGAGGGTCATCGCGTCGACCGGCGCGGACGTCGCGGCCGCGCTCTCCGGCGCGGTGGGCGCGATGTCCGGCCCGCTCCACGGTGGCGCCCCCTCCCGCGTCCTGCACATGATCGAGGAGATCGAGCGCACGGGCGACGCCGAGGCCTACGTCAAGCAGACCCTCGACAAGGGCGAACGCCTCATGGGCTTCGGCCACCGCGTCTACCGCGCCGAGGACCCCAGGGCCAGGGTGCTGCGCCGCACGGCCCGCGAACTGGGCGCCCCCCGCTTCGAGGTCGCCGAGGCTCTGGAAAAGGCGGCCCTCGCGGAACTCCACGCCCGCCGCCCCGACCGGGTCCTGGCCACCAACGTCGAGTTCTGGGCGGCCATCGTCCTGGACTTCGCCGAGGTCCCGGCCCACATGTTCACATCCATGTTCACCTGCGCCCGCACGGCCGGCTGGTCCGCCCACATCCTCGAACAGAAGCGCACGGGCCGCCTGGTCCGCCCCTCGGCGCGCTACACCGGCCCCGGCTCCCGCAACCCACGCGAGATCGAGGGCTACGAGGACATCGCCCACTGACCCGTCTCACACACGGCCTCACCCCGCTCCGGGTGAGGCCGTCCGCACGTCTGCCCCCGTGAGCCGGTCCAGCTCCTCACCGATCGCCTCCCGTATCGGTGCGTGCCGGGCCCCGAGCGCGTACCGCTCCTCGCCCCACATCTCCCGCGGATACAGCCAAACGGGCAGCCGCACGAGATCCTCGGGCTCCCAGTCGTACCGCGGCCACACATGCGCGTGCAGGAACGCGTCGGCGTTCCCGAGAATCTCCAGATTGACCCGCCGGAACCCCGGCTCCACCCGCCGGCAGGCCCGCTCGACGGCTTCCCCCAGCCGCTCCATGTCCCCCAGGAACGCCAGCCGCCTGCTCCGCGGCAGTTCCGACAGCCGCTCCACCGAGGGATCATCGGTCAGCAGCACCGAGTAGCCGGGCAGGAACTGCACATCGCCGATCACCGCGAACCCGGCGTCCAGCCTCCGCAGCACGGCCGGATTCTCGCCCCGCAGAGCGCTGCCGATCCGGTCGTCGCGCCACTCACCCACCACCGCCGCCCCCCCCCCCCCGAAACGCAGACGACCCGCGAGCCTGGTCCTCCACAGGAGGGCCGGCCGGACGTACCGGCGGCTCGCGGGTCGGGTGACTGCTGGAGATTGGGCCGGCTGCACGCTTCACTCACGCGCTGGTCCGGCACCGCACTGTGTGTGGTGACGGGCCGCTAGCCCGCAGCCACCTCACGCGTCCGGTATTCATACATCTGCCGAACCACCTCCTCTCTCGTGTACCTGGAACCCTAGGAAACGGTCCGGCCTCGGATCAACCTATTTTCTGAGACCTTGACCCCATGAAGCAGCGACGGGCGATTCTCAGCGGTTCGGTGTTCGAGGAGCGGATCGGGTACGCCCGGGCCGTGGTGGACGGGGACTGGGTGCATGTGTCGGGCACGACCGGGTTCGACTACTCGGACATGACGATCTCCGACGACGTCGTGGAGCAGGCCGAGCAGTGTCTGCAGAACATAGGGGACGCACTGGAGAAGGCGGGGTGCTCGTTCGCGGACGTCGTGCGGGTGCGGTACCTGCTGCCGGAGCGGGAGGACTTCGAACCGTGCTGGCCGGTGCTGCGCGAGTGCTTCGGTGAGGTGCGGCCGGCCGCGACGATGCTCGTGTGCGGTCTCGCGGATCCCCGGATGAAGATCGAGATCGAGGTGTACGCGCGGCGCGGGAGTGGTACTGGGGCCTTGTCGTTGATCGACTGAGTCCGCGGCGGGCCGTTCTCCGGGCGTTGACGTGGAGATCGCCGCCGTACAACGATTCCTTCAATGTTGTGGGAACTCGGTGTGCGCTGGGTCACGTTCCAGTTGAATGATTGCAAGGAGCGAACCGGCGTGCCGTACGTGCGGACGCAGCCTGCAGGGGGTCCAGGTGAGTGCTTCCCGGCGTAGTGGGACCACCGACGAGCTGGGGCCGGACGAGCCCGAGCGGGAGAATTCGGATGGTTCGGATCTGCTTGCCGCGCTGCTGGACGGCATGGACGCGGCGCTGTGCGCCTTCGACGCCGACGGGGTCGTGACGCACTGGAACCGCGAGGCCGAGCGGATCCTGGGTTGGAGCGCGGACGAGGCCGTGGGGCGGCGGGGCTTCGCCGGGTGGGCCGTGCGCAGCGCGGACGCCGAGGAGGTCGAGGGGCGGCTGCTGTCCGCCATGCACGCGCCGGGCCGCCAGGTCCACGAGTTCGCGCTGCTGACGAAGGACGGCGGGCGGGTGCTCGTGCGGACGCAGTCGGCGGCCGTGCGGGGTCCGGACGGAAAGCCCGCGGGTGTGTACTGCGCCTTCAGCGAGGTGCACGCGCAGATCGATCTGGAGCGGTCGATCGCGTTGAGCGAGGCGCTGTTCGAGGACGCCAGCTGGGGTGTCGTGCTGGTGGATGTCGACCTGCGGCCCGCCGTGGTGAACGCGCACGCGGCCAAGGCGCTGGGCACGGGCCGTACGTCCGTGCTCGGGCGGCCCCTCGGGGAGCTGCTCGCGCAGGGCGTGGAGGAGCTGGAGAGCGCGCTTCAGCATGTGCTGGCCGAGGGTGCGCCGCCCGCGCCCGCCGAGGTGTGGGTGACGGTGCGTACGTCCGGGGGGGAGCGGCGGCGCTGCTGGCGCAGCGGTTTCCTGCGGCTGGCCTCGCCGCTGGCCGAGGAGCCGGTTCCGCTGGGTGTGGGCTGGCTGTTCCAGGACGTGACGGAGGCCAAGCAGGCCGAGCAGGAGGCGTCGCTGCTGCGGTTCCGTACGCAGCAGCTGCACCGGGCGTCGCGGGCCGCCGCCGAGTGCGAGGACCCGGCGGAGGCCGCGACCGTCCACCTGGACTTCGCCCTGGCCGGTTTCGCCGACCACGCGCTGATCGACCGGGTGGCCGGCGGCACGTTCACCGACGCGGACACCGAGGGGCCGGTGCGGCTGGTGCGGGTCGCCGCGACACCCTCCGGCGCGCCGGGGCCGAGCAAGCTCGCCGACCGCGCGGGCCTGCCCGTGCGGTACGCCGAGGGGCATCCGGCCGTGCAGTGCGTGGAGCGGGTCGGCGCGCTGCGGACGAGCGCGGGCGCCGCCTCGCCCGAGCAGGCCCGGGAGTGGGCCCTGGCCCGCCAGTGGCCGCCGGACGCCGTGCACGCCCTGTGCGCGGTGCTGCGCAGCCGGGGGCGGACGCTGGGTGTCGTGACGTTCCTGCGGGGCGCGGGGCGCAGTGCCTTCGAGCGGTCCGACGCGATGTACGCGGAGGACGTGGCGGTGCGGATCGCCGCGTCGCTGGATCTCGCGGGGCTGTCGGACGAGGAGTGAGCGACAGGGCGACCGAGCCGCGTCGCCGCAGTGCCGACAGCAAGTGTCAGTGCCGGTAGAAGATGCGGTCCCGGTACCGCTCCATCACCCGTCCGTTCCAGTCATGGCCCCCGTCGACGTTCCCGGAGCGCAGGAGCGGGGGCTCGACGCCGCGGTCGGCGAGCGTGGCGGCCGTCGTCGCCATGACGGCCTGGAGGAGGGCCGAGGTGACGACCGTGGAGGCGGGGGCGAAGGGGGCGGGCACGTTGTGGAGGGTGAGTTCCGCGTCGCCGACCGCGATCTTCGAGTCGAGGACGAGGTCGCAGTGGTCCTTGAGGTACGTCCCCGAGGCGTGCCGGGACTTCGTCTCCGAGGCGTACGCCACCGATGTCACGCCGATGACCTTGACGCCCAGGGCGCGCGCGCTCATGGCCATCTCCACGGGGAGGGCGTTGCGCCCCGACAGGGAGATGATCAGCAGGGCGTCTCCCTCGCGCAGCGGGGAGCTGTCCAGGACGGCGCTCGCGAGGCCGTCGACGCGTTCCAGGGCGGAGCCGAGCGGTGCGGGCATGACGTCGACGCCGACGACACCCGGCACGGCGAGCAGGTTCATCAGGGCCAGACCGCCGGCGCGGTAGACGAGGTCCTGCGCGGCGAGGGAGGAGTGCCCGGCGCCGAAGGCGAAGAGGCGGCCGCCGTTCTCGACGGTGTCGGCGAGGAGCGTCCCGGCCGCCGTGATGCTGTCGGCCTCCTCGTCGCGGACCCGCCGCAGCAGGCCGATCGCGGCGTCGAGGAACTGGCCGGCCGGCGCGCGGTCGCTCATACGGGGTCCCTTCGGGCTCAGGGCCGAGTGTCGCGCATCACGGTGCGGTCTGGACCAGTGCGGTGTCAATACGGCCGTGAAAAGCTCGGCAGGGCCGTGGGAGCGCTCCATACGGCTGTGAAAGGCTCCGTGGTACCCCCCGCGGGCCCCGGGTAACCCCCGCTTTTCCTCCCGCGGCACGGTTGTCGGTGGTATCCGGCAGAATTGGGTGCAGGGCCAGCGCACACGCCGGTGAGCCGTCCAGCCTCCGGCAGATCTCATTCGAGGGGCACGTATGTCCGGACTGATCGACACCACGGAGATGTATCTCCGCACCATCCTCGAGCTGGAGGAAGAGGGTGTGGTCCCCATGCGCGCCCGTATCGCCGAGCGGCTGGACCAGAGCGGGCCGACGGTGAGCCAGACGGTGGCGCGGATGGAGCGCGACGGCCTGGTGTCCGTCGCCAGCGACCGGCACCTGGAGCTCACCGACGAGGGCCGCCGGCTCGCCACGCGCGTGATGCGCAAGCACCGCCTCGCCGAGTGTCTGCTCGTCGACGTGATCGGCCTGGAGTGGGAGCAGGTCCACGCCGAGGCGTGCCGCTGGGAGCACGTGATGAGCGAGGCCGTGGAGCGCCGCGTCCTGGAGCTGCTGCGGCACCCGACGGAGTCGCCGTACGGCAACCCCATCCCTGGTCTGGAGGAGCTCGGCGAGAAGGACGGCGCCGACCCGTTCCTGGACGAGGGCATGGTGTCGCTGGCCAGCCTCGACCCGGGCGCGGAGGGCAAGACGGTCGTGGTGCGCCGTATCGGCGAGCCGATCCAGACGGACGCGCAGCTGATGTACACGCTGCGGCGGGCGGGCGTGCAGCCCGGCTCGGTGGTGAGCGTGACGGAGTCGGCGGGCGGTGTGCTGGTCGGCAGCGGTGGCGAGGCGGCCGAGCTGGAGTCGGACGTCGCTTCCCACGTGTTCGTCGCCAAGCCCTGAGCCCGGCGGGCCGGCCGCGGGCCCGGTCCCGGGATGGTCGCCAACTTGCGTTGTGCATGGGGCCGTTGTGGTGTTGGCGTGATCCCGTCGAATCCTATATTCAGTCCGCCGAATGGCAGCGCTCGCCCGTTTCCCGTGCGACGCTGTCGCGTGAGGCATATGACCTGAGGGCTCTTGGCCGTGGCCTGACAGCGATGTCGCCCGGCCGGGGAGGGGGCGGAAGGATGTGCCGTGCGGACGCAGAGGGCCCCGGCGCCGTGTGGCGCCGGGGCCTGTCCTCCCCTGTGCTGACCCGGAGCCCCGAGCTCTCAGGGTCATCCCCCGCGGACCGGTTTCCCCGAGCGGTCCGCCTCCCGTTGAAGATCTCCCCTCGGTCGAGGCGATCAATCCTTGAGGGTGGTCACTCGAACGAGGGGTGTTGGCCGCGAGAACGGCATCCTCGAATGCTTATTCGATAACCTGCGGGTGACGAACGAACCGGAACGTGCGCTACAGGGATGTGCACTCCGGCAGGAACCACGAGGAACGGCGACAGGCACGGCAGGCAGAACACGGCTCACAGGACCGACCGGCCCATGACGGCCACGGTCCGCGCGAAGCTTGGGGGGTGCCAGGGCATGGCGCGACGCATCGACGTGACCGGGACGGGCGGCGTACGCCTCGCGGCCTGGGAGTTCGGCGACCCGCCCAAGACCGATCCGGCAGGATCCGATCCGGCGCGGGACGTGCCGGACGGCTCCCCGGGCGTGCTGTTACTCCACGGCCTGATGGGCCGCGCCTCGCACTGGGCGTCCACCGCCCGCTGGCTCTCCGGCCGGTACCGGGCTGTCGCCCTCGACCAGCGCGGCCACGGCCGCAGCGACAAGCCCCCGCAGGCCTCCTTCACGCGTGACGCCTACGTCGACGACGCCGAGGCCGCCCTCGAACAGCTCGGCCTCGCCCCGGTCGTCCTGATCGGCCACGCCATGGGCGCGCTGACCGCCTGGCAGCTCGCCGCCAAGCGCCCCGATCTGGTCCGGGGCCTGATCATCTGCGACATGCGGGCCTCCGCGCTCGGCGCCGCCTCGCAGCGCGAGTGGGACCAGTGGTTCCAGTCCTGGCCGCTGCCGTTCGCCACGCTCGCAGACGTCCGCAAGTGGTTCGGCGAGGACGACCCCTGGGTGGAGCGGCCCAACCCGGCCCGCGGCGAGTTCTACGCCGAGGTCATGGCCGAGTCCCCCGACGGCTGGCGCCCGGTCTTCGACCCGGCGCAGATGCTCCGCTCCCGCGAGACGTGGGTGTTCGACGCGCACTGGGAGGAGCTGGCCCAGGTCCGGTGCCCGGCCCTGGTCGTGCGCGGCCTCGACGGCGAGCTGGGCCGGGCCGAGGCCCAGGAGATGGTCCGCGTCCTGCCCCGCGGCCAGTACGCGGAGGTCGCCGACGCCGGCCACCTGGTCCACTACGACCAGCCGGAGGCCTGGTGCGCGGCGATCG
This sequence comes from Streptomyces sp. DH10, assembly GCF_029813805.1. NCBI lineage: Bacteria > Bacillati > Actinomycetota > Actinomycetes > Kitasatosporales > Streptomycetaceae > Streptomyces > Streptomyces sp. DH10. The sequence goes on from NZ_JARVKU010000002.1 coordinate 271,848, forward strand.
AGCCGTTCCTGGACGCCCTCGGCGGCGACTGACACCCCCTGGTCACCCCTTGCTGACCGCCGTGAGGATCTCCGGCAACCGCCGGGCCGTCTGCGGAGCGGCGAGCCGCAGCCCCACCGCCGTGAGCGCCGCCGCGTACGCCGTGCCCACCGGAAGCAGCAGCCACGTCCAGGCGTCGCCGTCGGCGGTCACGTTCAGCCAGATCGCGAGCGCGATGACGGGCGCGCACAGCAGGGCGGCGGCGATCATCCCGCCGAAGATGGAGATCCAGGCGAGCCCGGTCTGCCCGGGGGCGACGTTCTTGTAGCCCTCCTGCGGGATGGAGTAGGGGAAGCGGGCGGACGTCCACGCCCCGGTCGCGAGCATCGCGCCGAGCAGCGCGAAGGACAGCCCCAGCGCCTCGGGCAGCCGCCGCCAGTCGCCGAGCATGGCGGTCGTCACCACGGTGACGAGCGTGGCGTACGGCAGGGTGATCAGCAGCAGGGCCAGCGCGCGGGCGCGCAGTTCGACGTAGGCGTCACGGGTCGACGAGATCGTCATCGCGACCATCCAGAACGCCGAGGTGTCCTGCCCGAACTGGTTGTACATCTGGATGCCGAGCATCCCGGCGGCGAAGCAGGCGAAGTACACGGACCCGGTGCCCTGCCAGGCGTTGAACACCGGCACGATCAGCCCGATGGCCAGCGAGGTCACCCAGGCCGCCTTGGTCTTGGGGTCGCGCCACACGTACCGCAGGCTGCGCTCCATGACCGTTCCCGTGCGGCCCGCGGGCAGCAGCCGCCCGAGTCCGGTCGACGTCCGCTCGCGGGCGGCCGACTCGGCGGCCGGCAGCGTCGATCCGTCGGGCGAGGTCATGAGCCGGGTCAGATGCCGCGACCACACCGCGAGCAGCGCGGCCAGCGCGCCCGCGGTCAGCGCCAGTTGCACGGCGGCGAGACCGTACGACCCCTCGCCCACCGCGTGTACGGCCGCGATCGCCGACGCGGGCGGCACCCACTGGAGCACGTCCGCGGCCGGATCGAGCTCGCCCAGCCCGGACGCCCCGAGCCGCTGCGCGCCGAAGTTGACGACCTGCGCCCCGATCGCGATGACCAGTCCGCTCAGCACCGCGAGGTCCCGCCCCTTGCGGCTGGTCAGCAGCCGGACGTTGGCGGCGGCCACGGCCCGCGCGAGGGCCACGCACACCAGCAGCGCCAGGGCGACGGCGACGACACCGACGGCGACCGCCGCCCCGCCGTCGGCCACCGCCACCACGGACCCGATCAGCAGGCACAGCGTGAACAGCGGCCCGATGCCGACCAGCGACGCCGTGAGCAGGGCCCGCACCAGCGGCCGGGGCCGCAGCGGCAGCATCACCAAGCGGGTGGGATCCAGGGTCTCGTCACCGCTGGGGAAGAACAGCGGCATCACCGCCCAGCCGAGTCCCAGCACCGCCGCCGCCAGCACGACCAGCGACTCGACGTGCGCGTGCCCGCGCAGCGCGATCAGGCCGATCAGTTGTAGCGCGGCGAACAGCAGGGCGAAGACGGCCGACGCGATGTAGGCGGCCTTCCGCCCGCCGGACTGCCGCAGCCCGTTGCGCAGCAGCGACAGCTTCAGCCGTACGAAGACCGGTGTGATCGTGGAGTCGCTCACCGGGACCCGCCGCCCAGCCAGTCGAGATCGGACCCGGCGTCCCGGCTCTGCGCCCCGACGAGCTCCAGGAACGCCCGTTGCAACGAGGGCGCGTCACCCCGCACCTGAGCCAGCGTCCCGTGCGCGCGGATCCGCCCGGCGGCCATGACGGCCACCCAGTCGCACAGCGACTCGACGAGCTCCATGACGTGGGAAGAGAACACGACCGTGGCGCCCGAGGCGGTGTACCGCTCCAGGACGCCCCGGATGGTCTGGGCGGAGACGGGATCGACGCCCTCGAACGGCTCGTCCAGGAACAGCACTTCGGGATTGTGGAGGAGGGCCGTGGCGAGCCCGATCTTCTTGCGCATACCGGTCGAGTAGTCGACGACGAGCTTGTGCTGGGCGCCCGCCAGATCGAGGACGTCGAGGAGCTGCGTGGCCCGCTTGTCGACCTCGGCACCGGGCAGCCCGCGCAACCGCCCGCTGTACGCCAGCAGTTCCCGCCCCGACAGCCGCTCGAACAGCCGCAGCCCCTCCGGCAGCACCCCGATCCGCGCCTTCACCTCGACGGGGTCCCGCCACACGTCGTGCCCCACCACCTCGACGGTCCCCTGATCGGGCCTGAGCAGCCCGGTCACCATCGACAACGTGGTGGTCTTCCCGGCCCCGTTCGGCCCGACGAGCCCGATGAACTTGCCCGCGGGCAACTCCAGATCGACCCCGGCAACAGCGACCTGCTGCCCGAACCGCTTCCAGAGCCCCTGCACACGCACAGCGCTGGATCCCACCGCATCTCCCTCCGTCAAGCTGAACCCTACGGTGGGGCAGCGTGCCCAAAGGGGCGCGGGGAACTGCGCGATCAACCACGAACGACCCGCACCCGCCGACGAACACGGACCAGGCAGACGAACAGGCGCTTACCGATCCCTGCCGCACGCATAGGCCAAGGGCGAGATCAACTCCTCCGCGTCCGGCAGCCACCGGTTCGCAGGCGTAGGCCGGCAGGCCCACTGCACAGCCCCCCGAGACCCGAACCGCGTGGGCGGCGCAGCCACATACGCGCCCTCGCCCAGCACCGTCAGATCCAGCGACGACAACGACCACCCCAGCTTCCGCACCAGATCAGGCACCTTCACAGCCGCCCCCGGCAGCACGAAGAACTCCATCCGCCGATCCGGCGTGAGCGTCACCGGCCCGAGCGTCAGCTCCATCCGCTCCATCCGCGCCAGCGCGAGGAACCCGGCGGTCTCCGGCACGGAGATCGCATCGAAGGTACGCCCCGTCGGCAGCAGGATCGACGCCGTCGGCTGCTTCTGCCACATCCGCCGCGCGACGGTCGCGCTGCCCGTCGCCTGCGACTCCCAGTCCGGACGCGCCGGGTGCGACCCGGGCGCCGGGCACGCGGCGTCACCGCAGGAGCAGCGCTGAGCGCCGTCGGCGGCTTCCAGCCAGGTGCCGGGGAACACGTCCCAGTGGCGCTCCTCGGCGTAGCGAACAGCGGTCTCCAGCAGCGATTCCCCGCGCTGCTTCGGGATCTGAGCGGCTTCGGTGCCGGCGATCGTCTCTTCCACGATGAACACAACTCTGGTCGTCACCAGGGGTTACGCCCACCCGCGTGCGCGGGGAGGAGCACCGTCCCTGTGGTCGGGGCGCATGGGTGCATGTGCGGGGGCGCGCAGGAGGAACCGCGGCCGGAGCTGGGTAGCCACGAGGGGGGCCGGCAACAGCCGTTACCCCGGCAATCCTCACATGCCTCGCATTTTCGCCTGGTCGGCGGGGCATTGATCTTCACGGCCGGATCTCTTCGCCGGGACGTGAAAGGGCTCGGCCGCGGAAGGCACGTCAACTCGGTGCGTGGGCAGGCACCGTAGCCACAGGGGGTACGCCATGGCCGCAAGGCCGCTCGTCGCCCGGCAGCCGAACGAACGGCTCCAGGCGCTCATCCAGGAGGCCGGATGTTCCAACGCCGGCCTCGCCCGCCGGGTCAACATGTGCGGGGCCGAGCACGGCCTCGACCTGCGCTACGACAAGACGTCGGTGGCGCGCTGGCTGCGCGGGCAGCAGCCACGGGGCCGGGCACCGGCGATCATCGCCGAGGCGCTGGGCCGCAAGCTCGGCCGTACGGTCACGATCGACGAGATCGGCATGGCCAACGGCAAGAACCTCGCCTCGGGCGTCGGTCTCCAGTTCTCGCCGACGGTGCTGGGGGCCATCGAGCAGGTCTGCGAGTTGTGGCGCAGTGACGTGGGGCGGCGGGACTTCCTTTCCGGCTCCTCCGTCGCCGCGTCCGCGCTGGTCGAGCCCAGCCGTGACTGGCTGATCTCCGTGCCGGACGCGCAGGTGTCGCGCTCGGCCGGGCCGCGGGTGGGGCAGTCCGACGTGGAGGCCGTGCGGGCCATGACACAGGCGCTGGTGGATCTCGACCACCAGTACGGCAGCGGGCATGTGCGGCCGGTCGTCGTGCACTACCTCAACAGCGTCGTCTCGGGGCTGCTGGCGGGGTCGTACCGGGAGGCGGTGGGGCGGGAGCTGTTCGCCGCCGTGGCCCGGCTGACGGAGCTCGCCGGGTACATGGCCGTGGACACGGGGCAGCCCGGTCTGGCCCAGCGCTACTACATCCAGGCGCTGCGGCTCGCCCAGGCGGCCGGGGACCGGGGTTACGGCGGGTACGTGCTCGCCGCCTCCATGAGCCACCTCGCCGCGCAGCTCGGAAACCCGCGGGAGATCGCGCAGTTGGCGCGGGCGGCGCAGGAGGGGGCGCGGGGGCGCGTGACACCGCGTGCGGAGTCGATGTTCCACGCGGCGGAGGCGCGCGGCCACGCCCTGATGGGCGACGCGCGCGCCGCCCAGACCGCCGCCGGGCGCGCGGTGAGCGCCCTGGAGGCGGCCGACCCGGCCGCCGGGGACGACCCGGCGTGGATCGCGCACTTCGACGAGGCCTATCTCGCCGACGAGTTGGCCCACTGCCACCGGGATCTGGGACAGGCCGAGGCGGCGGCGCGGTGTGCGCAGGAGTCGCTGGCCGGGCACCCCGAGACGCGGGCGCGCCGCCGGGCCATCGGTTATGTGCTGTTGGCCACTGCGCAGGTGCAGCAGCGTGAGATCGAAGAGGCGTGCACCACGGGCATGAAGGCCGTCGAACTGCTGGAGGGGCTGCGCTCCAACCGGGGCGCCGAGTATCTGGAGGACTTCCAGCAGCGGCTGGAGCCGTACCGGGACGAGGCGGTGGTCAGGGAGTTCGGGGCGCGGCTGGACCTCCAGGCGGCGGCGTGAACACAAGGTCAGCGAAAGCGTGAACGTGGGGAAACGGCCGCTTGACGCGCGGGAGGTGACATGAGCGGCGTGCCGTGACCCGGTTTTGTTACCGCGCTCACAGGGCAGGAGGTCTCGCCCTGTGCTGCGTGGCACCGGGCTCCGGGGACCCGGTAGCGTGACCCGACGATTCACAAGGTCCCCCATTAGTAGGAGTCCCGGTGACGCAGAGTGGACAGGGCGAGGAGCCCTCGGCGCGCCCCGCGCGCGAAGGCATCGTGCTGCCCTCCGACGGTGGCGAGCCCCTGCTGCCGGGCATGACGGGCGGACCCGGTGACGCGCCCTCCGGCCGCCGGTCCGGCCCGCCCCCGACCGGCCAGGCCCCGGCCTCCGCCCCCGCCGAGGGCCAGACCTGGGGCCAGCCGTGGGGCCCCGACCAGCAGGCCCCGTCCGTGCAGCCGGGCGAGGGCTGGCAGTCCCCGCCGCCCCAGGCACCGTCATGGGACGCCCAGCACTCCACTCCCGGCACACCGGGCCAGGGCGCCCTGCCCCCGGAGGGCACCCAGCCCCCGAACCCGTACGCCGGCCCGTACGGGCCGCCCACGGGTGGCGCCCCGCTGCCTCCGGAGGGCGGGCAGCCGCCGCAGCAGACCGGCCCGTACGGCTCTCCCGCCGGAGGCGTCCTGCCTCCGGCCTCCGGGGGCGCCTATGGGCCCGCCGGCGGGGGTGGTTCGCTGCCGCAGGGCGCTGACGCGTACAACTCCTCCGCCGGGGCGCCGGGCCCTCAGGGAGCCGGTGGGTACGGGGCCGGTCCGGCAGGTGGACAGCCGCCCCAGCAGGCCGACGCGTACAACTCCTCTGCCGGGGCGCCGGGCCCTCAGGGAGTCGGTGGGTACGGGGCCGGGCCTGCCGGCGGGCAGTCGCCGCAGCAGCCTGACGCGTACAACTCCTCCGCCGGGGCGCCGGGCCCTCAGGGCAGCGGCGGGTACGGGACCGGCCCGGCAGGCGGACAGCCGCCCCAGCAGCCTGACGCGTACAACCCCGCCGCCGGGGCAGTGGGCTCCCAGGGAGCCGGCGGGTACGGGACCGGTCCTGCCGGCGGGCAGTCGCCTCAGCAGGCCGACGCGTACGGGGCCCGTCCTGCGGGCGGGCAGTCGCCGCAGCAAGCTGACGCGTACGGGCCCGGCCCCGCCGGCGGGCAGACGCCCCGGCAATCCGACGCGTACGGATCCCTCGACGGGGGCGGTCAGCCTCCGGCCTCCGGTGCGTACGGGTCCGCCGGCGGCCAGCCGCCCCGGCAGAGCGATGCGTACGGGTCCGCTGCCGCGGGCGGTCCGCAGCCGCCGGTCTCCGACGGGCCCGGGTCCGCCGCCGGACGTGTGCCGCTGCCCCCGGCCGCCGACGAGGGGGCGACCCAGTATCTGCCGCCCGTCGCCGCCACCCCCGCCGACGAGGGGGCGACGCAGTACATACCCCCGGTGGGCCCTGGCGCGCTGCCGCCCGAGATGCCCGCCGAGCAGGACTCCGAGGCGACGCGGTTCCTGGGGACCGGGCCGTTGCCGCCCGCCTCGAACCCGGACGCCGAGGCGACGCAGTACATCGCGCCGGTGGCCGCCGGGGACCAGCAGCCGCCCGCCGGGTTCGAGAACCTCTTCCGCAGCGAGCCCGGCGCCGAGAGCCCGGCCGCGGCCACCCAGCAGATGCCCCGCTTCGAGCAGCCCCAGCCGCAGTCCCAGCCCTCCTACGCCCCGCCCGGCGGCGGCCACTCCGGCGGCGACCACTCCGGCGGCGGCCGGTCCGGTCGGGCTGGCCGTTCCGGCTCTCGCGTGCCGGTCATCGCGGCCGTCGGCATCGGCATCGCCGTCCTCGGCGTCGGTGCGGGCGCGCTGCTCGCGGGCGGCGGAGGCGGTGACGACGAAGGCGGCGACAACAAGACCGTGGCCGCCTCGGCTCCCGCGACGGAGGGTTCCGCCTCTCCGTCCGCCGACCCGGCCCGCGCGCAGGCGGTCGAGCTGGACAAGCTGCTCGCCGACAGCGGCGACAGCCGCAGCACCGTGATCAACGCGGTGGCCGACGTGAAGGGCTGCGACAACCTCGCCCAGGCCGCCAAGGACCTGCGCGACGCTGCCAAGCAGCGCAACCAGCTGGTCACCCGGCTCTCCGGCGTCACGGTCGACAAGCTGCCCGACCACGCCGCGCTGACCACCGCCCTCACCAAGGCGTGGCAGGCCTCGGCCTCGGCCGACAACCACTACGCGGCCTGGGCCGACCAGACCGCGGGCAAGAAGGGCTGCAAGAAGGGCCAGGCCCGCGTCACCGGCCAGACGCAGGCCGGCAACCGGGCCAGCGGTGTCGCGAGTGCCGAGAAGGCCAAGGCGGCCCGGCTGTGGAACGGCATCGCCAAGACCTACGGCCTGACCGAGCGGCAGCCGACGCAGCTGTGAGGAGATCCGGTGCGGGCGTGAACCGCCGAGCCGGGGCTCAGTAGTTCACGTCGGCGTTCTCCAGCGTCCGCGTCGTGTCGACGAAGCCCCTCCGCGCCGACACCAGCCGTCCCTCCCGCACCACCTGAAGGGTCACGTCGGCGTTGACCAGGCGCGGGAAGCCGACGGAGGCGAGCTTGCCCTGGAACTGCCACCGAAGCGTCGGCGTGAGCCCGCCCGTGCTGATCCCGAGGCCGTCGTCGAGGGCCTCCGTGACCGTGTCGGCGGTCACCTCCCCGTCGCCGAGCGACTCCACGACCTTGTGGAACACGCTGTAGGCGATCCACGTCGTCTGCACTCCGGCGTCCGCGGGGTCGATGCGGTTGTCGCCGAAGGCCTCCTCCTTGATCACCCGCTTCATCGCGTCCCAGCGGGGATCGCTCGCCACCGGGTACCAGCCGGTGATGTACGAGCCCTCGTAGGGACCCGACGCCCCGCCGGTCGCGTCGATCACCGTCTGGTCGACGCTGCCGAGCACGGTGGCCGTCCGTACGTCGGGGTACTCCTCGCGGGCCCGCCGGAAGGAGTCCATGAAGGTGCTGTTGCGGTCCCCGAGCGCCGGCACCACGCACCCCTCGTTCTCCGAGCCCGTGGTCGTCGTCCGCAGCGCCAGGTCGGCGTGGCCGTCGTACTCGGTGGCGTCCTCCGCCGCCCGCTGGTCCCTGGCGGGCGGGTGCCCGCCCGTCTTCAGGCCGGAGTCGAGCAGCGGGGGCAGCTGGTCGCCCGCGATGGTGTCGGGCCGGATCAGCGAGACCGGCCCGCAGTCGGCGAGGGCGCTGCCGAGACCGGCGAGCAGCGCGGGCTGGCCACCGTTGACGGGGTAGGACAGGGGGCTGGTGAACTCGGCGTTGGTGATGCCGTAGCCGCCGATGTACGGGATGCCCGCGCCCTCCAGGGACGGGAAGAAGGAGTCGGCGTACTGGCTGTAGGATCCTACGACCGCGACGACGTTCTCCTTGGCCGCCCGTCGGGCGCACTTGGCGGCGGCCACGCTGTCGTTGTGGTCGTTGCAGGTCAGCACGTTGAGCTTGCGGCCGTTGATCCCGCCCTTGGAGTTGACCCAGCGGGCGTAGGCGCGGGCGAAGGCGGGCATTCCGGGCTTGTTGGTGGCCTTGGTGTCCTGTGGCGCCCAGGTCATGACGGTGATCGGGGCGGCCCCGGCATCCCCCGTGGTGCCGGGGACGACCCCACAGCCGGCGACGAGAGCCGCGCACGCGACCGCCGTGCCCGCGGAGAGGACGCCGTTTCTGGCGTGATGGGTGAGGAGGCCGGGGAGGAATGTGCTGCGGTTGCGTCGCCTGCCGGTCATGGCTACGCACGATTCCGCCACATGACTAACCGGTGAGTGATGTCTGGTCAACAATTGGTGACGCACAGGTGAATTGCAGGGGTCTGTGTGACCGATGTGGAGGGGAACGTACGATCGATGACCGTGCAAGCTTCGGAGAACTCTTCCCGTCGTGGCCGTCGCTCATCCACCATGGGCGGCATGCCCGTCAATGACATGCCGTGGTGGCGCTGGCGCAGCAACGTGCGCTCGGCGCTGCACATGCTCTCCGACCCCGTGTTCCAGCGGGATGTCTGGCTGGCCGGCGTGGACGGCTACGGCGACGTGACCGACGCGGTGTACCGGCTGGTCGAGGACACCTGGCTGGACCACTGGTCCGCCGAGAAGTACGTCGGCACGATCTTCCGCGACTCTCAGGAGGCGGCCCTCGTCGACACGGCCGTGCTGCGGGTGCTGCGGATCATGCACCAGGTCGGGCCGGACGCTCCGGTCGCCACGTACCTCGAGCACCAGTCGTGGCCCGAGGCGGTCCGGGCGGCCCGCGACGCGCATGTGCGGCTGGCCGCGAGCGACGGCGAGGACCCGGACACGCCACCGCGCAGCCTCGACGTACTGCGGATCATGACGAGGTCCGCCTAGGGCCTGTCGTTTGGATCAGGTCGCAGACGCGGGGCCTGGCACGCGCGTCTGCGGCGTTGTCGTCAGTCGCCAACTCCCCCACGCTCGGCTTCGCTCGCGCGGGCGGTGCCCCCATCGCGTTGACTCCCTCCTCCGCCTTGCAGCTGCACGCACCAGGCCCCGCTCACCGGCGCTGACGAGATGCCGTCGATTCCCCGCGACCTGATCCAAACGACAGGCCCTAGCGGGACGATTGCCGGTCGTGTCGGTGCTTGTGGGAACCTGTCCTGCATGAACGAGCAGTCCACCCGCGCCGAGACCCCGGCCGACCAGTACGTCCTCACCCTCTCCTGTCCGGACAGGAAGGGCATCGTGCACGCCGTGTCGAGCTATCTGTTCATGACCGGCTGCAACATCGAGGACAGCCAGCAGTTCGGCGACCACGACACGGGACTGTTCTTCATGCGCGTCCACTTCTCGGCGGACGCGCCGGTGACCCTGGACAAGCTGCGGGCCAGCTTCGCGGCGATCGGTGACTCCTTCCAGATGGACTGGCAGATCAACCGGGCCGACGAGAAGATGCGCATCCTGCTGATGGTCAGCAAGTTCGGGCACTGCCTGAACGATCTGCTGTTCCGGGCGCGGACCGGGGCGCTGCCGGTGGAGATCGCGGGCGTGGTGTCCAACCACACGGACTTCGCGGAGCTGGTGGACTCTTACAACATCCCCTTCCACCACATTCCGGTGACGAAGGACACGAAGTCCGAGGGTGAGGCCCGGCTGCTCGACATCGTGCGTGAGGAGGGTGTCGAGCTGGTCGTCCTCGCCCGGTACATGCAGGTGCTGTCGGACGACCTGTGCAAGGCGCTGGCCGGGCGGATCATCAACATCCACCACTCGTTCCTGCCGAGCTTCAAGGGGGCGAAGCCGTATCACCAGGCTCACGCCCGGGGCGTGAAGCTGATCGGGGCGACCGCTCACTACGTGACGGCCGATCTCGACGAGGGGCCGATCATCGAGCAGGAGGTCGAGCGCGTGGGGCACGACGTGACGCCGGAGGGGCTGGTCGCGATCGGGCGCGATGTGGAGTGCCAGGCGCTGGCCCGGGCCGTGAAGTGGCACGCCGAGCGGAGGATTCTGCTCAACGGGCGACGCACGGTGATCTTCGCCTAGGGCGTGTCGGCCTGGGGACCCGGTTCCTACATCCTGCTCAGTGACGCGGCTGCGAACAGGACGTCCCTGATCGCGTCCTTGTCTCCCATCTGGCCCGCTGCCGCCTCCTGCGGCGGCACGTGGCCCGCTGCGAGGCGGCAGAACTCGACGCCGTCCAGCGCCACGTGGGCCACCTCGTGGTCGGCGGAGCCTTTGGCCGCGGGGGAGTCGAGGGGGATCAGCCACTCGCCGCCGCCCGAGCCCTCGATCTCCAGGCGGAGGCTGCGGCCCGGTTCGCCCGCCGTCACGAGGTGACGGTGGTGGGCGGGTGCCGCCAGGCCGTTGCGGCGGCGGTGGGCCAGGACGTCCGGCAGCATGCGGGCGGCCAGGTCGATCATGCGGTGCAGATGGCGCGGCGAGGGCGGGTCGTACGGGTAGTCGACCGCGTCCGCGATGTCCTCCGCGTGCACCCAGCACTCGAAGGCCCGGTCGAGCATCGCGTCGTGCAGGGGCAGCTCGAAGTCGCCGTACGGCACCGGCAGGCCGCCGACGCCGCTGCCCGTGAAGGACGCCGTGCGGACGATGCCGTGGCTCTGCTCCCGCCAGGGCGCCCGCACGGCACGGGTGGGCGGGAAGTGGGAGGCGCTCCAGTACGCCTCGGTGCGGGCCGCCGGCGTCGGGCGCCGGGACGTGACGTCGCCGAGCGGGTCGTCGAGGCCCAGCGCGACCGCCACCAGCCCGTCCACGCTGAGCAGATGCGCGATGACACCGGCGACGGTGGTACGGCGGCTCGTGGCCTCGTCGGCCCGGAACCAGCGCAGCCGTACCGGCGCGTGCCACTCGGCGTCGCCGAAGTCCTGGAGCAGGGCGTCCAGGCGCGCGGTCTCGGCGTCGTACGCGGCGGCCCAGTCCGGCACCGGGATACGCGGCGGGCGGCGCTCCAGGCAGGCCCCCAGGACCCGCGTGCGCAGGCCCGGGTCCAGGTCGAGGCTGTCGGGGCGTTGCAGCAGCCCGACCGCCTCGCGCAGCCGCCGCGCCTCGTCGGCACACGCGCCGCACTCGCCGAGGTGCTCCTCGACGGCCGTGGCCTCCTCCGCCGAGCACGCGGCCAGCGCCCAGGCGCCGAGCAGGGCCTTCAGCACGGGGTGCTCGAACACGGGCCGCAGGGGCGGCGCCGGCGCGTCGCCGGACTCCTCCAGCACGGGCAACGGCAGCCCGCTGTCCTCGACGGAGGTCCGCGGGGTGGGGATCCGAGGCGGACGCCCGGGCTCCTGCCCGTCACCCTCCCCGTGCCCGTCACCGCCCGCTCCGTCGCAGGCCTCGAACCGGTCCGGCCCGTTCACACCGCACCCCCGTGTCCGGGCGGTGCGCCGGGTGCCCCGGAGTCGTGGGCGGTGGACAGGAGTTGCAGGCCCAGGCGGAGACGGCGGCGGGCCTCGTCTTCGGTGATGCCGAGGTCGGTGGCGGTCTGGCGGTAGTCGCGGCGCTGGAAGTAGGCCCGCTCCAGGGCCGAGCGCAGCGGGACCGGCATGGACTGGACGATGTAGTCGGCGCGGGCGGCGACCGAGGCCCGGCGCACCTTGTGCTCCAGTTCCTCAAGGGTGCCCGAGCCCTCGAGGGCGAGGGCGGCGGTCTCGGTGGTGCGCAGGCGCTGGACCGCCAGGCGGTGGGTCAGCGTGGCCACCCAGGTGCGCAAAGGGCCTTGTTTGGGGTCGTAGGCGTCCGGATGCTCCCAGACGTGGATGAAGACCTCGCGTGTGATGCCGTCGGCGGCGCGCTCGTCGCCGAGGACGCGGTGGGCGAGGCCGTGCACGAGGGAGGCGAACCGGTCGTAGAGCTCACCGAGGGCGGCGGCCTCCCCGCGGGCGAGCCGCTGTTGCATCTTGCGGTCCCAGCGAGGCGGTACGTCCTTTTTCGCCATGCGGCTCCCTCACCCCCTGCTCATGTGCCGCGCCCGTGCCCTGTCCAGCCTGTGGCCGACGTCTCCCCGAATGTAGTCCGCACGTCCGGTAACGCACGCCCCTTTGTGGCAATGTGCGCCCCCTGACCGGCCGCAGGTGGTAGGGGGACCACCGGCGCTCGTGCCGGGTGCCGTCAGGCCGCGACTACCCATCCGTCCTCCGATCAGACCTGACTGAAGACGATCGAACAGGAACGAAGTCGACTAAAACAAGCCTCTTCTGCGGGGGATCCGTTTTTCGGGTTGTGTTTCAGGGAACGGCCGCTGGGCAGCCGCGCTCAAGGAAGCGTAGGGACTGCTTCCGTTTTGGCGATCGAAGGGCGTGGTGGTGACCTTCAAAGTGACCGGCGGCGAGCAGGGCGAATGGGCCGTGCTCCAGGTGTCGGGCGAGCTGGATCTGGTGACGTCGCCGGTGCTGCGGCAGCGCGTGCACGACGCGGTGGCCGAGGGGCACCACTGTCTCGTCCTCGACCTGTCCGAGGTGTTCTTCTGCGATTCCAGCGGCGTCGGCGTCCTCATCGCCGCCCGCCGTCTGATCCGCTCCTGCCAGGGCCGGCTGCGGCTGGTGCTGCCCGCCCGGGGCGCGGCCGACGGGTCGCATGTCAACCGGGTCCTCGGCGCGCTGGGCGTCCGCAGGCTGTTCGACGTGTACGGCGATGTGGACGCGGCCCTGGCCGACGAGGGCGAACCCCTGTCCGCGTGAGGGGCCGGTGACGCACGGTAGGACGAGGGTTGCCGTTCCGACACGCCGTTGTCCCGGAATTCCCCCGGTCTTGGCACAAGTGACGTTTTCCCGAGCCCGAACGGCCCCCTCCGTCGTACGCTCCCAGCGAGACGCACCCCACCTGACGTAAGGCGGCCCGAAAGAGACATGGTCAGCAGCGAGTACGAGCGCAGGATCGCCGCCCGGTTCGCCACCTTCGACCAGGACGGCAACGGCTACATCGACCGCGAGGACTTCTACGGCGCGGCCAAGGCCCTGCTCACGGAGTTCGCCGTGGCGGCCCGGTCCGACAAGGGGCAGGCGCTCTACGGCGGCGCCGAGGGCTTCTGGCAGGGCATGGCCGGGATAGCGGACCGCGACGGCGACCAGCGCATCACGCGCGAGGAGTTCGTCAACGGCGCGGTCAAGCGACTGCGCGACAACCCCGACCGCTTCGCCGAGATCGCCCGCCCCTTCCTGCACGCGTCCCTGGACGTCGCCGACACCGACGGTGACGGCGCGGCGACGGTCGAGGAGGCCGCCCGCGTCCTGAAGTGCCTCGGCGTCCCCGAGGACGTCGCCGGCCCGGCCGCCGCCACGCTCGACGCGGACGGTGACGGGAAGGTCGGCGAGGCCGAGGTCGTGTCCGCCTTCGCCCGCTACTTCACCGTGCCCGAATAGGGTCACCCGCGCGGATACGGCCACGTGCGCGAAGAGCGTCACGTGCCCGAATAGCGCTCGCGCAGCTTGTACTTCAGCACCTTCCGCAGGGTCTCGCCCCGCGGAAGGGCGTCCACCACCTCCAGCCGCTCCGGCAGCTTGTGCACGGACAGTCCCTCCGCGCGCAGGAAGGCGGTCACGTCCGCGAGCGTCAGGGTCCCGGCTCCCGGGGGCCGTTCCACCACCGCGCACACCAGCTCCCCGCGCGCCGCGTCCGGCAGCCCGACCACCGCCACGTCCCCGACCGCCGGATGCCGGTGCAGCAGGTCCTCGATCTCCTGGGCCGAGATGTTCTCGCCCTTGCGGATGATCACGTCCTTCAGCCGGCCGGTGAGGACCAGGTGCCCGGTCTCCGTGAGACGCCCGAGGTCGCCGGTGCGCAGGAACCCGTCCTCGTCGAAGGCCTCCGCCGTCTGCCCCGGATCCAGATATCCCCGGCACACGGCCTCCCCGCGCAGCCGCACCTCCCCGTCCACGATCCGTATCTCCATCCCCTCCGGTGGGCGCCCCTCGGTCGTCGCCAGCAGCTCGGGGGTGTCGTCCGGCGCGCCCATGGTGATCATCGGCACCTCGGTCATGCCGTAGCCGTGGGTGAGCTGCACGCCCATCTCGCGTACGACGGCGTGGTAGAGCTCCGGCGGCTTGGGCGCCCCGCCCCCCGCCAGCAGCCGCAGTGAGGGTACGACCGGAACGCCCGGCTGCTTCCGCTGCTCCGCCAGGAACATCGAGTAGAACGCCGTCGAGCCGCCCGCCACCGTCACCCCGTGCCGCCGGTAGCCCTCCAGCGCGTCGGGCAGCGCGAACTGCTCGAACAGCACCGCCGGGAAGCCGTACAGCAGCAGCATCACCGTGTAGTCGGGCCCGCCTATGTGGGCGTAGGGGAAGGCGATCGACCCCACGTCGTCCGCCGAGGGCCGCAGGGCGTGGGCGAGGCAGGAGCCGCCCGCGAGCAGCGAACGGTCCGTGTGCAGCACGCCCTTGGGGGCGGAGGTCGTGCCGGACGTCCAGTAGATCCAGCGGACGGCGGTGCCGTCGGAGGGCGGGGGAGGCAGTACGGACGGATCGCCGTCGGGCAGGTCGTCGTAGGCCTCGAAGACGCCCTTCGCGCCCAGCCGACGGGCCATCGCCGTGTGGTCGAAGCCCCGCCACTCGCCCGGCACCGCGAGGAACTCCGCCTTCGACTCGCGCAGCGCGAAGCCGGCCTCGCGGTCCCGGTAGAAGGGGATCACCGGGGTCTGCACGGCGCCGAGGCGGGCCAGCGCGAAGGAGAGCAGGGCCGTCTCGATGCGGGTGGGCAGCTGCCAGGCGACCACCGTGCCGGGGCGTACGCCCATGCCGTACAGGCCGGCCGCGACCCGCTCGGCACGCGCGCGCAGGCCGCCGAAGGTGAGCGTGCGCCCTTCGGGCCGGTCGTCCTGGAAGAAGAGCGGACGGTCGGGGGTGAGGGCGGCGCGCCGGGTGACCAGCTCCCACAGGGTGCGGGACGAACTCAGGGCGTGCGGGGTGTCGTTCACGTCTGCCCCCTGGCTCCTTGGCTGACGGGTCGTCAGGTGGGATGCTATCTGACGCTGCATCAGATAAGTACCGTCCGGCGGAGGGGACCCATGGCGACCGAACTGCCCCGCATCATCAGCGTCGACGACCACGTGATCGAGCCGGCCCACCTCTTCGAGACGTGGCTGCCGGCCAAGTACCGCGACCGCGGCCCCAAGGCGCTGACCGCCGGGATCGGTGAACTCGCCTACATCGGCGGCAAGTACCGGATCACGATGGATCCGGACGGCCAGCCCACCGACTGGTGGATCTACGAGGACCTGAAGTTCCCGTACAAGCGCAACATCGCCGCCGTCGGCTTCGACCGGGACCAGATGACCCTGGAGGGCATCACCCGGGACGAGATGCGGCGCGGCTGCTGGGACCCCAAGGCACGGCTGGAGGACATGGACCTCAACCATGTCGAGGCCAGTCTCTGCTTCCCCTCCTTCCCCCGTTTCTGCGGCCAGACCTTCGCCGAGGCGCACGACAAGGAGGTCGCCCTGGCCTGCGTGCGCGCCTACAACGACTGGATGGTTCAGGAGTGGTGCGGGGACAGCGGCGGGCGGCTCATCCCGCTGTGCCTGATCCCGCTGTGGGACGTCGGACTGGCGGTCGCCGAGATCCGGCGCAACGCCGCGCGCGGGGTGAAGGCGGTGACCTTCTCCGAGATCCCCACGCACCTCGGGCTGCCGTCCATCCACTCCGGCTACTGGGACCCGTTCTTCGCGGTCTGCCAGGAGACCGGGACGGTCGTCAACATGCACATCGGGTCCTCGTCCCAGATGCCGGCCGCATCCCCGGACGCCCCGCCCGCCGTCCAGGCCTCGCTCAGCTTCAACAACGCGATGGCCTCGATGATGGACTTCCTCTTCAGCGGGGTCCTGGTGAAGTTCCCGCGCCTCAAACTCGCCTACAGCGAGGGGCAGATGGGGTGGGTCCCCTACGCCTTGGAGCGCGCCGACGACGTCTGGGAGGAGCACCGCGCCTGGGGCGGCGTCCGCGACACGATCCCCGAGCCGCCGTCCACGTACTACTACCGGCAGATCTTCTGCTGCTTCTTCCGCGACAAGCACGGAGTGGCGTCGATCGATGCCGTCGGCCGCGACAACGCCACCTTCGAGACCGACTACCCGCACGTCGACTCGACCTTCCCGCACACCAAGGAGGTCGCCCTCGACCACGTCAAGGGCCTCGACGACGAGACGGTCTACAAGCTGATGCGGGGCAACGCCATCCGGATGCTGGACCTGGACCTCGACCGCTGATGGACCTGTCGGACACCCCAGAAGAGGAGGAGTTCCGGGCCCGGCTGCGGGAGTGGCTCGCGAAGACGCTCCCCGGCCTCCCGGCCGAGCCGTCCCCCGACGACTGGCCCGGGCGGCGGGCCTACGATCTCGGCTGGCAGCGCAGGCTCCACGACGCCGGGTACGCCGACGTCCACTGGGACGCCTCCCCGGCCATCCGGCTGATCTTCCTGGAGGAGACGGAGAAGGCGGGCGCGCCCTACGTGGGAGCCAACTTCGTGGGGCTGCTGCACGCCGGGCCGACGATCGCCGCCGAGGGCACGGACGGACAACGGGCACGCTGGCTGCCGCCGATCCTGCGCGGCGACGAGGTCTGGTGCCAGGGCTTCAGCGAGCCGGACGCCGGCTCCGACCTCGCGGCCCTGCGCACGCGCGCGTGGCGCGACGGCGACGACTACGTGGTGACCGGCTCCAAGATCTGGACGTCCCACGCGGAAGTCGCCGACTGGTGCGAACTGCTGGTCCGCACCGAACCGGAGGCCCCCAGGCACCGGGGCATCACCTGGCTGGCCATGCCCATGGACGCGCCCGGCATCACCGTACGGCCGCTGCGCACGCTCGCCGGGTCGGCCGAGTTCGCCGAGGTCTTCCTCGACGAGGTGCGGGTGCCGGCGGAGAACCGGGTCGGGGACGAGAACGACGGCTGGCGCGTGACCATGGTGACGCTGTCCTTCGAACGCGGCACGGCCTTCGCCGGCGAGGTCGTCGCCTGCCGCCGCGTCCTGGGCGAACTGGCTGCCGAGGCCCGCGGGAACGGCCGCTGGGACGACCCGGCGCTCCGGCGCCGCCTGGGCAGGCTCAACGCCGAGTTCCGGGCGCTGTGGCGGCTGACCCAGTGGAACGTGAGCGCGGCTCAGGCTTCGGGCGGGGTGCCGGGCGTCGGAGGCTCGGTCTTCAAGCTGCGGTACTCGCACGCCCGCCAGCAGCTCTACGACGCCGCCGCCGAGGTGCTGGGCGCCGACTGCCTCGACCTGGACCGCCCCTGGACGCTCGACCGCCTCTCCTCCCTGTCGTACACCATCGCGGCCGGCACCTCGCAGATCCAGCACAGCATCATCGCCGAGCGGATCCTCGGCCTGCCGAAGGGACGGTGACCGTGCGCTTCCGGTTGACGGACGAGCAGCGGGCGCTGCGGGACGGGACGCGGCAGCTGCTCGCGCGGCGCTTCGACGGGGAGGCGCTGCGGAGGGCTGTGGAGGGCCCCGAGCGCCTCGACCGGGGGGTGTGGCGGGCGCTGGGGGAGGCCGGGTTCTTCGCGTTGCGGTTGCCTGAGTCGGAGGGCGGGGTGGGACTCGGGCTGCCGGAGGCGGTGTTGGTGTTCGAGGAGGCGGGGCGGGCCCTGCTGCCCGGGCCGTTGGTCGCCACCCATCTCGCGGCCGGTGCGGTGCCGGGAGCCGCCACCGGGGAGACGGTCGTCTCGGCCGTGTACGGCGGGCTCGTGGAGTGGCCGGCGCAGGCCGACGTCGTACGCGGCGACGCCGCCGGAGCCGTGCCGATGCGCTCCCTCGACCCCCTGACGCCGCTGCGCCGCGTGCCCGGCGGTGCGGCGGCGGACCCGGATCCCGACGCCGTCCTCCTCACCGCCGCCGAGCAGCTCGGCACGGCCGCCCGCGTCTGCGAACTGGCGGTGCAACACGCCCGGGCGCGCGAGCAGTTCGGCCGGCCCGTCGGGGCCTTCCAGGCGGTGGCACATCTGTGCGCCGGGATGCTGGTCCGGTCGGAGACGGCCCGCGCGGCGGTGTACGCGGCGGCCGTCACCGCCGACCCGGTCGACATCGCAGCCGCCCGCCTGCTCGCCGACGAGGCCGCCGTGCACGGCGCCCGCGACTGTCTCCAGGTGCACGGCGGCATGGGCTTCACCTGGGAGTCCGAGGTCCATCTGCATCTGAAACGCGCATGGGTTCGAACCCAACGTGCGGGCGGAATCACGGAGAGTGAGGAGACTCTGGCGGCCGCCCTGGTGGCCGGAACGGCCTGACGGGCCGCCTGGCTGCGGTGTCGCCGAATATGCCCGTGGGGATGTCGCGGATCGTGGCATCCCGTGATCACGGAGCGTTGATATCCGCTCGTGTCCTCCGTGTGGCCCGTTACGGCCCGGAGTCGACGGCCCGCTCCGGTACCTTGTGTGAGATGCGAGTGGCTCAGAGCGCAGTGCGACCCGGTGGCGCCGCCTGTTCGACTCCCCGAAGCGAGCGTCGCACAGTATGCCGCACGGGTACTCCTTCGCGCTGGAATATGCCCGAAGCGCTTGTTGGGGTGACTGTACGTCAACCATGCTGTCCCACAAGGGATTCACGTTCCGTGATCCTTGTCCCGGCCGTTGTTCTGGCCATGCAGAAAATGGCTACGATCGTGGCCTTCGTGAGGCGCGAGCCTAAGTGTCCGCCGGTTCGGATGGTGTGAGCGGTGCAGGTGCTTCAAGTGCAGCTGGAGATCCGGCCCGACCCCGCAGAAGTGGGGCGGGCCCGGCGGTGGGCCCGCTCCCGCCTGGCCGGGTCGGGCATACAGGCCGATGAGCCGCTCGCCGAGACCCTGATCCTGCTCGTGTCCGAGCTGGTCACCAACGCCGTGGTGCACACCGGCCGGCCCGCCGTGCTGCGGCTGTCCCTGCCGCACGCGGTGGCGGAGGAGGTCACCGTCCGTCTCGAGGTCGCCGATCGCAGCGGCCGGGCCCCCGTGCCCCGGTGCGCGGAGGACGACGCGACCGGCGGGCGGGGTCTCGCCCTCGTCGACGGCCTCGCCGACCGCTGGGGCTGGAGCGTCGAGAGCACCGGCAAGCGCATCTGGTGCGAACTGGACCGGTGTGCGAAGTCCTCCGAGGTCACGACGGCGTGCGGGGGTGGCGCGGTGGTGTGCGGCGGCGGGGCGGCCTTCGAGGGGCTGGCGTACGAGGCCGTGTGAAGCGGCCCGGGGCCTCGGTCCTCGGGATGCCCCGCCCGTGAGCGCCGGGCGCGTGGCGCACGAGGTGTGATGTACGGCGGCACATGCCGCGCGGTGTTGCGGCGAAGCCGGGGCACGGTTGCATGGCAGCTCCGCCGTTTTCCTCATGTCGTGCGGCGATGCGCCGGGATGTGCTTCCGTGCGCGCCCGCGGCAAAAGCCGCATAAGCAATAAATCTCCGAATGGGTGTTGACGCCTCGTGGCCGTTTGCTCACGCTTGTGAGCAGCGATTCGCCGTGAGGGGACGGCGAGGGCTGCGACGACGGCGGCCCTCGGCGAGTGTGAGTCGTGATTCGGCGTCGGCTCCCTGTCAGGGCCACGGGAGCCGGGGCGGGAGCGCCGGAGTCGGGTGGCGGCGCGCGCTGCCGTGCTCGGGGCGAGCAGCGCGGCGCCGCCATCCAGCTTCAGGCGGTGGGGCGGTGGCCTGGCCGGCGGGTTGGGGGGCGGCCAGGCATGCCGTCCTGGTGTTGCCGGCCAGGCGGTGCCGGCCTAGAGGATGGCGACCGGGGCCACCGGAGAGCCGGTCGCTCCCGTGAACGGCTCGGGTGTCGCCGACAGCAGGAACGCGTAGCGGCCCGTTTCTCCACAGGCTGTGGACAACTTTTCGAGATCCCAGTTCTGGCCCTGCGGCATCCCCATCTCCACGAGGTGCAGGGCGTGCACCGGCAGCCACAGGTCCTCCACCTCGGGTGGGAACACCTCGAAGGTGAGGGTGTCGTTGGCGACCGCCGCGACGTCGCGCGCGTGGAACCACTCCGGCGTCCGGATCGACAGCCCCGGCGACGGATACGCGTACCCGTGCCGGTCCCCGGCCAGACAGAGCCGGACCTGCCCGGTCCGCACGAGGACGACGTCGCCGGACCGCACGCGCGTGCCGGCCAGTTCCTCGGCCGCGTCCAGGTCCTCGGGTGTGACGGCGTACCCGCCGTCGAGCCGGTCCGTGCCCCGCGCCCGGGCGACGTCGAGCAGCACTCCGCGTGTGACGACGTGCCGGACCTTGTCGATGCCGCTGAACTCCGCGCCGCTGTGCGGGGTGACGGAGTGCGCCGGACGGCCGTTGTAGAGCCTGCCCGAGTGCGAGACGTGCGGCAGCGCGTCCCAATGCGTGGCCGCCTGGAGCCCCATGGTCACGGCGTCGTCGCTGCATGCGACGGTGCCCGGGCCGAAGAGCTCCTGGTTGATCTGCACCATGACGTGCAGCGGGTCGATCCGCCCCGGGATCATGCCCGTCTGGACGCCGTCGCGCCGCAGGGGGAGGGCGAGCGGGATCCGGCGACCGGTGCGGACCGTCGCCGCGGCCTGACGGACGACCTCGTCGGTGATCAGGTTCAGCGTGCCGAGCTCGTCGGCGGCTCCCCAGCGCCCCCAGTTGTTCACGCGCTTGGCGATGTCGTGGAACGCGTCCGGCAGCGACATGAGTCCTCCCCGGGGCTTGTGTTCCCGTATCTGACGGGTCGTAGAATCTGGAGTCCGCGAAATCTAACGGTCCGTCAGAAACCGTGGGACGGGAAGGGGCCGGGCGTGGGGAACTTCTTGGCAGGCAAGGTCGTCGCCGTCACGGGCGCCGGGCGGGGCATCGGCCGGGCGGTCGCGCTCGCGGCGGCGGCCGAGGGGGCGAAGGTGGTCGTCAACGACTACGGCGTGGCGGTCGACGGCGCCTCCCCGACCAGCGAGGTCGCCGAGGCCGTGGTCAAGGAGATCGAGGCGGCAGGCGGGGACGCGGTCGCCGTGGCCGACGACATCTCCACGATGGCGGGCGGGCAGCGGGTCGTCGACGTGGCGCTGTCGTCGTACGGGCGGCTCGACGGGGTGGTCTGCGTGGCCGGGATCCTCCGGGAACGGATGCTGTTCAACATGACCGAGGAGGAGTGGGACCCGGTCGTCGCCACGCACCTGAAGGGCACGTTCACGGTGTTCCGGGCCGCCTCGGCGGTGATGCGCGAGCAGCGTGCCGGCACGCTGATCGGCTTCACCAGCGGCAACCACCAGGGGTCGGTGTCACAGGCCAACTACAGCGCGGCCAAGGGCGGGATCATCTCGCTCGTGCGGAGTGCCGCGCTGGGGCTGCACAAGTACGGGGTGACGGCGAACGCGGTGGCGCCGGTGGCGCGTACGCGGATGTCCGCGGGGGTGCCGATGGAACTGGCGGAGATCGGGGAGCCGGAGGATGTCGCCGCGCTGGTGGTGTATCTGCTGTCCGACGAGGCGCGGGAGCAGCGGATCACCGGGCAGGTGTACACGGTCGCCGGGGCGAAGATCGCGGTGTGGGCGCAGCCGCGGGAGCTGCGGGCCGCGTATGCCTCCGGCGGATGGACCGTGGAGAGGATCGCGGAGTTTCTGCCCAGGTCGGTGGGGGTGGATCCGATGCCGATGCTGGAGCGGGTGCGGGAGATGGAGAGGGCTGCTCGGGAGGGGGAGCGGCCGAACGCCCAGTAGCTCGGGGGGTGTGGTGTTGTGTGGCGGCTGCGGGTGCGTTGTGGTTTCTCGCGCAGTTCCCCGCGCCCCTTAGGTGCCTCATCTCAAGCCCAGTCATCGAAACGAGGCGGCAATCGTGGATTTCGGGTTCGCGCGAGAAGACGAGGACTTTCGGGGCGAGGTCAGGGACTGGCTCGCGGCGCACGCCAAGGGCGCGAGCGACCGTCGCTCCTGGGAGCGCACCCTCGGCGCAGCCGGGTGGATCGGGATCGGGTGGGGTGCGGACGGGTACGGCAACCGCACCGCCACGCTCACCCAACAGGTCGCCTGGGCCGAGGAGTACGCCCGGTCGGGCGCGCCCCCGCGCTCCGGCCACATCGGTGAGAACCTCCTGGCCCCCACGCTCATCGCCCACGGCACCGAGGAGCAGAAGTCCCGCTTCCTGCCTCCGATCGCCGCCGGCGAGGAACTCTGGTGCCAGGGCTACAGCGAACCCGGCGCCGGCTCGGACCTGGCCGGTGTCCGTACCGCGGCCGTGCGCGAGGCGGACGGCCGTACCTACCGGGTCACCGGGCAGAAGATCTGGACGTCACTCGCGCACGAGGCCGACTGGTGCTTCGTCCTCGCCCGCACCGAGCCCGGGTCGCGGCGGCACCGCGGACTGTCCTTCCTCCTCGTCCCCATGGACCAGCGGGGCCGGATCGAGGTGCGCCCCATCCGGCAGCTGACGGGCACCAGCGACTTCAACGAGGTCTTCTTCGACGGCGCGCACGCGGAGCACGTCGTCGGTGGCGAGGGCAACGGCTGGCGCGTCGCCATGAGCCTCCTCGGTTTCGAGCGGGGCGTGTCCACGCTGGCGCAGCAGATCGGGTTCGCCGAGGAGCTGGACCGGGTGGTGCGGGCGGCCGTGGAGTCGGGTGCGGTGGGGGATCCCGTCGTACGGGAACGGCTCGTGCGGCAGTGGGCCGAGCTGCGCACCATGCGCTGGAACGCCCTGCGCACCCTGGGCGGTTCGGGCGACGCGGGGGCCCCGAGCGTGGCGAAGCTGCTGTGGGCCGGCTGGCACCAGCGGCTCGGGGAGCTGGCGGTGCTGGTGCGGGGCGCGGCGTCGAGCGTCGGTCCGGCGGACTGGTCGCCCTCGTCGCCGTACGAACTGGACGCGGCACAGCACCTCTTCCTCTTCTCGCGGGCCGACACCATCTACGGCGGCTCGGACCAGATCCAGCGCACGATCATCGCCGAGCGGGTGCTCGGCCTGCCCAGGGAGCCCAAGGGAGCCGCGTGATGCGAGGCGTGATCTTCGACGGGAAGCAGGTCCGGGTCGTCACGGACCTGGAGGTGCGGGAGCCGGGGCCGGGTGAGGTGCGCGTCGCGATCTCGGCGGCGGGGCTGTGTCACAGCGATCTGTCGGTGGTGGACGGGACCATACCCTTCCCGGTTCCCGTGGTGCTGGGCCATGAGGGAGCGGGTGTGGTGGAGGCGGTGGGGGAGGGTGTCACCCATGTCGTGCCCGGGGATCACGTGGCTCTGTCCACGCTCGCGAACTGCGGTACGTGCGCGGAGTGCGACCGGGGGCGTCCGACCATGTGCCGGCAGGCGATCGGGCGTCCCGGCCGGCCGTTCCGTCACGCCGGCCTGCCGGTCCACCAGTTCGCCGCGAACTCGGCGTTCGCGGAGCGCACGGTCGTGAAGGCCGTACAGGCGGTCCGGATCCCCGGGGACATCCCCCTGGCGTCGGCGGCACTCATCGGGTGCGGGGTGCTGACGGGGGTGGGCGCCGTGCTGAACCGGGCGCGGGTGGACCGCGGCGACAGCGTCCTGGTGATCGGGACCGGCGGCATCGGCCTGAACGTGTTGCAGGGGGCGCGGCTCGCGGGTGCCCTGCGGATCGTGGCCGTCGACGCCAACCCGGCGAAGGAGGAGGTGGCACGCCGCTTCGGCGCGACCCACTTCCTCACCTCGACGGAGGGCGTGCGGGACATCCTGCCCACGGGCGCGGACCACGCCTTCGAGTGCGTCGGCCGTGTGGAGCTGATCCGCCAGGCGATCGACGCACTGGACCGGCACGGCCAGGCGATCCTCCTCGGGGTGCCGCCGGCCGCTGCCGAGGCGTCCTTCCGCGTCTCGTCGATGTACCTCGACAAGTCCATCCTGGGCTGCCGCTACGGCTCCTCCCGTCCCCAGCGGGACATCGCCCTCTACGCGGACCTGTACCGCCAGGGCCGGCTGCTGCTCGACGAACTCATCACCCGGACCTACCCGGTCGAGGACTTCGAGAAGGCGGCGGCGGACGCGGAGGCGGGGCGGGTGGCGCGCGGGGTGCTCACGTTCTGACGGCCCGCCGTGTCTCTGGCGGTCCGGAAGGTCCGCCGGTAGGCGGTGGGCGTGACACCGAGCGCCGCCTGGAGGTGCTGGCGCATCGACTGGGCCGTGCCGAAGCCCGCGTCCCGGGCCACCTGGTCGACGGAGCGGTCGGTGGTCTCCAGCAGGTGCCGGGCCCGTTCCACGCGCTGCTGGGTGAGCCACTGGCCCGGGCTGACGCCGGTCTCCTCGCGGAAGCGGCGGGTGAACGTGCGGACCGACATGGACTCCTGGGCGGCCATGTCGCGCAACTGGATCGGCTCGTGGAGACGGCCCAGGGCCCAGGCGCGGGCGGTGGTGGTGGAGGCCTGCTGCGGATCGGGCACCGGCCGCTCGATGTACTGCGCCTGGCCGCCGTCGCGGTGCGGCGGTACGACCGTACGGCGGGCCACGTCGTTGGCGACGGCGGCGCCGTGGTCCCGGCGCACCATGTGCAGGCACAGGTCGATGCCGGCGGCGACGCCCGCGGAGGTCAGTACGTCGCCGTCGTCGATGAACAGCACGTCCGGGTCGACCCGGACCTTGGGGAAGAGCCGCTGGAGGCGCGCGGCGTCGGCCCAGTGGGTGGTGGCGGGGCGGCCGTCGAGGAGGCCCGCGGCGGCGAGGACGTAGACGCCGGTGCAGATGGAGGCCAGCCGGGTGCCGGGCCGGAGGCGGGCGAGGGCCGCGGCCAGCTCCTCCGTCAGCACGCCCTCGGCGTGGACCGGGCCGAGTTCGTACGACGCCGGGATGATCACCGTGTCGGCGTCGGCCAGGGCCTCGGGGCCGTGCGCGACGTGGATGGCGAAGTCGGCGTCCGTCTCGACCGGGCCCGGCGGGCGGACGGAGCAGGTCACGACCTCGTACAGGTGCCGTCCCAGGGCGTCCTTGGGGCGGCCGAAGATGCGGTGCGGGATGCCCAGTTCGAAGGGGAGCAACCCGTCGAGGGCGAGGACGACGACGCGGTGGGGGCGGAAGCCGGCGTCCGGATCCGGGGCCGGGTTCGGACCGGAGTGGCTGGCCGATGTCATGGCCCGATCCTAGCGAATGCTGTCCTCCGGGCCACTCGATGGACGGTGCCGCAGGCCGGAAGCTCTATGTCGTGACCCAGACAAGCGAAGCCGCAGCAGTCGTGCCGCAGCCGCCGAAGCCGGGCCGCGGCGGCCGTATACGTGTGCACCGGGCCTGGTTCGTCGCCGCCGTCACCTTCGTGACGATCATCGGCGCGGCCGCCTTCCGTTCCGTACCCGGCCTGCTCATCGACCCGTTGCACGACGAGTTCGACTGGTCGCGCGGCACGATCAGCGCCGCGGTCTCGGTCAATCTCGCCCTGTACGGTCTGACGGCCCCGTTCGCGGCGGCCCTGATGGACCGCTTCGGCATCCGCCGGGTCGTCGCGGTCGCCCTGACGGTCATCGCGCTCGGCTCGGGCCTCACGGTGTGGATGACGGCGGCCTGGCAACTGATGCTGTGCTGGGGCCTGCTGGTCGGGCTCGGCTCCGGTTCCATGGCGCTGGCGTTCGCGGCGACCGTCACCAACCGCTGGTTCACCGAGCGGCGCGGCCTGGTCAGCGGCATCCTCACCGCCGCGTCCGCCTCCGGCCAGCTGATCTTCCTGCCACTGCTGTCCTGGATCGTCGAGCGGCACGACTGGCGCCCGGCGGCCGTGACGGTCGCGCTCGCCGCCCTCGCGGTCGTCCCGTTCGTCTGGCTCCTGCTGCGCGACCACCCCGCGGACGTGGGCCTGAAGCCGTACGGCGCGGCCGAGTTCGTACCGAAGCCGGCACCGGTCCCCGGCGCCGCCCGCCGGGCCGTGACCGTCCTGTTCTCGGCCGCGCGCACCGGCCCGTTCTGGCTGCTCGCCGGCACCTTCGCGATCTGCGGCGCCTCGACCAACGGCCTGATCCAGACCCACTTCGTGCCCGCCGCGCACGACCACGGCATGCCCCTGACGACCGCCGCCTCGCTGCTCGCGGTCATCGGCGTCTTCGACGTCGTCGGCACGATCGCCTCCGGCTGGTTCACCGACCGCTTCGAAGCCCGGCGCCTGCTCGCCGTCTACTACTCCCTGCGGGGCGTCTCCCTCCTCTTCCTCCCCCTGCTGCTGGTCACGCCCAGCGTCCAGCCCCCGATGATCTTCTTCATCGTCTTCTACGGCCTCGACTGGGTCGCCACCGTCCCGCCCACCCTCGCCCTGTGCCGCGAGCAGTACGGCGAGGACAGCGCGATCGTCTTCGGCTGGGTCCTCGCCTCCCACCAGGTCGGCGCCGCCCTGGTCGCCTTCCTCGGCGGCGTCGCCCGCGACGCCTTCGGCTCGTACGACGTGGTCTGGTACGCGTCGGGAGCGCTGTGCGCGGTGGCGGCGCTGATGGCACTGGTGATCCGGCGACGGCCGGCGGGGGTGGCGACCGCGGCCTGAGACCGGGCTCTCGGTTTCCGGGGGGTGTCTGTCTCCGGGTGGTGTCGGTTTCCGAGTGGCGGTAGCAGTCGGTCCGGTTTGGTTGCGGCGCGCGTTTTGCGCGGCGGCGAAAGGTTCCGGGCAAATGTGCCGCAAGATCTGGATCTGGTGATCGGCGGGCGGTTAGGTTCTGATCCGCCCCGGACAGGGGGGCGGGATTCGGAAGGGCGCTGGCTTCGGAGGTATCCCAGTGATCGAAACCAGCAGCTCTGAGAGGCTTCGGGAGTTCGGCCCGGCCCAGTACATCGCCCCCTATCTGCTGCTCGTCATCGGCAACGCCGGAGTGCAGAAGGCACCGGCGAGTGATCGGCCCGTGCTGTTCTGGCTGTTCACGGCCATCGCCGTGCTCGGCGCCGTTTCCGCCGTCGTACGTCTGCGGCGCATGTGGAACGCACACCAGCGCCGTGCCCTGCCCGCGTGGACACGACTCCTCGGCGTACTCCTCGCCTTGTACGGGCTGTACGTCACCTCCTGCGTTGCCGACGGCATCGCCGGATAGGGCGCGGGAGCCCAGGGCTCAAGCGAATCACCGACCGAGGCCAGTACCTGCGAAAACGGGAGTGCGTAGTGCGTGTGTTGTTGTCGACGTATGGGTCGCGCGGGGATGTCGAACCGCTGGTGGCGCTCGCGGTGCGGTTACGGGAGCTGGGCGCGCAGGTGAGGGTCTGTGCGCCGCCGGACGAGGTCTTCGCCCGGCTGCTGGACGGGGCCGGCGTGGAACGCGTGGCGATGGGCAGGCCGATGGGCACGATGGCGGCGCCGTCGACGGAATCGGCGGCCTCCCGGCGTGTGACCGAGCTGGCCGCGCAGTTCGGCACGGTCATCGCGGCCGCCGAGGGATGCGACGTCCTCCTGGCGACCGGGCTCGCGCACTTCTCCTCACGGTCGGCGGCCGAGAAACTCGGTATCCCCTACGTGTACGCGACCTTCTGCCCGTTCCTGCTGCGGTCGCCGCACCAGGCACCCCCCGCGCTGCTGCCGGGCCAGTCGTTCCCGCCGGAGGTGACCGACAACCTGGCGCTGTGGGATCTGAACGCCCGGACCTTCAACGCGCTGCACGGCGAGGCGCTCAACGCCCACCGGGCCTCGGTCGGTCTGCCGCCGGTGGACGACGTCCTCGGATTTATCTTCACCGACCGGCCGTGGCTGGCGTCGGACCCGGTCCTGGGCCCGTGGCGGGAGACCCCGGAGCTCGACGTCATGCACACCGGTGCGTGGATCCTGCCGGACGAACGCCCGCTGTCGGACGACCTGCTGGCGTTCCTGGACGCGGGCACACCCCCGGTGTTCGTCGGCTACGGCAGCATGCGGGGCGTCCCGGCGGACATGGCCCGGGTGTCCATCGAGGCGATCCGCGCACACGGCCGCCGCGCACTCGTCGGCCGCGGCTGGGCGGAACTGGCCCTGATCGACGACCAGGACGACTGCTTCGTCGTCGGCGAGGTCAATCAGCAGGCACTGTTCGGCAGGGTGGCCGCCGTCGTGCACCACGGCGGCGCGGGCACGACGACGACGGCCGCCCAGGCCGGAACGCCGCAGGTGGTAGTGCCCCAGGCGGCGGACCAGCCCTACTGGGCCGGCCGGGTGGCCGCCCTGGGCATCGGCGCGGCACACGACGGTCCGGCTCCCACCACCGAGTCCCTGTCAGCCGCACTCGGGACGGCCCTCGCCCCCGAGACCTTGGCACGGGCGAGGGCCGTGGCCGACGGCATCCGCACCGACGGGGCGGCAGTGGCCGCGAAACTGCTGCTCGACACCGTCAGCCGGGAAAGGCCGTCGGTGCCGCTCACTCGGACCGTTCAGGAGTTCTGAGCGGGGTCGGGGTCGGTGAACGCCTGTCGGCTGTGCCTGAGCAACTCACGCAAGGCGGGGCTGTGCGGGCTCTTCCAGACCAGCGCGAGCAACGCCGGGGTATCGACGTCGTCGATGGTGCGGGCGGTGAGCCGGTCGCGGTAGTTCACGGCCATCGAGTCGCTGAGGACGGCGACGCCGAGCCCGCGGGCGGCGAGGCCGGCAATGGCATCCGCGGAGCCGGCTTGCAGGGTGATCGCGGGGTGGAGGCTCTGTGCGGCGCAGGCGCGGTCGAGCACTGTGCGTAGGCCGGTGCCGGGTGGCATACACACGATGGGGTGGGCGGCCAGGTCGCGCAGAGTGACCCGCCGCTGCCCTGCCAGGGGGTGCCCGGCCGGAACCGCCGCGACGATCCGCTCGCTGATGATGGTCAGCGCGTCCAGCCCCTGGGGGGTGGCGGTTGCGGTCCCGATGAGAGCCAGGTCGAGGGTGCCGGCGCGTACGCCCTCGACGAGCCGGTCGGAGTTGTCCTCCAACAGGGAGATCTCCACGCCCGGGTGTGCCCGGTGGAATGCGGCGAGGGCGTCGAACAGCGGCGTGACGGTGCAGCCGATGACCATCCCGACGGTGAGCCGGCCGCGGATCAGGTCGGTGACCTCACCCACCGCCTGGCCGACCGCGTCGGCCGCGGCGAGCGCGGCGCGGGCGTGTTCGAGCGCGGCCTTGCCCGCGACGGTGAGGGTGGCGGTGCGTGCCGACCGGTGGAACAGCTCGGCGCCGAGTTCGCGTTCGAGCTGGCGGATCTGGGCGCTGACGCCGGACTGGCTGATGTGGACCCGCTCCGCCGCCCGCGTGAAGTTCTGTTCTTCCGCGACCGCGACGAAGTACTCCAGCTGCCTCATTTCCATGACTGGCGATTCTAGTTTCCAGAAGAACCATCTGTTGGACTTCTGGTCGGTGGGTGACCAGGCTGGAAGGCACTGAAGCCCGACGTCAGGAGGTACCCGTGCCGGAGTACGAGAAGGCCATGCGGCCCGAAGACATCACCCGCTTGTTCGTCGAACGCTCCAACGCCGGTGACGCGGCCGGGGTCGCCGCGCTGTACGAGGAGGACGCGGTGCTGGCGTACCCGCCCGGAGAGCGGACGGTGGGCCGGGAGGCGATTCGTGCGCTGTGGGAGAAGGTGCTGGCCGACCGTCCCCGCTTCGAGCCGGAACAACCGCTGCCGACTCTGGTCAGCGGCGACATCGCCCTCACCTCGACCCCGCCGAAGGACGGTGCCGGCGCCCGGGCGCAGGTGGTCCGGCGCCAGCCCGACGGCAGCTGGCTGCGCCTGCTCGACCAGCCCGAGTTCGTCCAGCCCACCCGCTGAGTCTCTTGCAGCTCCGAGGGGCTGAAGCCGCCCGCCCCCGGTCTATCCTGGGACCGGGAGTTGCCTCCCAGCTCTGGCACGCATCGCATCAGAAAAGCAGTAGATGACACTCGGCATGGTCCTCGGTGACGTGGTCGTCGTGACGTCGCAGGTTCGTTCGCGTTCGGCCTTCCGAGGAGTTTGCCGTGTCCACGATTCACTGGATCGATGCTCAGCCCCGTTCCGCCCGCTGGCATTCTGAGTCCGGGCTGCCCCTGCCCCGACGGGTCGTCGTCGCCGACGACCGGACGAAGGCCGCCGTTGCCTACCGGCTGGCCTGCGAGGGCACCGCGTTGTTGTGGCGCGGGGATTTTCAGAACGCGCGCCAGTTGTTGCGCGCGATGGACCGCCGTGTCGGCCGGACCTCGCCGGGCGCGGCGGACACGCCGGCCGAGACCTTCCGTCTGTACCGCCGGTTCCGTGCTCACCGTGCCCGCGTGCTCGGCAAGCTGCTCGTGCTGTTGGAGGAGGGCCACGTACTGGATCTGCGCCGGGCGCCTGACGTGCGCCTGGCGTGCACCGAGGCGTACGGGCCGTCCGGCGGGCCCATGGCCGTCGCCCTCACCGAACTGCTGGGTGTGATCAGTGCCCGGCAGTGGCGGGAGAAGGGTGTGCACGTTCCGGCGCTGGACGCGCGGGTCCATCCGCACTACGGGGTGTTCGCGCCGACGAGGGGCGAGTACGTCGATCTTGTCGCGCGGGCGCCGCTGCCGCGCGGTGGCGATGTGCGTACGGCGTTCGACCTGGGCACGGGCACCGGTGTGCTCGCCGCCGTGCTCGCCCGGCGCGGTGTCGGGCAGGTGGTGGCCACGGACGTCAGCGCGCGGGCGCGGGAGTGTGCGGGGGACAACGTACGGCGGTTGGGGGTCGAGCGGGCGGTCCGCGTCACCGGGCCCGAGCTGTATCCCGAGGGGCGCGCCGATCTCGTGGTGTGCAACCCGCCCTGGCTCCCCGCCCGTCCCGCCTCCGATCTGGACCTCGGCGTCTATGACGCGGGCGGCGGCATGCTCCACGGGTTCCTCGACGGGCTCGCCGGCCGGCTGGAGCCGGGCGGTGAGGGCTGGCTCGTGCTGTCCGACCTGGCCGAGCGCCTCGGGATGCGCAGCCGGGAGGAGCTGATGGCCGCCGTGGAGGGGGCCGGGCTGCGGGTGGCCGACCGTCTGGACAACCGGCCGCGTCACCCGCGCGTGCGGGACACGGACGATCCGCTGCACGCCGTACGGGCCGCCGAGGTCACGTCGCTGTGGCGGCTGGCCGTCGCCTGATCCGTACCGGCTCGATCAGTCCGACAGCCGCGCGAAGCGCCCCCGGTGGAAGAGCAGCGGCCCCTCCGGAGCCGAATCGTCGGCGGCCGTGCCGAGGGCGTCCACCCGGCCGACCACGATGAGGTGGTCGCCGCCGGTGTGGACGGCGTGGATCGCGCAGTCGATCCAGGCGACGGCACCCGACAGGCGCGGCGAGCCGGACACCGGCGCCGCGTCGTACGCCACACCCGCGAACTTGTCCGCGCCGCTCACCGCGAAGGCGCGGCACAGCTCGGTCTGGTGGGCGGCCAGGACGTTCACGCAGAACACTCCCGCCCTGGCGATCCGTGGCCACGTCGTCGACGTACGGCCGACCATGAAGGCGACCAGCGGCGGGTCGAGGGAGAGGGACATGAAGGACTGGCAGGCGAAGCCGGCGGGGGAGTCGCCGGTGGTGGCGGGTGCCGTGATCACGGCCACGCCCGTCGCGAAGTTTCCGAGGACGCGGCGGAACTCCGCCGGGTCCAGGGGCGCGCGCTCGTCCGCGCCGACGCACCGCAACTCGGGGCGCGGCAGCGCCTCGACGGGCTCCGGGGCGGGTGTGCGGACCGACCTGAGGTAGCGGACGGCGGCTTCTGCCATTCCTGCTTGTCCCATCACACCTCTCATTGAAACTGACGGAGTGTCAGATAGGAAGGGTCCACGGCCTCTTGTGCAGGGTCAGCGCCCCTTGTAGACCGCGGTGCGCCGCTCCACGAAGCTCCGTACGCCCTCCTGGGCGTCCGCCGTCGTCATGTTGATCTCCTGCGCGGCGGCCTCCGCGGCGAAGGCGGTGGCGCGGTCGGCGTCGAGGGAGGCGTTGACGAGCTGCTTGGTCAGGGCGAGGGCGCGGGTCGGGCCGGTGGCGAGGCGTTCGGCCCACGCGCGGGCCGTCTTGTCCAGGTCCCCGTCCGGGACGACCCGGTTGACCAGCCCCATCCGCTCCGCGTCGGTCGCCGTGAGCGCGTCGCCGAAGAACATCAGCTCCTTCGCGCGCTGCGGGCCGATGAGGCGGGGGAGGAGGTAGGCGCCGCCGCCGTCGGGGACCAGGCCGCGGCGTACGAACACCTCGATGAAGTGGGCCGATCCGGCCGCCAGGACCAGGTCACAGGCGAACGCCAGATGCGCGCCGAGGCCCGCCGCCGTGCCGTTGACCGCCGCGATCATCGGCTTCTCGCAGTCCAGGACGGCGGCGATCAGGCGCTGGGCGCCGGTGCGGAGGGTGCGGGCGACGTCTCCGGGGACGCGCTCGCCGGTCGTGGCCGCGGTGCCTCGGAGGTCCGCGCCTGCGCAGAAGCCGCGGCCCGTTCCCGTGAGGACGACCGCTCGTACCTCCGGCGACGCGGACGCCTCCGACAGCAACCGCACGACCTCGTCCCGGTCGTCGGGTGTGAGGGCGTTGAGGGTCTCGGGCCGGTTGAGGGTGACGGACAGGACGTGGTCGGCCGTCGCGTGCCGAACGGCGGGTTCCGTCATGGGCTGCACACCGCCAGCGCGTCGAGTGCCACCGCGCCCTGCCCCTGGGGCAGGACCATGAGCGGGTTGATGTCCAACTCGGCCAGCTCGTCCCCGAGTTCCAGAGCCATGCGCTGTGCGCGCAGGACGACCTCGACGAGTGCGTCCAGGTCCGCAGGCGGCCGGCCCCGGACCCCGTCGAGCAGCGCCCGCCCGCGCAGCCCGGCGAGCATGTCCCGCGCCTGGTCCTCACCGAACGGCGGCACCCCTACGGCGGTGTCGCGCAGCACCTCCACGAGCACGCCGCCGAGCCCGATGGTCACGGTCGGCCCGAACAGGTCGTCGTGCGTGACTCCGACGACCATCTCCACGCCCTGCTCGACCATCTGGCAGACCAGTACGCCGTCCAGCGGGACATCCTCGTAGCGGGCGATGTCGGTCAGCTCCCGGTAGGCGTCGCGGACCTGGCTCGCCGAGGTGAGCCCGACCTTCACGAGGCCCAGTTCGGTCTTGTGGGCGATCCGGGCGCCGGAGGCCTTCATCACCACCGGGTAGCCCACCAGCCCCGCCGCCCGGACGGCCGCCGCCGCGCTGGTCACCAACTGCTCGCGCGGCACGCGGATGCCGTACGCCCGCAGCAGCTGCTTCGCCGCGTGCTCGCTGAGCTGCTCGCCGGGCCGCATGAGCGCCTGGGCCTTGCGGTAGGACGGCGAGGGGGTGCGCGGGGCGTCGTCGAAGGGGGAGCGGTAGCCGGTCGTGAAGCGGTGGTGGCCGAGGTAGGCGCGGACGGCGGTGAGGCAGTTGCCGACCGTGCGGAAGGTGGCCACGCGGGAGGAGCCGAGCAGGACCTCGCGGTAGGCCGGCTCGGTGCCCACCGGTGAGCCCCAGATCACGCACACCAGCTTGTCCGTCTGCTCGGCCGCGTCCACCAGGTCCCGTACGAGCCGGTCGCTGAGCGGGGGGAACGGCCCGGTGACCGGGCAGACGAGCACGCCCACCTCGGGGTCGTCGAGGATCGCGTCGATGATCTTCCGGCCGCGCCGGTCGCCGACCGGGTGACCGCCGTTGTCGACGGGGTTGGCGACGCTCAGGTACTCGGGTATCCACTGGTGCAGCTCGGCCTGTTTCGCCTCCGACAGGACCGGCAGCCGCAGGCCCGCCTCCGTCGCCAGGTCGGCGACGTGCGCGCCCGTGCCGCCGGAGATCGAGTAGACGACGACCCCGTCGGCGCGCGGCGGGCGGGCCCGGGCCAGCAGGGTCGCCGTGTCCTGGAGTTCGTCGAGCCCGTCGACCCTGATCACGCCGTACTGCCGTAGCGCCGCGTCCACCACCGCGTCCGCGCCGGTCAGCTTGCCGGTGTGGGAGGCGGCCGTGCGGGCGCCGGTCTCGGTGCGGCCCACCTTGACCGCGACGACCGGCACGCCGCGCCGGGCGGCCCGGTCGGCGGCGAGCAGGAACGAGCGGCCGTCCTTCAGCCCCTCCAGGTAGCAGGCGATGGCGCCGACCTCGGGCTGGTCGGCGAAGTAGGAGAGGAAGTCGGCGGTCTCCAGGTCGGCCTCGTTGCCGGTGGGCGCCCAGTGGGAGAGCCGGATGCCGAGTTCCTGGAGGGCGAAGAGGGGGCGGCCCTGGTGACCGGACTGGGTGATCAGCGCGATCGCCGGTCCCTGAAGGTCGTCGCGGAA
This sequence comes from Streptomyces sp. DH10, assembly GCF_029813805.1. Taxonomy (NCBI): domain Bacteria; kingdom Bacillati; phylum Actinomycetota; class Actinomycetes; order Kitasatosporales; family Streptomycetaceae; genus Streptomyces; species Streptomyces sp. DH10. Next base: position 306,256 of record NZ_JARVKU010000002.1, read on the forward strand.
CCGCTCGAAGGCGTTGAGGTTGGTGTTGGGCCCGAGCAGCCGCATCCCGGACCGCTCGACGGCGGCGGCCAGTCGCCGCTGGGCGGCCTCGCCCTCCGGCCCGGTCTCCGCGAACCCGGACGCGAAGACGACCGCGAACCGTGCCTTGGCCTCGGCCAGTTCCTCGATCACCGGGAAGGGGTCGCCGACCAGCACCACGGCCAGGTCGACCTGCTCGGGCAGGTCGGCGACGGAAGGGCGGCAGGGCACGCCGAAGACGGACTGCCTGCTCGGATGCACCGGATACAGCCGGGCCCCGACCCGCTCGGCCCAGTCGGCCAGTTGCCGCGTGACACCGGTGTTCGGTCGCCCCTCGGCATCGGACGCGCCGATCACGGCGACGGACCGGGGGCGGAAGAAGCGGTCCAGGTCGGGTACGTCCGCGTGCAGCGGACGCCCGCTGACATCGAGGTCTCCCGTCTGGGCCGGCCTGCCGTGCACGACGGGCCCGGACCCCTCGCCACAGGCGAGAGCCCGGGTCCGGCGGGAGTCGGTGGTGAGGGTGCCGTGGGTCGATCCAAGCATCGTTTCCGCCCGCTCCTGTGAGACAGCCGCTAACTGACGCTCTGTCAGATTATCCGAACTGACGTGATGTCAGGAACGGTTGAGCGCGGGTGAAGTTCCCGCCGGGCGTACGTCCGTACGCCGTGTGCCACGCTGAACCCATGAGTGAGGCCGCCTCCGGTATCCGGCTGATGACCATGAACGTGCTGGCACCGCAGTACGCCGACGGCGCGCGCCGCCGGGCGGTCCTGGCCCGTGAGATCGAGCGCCAGGACCCGGACGTGCTCGCGCTTCAGGAAGTCACCCCCGAGGACGTGGCGGCGCTCGTCGATGCCGGCTGGCACGTCGCCGCGCACCCTCGCCGGTCTCCCGACGGTGTGGGAGCCGTCCTGGCCGCCCGCCACCCCTTCGGGCACACCGTGACGGACCCCCTCCAGGTGACCGAGCGCACGGCGTACACCGGCTGGTGCGGAGTCGTCGCCGCCGAGCTCCGGCTCCCCGAACCCTTCGGCACGATCCTCGTCGTGCATCACAAGCCGAGCTGGCCCTACGGCTACGAGCGCGAACGGGAGTTGCAGGCACTCGCCACGGCCCGGCTCGTGGACGGCGTCACCGCCGAACGCCCAGTGCGCCACACCGTCCTGCTCGGCGACTTCGACGCCACCCCCGAGGCCGCCAGCCTGCGCTTCTTCCAGGGGCTGCAGTCGCTCGACGGCATGAGCGTCTGCTTCCAGGACACCTGGTCGGCCGTGCACCCCAATGAACCGGGCCCCACGTTCAGCCCTGCCAACCCGCTCGTGCGGCAGGGGGACATGCCCGAGGCGTCGGGTCGCCGTATCGACTACATCCTGCTCCGGTGCGGCCCGCACGGCCCCACCCTGCGGGTCTCCTCATGCCGACGGGTCCTGGTGCGACCGGTGGACGGCGTGTACGCAAGCGACCATTACGGCCTGGTCGCCGACCTCACACTGCCCGATCACCCTCCGGGCCGGTGGGCCTAGGGGTGTCCGCAAAGTCCCGTCGTCCGCCCGGAGGGCGGGCCTCGCGGCGTCCGGTGCGTGCTCTGGGGGTCCCCCCGGCCGAAGGCTGGGGGAGTGCCGGGCGGACGCCCGCGTACTGGTTGTACGTGGGTGTTCGCCCGGTGCGGCGAGAGGGCGTGCCGGGCGTCGCGGGGCAGGCGGGACTTTGCGGACACGCCCTAGGCGCTGTCCCCCTGGCCCGGCAACCGCGACACCCTCCCCGAACCGTCCCGCGCGACGGCCTTCGCGATCCTCACCGCGTCGATCGCCATCTCGCGGAGCATGCCGCTGATCGGGTTGGTGAAGCCGGTGAAGTACAGGCCGGGCGCGGTCCGCGGGCTGCGGGGGCCCTGGACGACGGGCCTCCCACGGGCGTCGAGCACGTCGAGGTGGCCGACGAGGCCCTCCAGGGCCCGGGTGTAGCCGGTGGCCGCGACGACGGCGTCCGGGGAGAGGCGGGTGCCGTCGGCGAGCACGACCTTGCCGTCCTCGAAGCCCTCCACGGCCGCCACCACCTCCACCCTGCCCTTGCGCACGGCGTCGATCAGACCGACGTCCTGGACGGGGACGGCGCCCTCGGTGACCCGGGTGTAGAGGCCGGTGTCGGGGCGCGGCAGGCCGTGGGCGGACAGATCGGGCACGCTCAGCCTGCCCAGCTGCCGGGCCATCCGGTCGACGAGACCGACCGGCAGGTGACGTGCCATGACGCCGGAGTACTGCGCGGCCCAGCCCGCGGTCGAACGGCGCACGATGTGCGGGACGGTGCGGATGGACAGCCGTACCCGGGCGCCGCCGTCCGCCAGGTCCACGGCGATCTCGGCGCCGGTGTTGCCGGCGCCCACGACGAGGACCTCGCGGCCGGCGAAGGGCTCGGCGTTGCGGTAGGCGGAGGCGTGCAGGAACTCGCCGGTGTACGTGTCGCGGCCGGGCCAGTCCGGCACCCGGGGCGTGTGGTTGTAGCCGGTGGCGACGACGACGGCCGCGCCGGTCAGCTCACGGCCGCCGGTGGCGTGCAGCAGCCAGCCCGTGCCGTCGGGCGCGTGCTCGATACGGGACACCTCGACGCCGGTGACGATTTCGAGCCGGTGGTGCTCGGCGTACTTCTCCAGGTACCGCACCACGTCGTCCCGGGACACCCACCGTCCGAACCGGCGCGGCATCGGCAGCCCGGGCAGGGCCGACAGGCGGCGGGTGGTGTGCAGGTGCAGCCGGTCGTAGTGGCCGCGCCAGGACGACCCGACGTGGTCGGACTTCTCCAGGACGACGGCGCGTATGCCACGGGCCCGCAGCGCGTACGCGGCGGAGAGTCCGCCGGGGCCGCCGCCGATGACGTAGACGGGGCGGTCGGGTGGGGGATGCGCGGAGGAGTGTGTGGGGGGAGTGGAGTCGGCCATGAGCGGGAGCGTAGCCACGGGTCCGCTTGATGGGTCTCGGTCAAGACCGGAATTGGTTTCGGATTGATCACGGCTGTGGGAGGACAGGGTGGAGCCGGTGGCGTGGAGAGCCTGGTTGTGGCGAGCCGGTGATCATTCTTGACCTGTGCGGGCTACAGGGCGCGGTGGCCGGTCACCTTGGCGATCCACCGGACACACGGTTTCACGGGGCGACTGGAAGATGGCTGCCCCCACGGGAACACCCGCTCGTGGAGCCGGTGTTGAGAGGACGCCGATGGACACCGGAACGCCCCGCGAAGGAGACCGGAATGGCCCTGACCCGTGAAGAGCGCGAAGAGTTCCTGGCCGAGCCGCACATCGCCGCGCTGGCGGTCGACGCGGGGCCGGGCCGCGCGCCGCTGACCGTGCCGATCTGGTACCAGTACGAGCCCGGCGGCGACATCTGGATCATGACCGGCCTCGACTCCCGCAAGAACGAGCTGATCAGCGCGGCGGGCCGGTTCTCGCTGATGGTGGACCGGCTCGAGCCGACCATCCGGTACGTGTCGGTCGAGGGCCCGGTCGTCGACACGGCCCCCGCCACCCTCGACCAGCTCCGCGAGCTCTCGGCGCGCTACCTGCCTGCCGACAAGGTCGACGGCTACGTCGACTTCGCCTGGAAGAACCACGGGGAACAACTGGTGCTGCGAATGCGGCCGGAGCGATGGGTGTCGTCGGACCTCGGGCAGGTGTGAGGAGCGTGCCGGGGTGACAATCGGGGGATGGCAACGGATCTTCACGAGCTGCTGAGGTCCCTGCGGGTCTGGGACCCGCAGGTCACGCGACTCCCCTCCTTCGACCCGACGAGCGCCCCCGCCGCCCCGCTGCCCCTCTTCGCCGAGTGGTTCGCGGCGGCGGTGGCGGCCGGGCAGACCGAGCCGCACACCGTGTCGCTGGCGACCTCCGACGAGGCCGGGCTGCCCGACGTACGGATCGTCATGCTGCACGGCGCCGACGAGACCGGCTGGTCCTTCGCGTCCCACGCCGGCAGCCGCAAGGGCCGCCACCTCACCGCCCGCCCGTACGCCGCCCTCTGCTTCTACTGGCCGGCCCTGGGCCGGCAGGTACGGGTCCGCGGCCCGGTGTCGGCGGCCCCGTCCGAGGAGGCCCAGGGCGACCTGCACGCCCGCTCGACGGGCGCGCTGGCCGCGGCACTGACCGGCCGCCAGAGCGAGATCCTGGGCTCGGTTGAGGAGATGGCGCGGGCCTCGGAGTCGGCGTGGGAACGGGCCCGGAGCGAACCGGAGGCTCCCGTACCGTCCTGGACCCTGTACCGGCTGCGGCCGGAAGAGGTGGAGTTCTTCCAGGGGGACGAGGCGCGGCGGCACGTACGGCTCCGCTATCGGAGCACGGAGGAAGGGTGGACACGGGAACTGCTGTGGCCGTAGGGGGCTTCTGCCGGGCCTGGGGTTACCGGGCGTCGCGTATCCCGAGGATGTAGGCCGCGGTGAGCGCGACGGCACGGTCTTCGTCGCGCGACAGCTCCGCGAGGGCACGTGACGCCGTGCTTCCCGGGATGTCCGCGAGCGCCTGTGTCAGCCGTCGACGCGCGGACGATCCGACGGTGCCGTCGGCGAGGCGGTCGACGAGCCCGGCGGCGATCCGATCCGCCGCCGCGGGACGACTCGCCAGCGCGCTCAGTGCGTCCGCCGCGTCGACGTCGTTCGTCTCCTCGACGATCATGCCGATGAGCGTCGGGACCGCGTCGGCCACTCCCCGTGCCCCGAGCGCCACCGCCGCATACCTGCGGACCACGATGTCGGGGTGCGCGAGGGCGTCCCGCAGCAGTGCGGTCGCCTTGTCGTTCGCAATCTCGGCGATGGACTGGACGGCACGCTTGCGCACCTCGGCCGCCGGCGAGTCCAGACCCTCCGCCAGCAGCGCCAGTCCGCCCCCGCCCGACTGCGCCAAGGCCCATCGCAGGGCCCCGGCGACGTTCGGGTCCGTCTCGCTCAGCGCTGCCTCGGCCAGAGCTTCCACCGGCACCGGAACCTCTTCGACCGAGGACAGGGCCGCGCGCTGGCGCGTCCCGGCGCTCTTCGAGCCCAGCGCCTGGAGCAGGGTGACGGTCTGGAGGACGTCCTCCCAGCCGGCGGGCTCCGCCGCACCGATCCGGCGGAGTCGCGTGAGCAGCTCCGTCTCGGCCGCGATGCGTTCTCGCGTCCGGCGGGCGAGGTCGTCGACGAGTTCCGAGGGCGTGAAGCCGGGGTCGTCGAGCGCGCGCCCGACTTCACGCAGCGACAGCCCCAGCGACCGCAGGCTCTCGATGTGGAAGATCCGCCGGATGTCCTCGCCGGAGTACTCGCGATAGCCGGCGCCGGTACGGCCCGTCGGCCGCACCAGCCCGAGCGAGTCGTAGTGCCTGAGCATGCGGGCGCTGACCCCGGACCGCCGGGCCACCTCACCGATCAACACTGCCTGTCACTCCTCCTGGCCGGCCGGACCGAGCGCCACGACGCGCTTCGCCTCCTCGATCGCGAACTCGAACCCGGCATCCGGGTCGCGCGACAGCCGTTCCGTGGCGATCGCGTGGGCACGCACGCCCGGGTCGGGATCCGTCATCGCGGCGCGCAGGATCGGAGCGATCCCCTCACCGAGCGCGATCAGCGCCCGGCTGAGACTCAACCGCGTCTCCCGCTCGCCGCGCCCGAGCTGTGTCACCAGCACTCTGGCCAGTTCCGCCTCTTCACCGCCGGGCACGAGAACGACCGCCGCCCGCCAGGCGCTCCGCGCCACCTCGTCGTCGGCGTCGGTCAGCAGCGCCCGCGTGATCGCCGGCCACGCCCGCCGGTCTCCGATCTTGGACAGCGTGTGCAAGGCCTGACTCCGTGCCTGCGCACGCTCCGAGCGGAGTTCGTCGACGAGCCCGGGGACCGTCATCGATGCCGGGTGGCGGGTGAGCGCCCATGTGAGCATTTCACGGACGTAGAACTCCGGCTCGATCGCGCATCGTTCGATGAGCTTGCCGATCAACCGTGGGTCGGGCGCCGTGCCGACCGCCAGCGCCGCCCGCAGCCGCACCGACGAGCTGCTGTCCTCCAGCCCCCGAAGACCTCGGACCGTATCCGTGTCCTGTTCCGGCATGCTCATCGGGACCACCTCCTCGGCACAGTGAAGGCCTTGTCACGGTGTCAAGGTCAAGCGGTCGCGGACGGCCCGGTGAAGTCGTACACCGCGAAGTCCGCCACGGGCCGGTACCCGATCCGCTGGTACAGGCCGTTGCTGGTCGGGTTGGACAGGTCCGTGAAGAGGAGCACCTCCCGCGCTCCGGCGGCCAGGGCGGCGCGGCTGACCTCGGCCGTGACGGCGCCCGCGTAGCCGCGGCCGCGGAGGTGGGGCGGGGTGTAGACCGGGGCGACGCGGATCTGGCCGGCGACCCGGGGGGTCGCTCCGGCCATGGCGGCGGGGGTGCCGTCGGGCGTCTCCCAGAACGTGATGCCGCCCTGCTCGATGCGGGTGTCCGCCCACTCGGCGGCGTCCCGGAAGACGCCCGAGCCGACGGCTGCGACGAACTCGTCGTGCCAGCGGATGAGTTGCTCCCGGTCCGTTTCACCGGCGACGCGGGGACCGCCGGGCGGAACGGGGCGGGGCACGGTCAGGGTGTCGAGCCGGTAGAGCCGGTTGCGCTCCCGGAGGGTGGCCGTGGCGCCCGTGTGCCGCTGCCAGGCCTCGGCGAACGCGGTGGCGGTGTCGCGCTCGGCCTGCACGCCGGGCAGGCGTTGCCCGAGGGCGGCCAGCCGTGCGGCCAGCACATCGGCCTCCTCGGCCGTCAGGAGGGTGAGGTTCAGCCGGTGCGGTGGTGTGCGGAAGAACGTCGCCCGGACCGCGCCGTCCCGTTCCAGCATGCCGAACTCCGGCACTCCGTCGCCGTAGAGGTGCGGGCCACGTCTGCGCAGGTTCTCCGTGACGGTCAACGGGACGGTGTGCAGGCCGGGTCGGGAGTGGAGAAAGGCGCCGGCTCGGGTCAGGAAGGTGCCGAGGTCCTGAGTGAGATGCCAGTCGTCGGTGCGCATGCTCCATGGTGCCGCCCGGGGCCCGGCCCTCACCTCCGAATTACGCCCCGGGCCCTCGGCCGGCATCCGGCTTCGGTTCCGCACCCGGTTCCGCGTCAGGTTCCGGATCCGTCGCCAGCCGGGCGTGCAGGTGGGCGTCCCGGAACGCGTCGTGCCGGCCCTCCTCGAAGATCGCCCCGCGCAGGGTTCCCTCGTACGCGAATCCGCACCGCTCGGCGATGCGGCAGGAGGCGTCGTGGCCGACGGCGTGGTCCAGTTCCAGCCGGTGCAGGCGGAGTTCGGTGAAGGCCCAATGGGCGGCGAGCAGGAGGGCCCGGGTGGCGACGCCCTGGCCGCGGGCCTCGGGGAGCACCCAGTAGCCGACGCGGGCGACCTTCAGGTGGTACTTGATCTCGTTGACGCCGATGTGGCCCAGTGCCGTGTCGCTGCGGGCGTCCGCGACCCGGAACGACACGGACGTGCCCTCCGCCGCGCTCTGTGCCCGCGCGCGCAGCGACTCCCGGGCGCTCGTCCGGTCCGTGACCAGCCTCAGCGGAGTGTTCCAGCGCATGAACTCCGGGTCCCGCATGCCGCGCAGCCATGTCTCGACATCGGAGCCGGAGGTGGCGTCCCAGGGGCGCAGACGGAGGCCGCGGCCGTGGATTTCCGGGAGGGGGCCGGTCAGGGACCGGTCGCGTATGGGGGCCATGGGGCCATTCAAGCGTGTGGGGCGGTGCCGTTCACCCGCCGAACGCGCCCGGCACGACGCGGAACACCGGGATCCCCTCCCGGAACGCGACCACCAGTTCCGCCCCGGCGGACAGTTCCCCCGCCGAACCCGTTCCCACGACCTCGGTCATCATCCGCGGCCCCTCGGCGAGGTCGACCACGGCGGCGACGTACGGCGTGCGATCCGTGAAGGGCGGCAGGTCGTTGCGGTGGACGACGGACCAGGTGTAGAGGGTGGCGCGGCCGCTCGCGGGCTCCCAGGCGACGTCCTCGCTCCAGCAGTGGGGGCAGAACTCGCGCGGGTAGTGGTGGGCCCGGCCGCAGGCCCGGCAGCGGCGGATCAGCAGCCGGCCCTCGGCTGCCGCCTCCCAGTACGTCCGGGTGAAGGCGTCCGGTTCGGGCAGGTCGAAACGCCCTGTCATCAGAACAGCCCCAGCGCGCTGTCCAGCGACCAGGTCTGCCAGGACATCCCGAACAGCCCGACCACCGACATCAGGGCCATCATCGAGTTCTGCCCCTGCTCGGCTACCTCGTGGATCATGAGGGTGAAGTAGAGGGCGTTGAGGAGGAACCCGCCGGCCAGGGCGATCGGGGTGAGGAAGCCGGTGATCAGGCCCAGTCCGAGCGCGAGTTCCGCGTAGACGACGACGTGCGCCATCGCGCGCGGGTGGGGCGCGACGACCCTGTCGAAGCCCGAACGCACGGCGCTCCAGCGGTGCTCGGCGGCTATCCCGGCCGCCCACGCGATGCCGGTGCCCCTCTGGAACCAGGCCTTGCGGTCCTTGTGCCGCCAGCTCTCCAGCCACCACAGCCCGAGCCCGATCCGCAGCACGGCCAGCCATTGCGCTCCGGTGAGCCAGATCGTGTCCATGCCCATGCTCCCGCGTCGCCGTCGTCGAGACCGGGATCTGACGGTACGTCAGGTAAGCGGCGGCAACAAGCCCTGGAGCGGTCTCCCCCTCGCGGCGCCCGAACGCCGTGGGCTCCCCCCGGTCATCCGGTCAGGGCCCGGGGATCACGACGCCCGGGCCAGCCGCACGATCGCCGCGATCGACCGGTCGACGTCGGCCTCCGTCGTGCTGTGGCCGGACACCGAGACGCGCATCAGCCGTCGGCCGCGCCAGGTGGTGGCTCCCATCCAGCAGGTGCCGTCATGCTGCACCGCCTGTACGACCTGGTCGGTGCGGGCGTCGTCGCCGAAGCCGACGAGGACTTGGTTGAGCACCACGTCGTTCACGACCTCGTAGCCCGCCGCGGACAGGCCGTCGGCGAAGCGGCGGGCGAGCAGGCAGCAGCGGTCCACGAGCGCGGCGACGCCGTCACGGCCGAGTTCGCGCAGCGCCGCCCAGGTGGCGAAACCGCGGGCGCGGCGGGAGGACTCGGCGGTGAAGTCGGCCCCGCCGGCCGGAGCGCCGTCGGCGCGGGTGAGGTAGGAGGCGGTGTACGACAGGGCGCCGGCGTGGACGGCGGGGCGGGAGCAGAAGGCGTAGCCGCAGTCGTAGGGCACGTTCAGCCACTTGTGGCCGTCGCAGGCCCAGGAGTCGGCCAGCTCCACGCCGTCGACCAGGTGGCGCGTCGCCGGGCTCGCGGCCGCCCACAGGCCGAAGGCGCCGTCGACGTGCACCCAGCCGCCGTGGGCGTGGGTGAGATCGCAGGCGGTACGGAGGTCGTCACAGGCGCCGGTGTTCACGTTGCCGGCCTGGGCGCACACGATCGCCGGCGTGCCCGGGTCGGACGCCAGCACCCGGCGCAGGTCGTCGGTGTCGAGGGCGCCGCGTCCATCGGTGCGGACCGTCTTCAGGCAGTCGGTGCCCAGGCCGAGCAGCCGCAGCGAGCGGTCGACGGTGGCGTGGCGCTCCTCGCCCGTGACCACCCGCAGGCGCGGGGCACCGCCCAGCCCCTTGCGCCCGACGTCCCAGCCCGCCTCGGTGAGCAGATGCTGCCGGGCCGCCGCGAGCCCCGCGGTGTTGGCCGCCTGTCCGCCGGTGACGAACCCGGTGGACGCCGTGGCGGGGATGCCGAGCAGGTCCTTCAGCCAGCCGCCCGCCGCCTCCTCCGCGGCGAGGGCGGCGGGCGAGAGCGCGGCGTTGAAGGCGTTCTGGTCCCACCCGGCGGCCAGGATCTCCGCGGCGGTGGCCGCGGGCAGCGCCCCGCCGACGACGAACCCGAAGAACCGCGGCCCGGCGGTGGCGACGAGTCCGTCCTCGGCGGCGGCCACCAGCTCGTCGACCACCGTGAGCGGGTCGGCGGGCGAGCGGTTCAGGGGGCGGGAGAACGCGGCGCGCAGGGCCGCGTGGTCGACGGGCCGCGCCACCGGCCGCTCGGGCAGCGAGCGGCGGTAGGCGGCGGCGTGCTCGGCGGCGCGACGGAAGATCTCGGTCAGCTCGTCCATGGCCGGACGGTAACCACCACTCCGAGCGGTTGGGAACGGCCAATGGAGGGAGATCGGACCGCTCTGTGGGCCGCAGACGCGGCGATCGCCGAGTGCCGGGATCGTCACACCCCGAGCACCACCGTCCCCGACGAGCAGAACCACCCACCCGTCCCCGACGCCACCCCCAGCCGAGGCAGCCCCCCGTCGCCACGCCGCCGCACCTGTCGTACCCCGCCCTCCCCCCGCAACTGCCGCACCGCCTCCACCAGCAGGAACAGCCCCCGCATGCCAGGATGCTGAGCCGACAGCCCACCCCCGTCGGTGTTCACCGGAAGCTCCCCGCCCTCGACCCGCAGCCGGCCCTTCTCCACGAACGCCCCGCCCTCGCCCTTCCCGCAGAAGCCCAGGTCCTCCAGCGTCACCAGGGTCATGTAGGTGAAGGCGTCGTAGATCTCGGCGAAGTCCATCTCGTCCGGCCGTACGCCCGCCCGCTCGAAGGCCAGCCGTCCGCTCACCGCCGCCGGGGACACCGTGAAGTCCGCCCACTCGGACATCGCGGCGTGCGAGACGTGCTCCCCGCTCCCCAGCACCCACACCGGGGACGTGCGGCAGTCCCGTACGTACTCCTCCGCCGCCAGCAGCACCGCCGCCCCGCCGTCGGAACGGACGCAGCAGTGCAGCTTGGTGAAGGGGTCGGCGATCATGGGGCCGGCCAGGACCTCGTCCACCGTGACGGGGGTACGGAACATCGCCTCCGGGTTCAGGGCCGCGTTGGCCCGGGCCTGGACCGCCACCTGAGCCAACTGCTCGATCGTCGTGCCGTACTCGATCATGTGGCGGCGGGCCGCCATGGCGTACTTGGCGATCAGGGTGTGGCCGTAGGGGACTTCGAACTGGAGGGGGCCGCGGGTGCCGAAGGACAGCGTCCCCGTGCGGCGGCCCGCTCTGACGTCCGCGCGGGCCGTCGAGCCGTAGGCGAGCAGCACCACGCGCGCGTGCCCGGCCGCGATCGCGTCCGCCGCGTGGGCCGCCATGACCTCCCAGGTGGAGCCGCCGACGGAGGTGGAGTCGACCCAGGTGGGGCGCAGGCCCAGGTACTCGGCGACCTCCACCGGGGCCAGGGTGCCCAGGCCCGCCGAGGCGAAGCCGTCGACCAGCGAGCGGTCCAGGCCCGCGTCGGCGAGGGCGCGGCGGGCCGCCTGGGCGTGCAGCGCGTACGGGGTCGCGTCGTCCACGCGGCCGCAGTCCGAGAGGGCCACGCCGACGACGGCCACTTTCCTCCGGGCAACCATGAATCTGACGGTACATCAGATAACGCCCGGCACAACCACGGCAGGACTCTGGGCATCCCCGGCCCCCCGCCCTAATATGACGCACCGTCAGATGCGGAGGTGGTACCCCCATGGACGCCCGCTTCACCGCCGAACAGGACGAGATCCGCCGCACCCTGCGCGAACTGCTCCACAAGCGGTGCGGCCCCGAGGAGCTGCGGGCCGCCGTCGACACACCGGCCGGGCACGACCCGGCCCTGTGGACCGCCCTCGCCGAACAGCTCGGCCTGCCCGGACTGGCCCTCCCCGAGGGTTACGGCGGTGCCGGCTGCTCGGTCACCGAGCTGGCCCTCGCCTGCGAGGAGACGGGCCGGACCCTCGCCCCCTCCCCGCTGCTCGCGACGGCCGTACTCACCGCCCCGCTGCTGCTCGCCCTCGGTACCGACGCCCAGCGGGCCGACCTGCTCCCGCGGATCGCCTCCGGGGCACTCACCGCGGCCCTCGCGGTTCCGGGTCCCGCCCTCGCCACCGCGCTCGGACTCACCGGCCACGACCCGCGCGGGGAGTGGGCCGGCGGCGGGCGGGCCGGGGGCGTGCAGGCCCGGCGGGCCGACGGCGGCTGGCAGCTGTACGGGCAGGTCGACCAGGTCCTCGACGGGCACAGCGCCCGGCTGCTCGTGGTCGCCGCGCACACCGGCGGGTTCGCCCGCTCCCGCGTCCTGCTCTTCCTCGTGCGCGGTGACGCGGCCGGCCTCACCCGCGTACGGCAGACCGCGCTGGACGCCACCCGTCCACAAGCCCGTATCCAACTCCGCCATACACCCGCCGAATTGCTGGGCGGCGCGGACGCCGATGTCCTCCCCGCCCTCGCCCGGCTCGGTGACACCGCGGCCGCCTGTCTCGCCGCCGAGGCCGTCGGCGCCGCCGGCCGGGTGCTGGAGCGGACCGTCGAGTACGTCGGGCAGCGCGAGCAGTTCGGGCGGCCGATCGGCTCCTTCCAGGCGGTGAAGCACCGGCTGGCCGACGTGTACGTCCAGGTGCAGGCGGCCCGCTCGGCGGCGTACTACGCGGCCTGGGCCACCGCCCAGGGGGAGCGGGTGGGCGGCCTCGCCCTCGCGCAGTCGCTTCAGGCCCTGCGCGCTGCCGCCGCCGAGGGGATCCAGTCGCACGGTGGTATCGGTTTCACCTGGGAGCACGACGTGCACCTGTACTTCAAGCGCGCCGCGGGCGACGAGCTGCTGTTCGGGCCGGTCCACCGGCTGCGGGCGCACGCCGCCGACCTGGCGCACGTCCTCGAGGAGGCCGGCTGATGGCGATCGGTGTGCGATGGGTGCAGAAGGTGTCCTCGACGCGGGGCTTCGCGCGGGTGGCGCCCTACGTCCTCCCCGCCCTGGACCGGGGCGTCCACCGGCTCACGCGCGGAAAGGTGCTGCTCAGCGCGCGGTTGCTCCCGGGCCTGGTGCTGACCTCGACCGGGGCCAGGAGCGGGCTGCCGCGTCGTACGCCGCTGGCCTGCATGCCGGAGGAGGGCGGGAACAGCTGGATACTCATGGGGTCCAACTTCGGCCGGCCCGGCCATCCCGCCTGGAGCCACAACCTGCTCGCCCATCCCGATGCCGAGATCAACTGGCAGGGCGAGGACATCGCGGTCACGGCCGCGCTGCTGCGGGGCGAGGAGCGGGCGGCGGTGTGGAAGGCGGTCGTGGAGTTCTGGCCGCCGTACGCCGCGTACCAGGGCCGGGTGGAGCGGGAGATCCGGCTCTTCCGGATCGTACGGAAGCGCGCGGAGCGGTAGAGCGCAACAGGCGGCGGTCCACTCGGGTGGACCGCCGCCTGCCAGACAGGACTTGGGGTGCGGGAAAAGACCCGGGGGCGCCGGGCCGGGTTACTTCGTCGGCTTCCTGCCCGTGACGCCCAGGTGGACCAACAGCGCGAGGTTCGGCTTCAGTTCGGCCTGCTTCACGCCCCAGGAGGAGAAACCCTTCTGGTGGGAGGCGACGGCCGCGAGCATCGCGACCAGCGAACCGGCGACGGCCGCCGGGTTCACGTCCTTGTCGACCCTGCCCTTGGCCTGGAGCTCGGCGACGGAGTCCGCGAGGGAGTTGTTCACCGAGTTGAGGATCTTCATCCGGAGCTTGTAGAAGCGCTTGTCGCCCTCGGCGGCGCCGAGATCGACGACCCGGAGGATGGCGTCGTTCTTGCGCCAGAACTCCAGGAACCCGTCGACGAGTTCCTGCGCCGTCTGCCAGCCGGCCCTGCCGGCCCAGGAGCGGCCCTCAAGGAGCTCGGTCAACGTGGCGCCCTCGGCCGCCATTTGCTCGGCGATCTCCAGGACCGCGCCCTCGACGTCCGGGAAGTACTGGTAGAAGGTCGCGGGTGAAGTGCCCGCCTTCCGGGCGACATCGATGACTTTGACGTCCCGGTAAGGGGAGGAGCTGAGCATCTCGCTGAGGCAGTCGAGCAGTTTCTGCCGGGTCGCCTGCCCACGCCGGCCGGCCACGCGGCCGTCGACGGTACGCACTTGTCCTGTCATGCCGTCAGCTTACCGAGGCGTGATCGGGGCGCGATTCGGCCGACTGCAAATGGGGTGTAAGGGAGTGCGGGGGCTGGTGTGCCTGGTCTGCGGGTTGCGGCAGTCCCGGTTACGTTGTCGGCATGGCCGAAAACAGGGCATCGGTGTACGCAGAGGGCGTTCCCTGCTGGGTGGACGCGCAGCTTGCCGACGTCGAGGCGGGCAAGCGGTTCTACGGTGAACTTTTCGGGTGGACCTTCGAGGACTGGTTCGGCCCCTTCGCGCAGGCGCTGAAGGACGGTGAACCCGTGGCCGCGCTGGTCCGCAAGGTGGACGGCCGGCTGCCCACCGTCTGGACGGTGTACTTCGCGACCCCGGACGCCACGGCCCTGGCCCGGCGCGTCCTGGCGGCCGGCGGGCAGGTCGTCTCGTCGCCGGTGCCGGCCGGCGAGCTGGGTGTCACCGCCCTCGTCACCGACCCGGAGGGCGCCGTCTTCGCCCTGTGGCAGCCGGACCGGCACCCCGGCTTCGGCAGGCGGCGCGAGCCGGGCACCTTCGCCTGGGCGGAGCTGTACGCGCGGGACACCGAGGCGGCCAACGCCTTCTACGGCGACCTCTTCCAGGAGGCCCTGTTCGGGCCCGACGCCGAGCCCGACTTCGGCCGCGCCCCCGTCTCCGACGTGTTCCCGGCCGAGATGCCGCCCCACTTCCTCGTCCACTTCGCCGTCGAGGACGTACCGGCCGCGCTGGAGGACGTCACCCGCCTCGGCGGCCGGATCCAGGCCCCGCCTTTCGACACCTCGTACGGCACGGTCGCCGTCGTCACGGACAATCAGGGGGCGTCCTTCGCGCTGCTGCACCGCTGAGCAGGGCAGATCAGGCAGTGTTTGGTCATTGTTTGATCGCCTGTGTACCGAGACATCCCAATTGTCACCGGGTTCGCAACCACGGCTCCGGCCAGGAAGAATCGGGGTGCGTGCCGCCATGGCGGTGCGGTGGTGAGACGCTGCACGGGGTCGCGTGGAACATGTGGCTTGGCGCGGCTCGTACGGGGAGGTGGCAGGCAGAGTGGTGGATCAGCTGACGCAGCACGATCCGCGGCGGATCGGGCCGTTCGAGGTGCTGGGACGGCTGGGTGCCGGCGGCATGGGGCTGGTCTATCTCGCGCGCTCGGCGTCCGGCCGGCGCGTGGCGATCAAGACCGTCCGCACGGAGCTCGCCGAGGACCAGCTGTTCCGGGTCCGCTTCACGCGTGAGGTGGAGGCGGCCCGCGCCGTCTCCGGCTTCTACACGGCCGCGGTCGTGGACGCCGACCCGCGCGCCGCCGTGCCGTGGCTGGCCACCGCGTACGTTCCCGCGCCCTCCCTCGAGGAGATAGTGAACGACTGCGGGCCGCTCCCGGCCCAGGCGGTGCGCTGGCTGGCGGCGGGCGTGGCCGAGGCGCTCCAGTCCATCCACGGTGCCGGGCTGGTGCACCGGGACCTCAAGCCGTCGAACGTCCTCGTCGTCGAGGACGGCCCCCGGGTGATCGACTTCGGTATCGCGTCGGGTGTTTCGAACACACGTTTGACGATGACGAACGTCGCCGTCGGCACGCCCGCCTACATGTCCCCCGAGCAGGCCAAGGACTCCCGCAGCGTCACCGGCGCGAGCGACGTCTTCTCCCTCGGCTCCATGCTGGTCTTCGCCGCCACCGGACATCCGCCCTTCCACGGCGCCAACCCGGTCGAGACCGTCTTCATGCTGCTGCGCGAGGGCCCGGACCTGGAGGGCCTCCCGGACGAGCTGCGTCCGCTCATCGAGTCCTGTATGCAGATGGACCCGACGGCCCGCCCCAACCCGGCCGACCTCCAGGCCCAGCTGGCCCCCCACCTCTTCGGCTCCGGCTCCGACGACAGCGGCACGGCCTCCGCGTGGCTGCCCGAGCGGGCGGTGAGCCTGATCGAGACCCGCCGCAACGGCCGCCCGGCCGGCAAGCCCGCCCCTGTCGGCGGCGGCAGCGGCGGCGGACGCCCCGCCCCGGGCCCGGCCCCCATTCCGCCCCCGCCCTCGCACGACCCTGTCGTACCGGTGCCCGCGCCCGTCGGCGGCCCCGACACCGGCCCGGTCCGGCTGGCCGGCGCCCAGGTGCCCATCGGTCCGGGCCCGCGCGTCGCCGACGTCCGTGCCGCCGCCGTCAAGGCACCCCCTCCGGAGGCCGCCCTCGCCGCCTCCTGGTCCAAGCCCCGCCCCGGCGTCAACGGCGCCGACCCCGCCGTAGGCCCCGCCGTCGCCGCGCCCCCGGCCCCGGCCGCGCCGCCCGACCAGGCGAGCGGCTGGCGGCCCTGGCGCTTCCGTATGTCGAACGACGTCTGGGGCACCCCGTCCGTCGACGGCGACCTCGTCTACGTCACCTCCTTCGAGGTACACGCGCTGGACGTGGCCACCGGCCGCCGCCGCTTCAAGACCCGGGACGTCGCCTGGTCCATGGCGGTCGCGGACGGCCGTATCCACGCCTCCGACGGGCCCACGCTGTTCGCCCTCGACGCCCGCGAGGGCGCCGACCTGTGGCGCCTCCAGACGGACGCCTGGGTCTACTCGCTCAAGGCCGGCCGCGGCACGGTCGTCACCGGCACCCGGGGCGGCGGCGTCCAGGGCTGGGAGGCCTCGAACGGCCAGAAGCTCTGGGAGGTCACCGGCTGCCAGAGCGACTTCGAGTCCCCCGAGGCCGGGCCCGCCCTGCACGACGGCACGGTCTACGTGTGGCAGGACGCCCGGCTGCGCGCCCTGGACGCCCGCACGGGCGACGAGCGCTGGTCGTACCCCATCGGCGACGCGGCCTCCTGCGGCGGCGTCCCGGTCCGGATCGCCCAGGCGACCGACGGCTACGTCTACGTCTGCGCCGGCACCCGCGTCCTCGCCCTCGACGTGGCCGCCGGGCACGTCAAGTGGCACTTCGAGGCCCCGGCCGCGTTCCTCTCCCCGCCCACCTTCGTCCCCGGCCCGGCCGTCACCGGCGGGGGCATCTACCTGGCCGACTACCTCGGCACGGTCTACGCCCTCGACGCCACCGACGGCCGCGACCGCTGGCGCATCGCCACCGAGTCCCGGGCCTCCGTCGACCCCGTCCTGGTCGCCGCCGGCCACGTCCACGTGGGCAGCGGCAAGGGCCTCTACACCCTCGACGCGGTCACCGGCACGCCCAAGTGGCGCTTCCAGGCGGGCGGCGACATCGTGGGCGCCCCCTCGGTGGCCGAGGGCCGGATCCACTTCGGCTCCACCGACCACCTGCTCTACACCCTGAAGGCCGACGACGGCCGGCTCCGCTGGAAGCTCGCCACCGGCGGCGAGATCACCGGCTCCCCGGTCGTCCGGGACGGAGTGGTGTACGCGTGCAGCAAGGACCGCTGCGTGTACGCCCTGGACGCGGAGAAGGGCACGGGCACGGCACGCACGAGCTAGGGGGTGTCCGCAAAGTCCCGTCGTCCGCCCGGAGGGCGGGCCTCGCGGCGTCCGGTGCGTGCTCTGGGGGTCCCCCCGGCCGAAGGCTGGGGGAGTGCCGGGCGGACACCCGCGTACTGGTTGTACGTGGGTGTTCGCCCGGTGCGGCGAGAGGGCGTGCCGGGCGTCGCGGGGCAGGCGGGACTTTGCGGACACGCCCTAGAGGGCGGACACCCCGGGGGTTGTCCGCAACAGGGCGTCAGTCCCGCAGCTCCGTGAGGAAGTCGAGCAGCGCCTCGTTCACCTCGGCCGGCCGCTCCTGCTGCGTCCAGTGGCCGCAGCCCGGCAGCACGAGCGGCTTGCGGCGCAGGCCGGGCATCATCTCGGGCAGCTTCTCGATCAGTTCGGGCGTGCCGGGGAAGGCCGGGACCAGGTCCCGGTCCCCGTACACGTACAGCGAGGGCGGGGAGACGACCGCTCCCTGCCAGGGGGCGGTCAGCTCCCAGTTGCGGTCCAGGTTGCGGTACCAGTTGAGCGCGCCGGTGAAGCCCCGCGCGTAGCTGTCGGTGAGGGCGTCGAGGTCCTCCTCGGTCAGCCATTCGGGCAGCACCTCGGGGTCGGGCGCGTCCGCCAGCCAGCCGCGTTCCGGGTCGACCAGGGCCTGCTCGGGGCGTCCGGCGCCCGGGGCGTCACCCGAGGCGGAGTACAGCAGCTTGCGCAGGGTGGTGCGGGTGTCGGCGGTGAACTCGGCCTCGGCGACCCCGGGCTGCTCGAAGTAGTTCCAGTAGAAGCGCCCCTCGAACCGCTCCCGCATGGTTGTGAGCGGCGGCTGCCCGCCACGGAACGGCGGCGGCACGCTCAGCCCCGCCACCCCGCGCACCACGTCCGGCCGCAGCAGCGCGGTGTGCCAGGCCACCGGCGCTCCCCAGTCGTGCCCGACGACGAACGCCCGCTCCTCGCCCAGCGCGTGGACCAGCCCGACCACGTCTCCCACCAGGTGGAGGATGCTGTACGCCTCGACGTCCTCGGGGTGATCGCTGCGCCCGTATCCGCGCTGTTCGGGCGCGACCACGCGGAAACCGGCCTCGGCCAGCGGCCCGAACTGGTGCCGCCAGGAGTGCCAGGACTCCGGGAACCCGTGCAGCAGTACCACGAGCGGGCCCTCGCCCTGCTCCGCGATGTGCAGCCGTATGCCGTTCACGTCGATCATCCGATGCTCAACCACCCGTCGAGCATACGCGTGTACGGGTAAACGATTTTCTGCCGCAACGGGTACGTCCGTGCAACCGGCGTCAACGCCACCGGTACTCCCGCCGCCGCCCCGCGAACAGCCGGGCCTGCTCCTCACCCGCCGCGTTCCCGAGCGCGATCAGATGCGGCGCCTGTGCGAAGCCCCGGGACCGCCCCGCCTCACTCGCGGCCCACAGCGCCCGCACGGTCCCCTGCACGGCCTCGGTCGGATACCCGGCGATCACGGCGGCGCACGCCCGCGCGGCTTCCAGCGCCTCGCCCTCGGCCGCGAGTTCCGACACCAGCCCGACCTCGTAGGCCCGTCGCGCCGAGATCCGCTCGGCCGTCCCCATCAGCGCCATCCGCGCGACCTCCCCGTAGGGCATGTGCTGCGCCATCAGGACGGACTCGTAGGCGCTGACCATGCCGTAGGTGGTGTGCGGGTCGAAGAAGGCGGCGGTGGTGTCGGCGACCACGAACTCCGCCTCCCCGAGCAGGTAGAAGGCACCCCCGCAGGCCATTCCGCGCACGGCGGCGACGACCGGCTTCCACAGGTCGTTCGCCTTGGGCCCGATGCCGAGCAGCGGATCGTCCTGCGCGTACGGCGAACTCGGCTGCGGCACGACGGCGTCCCGGTCGATGCCCGTACAGAAGGCACGCTCACCGGCGCCGGTGAGGACGACGGCCCGCACCGAGTCGTCGAACCGCAACCTCCGCCAGGTCCGCGCGAGTTCTCCGGCCATCTCCAGATCGACGGCGTTGAGCCGGTCCGGCCGGTTCAGGGTGACGACCGCGACCCCGCTCTCCTCGTCGGCGCTCACCAGCACACTGCTCATGACCGCTCCGGAACCCACCGGGGAAGCCCGTCGTCGAAGACGGCCCGCACCCGGGCGCCGATCCGGAGGCGGTCCGCGGAAAGGGAGTTGATCGGCTCACCGGGCCCGGAGACGAGGTTGCCGACGAGCCGGATGCGCGGCGCCTCGTCGAGCTCGACGACGACCACGTTGTACGGCGCCAGCTCGGCATAGCCGGGCAGCAGCGGCGGATGCGGAACGACGTACGACCAGACGCGGCCCCGGCCGGAGACCCGGCGCCACTCGGCCTCGAAGGACTGGCAGTGCGGGCAGCAGGGCCGGGGCGGGAAGCGGAGCTCACCGCAGCCGGAGCAGGCCTGGACGCGGAGCTCGCCCCGGGCGGCGTACTCCCAGAACGGCGCGCCGTCGGTGTCGGTGACGGGACGCAGCATCTCAACTCCTCAGCAGAAGGGCGGAGGTGGGCACTCCTTCACCCGCCGTGACCAGGCAGGCCGACGCGTCCGGCACCTGCGCGGTGCTGGTCCCGCGCAACTGCTTCACCCCTTCGTTGACGAGGTTGAAGCCGTGCACATAGGCCTCGGACAGCCCGCCCCCGCCGGTGTTCAGGGGCAGCGTCCCGCCGATCTCCAGCGCCCCGCCCTCGGTGAACGCCCCGCCTTCGCCCCGCCCGCAGAAGCCGTAGCCCTCCAGGGACAGCAGGACCAGGGGTGTGAAGGCGTCGTAGATCTGCGCGACGTCCACGTCCTGGGGCGTCAGGTCGGAGTGCTTCCACAGGTGCCGGGCGGCGGTCCAGGCCGGTCCGGTGAGGGGGTCGTCGTTCCAGTAGTTGACCATGCCGTGGTGCTGGGCGGGGAGCGACTGGGCGGCGGAATGGACGTAGACGGGTTTCCGGCGGCAGTCGCGGGCGCGCTCGGCGGAGACGACGACACAGGCCAGCGCCCCGTCCGTCTCCAGGCAGTTGTCGAAGAGGCACAGGGGCTCGCTGATCCAGCGGGACGTCATGTACATCTCGCGGGTGAGGGGCCGGTCGTACATGATCGCGGCGGGGTTCTGGTTGGCGCGGTTCCGGCAGGCCAGGGCGACGTTGAACAGGTGATCGCGGGTGGCCCCGTACTCGCGCAGGTAGCGACGGGCGAGCATGGCGATCTCGTCGACCGGCCTGAGCAGCCCGAACGGCCGGGTCCACTGGGCCGGGGTCGGCAGCTGGACGGCGGTGCTGGTCCATGGCCGGGGGCCGCTGCCCCGCTTGCGCGACCGCCAGGCGACGCCGACGTTCGCCTGTCCGGTGGCGACGGCGGCGGCGAGGTGGGCGACGGTGGCACACGAACCGCCGCCTCCGTAGCCGACCTTGCTGAAGAAGGTGAGGTCCCCGAAGCCGCAGGTCTTCGCCAGCTCGACCTCGTCCGTCTCCTCCATCGTGTAGGAGGCGAGGGCGTCGACCTCGCCGGGCGCGATCCCGGCGTCGTCGAGGGCGGCCAGGACGGCACGGCAGGCGAGGGTGCGCTCGTCTTCGGGGAGCCGTTTGGCGAAGGGCGTCTGGCCTATGCCGACGATGGCGGTGGCGTCCTTGAGGCCGCCCGATCCTGCTGCCATGCTGCCGCACCTCCGGGGCCGAACGTCGCTGACAGGTCGTCAGGTTACCGATAATCTGACGGACAGTCAGCTCCTATGCCTTCGGGAGGCGCGCTGTGCGAGCGGATACGGAGTGGGGAAGCATCCCGGGCCTGGTGCGGACGGCGGCCGAGCGGTACGCGGACGCCGAGGCGGTCGTCGAGGGCCGCACCCGGATCACCTACGCGGAGCTGGACGCCCGCGTGGAGCGCGCGGCGGCGGCCTGCCTGGCGCACGGCATCCGGCCGGGCGACCGGGTCGGCATCTGGGCGCCGAACACCCTCGACTGGATCGTCAGCGCCCTGGGCGCGGTCTCCGCGGGTGCGGTGCTCGTGCCGTTGAACACCCGGTTCAAGGGCGCGGAGGCGGCGGACGTCCTGCGCCGCAGCGGGGCGCGGCTGCTGTTCGTGACGGGCACGTTCCTCGGCACGTCCTACGTGGCGTCGCTGCGCAGAGCGGCGGGGCAGGGCCCGGGGGACGCCCGCGGAGTCGCCGGCCCGCTGCCCGGCCTGCCGGCCCTGGAGCAGGTGGTGGTGCTCTCGGAGGACGCCCCGGCGGACTTCCTCACCTGGAAGGACTTCCTCGCGAGCGGAGAGGCGGTCGGGACGGCACAGGTGCGGGCGAGGGCGGACGCGGTCGACGGCTCCGGGCCCTCGGACATCGTCTTCACCTCGGGCACGACGGGCCGCCCCAAGGGCGCGGTCATCACCCATGTGCAGACGCTGCGGGCGTACGACATCTGGAGCGACCTGGCGGGCCTGGCCCGGGGCGACCGCTACCTCATCGTCAACCCGTTCTTCCACACCTTCGGCTACAAGGCCGGGGTGATCGCCTGCCTGACCCGGGGCGCGACGATGATCCCCCAGCCGGTGTTCAACGTGAACACGGTCCTGGCCAACATCGCGGCGGAACGCGTCTCCGTGCTTCCCGGCCCGCCGACCCTCCTCCAGTCCCTCCTGGACCACCCGGCACGGGACGCGCACGACCTGTCGGCACTGCGCCTCGTGGTGACGGGAGCGGCGGTGGTGCCGCTGAGACTCGTCGAGCGGCTGCGCGGGGAACTCGGCGTCGGCACGGTCCTGACGGCCTACGGCCTCTCCGAGGCTTCCGGCGTCGTCACGATGTGCCGGCGCGGCGACGACCCGACGGTGATCGCCTCGACGTCGGGCCGCGCGATCTCCGGCACGGAGGTACGGGTCGTGAACCCCCGGGGCGAACCCCTGGAGCCCGGCGCCCCGGGCGAGGTCCTGGTCCGCGGCTTCAACGTCATGACCGGCTACTACGAGGACGAGGCGGCCACCGCCGAGGTGCTGTCGGAGGACGGCTGGCTGCGCACGGGCGACGTCGGCGTCCTGGACGCCGCGGGCAACCTGCGCATCACCGACCGCCTCAAGGACATGTTCATCGTCGGCGGCTTCAACGCCTACCCCGCGGAGATAGAGCAACTCCTGGGCCTGCACCCGGACGTGGCGGACGTGGCGGTGATCGGCGTCCCCGACGCCCGGCTGGGGGAGGTCGGCAGGGCGTACGTCGTCCGGCGGCCGGGCGCACTGCTGACCGCCGACGACCTGATCGCCTGGTCCCGCAGGGAGATGGCCAACTACAAGGTCCCGAGAACGGTGGAGTTCGTGGCGGACCTGCCCCGCAACGCGAGCGGAAAGGTCGTCAAGGGGGCGCTGCGGGACGGCCTCCTCAGCGGCTGACCGACGGCAGCGGCGGGGTCCCGGTGACGGACATGACGAGGGAGTAGAGGGTGGTGTCGGCGGCGATGAACATCCGGTTGCGCCGGGCGCCGCCGAACCGGATGTTGGCGACGGTGCCGGGCACCAGGACGCGGCCGAGGAGCGTGCCGTCGGGGTCGTAGCAGTGCACACCGCCGTGCAGGGCGGCGGCCCAGAGCCGTCCCGCGTCGTCGAACCGGATGTTGTCGAAAGTGCCGTCGTGGCACTCGGCGAAGACGTCGCCGCCGGTCAGGGTGCCGTTCGGCCGGACGTCGAAGACGCGGATGTGATTGGCCAGGCTGTCCGACACGTACAGCTTGCGCTCGTCGGGGGAGAACACCAGCCCGTTGGGGCCCTGGAAGCCCTCGGCGGCCACGCGCACCTCGCCGCTGCCGGGGTCCACCCGGTAGACGTTCCGGGCCCCGATCTCGCTCTCGGCGCGGTGCCCCTCGTAGTCGGTCGCGATCCCGAACTCGGGGTCGGAGAACCACACCGACCCGTCGGACCTGACGACGGCGTCGTTCGGGCTGTTGAGCCGCTTCCCCCGGAACCGCTCGGCGATCACGGTGACCGAGCCGTCGTGCTCGGTCCGGGTCACCCGCCGGTTGCCCTGCTCGCAGGTGATGAGCCGGCCCTGGCCGTCCAGGGTGTTGCCGTTGGGATACCCGGCGGGCGTGCGGAACACCCCGACGGAACCGGTGGTCTCGTCCCACCGCAGCAGCCGGTCGTTCGGGATGTCGCTCCACAGCAGATACCGCCCGGCCGGCACGTACACCGGCCCCTCGGCCCACCGGCACCCCTCGAACAACGTCTCCAGCCCGGAGTCTCCCGCCTGACACCGGCCGGTGCGGAACCGCTCGTCGAGGGTCTCGTACGTCTGCGGTTGCTCGCCGGGCATGGGGGCCGCCTTCGGGGTCGGGCCGGTCGTGATCGTTCCGGACCTACTATCGCGCGCCCGGAGCGGCAGCGCACGCCACCGGGCCGAGCCCTTCCGACGGCCCCGTCACCGACGACGTGGCGGCGTCGGCCGGACACCGGCCTGCACGGCCACAAGTACGCCATCGACGCGGCCCTGGCCGTCATCGCGGGCCGGCAGCCCGGAGGCGTGGTGCTCTTCACGTCCGACGAGGACGACCTGACAAAGCTCTGCGGCCGGGCGTCAAGGTCGCTCCGTCGCAGCGACCCCGCTTCCGGACACACTTCGGCCGCGACGGCTCCCCCTCCGCGCCGCCGCGGCCGATCCCCCCGCAGTCCCCCGTCGGACCCGGTCTGTCAGGCCTTCTCGTCCGAGATGTGCGTGTCCAGCGGCTTGGCGGTGCCACTGGAGATGTGCGTGTCGAGAGGCTTGACGTCGCCCGGGTCCGCCTCCTCGCTGGAGATGTGGGTGTCCAGGGGCTTGATGTCCCCGTCCTTCCCCCCGGAGATGTGCGTGTCCTCGGGCTTGACCGTGTCGCTCATGATCTGCACCTCTCTCTGTGACATGGCCGGTTCGATGGACGCCCGTCCGGCAACTCCCCCGTGGGTTGCCGAACGAGCGTCCATAGGCCGGTACACTGTATGTGTACGGCCGTGGACCAAACCGTCTGCCCCCCGACGCGACGGGCTGGTAACAAGAGAGTGCCGGGCGGCGATAAACGAACGATGAACGTCCGCTCATAATCCGCGCTCAGGTCGCCACCGGACTGAGAAGTGCGCGGACCTCGGAGGCCTCGGCGGAGCCCAGCTTCTCGTAGATCGTCAGGGCTTCGTTCCAGCAGGCACGGGCGCGGTCGGGCTGCCCCAGCTCGGACAGGGCCTTGCCCAGCACGGTGAGGACCGTTCCTCGACGCCACTCCCCGCCGATGCCGCGCAGGGCGATGGCCTGCTCGGCGTGGGCGGCGGCGAGCGGCGGACGGCCGGCCGCCAGGTGAACCTCCGCGATACGGAAGTGCGTCACGCCTTCCCAGAGCGGCTGACGGTTCTCCCGGAAGACGGCCAGCGCTGCCGTGAGTTGCGCCAGCGCTTCGTCGTAACGGCCGGCGACGGTCAGCGCGAGTCCGAGGGCGTACCTGCCGTTGGCCAGACGCAGTGCCGCACCGAGATTGTCGTATATCTCGATGCCCTGCTCCGCCAGGGAGATGGCGGTGCTCGTCTTGCCCAGGGCCAGATGCACACGGGAGAGGTTGCACAGCGCGCTGGCCTCCCCCGGAACGTTCGTGTCCTCGCGGAAGTTGTCCAGTGCGATGCTCAGGTAGGTCTCGGCGTCTTCGAGCCGGTTCTTGTAGAAGGCGATGACGCCGAGTTCGAGGGGCGCGTTGCACTTCGACCACGGATCCCCGGAGGACGCCAGCGACATCGCACTCCTCGCCTCGACGGCCGCTTCGTCGAAGCGCCCCGCGCGCACGTGCACCTGCGCCAGGGTGGTTCGCGCCTGAGCCTCGGCGTGGGCGTCGCCCAGTTCCTCGGCCGCACGGCACAACGCGGTGGCGGCCCGCTCGTAGGAGAGCGAACTGGCGCCGGATTCCGAGAGGTCCTTCGCCACCAAGAGGAGACTGGCGGCCCGCCGGAGTGTGGGGGCGGGCAACGACTGCCGGACGCAGGCCAGCAGGCACTCGGCCTCGCCGAAGAGCCAGTCCAGGGCGGATTCCCTCGTGTCGAAGGACAGCCCCTCGTGCGTGGTCGCGGCCAGATGGTCCACCAGCCGGTCACCGGGCCGCTCGATCGCGTACACCCCCGCCGCGGACGCCAGATAGAAGTCCAGCATCCGCGACAGCGCCCCCGCCCGCTCGCTCGGCGGCTGCTCGTCCCTTTCCGCACAGGCACGCGCGTAGAGCCGTACCAGATCGTGGAAGCGGTAGCGGCCGGGAGCGGCCGACTCCAGCAGTGAGGTGTCCACCAGGGATTCCAGGAGGTCCTCGGTGTCCTCCACGGGCAGGTCGAGGATCGCCGCCGCGGCCGGGAGGGAGATGTCCGGGCCGTCGGCCAGGCCCAGCAGGCGGAAGGCGCGGGCCTGGGCGGGCTCCAGCTGTCCGTAGCCCAGCTCGAAGGTGGCCTTCACCGCCAGGTCGCCGGCCTGGAGTTCGTCCAGGCGGCGGCGCTCGTCGGCGAGCTTCGCCGCGAGGACCGACACCGTCCAGGTACGGCGGGCCGCCAGGCGGGAGGCCGCGATGCGGATCGCCAGCGGCAGGAAGCCGCAGGCCGCGACCACGTCCAGGGCGGCCTTCCGCTCGGACGCCACGCGCTCCTCGCCCACGATCTTCGTGAACAGCGCCAGGGCCTCGTCCGGCGCCATCACGTCCAGGTCGATCAGGTGGGCGCCCGCCAGGTCCACCATGCGCACCCGGGAGGTGACCAGTGCGGCGCAGCCGTCCGTGCCGGGCAGCAGGGGGCGTACCTGGGCGGCGTCGCGGGCGTTGTCCAGCAGGACCAGGACGCGGCGGCCGGCCAGGACCGAGCGGTACAGCGCCGCGCGTTCCTCCAGGGAGTCGGGGATCGCCGTGTCGGCCGTGCCGAGGGCGCGCAGGAACGAGCCCAGGACCGTCTCCGGCTCCGCCGCCCGGGCGCCCGCGCCCTGGAGGTCGACGTACAGCTGCCCGTCCGGGAACGCCCCGCGCGCCTGGTGGGCCACGTGCACCGCGAGGGTCGTCTTGCCCACGCCGCCGATGCCGGCCAGGGCCGAGACCGCCATGACCCGGTTCTCGGCCGCGGCCAGGATGTCGCCGAGCTCGCGGACGAAGCCGGAGCGGCCGGTGAAGTCCGGAACCGTCGCGGGCAGTTGTGCCGGGCGGACCGGGACCGAGGCGGGCTCGGGGGCCGGGGAGGAGGGCTCCGCGAGCCCCGGGTCGGCCTGGAGGATCCGCTGTTGCAGCTCGCTGAGGCCGGGGCGTGGGTCCACGCCCAGTTCGTCGGCGAGCAGGCGCCGGGTGTCGGCGTACACCGCGAGGGCCTCGGCCTGGCGGCCGCTGCGGTACAGCGCCAGCATCAGCAGCTCGCGCAGCCGTTCGCGCAGCGGATGGGCCGCGGTGAGGGCGGTGAGCTCCGAGACCGCCTCCGCGTGGCAGCCCTGCTCCAGGTCCATGTCCAGCCGGGACTCGACGAGCTGGAGCCGCCACTCCTCCAGGCGGACGCGCTGCGCCTCCGCGTACGGGCCCGGCACGCCGGCCAGCGTCTCCCCGTCCCACAGGGCGAGGGCGCGCCGCAGCACCTCACGGGCGTGGCAGAGGTCGCCGGCCGACCGCGCCTTCTCCGCCTCGGTCGCCAGGTCCTGGGCGACGGCGAGGTCCAGGGCGCCGTCGCCCAGTCCCCGTACCGCGTAGCCGCCGGATTCACTGACCAGGACGCCGGGATCCAGCACCTTGCGCAGACGGGACGCGTACGTCCGCAGCGCCGCCAGGGCCTGTGAGGGCGGTTCCTCGCCCCACAGGGCGTCGATCAGCTCCGCGGCCGTGGCCGTACGGCCCTCGCGCAGCAGCAGGGCGGCCAGCAGGGCGCGCTGCTGGGGGGAACCGGTGGTGAGGGGCTCTTCGCCACGCCAGGCGCGCACCGGTCCGAGCACGCCGAAGCGCAGCGCCGCCCGCACGCCCGGTCCCCCCGACTCCGGCGACTTCGGCGGCTCCACCAAGGAGTCGGAACGCCGCTGCTCCGGTACGCGCGGTACACCGTCCGGTACACCGTCCATGCAGTCCCCCTAGACATCCTGAGCAACCACGCCAGTTTGCCTTGTACACGGCGGATACGTCAGCCGTGGGAGACACCGATCACAGGGCGACGCACGGGAGTCCACAAGGTCCGCACACTCTCTCCGCACCCACCCGTCCCTGCCCGGCCATCGCGGCCGGAACCCGCCCCCGTCCGCATAGCTGACGCCCCGTCAGATCAGCGCTACCGTGAGCGCCATGGACACCCACGAGAGCACGTTTCCGCTGATCATCTCCGTGGACGACCACACCGTGGAGCCCGCGACCGTCTGGCAGGACCGGCTCCCGGAGAAGTACCGGGGCACCGGACCCCGGATCGTCCGTGCGCCCGTCAAGGAGATGACGTTCCTCGGCGGGCGCTTCAAGCCGGTCATGGGCGCGCCCGGCGACGACGGTCCCGTCGGTGACTGGTGGGTCTACGAGGACCTCCGCAGGCCCCTGACCCGCCTCGACACCGCCGTCGGGTACGACAGGGACGAGATACGCCTGGAGGTCATCACCTACGAGCAGATGAGGCCCGGTTCCTACGACGTCCCGGCCCGGCTCGCCGACATGGACGTCAACCACGTCCAGTCCGCCCTCTGCTTCCCGACGTTCCCGCGTTTCTGCGGCCAGACCTTCACCGAGGCGAAGGACCACGAGCTGGGGCTGCTCTGCGTCCGTGCCTACAACGACTGGATGGTGGAGGAGTGGTGCGGCCCCGAGGCGCACGGGCGGCTCATCCCGCTCACCCTGATCCCTCTCTGGGACCCCGAACTGGCCGCCGAGGAGGTCCGGCGCAACGCCGCACGCGGTGTCCGTGCCGTCGCCTTCTCCGAGATCCCGCCCTACCTCGGGCTCCCCTCCATCCACACCGACGACTGGGACCCCTTCCTCGCCGCGTGCGACGAGACGGGCACGGTCGTCGCCATGCACATCGGCAGCAGCAGCCGGATGCCCTCCACCTCCGCCGACGCCCCGCCCGCCGTCGGCTCCACCATCACCTTCGCCAACTGCTGCTTCTCGATGGTCGACTGGCTGATGAGCGGCAAGTTCGAGCAGTTCCCGAACCTCAAGGTCATGTACGCCGAGGGGCAGATCGGCTGGATCCCCTACATCCTGGAGCGCGCCGACGTCGTGTGGGAGGAGAACCGCGGCTGGGGCGGCGTCGCCGACAAGGTGCACCGGCCGCCGTCCGAGCTGTTCGCCGAGCACGTCCACGGCTGCTTCTTCGACGACGCGTTCGGGCTGCGCAACCTGGACGCGATCGGACTGGACAACGTGCTCTACGAGACCGACTACCCCCACTCCGACAGCACCTGGCCCAAGTCCCGCGAGGTCGGCGAGGCGCAGATGGGGCACCTGGACCCCGGGGTCGTGGAGCGGATCGTGCGGCGGAACGCGATCGAGCTGCTGGGCCTGACCGACGACGGGCTCTGGGACGGGACGCGGTGAGCCTGGCCTACGGGATCCAGCTCCCGGTCCAGTCCCAGAGCACGATCTACGCCGAACCCTGGGAAGCCGCCGCCGGACCCGAGGACCTCCTCGCCGTCGCCCGCGCCGCCGACCGCGCCGGCTTCGCCTACCTGGCGTGCTGCGACCACGTCGCCATTCCGCGCCGCCTCGCGGCCGCGATGAGCACGGTCTGGTACGACCCGGTCGCCACCCTCGCCTTCCTCGCGGCGGCCACCGAGCGGACCCGGCTGCTCAGTCACGTCGCCGTGGTGGGGTTACGGCATCCGCTGCTCAGCGCCAAGCAGTACGCCACCCTCGACCACCTGTCGGGCGGCCGGCTGGTCCTCGGGGTCGGGGCCGGGCACGTCCGGGAGGAGTTCGAGGCGCTGGGGGCCGATTTCGAGCGGCGCGGGGCCGTGCTGGACGAGTCGATCGACGCCCTGCGCGGCGCCCTCGGGCCGGACGAGTTCCCCGAACACCACGGCAGGCTGTACGACTTCGAAGGGCTCGGACAGCGGCCGCGTCCGGCGCAGGACCGGGTCCCCTTCTGGGTCGGCGGGTCCTCGCCCGCCGCCCTGCGACGGGCCGCGCTCAAGGGCGACGGCTGGCTGCCCCAGGGAGATCCCAGGGACGTGCTGCCGGACCGCATCGCGCGGATACGGCGGCTCAGGGAAGAGGCCGGGATCGAGGGGCCGTTCACCCTGGGCGCCATCGCCGAGCCCCTGTACGTCGGGACGGCGGGCTGGGACGTCGGGCGGCGGACGGTCAGCGGGCCCGCCGACGCCGTCGCCGAGTCGCTGCGGGCCTTTTCCGCGATGGGGGTGGACCAGGTCCAGGTGCGGTTCCGCAGCCGGGACCGCACCGAACTCACCGAGCAGATCGCGGCGTTCGGCGCCGAGGTCGCCCCACAGCTGTGAGGAGGGCCATGGGCAGGCTCGACGGACGGGTCGTCATCATCACCGGTGCCGCGCGCGGGCAGGGCGAGCAGGAGGCCAGGCTGTTCGCCGCCGAGGGTGCCCGGGTGGTCGTCGCGGACGTCCTCGACGGCCAGGGCGAGGCCCTCGCGAAGGAGATCGGCGCCCGGTACGTCCATCTCGACGTCGGCCGGGAGGACGACTGGGAGGCGGCCGTCGCCGCGGCCAAGGACGCGTACGGCCGGATCGACGGGCTCGTCAACAACGCCGGCATCCTCCGCTTCGGCTCCCTCCTCGACACACCCCTCGACGAGTTCATGCGGGTCGTCCAGGTCAACCAGGTGGGCTGCTTCCTCGGCATCAGGGCCGTCGCCCCCGAGCTGGCGGACGGGGGCACGATCGTCAACACCGCCTCGTACACCGGTGTGACCGGGATGGCGGGGGTGGGTGCCTACGCGGCGAGCAAGCACGCCGTGGTCGGTCTGACCCGGGTGGCCGCGCTGGAGCTGGCCGGGCGGGGGATACGCGTCAACGCCGTCTGCCCGGGCGCCATCGACACCGCGATGTCCAACCCGGCCCGGCTGGACCCGGACGCCGACCCGGAGGAGAGCGCCAGGGGGCTCGACCGGCTGTACCGCAAGCTGGTGCCGCTGGGGCGGGTCGGACAGCCGGAGGAGGTGGCGCGGCTCGCCCTGTTCCTGTCGTGCGACGACTCCTCCTACATCACCGGGCAGCCCTTCGTGATCGACGGCGGGTGGCTGGCGGGTGTGAGCGTCATCTGACTCTCCGGCCGAGCAAGGTCTGACGGGCCGTCAGCTATTGACGCTCCCGAAGAGCGGTGGAACAGTCGGAGCCATCGATCTGACGGCCCGTCAGAAATGACCGTGGGGCGGTGAATCTCCTTGGAATTCGGGGTCTTCGTACAGGGATACGTGGGCAAACGGGCTGAAACCGACCCGCTCGCCGAGCACAAGGCGCTGATGGAGGAGACCGAGTACGTCATCCAGGCGGACAGGTCCGGCTTCAAGTACGCCTGGGCCTCCGAGCACCACTTCCTGGATGAGTACTCGCACCTCTCCGCCAACGACGTCTTCCTCGGGTACCTGGCACACGCCACGGAGCGGATCCACCTCGGCTCGGGCATCTTCAACCCGCTCGCCCCGGTCAACCACCCCGTGAAGGTCGCCGAGAAGGTCGCCATGCTCGACCATCTCAGCGAGGGGCGGTTCGAGTTCGGCAGCGGGCGGGGTGCCGGTTCGCACGAGATCCTGGGCTTCATGCCGGGGGTGACCGACATGAACCACACCAAGGAGATCTGGGAAGAGACCATCGCCGAGTTCCCCAAGATGTGGCTCCAGGACGAGTACGCCGGCTTCCAGGGCAAGCACTGGTCGCTGCCGCCGAGGAAGGTCCTGCCGAAGCCGTACGGCGGCTCGCACCCGGCGATGTGGTACGCGGCCGGGTCGCCGCCGTCGTACGCCATGGCCGCGAAGAAGGGGCTCGGCGTGCTCGGCTTCAGCGTGCAGAAGGTCTCCGACATGGAGTGGGTGCTGGAGCAGTACAAGACGGCGATCGTGGACGCCGAGCCGGTCGGTGACTTCGTCAACGACAACGTGATGGTGACGACCACGGCGATCTGTGCGCCCACGCACGAGGAGGCGGTGCGGATCGCGGCGAACGGGCAACTGCACTATCTGCCGTCGCTGGTGTTCCGGTACCACGACACGTTTCCGCGGCCCGAGGGGTTTCCGGTATGGCCGGAGACGCTGCCCGAGTACACCGAGGAGCTCGTGGAGGTCCTCATCGAGGAGGAGCTGCTGATCTGCGGGGATCCGGACGAGGTGCTCACGCAGTGCAAGCGGTGGGAGCAGGCGGGGGCGGACCAGTTGAGTTTCGGGCTGCCGGTGGGGGTGCCGAAGGACGAGACCCTGCAGACGATTCGGCTGGTCGGGGAGCACGTGATTCCCAAGATCGATACGGATCCTGTGCATCGGACTTCGCGGTTCCGGAGGGGTGTTTGAGCGTCGTTGGCGGGTGCGGGTGCGTTGTGGCTGGTCGCGCAGTTCCCCGCGCCCCTTGACAGGGCAACGGTCGCAAGGGAGTTGAAGGCTCATGCTCGATCACGTCATCAAGGGTGTGACCGTCGTGGACGGGACGGGCGCCCCCGCTTACACCGCCGACGTCGGCATCCAGGACGGGCGTGTCGCCGTCATCGGTGCGGTCACACAAGAAGCGCGCACAAGCGAGGACGCGCACGGCCTCGTCCTCACCCCCGGCTTCGTCGACCCCCACACCCACTACGACGCCCAGCTCTTCTGGGATCCCTACGCCACGCCCTCCCTCAACCACGGGGTCACCACCGTCGCCGGGGGGAACTGCGGGTTCACTCTCGCGCCGCTGCACCCGGACCGGCCCGAGGACGCCGACTACACGCGGCGGATGATGTCGAAGGTCGAGGGCATGGCGCTGGTGGCGCTGGAGGAGGGGGCGCCCTGGACCTGGCATTCCTTCGGGGAGTACCTGGACGCCCTGGAGGGGCGGATCGCCGTCAACGCCGGGTTCATGGTGGGGCACTGTGCGCTGCGGCGGTACGTGTTGGGGCCGCAGGCCATCGGCGGGCAGCCGACCGGGGAGCAACTGGCTGCGATGGTGAGGCTGTTGCGGGAGTCCATGGACGCCGGGGCCTGGGGGCTGTCCACCACCCAGTCGACCAGCCACTCCGACGGCGACGGGAAACCGGTCGCCTCCCGGCACGCCGGGCCGGCCGAGCTGCTGGCGCTGTCGCGGGCCGTCGGGGAGCACGAGGGCACGCAGATCGAGGCGATCGTCGCGGGCTGTCTGGATCAGTTCAGCGACGCGGAGATCGACCTGTTCGTCGAGATGAGCGCGGCGGCGGGGCGGCCGCTGAACTGGAACGTCCTGACGATCGACGCGGCCGTGCCCGAGCGGGTGCCCCGGCAGCTCCTGGCGAGCGAGCAGGCGCGGAAGGCGGGCGGCCGGGTCGTGGCGCTGACCATGCCGATCCTCACGCCGATGAACATGTCGCTGGGGACCTTCTGCGCGCTGAACCTCATCCCCGGGTGGGGGCCCATTCTCGGGCTGCCCGTGCCCGAGCGGATCGAGAAGCTGCGCGACCCGGACGTACGGGACGGGATGCTGCGGCGCGCCCATTCCAAGGAGGCGGGCGTCTTCCGGCGGCTGGCGAACTTCGGGCGGTACGTCATCGGCGACACCTACAGCGAGGCGAACGCCGGGCTGACCGGGCGGGTGGTCGAGGACATCGCCGAGGAGCGCGGCCAGGAGCCCTTCGCGTGCCTGGTGGAGATCTGCGCCAACGACCAGCTGCGCACGGTGCTGTGGCCGATGCCGCCCGACAACGACCCGGCGTCCTGGGCGCTGCGGGCGGAGACCTGGCAGCACGAGGACGTGCTGCTCGGCGGGTCCGACGCGGGCGCGCATCTGGACCGGATGTGCGGGGCGCCGTACACGACCCGGTTCCTCGGGGACTGTCTGCGGGGCCGGAAGCTGGTCGGTCTGGAGCAGGCCGTGAAAATGCTCACCGACGACCCGGCCCGGCTCTTCGGCCTGCGCGAGCGGGGGCGGGTGCGGGAGGGCTGGCACGCCGACCTCGTCCTGTTCGACCCGGAGCGGATCGACGCGGGCCCGGCCACCCTGGTGCACGACCTGCCGGGTGACAGCCCGCGGCTGGACTCCCGGGCGCTGGGCGTGCGGGCCGTGTGGGTCAACGGGGTCGAGGCGATCCGGGACGACGTGGTGACCGGCGCCGTGCCGGGCCGGGTGCTGCGCTCCGGCCGGGACACGGAGACGGTGAGCACGAGGTGACGGCACGGCAGCCGCTGTTCGTCGGCGGTTCCTGGGTGGAGCCGGACGGCGGCCACTACGAGGTGATCGACCCGGCGACCGGGCAGACCGTCGGGTGGGCGCCGGAGGCCTCGCGGGATCAGGTGCACGCGGCCTGCGCCGCGGCCCGCGAGGCCTTCGGGCCGTGGTCGGCCACCCCTCCGCAGGAGCGGGCCGCGGTCCTCGCCCGCGCCGCGGACATCATCCGGGAGCGTCTCGTGCCGTACGCCGAGCTGGCCCGGGCGGAGACCGGCGCGACCACCGGTACCGCACGCGGCATGCAGGTCGGGGTCGCCGCCGCCCGCTTCCGGCGCTACGCGCGCGTGGAGCCCGCCGAGTGGGCGATCCCGCCGCAGATCAACGAGGCGGGGCCGATGGGCAGGGCGGGCGTCATGGGCGCACTCGCCGTCCGCCAGCCCGTCGGGGTCGTCACGTGCATCACCTCGTACAACAACCCCTGGGCCAACCCGGCCGGCAAGATCGCCCCCGCGCTGGCGATGGGCAACACGGTGGTGGTGAAGCCGGCACCCCAGGACCCCCTGTCCGTCTACCGGATGGCTCAGGCGCTGGAGGCCGCAGGTGTGCCGCCGGGCGTGGTGAACGTGGTCAGCGGTGCACGGACCGAGGTCGGTGAGGCGGCCGTGGCGTCGCCGGACGTCGACATGGTCAGCTTCACCGGCTCCACGGCGGTCGGGCAGCGCATCGCCGAGGTGTGCGGGCGGGACATGAAACGGCAGTTGATGGAGCTGGGCGGCAAAGGCGCGGCGGTCGTCCTCGACGACGCCGACCTCGGCTCGGCCGTGTCCGGCATCGGCACCACGTTCTCCTTCTACAGCGGGCAGATCTGCACGGCACCGACACGGGTGCTGGCGCAGCGAGGGATCTACGACCGCCTGGTGGGGCAACTGGCCGAGTACGCGGCGCGTTTGAAGGTGGGGGATCCCCGGGAGCCGGACACGGTGGTCGGGCCGGTGATCTCGGCCGCTCACCGGGACCGGGTCGAGTCGTACGTCGAACTGGGCCGCAAGGAAGGCGCGGTGGTCGTCACCGGCGGCGAACGCCCCTCCCTGCCGGCCGGCTTCTACGTCGCCCCGACCCTCCTCGCCGGCTGCACCAACGACATGCGCGTGGCCCGCGAGGAGATCTTCGGCCCGGTGGTGGTCGTCCTCCCCTTCGACGACGAGGAGGAGGGCGTGGCCCTGGCCAACGACACCGACTACGGCCTCATCGACTACGTCTGGTCCTCCGACGTGGCCAGGGCCTTCCGGGTGGCGCGGCGCCTGCGGGCGGGAGGTGTCGGGATCAACACCGTGGGCCGCAACATGGAGGCCCCCTTCGGCGGCTTCAAGAAGAGCGGCGTCGGCCGGGACGTCGGCTCGTACGCCCTGCACGCGTACAGCGAGGTGCAGGCGATCGTCTGGCCGGGGTGAGGGCCGCGCGCCGGGGGAGCAGTCAGTCCGTCAGATCCACCCGCACCGTCAGCAGCTCCGTCCCGAACGCCCGCACCCCCAGCCCGTTGACCTTGGGCAGCCGCCGCAGCCGCGCCACCGGGTCGTCGTCCGGCAGCAGGTGCGCGGTTCCCGTGTGCCACCGCCCCCGGATCCGCACCCGAACCCGCGGATCGGCCTTGATGTTGCGCACGTACTGCGACCGTTCGCCGAACTCCGACACCAGCCAGAAGGAGTCGCCGACGCGGCGGCCGCCCACCGGTGTGCGGCGGGGCAGGCCCGAGACGCGGCCCTTGGTCTCCAGGACGGTCTGGAGGGGGAGGCGGCGCACGATCGGGTTGACGCGGCGCTGGAAGGACGTGGCGGCACGGAACCTCAGGTCGGCGAGGCGGGACATCGTCGGGGTCTCCTTCGCACGAGCTCTCACGGATTCCGCAACGGTTCCTGCTCCCACAGCGGTCCTGCTTCAATGATCCCTCACGCGGCGGGACGAGAGCGGGTGGCTGCGGATGCGGATCGTGACGTGGAACCTGTGGTGGCGCTTCGGGCCCTGGCAGGCACGGCAGAAGGCGATTCTCACGGCCCTGAGGGAGCTGCGACCCGACGTCGTCGGCCTCCAGGAGGTGTGGGCCGCCGACGGCGAGAACCTCGCCGAATGGCTGGCCGGTGAGCTGGGCCTGCACTGCGCCTGGGCCGCCTCGCCCGCACCGGAGCGCTGGCGGCGGCGGATCGGGGATCAAACGGTGGACATAGGCAACGCCGTGCTCAGCAGATGGCCGGTCGTGGACCGGGGCATGCTGCCGCTGCCCGCCCCGGCCGACACGGACGACGGCCGGCTGGCCCTCTACGCCCGCCTGGCCGGCCCCGGCCACGAGATCCCCTTCTTCACCACCCACTTCACCTCCGCCGTGCACGCCTCGGCCGTCCGCTGCCGACAGGTCGCCGCGCTCGCCGAGTTCGTCGACCGGCACCGCGGCGGCACCCCGTTCCCGCCCGTCGTCACCGGAGACCTCAACGCCTGGCCCGACTCCGACGAGGTCCGTCTCCTCGGCGGCTACAAGACCGCCCCGGCCGTGCCACGCCAGGTCCTCCTCGACGCCTGGGAGTACGCCGACCCGGCCGCCCCCTCCGCCACCTGGGACGCGGCCAACCCGTACGTGGCGCCGACCCACGAGCCGAGCGTGCGCATCGACTACATCCACGTGGGCCCGCCCGGCCCCGGCGGACTCGGCCACGTACGGGACGTCCGGCGGGCGTGCGACGGCCCGGTGGACGGGGTGTGGCCCTCCGACCACGCGGCGGTCGTGGCCGACCTGGCGGAGGGACCGGAATCCGACCGGGGCTGAAGCCACCTCATCCCGTGGCGCGCCCCAGGAAGATCGGGTTCGTGAACGCCGCCAGCACACCCGGTACCGGCCCCGCCGCCGCCTCGTGCCGCAGCTCCGCCCGTACGTACGCCGCGTACGACGGGGTCGTCCGCCACTCGACGGCACCCGAGCCGGACACCGGCAGCGGGGCGCTGGTGTGCAGCACGCCCTGGTCGGTGACGAAGCGGACCGTGCAGCGCGGAGCGCCCGTGACCTCCAGGCGGACGGTGACCGGGGTGTCGCGGTCCACCCGCAACCGCTCGCCGATGCCCGCGTGTTCGCCGCGTGCACCGGACGCCCGGAACGACAGCTCGACCTTGGCGGACTCGGCGACGTACGACCGTCCCGCCCGGATGCCCTCCTGGATCGCCCGGCGGGTCAGGTCGTCGGCCAGGACGACCGTCTGGGGGCGCCCGACGGCGTCCGGGTCGCGGTGGGCGTCGCTGCTGCCCATCGCCGGGATCCAGTCGCGCCCGTCCCGAACGGATGCCACCAGCATGCTGTCCCAGTCGGCGAGGGTCACCTCGTCGTCGGGCGTGTAGGGGCCGTTCCACACCTCGACCGCGTCCGCCTCGCCGAAGCCGAACTTCCAGTTGCAGCCGACGCACGTGGCGTGCGGGTGGGCCGGGACGACCAGTCCTCCGGCGCGGCGGATTTGGCGGGCGAACCGGCCGAAGCGGTTGTCGCGGGCCCGGTAGCGCCAGTCGACGAAGGTGCCCGGGTCGGTGCCCAGCGCGACGACGTGACCGTTGCGCGTGGTGACCTCCTCGCCCAGCATGACCAGCAGGTCGTCCCCGGCCACGTCCGACCAGTGGGCGTGTGCCGAGTGCGTGTTGTGCTCGGAGGAGTTGATGAAGTCCAGCCCCGCCGCCCGCGCCAGCGCCCCGATCTCGGCGGGGGTGCGACGGCCGTCGGAGTACCAGGAGTGCAGATGGCAGTCGCCCCGGTACCAGGCACGGCCCCGGCCCCTGGCCCGCTCCGGCGGGTACACCGGCCGGGCGGTCTCGCCCGGCTCGCCGTAGGTCAGCGTGATCGTGATCTCGTACGACAGGCCCTGCGGGGCGACCGTGTACGGGCCGAGCGCGATGTGCCAGGTGCCCTCGCGCACCGGGCCCGGGATGTAGCCGGGCGTCGCCTCGTCCGCGCGGATGAAGAACTCCGTGCGCGCCCCGCCCGACCAGCCCCGGAAGCCCCGGCCGCCCAGCTCGGTGCCGCGGTCGTCGAAGATGCCGATGTCGAGGGCGTTGCCGGTCGTGCCGGCCGGGACGGACGGGCGGTCGTAGCTGTAGGCGACCTTGATCTCCCTGACCCCGGCCGGGACCTCGACCGGCACGTACACGAAGTCGGGGGAGCCGGGCGGCAGGGTGCCGCGCACCGTTCTGCTCTCCTGGTCCCCGTCGCCCTGGTCCGCGTCGGCCGCTGAAGCGAAGCTCACGCTTCCCAACGTAAGCGCGGCGGCCGCTCCCGTCACGAACAGAGCGCGCCGGCCGAGCCCACCGTGGTTGTCCTCGCACATGCTGCTGCTCCCAGGTGTCGTCTGCTGACAAGGCATGGGTGGTGCAGTGGTGGTGCGTGCAACCTTTGTATTCAGCCGTGAACCGGCGTGTAAGGGAAGGGAATCCGGCGGCGGGAAGCAGCCGAACAGGTCGGGTGGGCGGGGGCCGGGCCGGGAACGACAGGAAATGCCGACCGGTCGGTAGGGACAGCCGGCTCCCCCGCGGGTAGAAGTAGCCCATGCGCATCGCCGTAACGATCTTCCTCACCGATGAGACGATCACCCCGACCCGGCTCGCACGCGAGCTGGAGGACCGTGGTTTCGCCGGGCTGTATCTGCCCGAGCACACGCACATCCCCGTCGAGCGGACCACCCCGTACCCGGCGGGCGGCGAGCTGCCGCGCGAGTACGGCCGTACTCTCGACCCGTTCGTGGCGCTCGGCCAGGCCGCCGCCGTCACCGAGCGGCTCGGCCTCGGTACGGGCATCACGCTCGTCGCCCAGCACGATCCGATCGCCCTGGCCAAGCAGGTCGCGACCCTGGACCATCTGTCGGGCGGCCGGTTCACGCTCGGGCTCGGCTTCGGCTGGAACGTCGAGGAGGCCGCCGACCACGGCGTACGGTGGCGCACCCGGCGCGAGCTGGTGCGGGACCGGATGGCGCTGATGCGGGCGCTGTGGTCGGAGGAACCCGTCGCGTACGAGGGGGAGTTCGGCGGCGTCCGGGCCAGTCACGCGCACCCCAAGCCCGTGCGGAAGCCGCGCGGCCCGGTCGTCGGCCCGCGCACGCTCGTCGGCGGTGCCGCCGGGCCCAAGCTGTTCTCCCACATGTGCGAGTACGCCGACGGCTGGCTCCCCATCGGCGGCCGCGGCCTCTCCGAGTCCCTGCCGCTGCTGCGCACCGCCTGGTCCGAAGCGGGCCGCGACCCCCGGGCCCTCCAGGTCGTCCCGTACGCCGTCCACCCGACCCCGGGCAAGCTCGCGCACTACGCCGACCTGGGTATCGAGGAGGTCGTGGCGCAACTGCCGCCGGCGGGGGAGGCGGAGATTTTGAAGGCGCTGGACGGGCTGACGGGATATCTTCCAGGTACCTGACAACTCGACGGGACAAAGGGAGAGAACGCAGCGTCATGAGGATCGCCTGGTTAGCGTGGCTCTGGCGGCATTTCACCGAATACGGCTACAGCCAAGGGCTGCTGCCCGCCGCGATCGGCACGTCGGCCGTGCTGGTGACCGCCGCGCTGGTCTGGTTCTCCCTGCACCGCCACAGGCCCCTCGCCGTGGCCCTCAGCGGTCTCGTGGCCGCCCTGGGCGTCGGGTGGCTGGCGTTCCACTGACGGGGCCCGGCCCAGTTGATCAGCGCGATCGTATGCTCGAAGGATGACGACTTCCGCGACCCCCGGAACCGGCCCCACCGAGAACTCCATGCGTCGCGCCCTGAAACGGGCCAGGGACGGCGTCTCGCTCGACGTCGCCGAGGCGGCCGTCCTGCTCCAGGCCCGGGGCGCGCACCTGGAGGACCTGGCGGCCTCGGCCGCCCGGGTGCGGGACGCGGGGCTCGAGGCGGCCGGCCGACCCGGCGTCATCACGTACTCCAAGAGCGTCTTCATCCCGCTGACCCGGCTGTGCCGGGACAAGTGCCACTACTGCACGTTCGTCACCGTCCCCGGCAAGCTGCGCCGGGAGGGCCACGGGATGTTCATGTCCCCCGACGAGGTGTTGGACATCGCCCGCAAGGGCGCCGCCCTGGGCTGCAAGGAAGCCCTCATCACCCTCGGCGACAAGCCCGAGGACCGCTGGCCTGAGGCGCGCGAGTGGCTCGACGCGCACGGCTACGACGACACCATCGCCTACGTCCGCGCCATCTCCATCCGCATCCTGGAGGAGACGGGCCTGCTGCCCCATCTGAACCCGGGCGTCATGTCCTGGACCGACTTCCAGCGGCTGAAGCCCGTCGCGCCCAGCATGGGCATG
Organism: Streptomyces sp. DH10; assembly: GCF_029813805.1. Classification (NCBI taxonomy): domain Bacteria; kingdom Bacillati; phylum Actinomycetota; class Actinomycetes; order Kitasatosporales; family Streptomycetaceae; genus Streptomyces; species Streptomyces sp. DH10. The sequence goes on from NZ_JARVKU010000002.1 coordinate 346,094, forward strand.
ATGCTGGAGACGACCGCGACCCGGCTCTGGTCCGAGCCGGGCGGTCCGCATCACGGTTCCCCCGACAAGGAGCCCGCCGTGCGGCTGCGGGTGCTGGAGGACGCCGGGCGTTCCTCCGTGCCCTTCACCTCGGGCATCCTCATAGGCATCGGCGAGAACCACGAGGAGCGGGCCGAGTCCCTGTTCGCGCTGCGGAAGGTCTCCCGGGCCTACCACGGCGTCCAGGAGCTGATCATCCAGAACTTCCGCGCCAAGCCGGACACCGCGATGCGCGGCATGCCCGACGCGGAACTGGACGAACTGGTCGCCACGGTGGCCGTCGCCCGTCTCCTCATGGGCCCCTCCGGCTGTATCCAGGCTCCGCCCAACCTCGTCGACGACGAGTACGAGCGGTTGATCGGCGCGGGTATCGACGACTGGGGCGGGGTCTCCCCGCTGACCATCGACCACGTCAACCCCGAGCGCCCCTGGCCGCAGATCGACCAGCTCGCCGAGAAGTCGCGTGCGGCCGGTTTCGAACTGCGGGAACGGCTGTGCGTGTACCCGGAGTTCGTCCGGCGCGGCGAGCCGTGGCTGGACCCGCGGCTGCGTCCGCACGTGGCGGCGCTGGCCGACCCGGAGACCGGGCTCGCGCGCCCCGAGGCCCTGCCCGAGGGCCTGCCGTGGCAGGAGCCGGAGGAGGTCTTCGTCGCGTCCGGCCGCACGGACCTGCACTCCTCGATCGACAGCGAGGGCCGCAGCTCGGACCGTCGGGACGACTTCGACGAGGTGTACGGCGACTGGGGCGCCCTGCGCGAGGCGGCAGTGCCGGGCATGGCACCGGAGCGCATCGACACCGACGTACGGCAGGCGCTGCGCACGGCGGCCGACGACCCCACGAAGCTCACCGACGACGAGGCACTGGCGCTGCTGCACGCGGACGGCCCGGCCCTGGACGCCCTCGCGCAGGTCGCCGACGACGTCCGCAGGTCGGCCGTCGGCGACGACGTCACCTACATCGTCACCCGCAACATCAACTTCACCAACGTCTGCTACACGGGCTGCCGCTTCTGCGCCTTCGCCCAGCGCCGCACGGACGCCGACGCCTACACCCTGTCCCTGGACCAGGTCGCCGACCGGGCCCAGCAGGCCTGGGACGTCGGCGCGGTGGAGGTCTGCATGCAGGGCGGCATCCACCCGGACCTGCCCGGCACGGCGTACTTCGACATCGCGCGGGCGGTGAAGGAACGCGTCCCCGGCATGCACGTGCACGCCTTCTCGCCGATGGAGGTCGTCAACGGCGCGACCCGCACCGGCATGTCGATCCGCGAGTGGCTGACCGCCGCCAAGGAGGCCGGCCTGGACACCATCCCGGGCACGGCCGCCGAAATCCTCGACGACGAGGTCCGCTGGATCCTGACCAAGGGCAAGCTGCCCGCGGCCGACTGGATCGACGTCGTGACGACGGCCCACGAGCTGGGCATCCGCTCTTCCTCGACGATGATGTACGGCCATGTCGACCAGCCTCGCCACTGGCTGGGCCACCTGCGCACCCTCGCCGGCATCCAGCAGCGCACCGGCGGCTTCACCGAGTTCGTGACGCTGCCGTTCGTGCACACCAACGCGCCCGTGTACCTCGCGGGCATCGCCCGCCCCGGCCCGACCATGCGGGACAACCGCGCGGTCACGGCCATGGCCCGGCTCCTGCTGCACCCGTACATCCCCAACATCCAGACCAGCTGGGTGAAGCTGGGCACCGAGGGCGCGGCCGAGATGCTCCGCTCGGGCGCCAACGACCTCGGCGGGACGCTCATGGAGGAGACCATCTCCCGCATGGCGGGCTCCTCCTACGGCTCGTACAAGTCGGTCAAGGACCTCATCGCGGTGGCCGACGCCGCGGGCCGCCCGGCGAAACCCCGGAACACCCTGTACGGGGAGGTCCCGCAGGAGCGGCAGCGGGCGGCGCAGGCGTCGGACGGGCATCTGCCGGAGTTGCTGCCGGTGCTGGACTGAGCGGCTGGACGGCTGGGCGAGGCCGTCTACTCGCCCTGGTGTCCGACGGCTGATGCGCCGTCACCGTGCGACCGGCTCTGGTGCTGGAGGCCGGTGACGGCAGACCGCCGTGTCCCGGTTCAGCCGATAGCGCGGGCACGTCGGGTGAAGCCGTCGGAACGCCCCGTGGTTGGGGTCCCGCAGGAACGGCAGCGGGCGGCGCAGGCGTCGGACGGGCATCTGCCGGAGTTGCTGCCGGTGCTGGACTGAGCGGGCCGGGCGGCTGAGCGGCTGGACGGCTGGGCGAGGCCGTCTACTGGCCCCCGGCGTCCGCCGGCTGCTGTGCCGTCACGGCACGGTCGGGTGCGGCGCCGGGGCTGTTCGGCGGTGGGAGAGCCGTGCCCCGGCCCAGCCAGAGCAGGAGCAGGCCGAGCGTGCAGGCGATCGCCGGCCAGTAGACGTAGCGGAAGTCCGTCGCGGGCATGATCGGCAGATAGCCGAGGATGTAGGCCGCCGAGCTGATGCCCAGCGCCCGGACCGGCATCGAGAACCGGCCCTTGCCCGGGCGGATGGCCAGCACCAGCGCCACGGCGAGCCAGAACCACCCGCGGAACAGCCACCGCACGTCCGTCACCATGCCGTTGACGTACGTGCCGAGCATGTCCTCCAGCCGGGGGTGCGCCACCTCGATGCCCAGGTCGTTGCGGCTGACCCCCGCTTTGTACGGGTCATCGGTCTCGAACAGCAGAGTCGTGAAGAGCCGCAGCCGGTACTGGAGATAGTCCGGCACATGCCCGCTCATCTCGTGCAGCCACAGGGACGTGATCTCCGCCGAGTCCCCGCGCAGCCCGTCCGCCGGGCGTTCGTAGCAAGCCCAGTAGGCGTCCGACAGGGCTCCGACGCGCTCGCACTCCTGCGCGGAGGCCACGAGCCGGTCCCTGAGATCGGGTGGCACGTCTGCCGTCCGGAGCTCGTCCGCCTTCAGTACGTGGACCAGGTCGTCGAGCATGATCTGTGCTTCCTGTTTCGTCCCCAGAGGCCGCGCGAACAGGGAGATGGCGGCGGTCGGTACGACCAGGGCGGCCACGAGCGCCGCCGTGCACGTCACCCACGTACGGCGCCCGGGAGCGCGCCACAGGGCGAGGACCAGCATGACGAAGACGGGGAGCGCGGCGAAGAAGGCGTTCTTGCGCACCAGCATGGCGTACGCCAGGAACAGCACGCCCAGCCCGAGCAGCCCCCACCGTACGGCGGGACGAGGAGGCCGGTGGTCCCGCAGCCGCAGCCCGGTGAGCGCGACCGCGCACGCGCCGAGCAGTGCGACCGCCACGTGGACGTCCTTCCACACCACCCCGACGAACGTCAGCACGAACGGAGCCAGACCGAGGCCGAGTACGGCGAGCGAGCCGCCGCGGCTCGCGGTCAGCTCCCAGATGCACCAGGCGAGCACCCAGAGCGCTCCCCAGAAGAGAACGGCCTGGAGGACGAGCATGGACGCGATCGAGCCGGTCACCGCGATGAGCGCACGCCACACCAGGCTCAGCACGGGCGGGTGCCAGTCGGTCAGGGGCGTCTTCCCCTCGGCCTGCCGGAGCTGGTCGAGGCTGTCGGGACTCAGGTAGCCGGGGGCGAACACGAGGATCGTGCCCAGGCAGCAGACCGCGGCGACGGCGGCCAGCCCCAAGACCCAGCGCTGCGCACGCGACACCCATGTCATTTGTCCCATATGTCGGATGCTAGCGGCTCGCCGGATGCCGACGGCTCAGGGTGCGACGAAGACGTAGCGCCGGTAGGCGTAGAAGCGGAACACCGTCGCGAGCACCCAGCCGAAGATGCGGGCGGTGTTGTCGCTCAGCGCCGAGTCGAGCCCGAGCAACTGCCGGGAGACGAAGACCGTGCCCGCCGTGATGGCGAGACCGACGCCGTTCGCGACGAGGAACAGGCCCAGCTCGCGGGCCACCTTCTCGCGGTGCTGCTGGCGGTAGGTCCAGTAGCGGTTCCCGGCCCAGCTGAAGAGCGCGGCGGCACCCGTCGCGACGACGGAGGCCTGGACGGGAGCGGCCTCCATCGGCCCGCCCTCCGCGGCGCCGGGCAGCCCGAAGACCAGCAGGTTGTAGCCGCCGTTGTCCACGACGAAGGCCAGGGCCCCCACGACTCCGAACTTCGCGACCTCGCGCCAGACGCCGCGTACGGCATCACGGACGGAACGTGTCACAGAGGCGAGAACCGGCACAGAGCGAGAGTAGCCACCCGGCGCGCCCCCGCCTCATGGACGCGCTCATACCGCATGATTTCCCCATATGTGACTATTCAACACCGGCTCGGATGAGGAGTGGGGAGTGGTCGTGGAACCGACGATCGCGTGTGTCGTGCCGTGCCACAACGAGGAGGCGGCCGTCGGCAAGGTGGTCCGCGACCTGCGCGCGGCCCTCCCCGAGGCCGTCGTCTACGTCTACGACAACGCCTCCACCGACCGCACCGTGGACGTCGCCCGCGCGGCGGGCGCGATCGTCCGGCAGGAGCCCCGCAAGGGCAAGGGCAACGTCATCCGCCGCGCCTTCGCCGACGTCGACGCCGACGCCCTGCTCATCATCGACGGCGACGACACCTACGACGCCTCGCGGGCCCGAGACATGGTGGACCTGCTCTTCGAGGGACCGTACGACCAGGTCGTCGGCGCCCGCAGAGTGGCGGACGACGGCGCCTACCGGACCGGACACGCGGTCGGCAACAAGGTGCTCACCGGGGCGGTGCGGTCGCTGTTCGGCAACGACGTGACCGACATGCTCAGCGGCTACCGGGTCTTCTCGCGCCGCTTCGTGAAGTCCTTCCCGGCGCTGGCCCGGGAGTTCGAGACCGAGACCGAGATGACGATCCACGCCCTCCACCTGCGCCTGCCCACGGCGGAGTTGGTCGTGGACTACCGGGTCCGGCCCGCCGGCGGCGAGAGCAAGCTGCGCACCTACCGGGACGGCTGGCGCATCCTGCGGGTCATCCTCGACCTGGCGCGGCGCGAGCGCCCCTCCCTCGTGCACACCGTGATCGCCGGCGTCCTGGCCCTGATCTCGGTCGTCCTCGGCATCCCGGTCATCGCCGAATTCGTCCGCACGGGCACGGTGCCCCGCGTGCCCACGGCGATCCTCGCCGCCGCGATCATGACCATCGCCGCGCTCGTCCTGCTCGTGGGCTACATCCTCGAGTCGCTCACCCACATGCGGCAGGAGCAGACCCGGCTCGTGCACCTCTCCTACCCGGCCCCCGTCCGCGCCCCGCGCTACACCGCCCACGGAGCCGGCACCGGCCCCGTACCGGTCCGCAAAACCGTCGACGGCCCCTAGGGCGTGTCCGCAAAGTCCCGCCTGCCCCGCGACGCCCGGCACGCCCTCTCGCCGCACCGGGCGAACACCCACGTACAACCAGTACGCGGGTGTCCGCCCGGCACGCCGAGAGCACGCACCGGACGCCGCGAGGCCCGCCCTCCGGGCGGACGACGGGACTTTGCGGACACCCCCTAGGGCGTGCCCGGGCTCGCAGTACGATGATCGGAACCCCCGTTCCGCGGGGTCCCGTGACTGAGGAGATGCGTGCCCGTGCCTGCCCGACTTCCTTCGTGGGCCTGGGTGACCGGGCTGACCGTGGGAGCGATAGCCGCGGTGACGGTCCTGGCCGTGCAGGCGGACCGGGGCCCGCAGCCCACCGCCACCTCGGCCAAGCCGAGCACCTCGGTGTCGGCGGAGCCCACGCCCTCGGCTTCGGTCCCGGCGAGGGTGCCCGACGGCTCCGGCACCGGCCGGCGCATCGTCTACTCCCTCGACGACAAGCGGGTGTGGCTGGTCGACGCGAGCGAGGCGACCCGCCGTACGTTCACCGTGTGGCCGGGCACGGTCAGCCCCGACCCCGGCACGTACACGGTGTCGTCCCGCAACGAGGCCACGACCGGCTCGGACGGCGTCCAGATCGAGCACATCATCTACTTCGCCGCGAAGTCCGGCGTCTCCGTCGCCTTCTCCAACGCGGTCGACGGCGCCTCGCCGCCCCCCGCCGACTCCGGTGCCAGGACGGGCGGAGTCAGGATGCGGAAGGCGGACGGCTCGGCACTGTGGGCGTTCGGCACGGTCGGCACGACGGTGACCGTGGTCAAGTAGGGGCCGAGGTCAGGCAGCCGGGTCCGACTGCTTGGACGGCAAGTGGTTGACGATCAGCACGAGCCCGCTGAACAGGAACACCCGGGTCGCGGCGTCCAGCCCGTTCCAGCTCTTCGACTGCCACATCGAGAACCACTCACCGCCGATCGCGATGAACCCGGCCCCGAACAGCAGCAGCACCATCAGCAGGCCGTAGGTGGACATCCGCCGGGCCTGCTGCTGGTCGCGTCTGGCCCACAGCCAGGTCCCGTATATGAGGACCAGCGCGGCGACGGTCTCCCAGACGATGATCAGGACGTAGGCGGTGTCCTGAAGTGCCGTACTGGTGACGGCCCGCCACATCAGGTCCTCGTCCTTGAACGTGGTGTCCATGGCGAGAACATGGCGGACGAACTGCTGGTTGGTGCCGAAGTCGGTGATGTTCCCGAACGCGACCAGCGCCATGTAGAGCGCGACCGAGGCGGTGAGCAGGGCGGCGGCCAGAGGCAGCGCGCCGCGGCGTGAAGTTGGGGAGGTGGCCATGGCGATCATTCTTCCCGAGCGGCGACGGCCGACGCGACACAATGACGGCGGAAGCGGGACGGGTGAGGCGAGGGGACGTACGGATGGCGCAGGCCAGGCCTTCGATGCAGGACCTGATACGGCAGCGGACCCGGACCGGTTTCGTCGGCCGGGCCGCCGAACGGGCCTTGTTCCGCGCGAACTTCGGCACTCCTCCGCAGGACGAACGCCACCGCTTCCGCTTCCACGTCCACGGCAACGCGGGCGTCGGAAAGACCTTCCTCCTACGGGAGTTGGAGCAGATCGCCCGGGAACAGGGCGCGCTGACCGCGTACGTGGACGACAGCGCCGGCAGCGTGCCGGAGGTGATGGCGGAGATCAGCCGCCAGTTCACCGCGCAGGGCCGCCGGTTGAAAGAACTCAACCGCATGCTCGCCGCCCACGACGAACGACGGCACGAGGCCGAACTGGCCGCGCTCGCCGCCCTGGACGCGCAGGCGGAGGACGCGGGCCCCTCGGCGGGCGGCAGGATCGTGGCCCGGGCCGGGACGGTCGCGCTGGGTATGGTCCCGGTGGTCGGCCCCCTTGCGGGCCTGCTCGACGCCGAGGAACTCGCGGGCGGAGTGGACCGGTTCCGGGAGAGCGTGCTGGCCCGCTTCCGCGACCACGAGGACGTGCGGCTGGTCCTCGCCCCGGAGCAGGTGCTCACACCGGTGCTCCTGCGCGAGCTCACGGAGGCCGCCGCCTCGGCTCCCTGGATCGCCCTCTTCCTCGACACGTACGAGCGGACGGCCCCCTACCTGGACCACTGGCTGCACCAGGCGATGATCACCGACCGCTACGGCGCCATGCCGGCCACGGCCGTCGTGGTCACGGCGGGCCAGCGCCCCCTGGACACGGCCCTGTGGGGCGGTCTGACGGACTTCGTGACGGACGTCGCGCTGTCCCCCTTCACCGAGACGGAGGCCCGCGGCCTGCTCGCCGGCAAGGGCGTGACCGCCGAACCGGTCGTCGAAGAGGTGCTGCGCCTCAGCGGCGGGCTCCCCGTCCTGGTCTCCACCCTCGCCGAATCTCGCCCCACCGATCCGGACGACGTGGGCGATCCGAGCGCCACGGCGGTGGAACGCTTCCTGAGGTGGGAGCGGGACCCGGCACGCCGAGCGGCCGCACTGGCCTGCGCGCTGCCGAGATGGCTGGACGCGGACGTGTTCCGGGCCGTCACCGACTGCCCCCAGGACCAACTGGAGCCCCTCTACGCGTGGTTGCGGGGCATGCCGTTCGTCGTCGAGCGCGGTGGGGGACGCCTGCGCTACCACGACGTCGTACGGGCACCGATGCTGCGCGCGCAGCGCAGCCGGTCGCCGCGCGGGTGGGCCGAACGACAGCGGCACCTGGCGCGGACGTTCGGCGGCTGGCGGGAGGAGGCCGAGGCCGGCGGGGCCGAGCCGTGGTCCGACGAGACGTGGCGGAACCTGCGCCTGGCCGAGGTGTACCACCTCCTCTGCGCCGGTGAACGGGACGCGCTGCCGCAGACGCTGCGGGACTTCGTCCACGCCTGCGACGCCGGTGCGGGCGTGGCCGCGCAGTGGGCGCGTGCGCTGGTGGACGCCGGACACGACGCGGACACGGCGGCGTTGGCCGAGTGGGGCACCGAACTGGCGGCGGCCCTCGACGCGGAGGGCGTCCTCACCGCACTCGGCCTGCTCCTGCGCCGCGCGGTGCTCGACGCGCCCACTCAGGCCCGGGCCCGGGCCGTACGGGGTGACGAGCTGCGCGGACAGGCCGCGTACCCGCAGGCCCTCGCCGAGTACGACCGGGCCGTCGCCCTGGATCCGGAACTGGCCGTCGCCTACCGTCACCGGGCCGGAATCCGCAGGGAGCTGGGCGACGACGACGCCGCGATCGCCGACCTGGACCGGGCCGTCGCGCTGGAGCCGCACAACTCCTGGTACGTCGCCCTGCGCGGCGAACACCACCGGCTCGCCCGGCACGACGCCGAGGCCGTCCAGGACCTGAGCGAAGCGATCCGCCTCGATGCGGCCAACGAGTTCGCCTGGGCGTCCCGGGGAGCCACGCACGAACGCCGCGGAGACCTGGACGCCGCCCTCTTCGACCTGGGCCGGGCACTGGACCTCAAGCCGGACTACGCCTGGGCGCTCGCCCGCCGCGCCCGGGTCTGGCGCGCGCTGCGCGACCCCCGACGCCAACTGGCCGACCTCGACCAGGCCCTCACCCTGAGCCCCGACTGGCCCTGGGCCCGCTGCGAACGCGGCGACGCGCTGCGCGCCGCGGGCCGCGACGAGGAGGCGGTCGCCGACTTCGACCGCGCGCTGTCCCTGGACCCCGCCTACGCCTCGGCCTACGCCAGCCGGGGCGCGTCCCACACCGTCCTCGGCCACCACACGGAGGCCCTCGCCGACCTGAACCGGGCGGTGGAACTCCGGCCGGGATACGTCTGGGCGTTGTGCCGCCGGGCGGTGGTGCACGCGCTCATGGGGCGGTCCGAGGAGGCCCGGACCGATGTGGAGACGGTCCGTGAACTGGACTCCGGTGCGCTGGAACGCCTTTCGGATACCGACCGTGCGGTACTCGGGTCCATCCTCGCCGAGTGAACGGCGTACGAATTACCTGTGTGCGAATGTAATTCGATGGTGACCTATTGGGTGGCGGCGGGGTAGCCTTTTGAGTCAAGAGGCTTGTGGTCTGGTCGAATTTTTTTGGGAGCCTCAACACCCCTGCATGCAAAGGAGGCATCGGTGTTCGACGAGCGCAAAGAGGCGGAAATGAGGCTCTACTCGGAGGCCCTGGCCCGGGAACTCGCTCTGAAGAAGGAGCGAGCGGAGGCCGAAGAGAACGACAGCGTCGCTGAGGAAGCGGCCCCCGCCCAGGACTGAGACTCAGCGCCTCACCGCGAACTCCAGGAATTCGGACCAGGCGCCGTCGGTAAATGCCAGGCGGGCGGCGTCCTTGTTCTTGGAGTCGCGGATGTGGACCGTGGAGTGGGGGGTGGGGGATATGGCGACCTCGACGCAATCGGGGCCGTCGTTTCCGCTGTAGCTGCTCTTGATCCACGTCAGTGGGGTGGGCGTCATGTCTCTTCTCCCAGCACTTTTTTGATGAAGGCCAGTGACTCGCGAGGCGAGAGGGCCTGCGCCCGGATCATGCCATAGCGCATATCGAGGACCTGTACGTCTTTTGGGTCGCTGATCACGCGGTCGTACAGCTGGCTCTCCGTGTGACCGAGCGCCTTGCCGTCCTGGAGCTTCAGCAGCCTGAACGAGCCCATTACAGCCGCGTGGTCCTCCCGGTCCGTGGGTACTACTTGAATCTCGACGTGCCGCAACTCCGCTACCTCCAACAGGTGTTCGAGCTGTCGGCGCAGAACCATCTTGCTCCCGAAGGGGCGCCGCAGTGTCATCTCTTCCTGGACAAAGGTGACCAGCGGGCGGGGACCGATCGAAGACGACCTTCCGTGCCATGCGCGCGGCCACGTGACGCTCGATCGCGTCCTCGGTGTAGGCGGGCCTCCGCATCGCGTACAACGCCTGGGCGTACTCCGGTGTCTGCAACAGCCCGTGGATGTGCAGAGCCGCGTAGGCCCCTAGTTCGGCTGCCTGGTCCTCCAGCTTCGTCAGGTCCCGCACGGTCTTCGGATACCGAGCCTCCTCCACATCCTTCTTCATCGCCGAGATCTTGCCCCCGGCCCCGAGCACCTCGTCGGCCTTGTCCAAGAAGTCCGGCTTGGGAATCCGTCTCGCCCGCTCCACGGACGAAACCATCTCCTCGCCGTACCCGATGGCCGAACCCAGCTCCGGCTGCGTCAACCTCGCGGCCTCGCGCCACATCTTGATCTGCCGCCCGACCGTCCTGAGCACGGCCGCCGCTTCCTCGTCCTCCACGCCTTCCCCTCCTGACGTACGAGCCGTACGACCCCGCCACGCGTCCGGACAGTCACTCTCCGTACCGGGGTCGTTGCTGTTCAGGGTAGGGAGGTGCGGCCACGCTGGGTGACATGAGCCGGAAATCCCCCGCCCAAATCACCGCCCCCACCCATCACTTCGCGGTGCAGCTGTCCGCTACTCGAAGAGGTGCTCGACTGGCCCGGCTGCTCACCGAACGCCAACTCGACGACTGGGGCGAGCCGTACGAGGCTGCCGCGCAGGTCGTGGCGGAGCTGGCGTCCAACGCCGTACTGCATGGCCGGGTCCTGGGCAGGGACTTCCGGCTGCGACTGACGCTACGCCGAGCCGATCGCACGCTCCGTATCGAGGTGACCGACGCCCGTGGCGACCGGGTTCCGCGCCTCCCGGCCCCGGCGGAGCAGTTCGCGGAGGGCGGACACGGCTTGCGCATCGTCCAGGCGTACGCGAACCGCTGGGGCGTGGTGGAGGCCCCGGCCCACGGCAAGACGGTGTGGGCAGAACTGCCCATGACACACAGGGACTTGTGCGATGCCGCCGATCTAGGGTGATCCCATGGATGTTGGGGCGGTCTTGATAGCCGTGGCCGGTGTGGCGGGCACGCTCGGGGGCGCGTTGCTCACCCAGCAGGGTGCCGAGAGGGCCAAGAGGCGTGAGCTGGAGATGACCCAGGCCGTCCAGGAGGCCCGCGAGAATCGGGAGCTGCGGCGGCGCTGCTATTCGGAACTGCACCGCGAGGCACGGCAGTTCTGCACGGCGCTGAGCCGCCATCTGTACGTCCTGCGCGACCGTGCGCCCGGCGACGAGGACATACAGGTGCTGGAAGCCGCCAAGGACGCCCACCGGGACCGCTGGTCAGAGGCGCTGATGATCGCGCCTGACACGGTGATCGCCCCGGCCGGCGAGGTGAACGGCGCTCTTACCAGGGTCTACGGACAGGTCAAACGCCTGGAGCAGGGCAACCCACGCCCTGGCGAGAGCACGCGGTCGGCCGCCGAGGCGCAGCATGACATCTGGGCACTGATAGCTGCGATGAGGGAAGCGATGCGCCGCGATCTGGGCGTGACGGGAGACCCCGGAGTGCGGCTGCGTTCTTCCCAGGATGCCGACGCCCTGCTGCGGGACTTCGCGGATCCGAGCGAGGACCCCGGTACGTGACACGTCCCGCGCGAGGCACTGGGGACCCTGCGCGGGACGGACGCGGTCGATCCGGACGGCGATGATGATCAGTGCTCCCCGTTGTGGAGGTCGGCGACCTCGCGGGTGGCATCGGCGATGGCCCGGAAGTCCTTCTTGAGGATCGCGCCGTGATTGCTGGCGACCTTCGCGGCGATCCGGACGTTGGGGTTCTGGGCCGTCACCGCGTCGAGGCCGGAGCGGATCCGTTCCTGCTCGTCACCGCGGCTGCCGAAGGACGTACCCGAAGCGACCACGTACCGCACCGGGACCGTGATGCCGCCCAGCACGGGCCCCAGCTCCCGCTCCCGCGACAGCCTGCCGAGCTCGATGTTGCTCTCGGCCTGCTGTGCGGCGGTCATCCGCGGGGTCAGGCCCGTCGGGCGCAGCAGCGGCATGAACCAGCCCAGGCGCCGGAACAGCTTCCGGATGCGCTGCTCCGTGGCCTCGTCCAGCCAGTCGTACGGGAACGCGCCGTCGACCAGGACCGCCCCCATGGCACGCTCCGGGTTCCGGTGGGCCCAGTGCGCCGCGACGACCGCTCCGTAGGACCAGCTGACCACCAGCGCCCGGTCCACACCCCGGGCCGCGAGAACGGCGTCGACATCCCGGACGGCGGCCTCGAAGGAGTAGTCCGCCGAACGCTTCGACTTGCCGCGGGCCCGCTCGTCGTAGGTGATGTGCCGCCACCCCGGCCCCAGTTCGGCGATGACCCGCCGCCAGTACCCCTGGGTGGCGAACTGGCCGTTGAGGTAGATCACCGGGATCCCGGGCCCGCCGGTGTCGGTGACGGCCAGGGCCGTGTCGTCGACCGGCACCATGCCGGTCCATGTCGAACCGGTCGCGGGCGTGCTGTTCTTCGTCATGGTTCCCCCTGGTGATGGGCTCGGTCGGACAGTTCTGGCGCTGTTCGTTCAGAGGCTGCGGGCGGTGATGTCGCCGTGCGAGGTGGTGGCGCGGATGTCGAGTGCGGTCGTGCCGTCGTTCTTGAGGGAGTTGCTGACACGGCCGTAGCCGGTGTCCGCGTCCAGGGCGGCCGAGACGCCGGCGGCGGCGACGACCGAGATGTCGCCGGACTGCGTGCGCAGCACGACCGTGCCGCCCAGGGCCTCGGCGATCCGGATGTCGCCCCTCTCGGTGCTGATCTCCGCCGGGCCGCCCAGCCGGCCGACCTCGACGTCACCGTCGCTCGCGGTGAGCCGGACGCTCGCGGCCTCGTCGATCTTGATCCTGCGGTACGCGCCCTCGAAGACGATGTCGCCGAGCCGCCCGACGCCACGCAGCTCGGCGCTGTCGGACCTGGCCTCGACGCGGGAGCCTGCGGGCAGCCGGACGGTGACCTCCACCGCCCCGGAGGGGCCGAGGAGCCGGCCGGCGGCGGCCGAGGCCCTGATCCGCAGGACACCGTCGGCGTAGGTGACGGCGGTCTGCTCGGCGGCCTTGGTGTCGCGGCTCTTGGAAGCGTCGGCGGGCAGCACCTCGACGGTGGTGTCGGCACGGTCCGCGGCGATGAACTGGACACGTCCAGCGGGGATGTCAAGGACGGCGGTGACCGGGGCGGGGGTGTCGAACTTCTGCATCGTGCTCTCCTCTGGCTCGTTGTTTCGAACAATGGAAAAGCTACGTTGCGTTCGAAGATTAGGCAATGACTTCGTTGCGCGAAGACGTGATAGCTGCAGGTCATAGCCTCATAATCGTTGCAACGGATTGGAAATCAAAGCAACGACCCGAGAGAGGTCGTTGCAATAGATGGAAAGTGAACGCACTGCGGGCGGCCCGCCGTCCCCGTTCGATTACAGTGCAGAGCTGTCGTACATATGGACGGTCCCTGGGAGGTCAAGGTGGGTGCGACTGCCGGTGCCGTCTGGGGGCGTACGGAGCAGCAGGACTTTCGCAGCCGGGTGCGGGGGACGCTGCTCGGCTTGGCCCTCGGGGACGCGCTGGGTGCACCCGTGGACGGGCTGGGGATCGACGGGATCAGGGAGGCGTACGGGGCGGAGGGGCTGGTCGACCTGGCTCCCGCCTACGGCAGACGGGGTGCCGTCACCCATCTCACCCAGCTCACCCTGTTCTCCGTGGACGGGCTGATACGGGCCCAGGTGCGGCGGGACACCGGCGCCTGGCATCCGCCCACCGACCTGCACCGGGCGTATCTGCGCTGGGCCGCCACCCAGCGGGACTGGGGGCCCGACGAGCGGCGCAAGGACGACGGGTGGCTCGCGCGCGAGGAGTGGCTGTACGCGCGCAGGGATCCGAGCAGTGCGCTGCTCCTCGGACTCGGTGACGCGACCATGGGGACCCCCGAGACGCCCAAGAACCCCGGCGAGCTCGGACCCGAGGCCGCCGCCCGGTCCGCCCCGTTCGGGCTGCTCGTGGGGTGGGAGCCGCAGCTCGTCGCCCAGCTCGCGGTGGAGTGCGCGGCCCAGACCCACGGTCACCCCACGGCATATCTCGCGGCGGGCGCGTACGCCGTGATCGTGCATGCCCTCGCCCTCGGGGAGAGCATCGACGGTGCCGTGCAGCGGGGCTTCGCGCTGCTGGCCGCCCGGCCCGGGCACCAGCCCGTGTCGGACGCCCTCCAGCACGCGCTGGGTGCCGTACGGCAGGGGCTGCCCGGGCCGGAGCGCGTGGCGGAGCTGTGCGGGGCCGGTACGGCGGAGAGCCTCGTCGCCGCCGCCGTGTACTGCGCCCTCGTCGCCTCCGATGTCCGGCACGGACTGACTCTCGCCGTCAACCACGACGGCCCCTCCGCGGCCACCGCCGCGCTGACGGGCGCGCTGCTCGGCGCCCTGCACGGCGAGACGGCCCTCCCCCCGGCCTGGCTGGCCGAGCTGGAGGGCCGCCCCACGATCCTGGAACTGGCCGACGACTTCGCCATGGAGATGACCCAGGGGCCCGCCCTGCACGGGCCCGGTGGGTCGTCGCCGGGGTGGCTCGCCCGCTATCCGAGGGCCTGAGCCCACCCAGCGGTCCCTGCGCCTCAGCCCCTGACCGTTGCGCCTCAGCCCTTGATCGTTGCGCCTCAGCCCTTGACCGTCGTGCCTCAGTCCTTGACCGTCGTCCGCACCACGTCGTCCGCCGGCCCGGCCGGTACCGGAACCGCGGCCGACGCCGCCCCGTCCCCGTCCGTGTTGATCTTCTCGATGAGCGCCAGCCGCTCCGGGGTGTCCTCCGGCTTGATGTAGCCGACGAGGATGTAGAGGACCAGCGACACCGCCAGCGGGATCGACACCTGGTACTGGAGCGGCACGCCGCCCTCGACGTTCCAGTGGATCGGGTAGTTCACCAGCCAGAAGGCGAGCAGGCCCATCGACCAGCTGACGAGGGCCGCCGTCGGTCCGGAGCGGCGGAACGTCCGCAGCAGGCCCAGCATCATCGGGATCGCCATCGGGCCCATCAGACCGGCCACCCACTTGATGACGACCGTGATGATGTCCTTGAACGCGGGGGAGTTGACCTGCGTCGCCGCCGCCATGGACAGGCCGAGGAAGACGACCGTCGCGACCCGGGCGACCCGCAGGCCCTGGCGCTGGTTCCAGGCCCGTGCCCGTGCCCAGATCACCGGCGCGCAGTCCCGGGTGAACACGGCCGCGATGGCGTTGGCGTCCGAGGAGCACATGGCCATGGTGTGCGAGAAGAAGCCGACGATGACCAGACCCAGCAGGCCGTGGGGGAGGAGCTGTTCGGTCATCAGGGCGTAGGAGTCGGAGCCGTCGGCCTTCTGCGACTCGACCAGCAGCGGGGACATCCACATGGGGAAGAACAGCACCAGCGGCCAGACCAGCCAGAGGATCGCCGACAGCCGGGCCGACCGCTCGGCCTCCTTGGCGTTCGGGGTGGCCATGTAGCGCTGGGCCTGGTTGAGCATGCCGCCGTTGTACTCGAAGAGCTTGATGAAGAGGAACGCCAGCAGGAAGACCGTGCCGTACGGGCCGACCAGCGGTTTCTCGTGGCCCTGGAGCTCGGGCGAGTCCCAGACGCCGAAGAAGCCGCCGTGGTCGTCGAGGCGTACGAACACCGCCACGAACATCGCGATGCCGGCCAGCAACTGGATGATGAACTGGCCGAGTTCGGTCAGCGCGTCCGCCCACAGGCCGCCGATCGTGCAGTAGATCGCCGTGATGCCGCCGGTGATGAGGATGCCCTGGTTGAGGGAGATCCCCGTGAAGACGGACAGCAGCGTCGCGATCGCCGCCCACTTCGCGCCCACGTCCACGATCTTCAGCAGCATGCCGGACCAGGCCAGCGCCTGCTGGGTCTTCAGGTCGTACCGGTTCTTCAGGTACTCCAGCGGGGAGGCCACATGGAGCCGCGAGCGGAGCCGGTTGATGCGCGGCGCGAACAGCTTCGAGCCGATGGCGATGCCGAGGGCGATCGGGAAGGACCAGGTGACGAAGGACGTGACGCCGTAGGTGTAGGCGATGCCCGCGTACCCGGTGAACATCACGGCGCTGTAGCCCGACATGTGGTGCGAGATGCCGGAGAGCCACCACGGCATCTTGCCGCCTGCGGTGAAGAAGTCGCTGACGTTGTCCACGCGTTTGTGCGACCAGACGCCGATCGCGACCATCACGGCGAAGTAGCCGATGAGCACGGCCCAGTCGAGACCGTTCATGAGTCCCCTTCCACGGGTGCGCCGCCAGGGTCAGGCATGTGAACTCTGGGTTCGGTGACGTGCGCACGGCAAGGAAGAGGAAGGTCAAGAGACCGTAAAAAAGTTCGGTGAGATGACTTGCGTTTATGTACGTGAACCGAGTCGCGTGGCCGGAAATCGCCCTCAGCGCATCAGCTCACCCGCGTTCACCAGCAGCGACTGGCCCGTGATCGCCCGCGCCCGGTCCGAGGCCAGGAACACCGCCGCGTCCGCCACGTCCGCATCCGTCGCCAGCTCCGGCAGTGCCGTACGACCCGTCAGCCTGCCCAGCACCTCCGCCTCCGACACGCCCTCCCGGCCGGCGGTGAACCGCACGTACGCCTGGACCGGCGGGCCCCACATCCAGCCCGGCAGCACGGTGTTGACCCGGATCCGGTACGGCCCCAGCTCCCGCGCCAGCGAGTACATCGCGCTCGTCAGCGCCCCCTTCGACGCCGCGTACGCCGCCTGCCGCACCTGCGAGGGAGCCGCCACCGCCGACTGCGTCCCGATGAACACGACGGACCCGCCGCCTTGTCTGAGTGACGGCAGGCAGGCCCGGGTCATCCGCAGCGTGCCCAGCAGATTCACGTCCAGGACGGAGCGCCAGGCCTCGAAGTCCGCGTCCTCCAGACCACCGAAGTGGCCGTCCAGCGCGGCCACGTGCACCACCGCGTCGATCCGCCCGAACCGCTCCCGCGCCAGCCCCGCCAGCGCCTCGCACTGCGCCTCGTCGGCGATGTCGGTCGCCCGGTACGCCGTGCGCGACCCGTCCGGGTCCAGCTCGGCGGCCGTCTTCGCCAGGTTCGCCTCCGTGCGGGCCCCGAGCACGGCACAGCCGCCGTCCCGTA
Source organism: Streptomyces sp. DH10 (assembly GCF_029813805.1). NCBI lineage: Bacteria > Bacillati > Actinomycetota > Actinomycetes > Kitasatosporales > Streptomycetaceae > Streptomyces > Streptomyces sp. DH10. The sequence goes on from NZ_JARVKU010000002.1 coordinate 363,291, forward strand.
CGACGGCCGCCGCCACCTGCCGCCCCAGCCCGGCCCCGACCCCCGACACGACGACCGTCTTCCCCGCGAGCAGCGGCATCGAAGCCTCCCCGGAACCCTGGCGCATTATCTGACGGAGCGTCAGAGTATGAGCCAGCCGCCAACAGAGGGGAAGGGCATGAGCGACGACACCCGCAGCGAGCTGTACGCCGAACTGGCCGCCGTCGGCCCCTACGGCACCCGCCCCGGCCACGCCCTGATCACCATGGTCGAACCGCACCCGGGCCACGAGTACGCCTACAACCGCTGGTACGAGGACGACCACTACTACGCCGGCGCGATGGCCATGCCCTGGATGTACGCCGGCCGCCGCTGGGTGGCGACCCGGGACCTGCAACTCCTGCGCTACCCCGAGAAGTCGGCTGTCGCCCAGCCCGTCACCACGGGCTGCTACCTCTCCACGTACTGGATCACCGCCGGCCGCTACGACGACCACATGCGCTGGACGGTCGCCATCAACAAGCGCCTCAACCGCGACGGCCGCGTCTACCACGACCGCACCCACGTCCTCACGGCGTTCCAGGACCACGAGGCGACGGTCTACCGGGACGGGGCGGCGGGCCCGCGCGACGTCCACGCCCTCGACCACCCCTACGCGGGTCTGGTCCTCCAGGTCGTCGAGGCCGGCGCGCCCGAGCAGCGCCCGCAGCTGCTGGAGTGGCTGCGCTCCCGCCACCTGCCCAAGCGGCTCGCGGGCTCCCCGGCGGCGATGGTGACCGTCTTCCGCCCGACCCCGCTGCCCGGCGACCGCATGACCTACGTCAAGCAGGTCGAGGGCGTCGACACCCGGCTGACCCTGCTGTGGTTCCTCCAGGCGGACCCGCGCGAGTGCTGGGACCCCCATTTCAGGGGCCTGGACGCGGCGGTGGCCGAGTCGGGGCTGGGGAGAGTGGAACTGGTGGCGCCGTTCATCCCGACCGTGCCGGGCACCGACACCCACGTGGACCGGCTCCGCTGAGGGTCAGCGCAGTTCCTCCGGGCAGGGCGTTCCCCTGGGCAGCTGGTACGGGGCCGCCAGACGGTACGTGCCCGCCTTGGGGGCCAGCAGCTCCGTCCACTTGTCGCCGTGGGCGTCCTCCTCGGTCTCCGTCAGGCAGCCGTTGACGTTGACGTACGTCTTCGGCTCGTCCTCGGGACGGTCCTTGGACGCCTCCGTCTCCTGCGGCGGCTTCAGGCTCTTGCCCTCGGCGTCGACGATGCTCAGCCACGGCGAGTACGGGATGCGGACCAGGATCCGGCCCGCCTTCTTCACCTGGAGGATCATCTCGCCCTGCTCGGCCCGGTCGACGACCGCGTTCGGCTCGGCCAGCGGGGTGGGGTCGGTCACCTTGAACAACTGCCAGTTGGCGTCGCCCCAGACCTGGGTCAGATAGGGCAGCCCGCGCTGCACCAGCGCCCGCTCCCGCTGCCCCCCGTCGCCGTCCGGCTCGTCCTTCGGCAGCACGACGTAGTGCACCGCCCAGCGCTTCAGCCACTCGTGGTAGTTCGCCGAGTTGAGCGTGTCGTCGTAGAAGAGGGGGTTGCGCTCCATGTCGGCCTGCCGGTTCCAGCCGCGGGCCAGGTTGACGTAGGGCGCGAGGGCGGAGGCCTCGCGGTGGGAGCGGGCGGGGACGACCTCCACGCGGCCCTTCTCGGCGCGGACCTCCTGCAACTCGTTCACCAGCGGCGCCAGCGTGCGCGACCAGGACGCCGCCGGGGCCGTGTGCACGATGTCGTCGACCGTCTTGAAGCCGATCCACCCGGCGAAACCGACGAGCGCGACGACGGCCGCGTACCACTTGCGGCTCCGCGGCACCGTGAACGGCAGCGCGGCGACCAGCGCCACCCCGGCGAACAGCATCGCCAGCCGCGTGATGTTCGAACCGATCTGGGAGCTGACCAGCCACACCAGCACGACGCCCAGCCCGTACACCGCGGCCGTCAGCCGGACCGTCTTCCAGTCCTCCGGCACCAGGACGAAGACGAGGACCGAGAACGCGAGCGGCAGCAGCACCGAGCCGATCATCATCGGCTGCGTCCCCGAGAACGGGAACAGCCACGCCGACACCGCCACCACCGCACTCGGCGCCAGCCCCAGCGCCCACGCGCCCGGCCGCCGCTTCTGGAGGAACAGCGCCACCGCGACCAGGCCCACGAACAGACCCGCGACCGGCGAGGCCATGGTGGCCAGCGCGGCCAGCGGCGCCGCGGACAGCGCCTTCGCCCAGCGCTTGTAACGCCACCGGTACGGCCAGCAGAACACGACCGCGACCGCGCCGAGCGCGAACATCATGCCCAGACCGAACGTCACCCGCCCGGACACCGCGTTGCAGAACAGCCCGAACACGCCGGCCAGCGACGCCCACAGCGGGTTGCGGACGGACCGGCTGCGCAGGAGCAGCAGGGTCAGCAGCCCCGCCGAGACCGTCCCCGCGATCATCATCGTCGTCCGCACGCCGAGCACCGACATCAGATACGGCGACACCACGCTGTACGACACCGGGTGCATCCCGCCGTACCAGGCGAGGTTGTACGCCGAGTCCGGGTGCCGGCCGACGAACTCGGCCCAGGCGTCCTGCGCGGCCAGATCGCCGCCGCTGTTCGCGAACGTGAAGAACCAGACGACGTGGAGCACTCCGGCCAGGCCCGTGATGGACAGCACCGGGTGGCGCAGCATGCGCTCACGCAGCGTCAGTACGACGGCCGGCAACCTGGATTGCGGGAGGTCGGGGGAGTCGCCGTCACGGCCGTCGCGGCTGCTGCCTTCCCCGGCTGCGGGCAGGCGTATTCGCGGGCCGGCTACCGGGCCCGGTTCGGCGTCGTCGGCGCGTGTCGGCTCCGCAGTGGCCACTCGAAGGCACTCCCCGTGTCCCGTCTTCTGTTCTCGTCTTCTCGTCCCGGCCGTGCCCCGTTGGTCAGCGGTTCACGGCCGCGCCGCCGCGGACGGCGGCCTGCCCGGTTCGCGACGCTAGCACGCACCCCGCCGGGCGGCGCCCGGACGGGCCGTTACCGGCGGGGTGCGGTCGTGCGGGCCGGCGAGCCGGCTCAGCCGATGCGCGTGAGCTTGTCCGCGAAGCCCGGCTCCACGAGGTCCTTCTGGAGGGCGACCGGGACCTTGACCGCGTTGGTGCTGCCGTCACCGACGGTGAGCGTGCCCACCTTCTTGCCGGCCTTCGCCGTGTGCGGCAGCTCGTCAGCGGCGAACGTCAGCTTGACGGACAGGCCCGCCCAGCCGACCGCCGTGACGTCCTCGGTGACGGCGACCGGCGTACGGCCGCCGAGGCCGTCGTCCGCGTACCCGACGACGGTGCCCTTCTTCAGGATCGTCGCCGACTCCAGCGCGCCCTGCGCGGCCTTGATCAGCTTGTCGCCCTCGTGCAGCGCGGCGCCCAGGATGGTGTTGTCCGGGCCGCCGGCGGGCTGGCGCACGACGGCGCCGACGATCCTGCGGGTCTCGCCGTTGACCTCTTTCCTCGCCGAGAAGACGAGGTTGCCGAGCGCCGAGGTGGTGGTGCCGGTCTTGATGCCGGTGACGTCGTTGTAGCCGACCAGGCGGTTCCAGTTGTCGTGCTTGGTGCCCTTGTAGTCGACGTACGACATCATCGCCGCGACCTCACGGAAGGCGGGCTGCTCCATGGCCGCCTTGGCGAGCTTCACCTGGTCCACGGCCGTGGAGACGGTGGTGTTGTTCAGACCCGACGGGTCGGTGTACGTCGTGTTCTTCATGCCGAGGTCCTTGGCGGCGTCGTTCATCTTGCCCACGAACGCCTTCTCGGACCCCGCGTCCCAGCGGGCGAGCAGCCGCGCCACGTTGTTCGCGGAAGCGATCAGGATGCTCTCCAGAGCCTCCCTCTGACTGATCTTGTCGCCCTTGGTGACGTCGACGGTGGACTCCTGGCCGGCGTCGGACTGGTCCTCGGCGGCCTGGTCGATGTCGATCTTCGGCCCGTCCGCACCGCTCTTGAGCGGGTGATCGCGGAGGATCACATAGGCGGTCATGACCTTGGCGACACTCGCGATCGGCACGGGCTTCTGCTCGCCGGAGGACCCGAACGTGCCGATGCCCTGCACGTCGAGCGCGGCCTGGCCCTTGGCCGGCCAGGGGATGTCGACCTTGCCGCCCTCGAAGGTGTAGCTGTCCTCGGCGGTGAGTTCCAGCGTGGGCGCCGGCAGCGGGCGAACGCTCTGCACGACGCCGAAGACGATCACCAGCAGCAGCACCAGCGGCGTCCAGATCTTCACCCGCCGCACGGCCGTCCGCAGCGGGGTGTCCGGCGGCGGCGGGGTGTTCGTCAGCTCGGCCAGCAGGTCCAGCGGCGGCCGCGGCGGCAGGGGCTGCTGGGTGGTCCGCTCGGGGCCGACGGTGGGGACGGGGGCGGTGGCGTCGGCCGGGGCGGGGGCGGTCGCCGGCTTACGGGCCGCCGGGTCGTCCAGCGGCTTGAGCGCGACGAACTTGCTGGTCCGCTCGGCGTCCTTCTCGGGCGCGGCCTTGGCGTCCTTGGTGTCCTTGGCGTCCTTGGTGGCACCGCCGAGCTTCAGCATGGTCGTCGGCTGATCGACCGGCGGCCGTACGGCTTTGAAGACGGCGGTGGGCTGGTCGACGGGGGGTTTCGCTTCGCCCTTGTCGGTGTCGGTGCCGTCCGACTCGGAAGCCTCGTCCGCGCCGTCGGCCTCGGCCGTCTCGGGCTTCTCGGGAGTGTCGTCGGTGTCGTCGGAGGTGGTCGTGTCCGCCGAGGCGTCCCCGGAAGCGCCGGTGGCGGAACGGTCCGCCTCGGGCTCGCCGGCCTCGTCCGAGTCTTCGGCCTTCGGCCGGTCCTGGACGCCGGTGGCAGCGTTGTCCGTGCCGTCGGCCTTCGGCCGGTCCTGGACGCCGGTGGCAGCGTTGTCCGTGCCGTCGGCCTTCGGCCGGTCCTCGACGTCGGTGGCGGCCTCGTCCGCGCCTTCGGCGTCTTGGCCGTCCCGGGCGTCCACGTCGGCCTCAGCGGCCTTCTCAGGCTTCTTGCCGTCCGTGTCGGCCTCCGTGGCCTCTTCCGCCCTCTCAGCCGCCTCCTGGCCGTCCTCAGCGCCCTTCCCGGCGCTTTCGGCCCGCTCTTCGGTTGCGGCAGGTTCCTCGTCCTGATCGGCCGAGGCGACCCACGCGGCCACGGCGTCCCGCAGCCGCCCGTCACTGGCGGTGGCGTCGTCCCCGCGCTCACCGGAGCCGGAGGACTCGCCGGAGTCCTTCACGACCTCCTCCGCAGACCGCTGGGACGCGCCGGCCGCCGTGCCTTCGGCACCGGTGTCGTCGGCGTCCTGCTCGGCGTCAGCGGCCGAGTCGGTCTCGCGGGGGTCGCGCTTGGTGTCGGCTGCCGTGCGCTCGGCGCCGGTGTCGCTCTCGTCCTGCTCGGCGTCAGCGGCCGAGTCGGCCTCGCCCGCGTCCTGCTCGGCGTCAGCCGCCGTACCCGCGTCGTCGGCGTCCTGCTCGGCGTCAGCCGCCGTACCCGCGTCGTCGGCGTCCTGGTCGGTGTCGGCGGCCGAGTCGGTCTTGCGGGGGTCGCGCTTGGCGTTGGCTGCCGTGCGCTCGGCGCCGGCGTCGCTCGCGTCCTGCTCGGCGTCAGCCGCCGCGCCCTCGGTGCCCGCGTCGCTCTCGTCCTGCTCGGCGTCAGCCGCCGCGCCCTGGGTGCCCGCGTCGCTGTCGCCCTGCTTGGCCTCAGTCACCGAGACCTCGGCACTGGTGTCGTCGGCGTCGTGCTCGGCCTCAGCCGCCGAGTCCGCCTCGCCCGAGCCCCGCTCGGCATCGGCGTCGGCCACCGTGCCTTCGGTGCTCGCCTGGCCCTCGCCCCGCTCGGCGTCAGCCTCTCGCTCGGCGTCAGCCGTCGAATCGGTCTCGCCCGTGTCCCGCTCGGCGTCGGCCGCCTCGCCCGGCTTCTCCGCCGTCCGGGCGGACAGCACACGGGTCGCCGTATCGGCGCCGCCCCGCTTCGCGGACCTCTCCGTGTCCCGGGCCACCGCGAGGCGCGGGTCGCGCTTGGGTGCGGCCTCGCTCCTGGCCTCGGGAACCGGACTCGCGCTCCCCGACGTCGGTTCTGCCGACGACTCGCGCTGCTTCGACCTGTCGGGGGACTCGCCCGCCACCGATGCCTCCTCCTCGCGCCGCACCACCCGCGTGCGCGTACCGAACCGTGAACCGCCGCCCGTGACACCGCTCCCCGGCGCTGTCCGAACCATGTACCAGTGTCCTGTGTGCGGACTGGACCCATCCGGTAGACGAGAACGACATACCTACTGGTTCCACTACGAACCGGTCACGCACCCTCGACAGACCAATGTGAGAGGGGTCACCCTGTCATTCATCCACGCGGGGAGGCATGGATGGGCAGGAGCCGCAGAACACTTCCGGAAGAGCTTCTGCTGCTGGCACTGGACCCGGCCACGGGTACCACTGCGCAGCCGCAGTCGCTCGACCTCGGTCTGGCCGGTGCACAGCTAGTGGAGCTGGCACTGGCCGGACGGATAGCCCCAGACGGGGATCGTATCGCCGTGGTTGTACCACGGCCGACTGGAGATCCAACTCTGGACTGCGCGTTGGAGTTGCTGCGAAGGCGCGGCGCTCCCGTACGGGCCGTTCACTGGATCGGCGGGCCACGATTGGGGCTCCGCCAGACCTACCTCAGCCATCTGGAGCGGTGCGGCATGGTGCATGCCGTGGCGGGCCAGATGTGCGGAGTGCTGCCGACGACTCGCTACCAGGCGACGGACAACGACATCAGCCGGGAGATCAGGGCCCGGCTGGACTCGGCGATCCGCACCGGCGTACCGCCGGACCCGCGGACCGCCGCGCTCGCCGCCCTGGCACACGCGGTCGGCCTCGGCAAGCACCTGTATCCGGGCAACGAGGGGCGCTCCTCTCGGTCCCGGCTGCGGGACCTGATCAGGCACGACCCCATGGGCGGACTCGTCGCGCACGCGGTGATGGACGTCCAGAACGGCGTGGCGGCCCAGCCGCGCCGCAGCCCGGCCCCGTCCGGCCGCCAGGCCGCCGGCGGAGCCAGGCCCGCACCGGAACCCGCCCGTGGTGTTCCGATGCAACCGCGCCACGGGACCATGGCGCGCGCCGTGGCCCACTGAGCCGCGCGGCGACCCGAGCACGACGCCGCGCCCACGAACCCGGTCACGGGAGCCGCTGTCCGAGCGGGGCGGGGAGAGCACACACTCTCCCCGCCCCGCTCGGCGTGTCTGTCCGAACTGGCGTGTACCCGTCGCATATCCACCGTTTCCCAGCGGTAGGAAGCACCTTGGTGGCAGTCTGCTCAGCAGCAGATACGCAAAGTAGAGGCACGCAGCCGGAGGTGCACGTCCCGTGGCGTCCAATGTCAATCCCACCGTCAGGCGGCGCCGGCTGGGCCAGGAGCTGCGTCGGCTCCGTGAGCTCAAGGGCATGACGGCCGAAGAGGTCGCCGAGCGGCTGCTGGTGTCCCAGTCGAAGATCAGCCGGCTGGAGAACGGGCGGCGCAGCATCAGCCAGCGCGACGTCAGGGACCTGTGCGGGGTCTACGAGGTCGAGGACCAGCGGATCGTCGACTCGCTGATGCAGATGGCCAAGGACTCCCGGCAGCAGGGCTGGTGGCACGCCTTCGGGGACATTCCGTACAGCGTCTACATCGGCCTGGAGACGGACGCCGAGTCGCTCAGGGTCTACGAACCCCAGATCATCACCGGCCTGTTGCAGACGCGTGCGTACGCCGAGGCCATCATCCGGGGCGGCTCGCCCGAGGCCTCGGAGGCGGACAACGACAAGCGCGTCGAGGTCCGGCTGCGCCGGCAGGGCCGAATCACCGCCGAGACGGACCCGCTGCGGCTGTGGGTGGTCCTGGACGAGGCGTCCCTGCACCGGGTCGTCGGGAGCCGGCAGGTGATGCGCGAGCAGTTGGAGCACCTCATCGAGATGTCGCAGCTGCCCCACATCACCGTGCAGGTGCTGCCGTTCGAGGTCGGAGCGCACGCCGGCATCAACGGGCAGTACTCGATCCTGGAGTTCGCCGACGCGGCCGACTCCAGCGTGGTGTACATCGAGGGCGTGACCAGCGACCTGTACCTGGAGAAGCCGCTCGACGTGCAGAAGTACACGGTGATGTACGAGCACCTGCGCGCCCAGTCGCTGAACGTGGACCAGTCGCGGCAGCTCATCGAGCGCCTCGCGAAGGATTACGCGCGCTGACCGTCCGTGGTCCGGGAACCTGCCTGGTCCGGGACCTTCCGTCCGGCAAAGCGCGGGATGCTACCCCCTGACACGCCTGACTGGAAGTCTCCCCTGGAATATGCCATCCGGTCGAGTGAATGACTGCTCCGAACGAGGATGTTGGCGAGTAGCGTCGATCACGCCAACCACCAGCACGGGTTGGCGTAAACGCAACTGCTACGGAGCGAACATGGCAATTCGTCTGGGCGCCACGGAAACGTGGACGACGTCGTCCTACACCAACAACAACGGCGCCTGTGTGATGGTCAGGTCGACCGTCGAAGAGGCCCTGGAACTCGGGGACACCAAGGTCCCCGAGGGCCCCAAGCTGGCGTTCCCCGCCGACGCGTGGAACGCCTTCGTGGCCTCGGTCAAGGCCTGAGCCACCGCTCGACAACAGCACAAGCACCACCGACAGAGCCCTCTCGACCAGCCTCGCCGTCCTTGCCGAGAGGGCTCCGCTTGTGCCCGCGTTGCCCCTGAGGGCGATCAGCTCACCGGGAACGCCACATCACACACCGGGTCGTCGGCTCCCGCCGCCTCCCAGTCCGCGAAGTACAGCTCCCGGCACGGACCGGCCGGGGCCAGTCCCCGAGCCGCCATCCACTCCTCCACCGCCTCGAACGCGGCCAGGATCTGCGGGTGCGCCACCTGCGCCTTGGTGATCCGGGTGCAGGCCAGCCGCCGGGCCGGCTCCACCCGTACCGCCGTCTCCCACGCCCGCCCGTGCCGTTCCGCCCAGGCCCGTGCCGCCGCCTCGTCGGCGACCGGCACGCACGCCTCCGCGGGGCCGTCGCTCTCCATCGACACCTCGGCGTGATAGGCGACGTACGGCACCCCGGTCATGCCCCCGCACTCCCGGGCCGCCTCCTCCAGCCGGCCCAGCGCCGCCCCGATCCACGTCGGCAGCTCGTCCGCCAGCGTGTGCCGCTTCTCGGTGATCACCACCTGCTCGGGCACGTCCACCGTCTCGACCGTGAACTTCCGGTACATCTCGGAGCTCCTCCCCGACAGTCGTCCACGGAGGTACTCGGCGAGCGTCCGCTGCCCCGCCACCCGCGCCTCGACGTCCGCCCAGTACGCGCCGAGCAGCTCCGCCGCCGTCGGCCCGTCGGCCGCCGCGACCACCTCGGCGATCCGGGCCAGCGGCATGTCCAGCTGCCGCAGCATCGCCACGAGCCGGGCCCGTTCGACCTGGCCTGCGCGGTAGTAGCGGTAGCCGGTGGCCTCGTCGACGTACGCCGGGGACAGCAGCCCCAGCCGGTCGTACAGCCGCAAAGCCTTGGCCGACAGCCGGGCGCGCGCGGCGAACGACCCGATGGTGAGCAGGTCACGGTCCGGTACGTCCACCACGGCATCCTCCGTCACCGGGCGGCTCTTCCGCCCGGTGACGAAGACGCTCGGCCCTGCCCCAGGGGCAAGGTCAACCGGGGCGGGAGTCAGGCCAGCTGCGCCTCGATCGCCGCCACGACCTCGTCCGACTCGGGCTCGGTCTGCGGGGAGAAGCGGGCGACGACCGTGCCGTCCCGGCCGATCAGGAACTTCTCGAAGTTCCAGCGGATGTCCCCGCTGTGCCCCTCGGCGTCGGCGAAGCCGGTCAGGCGGTCGTACAGCGGATGCCGGTTCTCGCCGTTGACCTCCACCTTCTCGGTCATCGGGAAGGTCACGCCGTAGGTCGCCGAACAGAAGTCGGCGATCTCCTCGGCGCTGCCGGGCTCCTGCCCGAGGAACTGGTTGCAGGGCACGCCGAGGACGGTGAAGCCGCGCTCGGCGTACCGCTCGTGGAGCTTCTCCAGTCCGTTGTACTGCGGGGTCAGGCCGCACTTGGAGGCCACGTTCACCACGAGCACCACCTTGCCCGCGTACTGGGACAGGTCGGCGGAACCGCCCTGGAGGGCGGCGATCTCGACGTCGAGGGGAGAGGAACCGTTGTCAGTCGTCATGAGCGGATGCTAACTCCGGCGGGTGTCGGGCCGACCCGTCCCGGCCTCCACCAGGACCTGCCCCGCCGCGGTGCGCGAGTACAGCACCGACCGGCCCGCCCGCCGCCGCTCGACCAGCCCGGCGTCCAGCAGCACCCTCAGATGCCGGCCGACCGAGCCGAGCCCCTGCCCGGTCACGGCGACCAACTGGCTGGTGCTCAGCGGGGAGTCGAGAAGGACGAGCACACCGGCCCGTGCGGCCCCGAGCAGCGCGCCGAGGCTCGCGGGCACGGTCCGGCCCCCGGAGTCGGCGAGCACGCCCGCGCACGCGTAGATCACCGCGTACCGGTCGGGCTCCTCCCAGGACACCCAGCCGGTCTTCGGGGTGACCGGCACGAACAGGAGCTCGGCGCCGGAGATCTCGCGGGGCGGGTACTCGTGCAGATTCACCTGGAGCCGGTTGTCGCCCAGCCACCGGGTCCGGCCCGGTCGCAGCGCGTCCAGCGCCGCAGCCCAGCCGCCCCGGCTCACCTGCGCGGTGCGGGCGACCACGTCCGCCTCCAGCACCCGCCGGCGCCGGTCCCAGTCCGGCCGTACGGTCTCGGTCCAGACGTACGTCAGCAGGCCGGCCGCGCGCTCGGGGAGGTCGTCCCGGTCCAGGGCGGGGGGAAGCGGGCCGGCGAGGGAGATCCGCAGATGGGCGTGGGCCTCGTCGGGGTGGGCCGCGCGCACCCGTGCCACCTCTTCCTCGAAGGTCTCCCGGTCTCTCGGGGCGGGCGTGAGGAAGTCGGCGATCCAGGACCGGCCCAGCCCGGCGCGGACGAGCAGCGCGGTCACGGGGTCGGCGGCCAGCCGGGCCCGGTAGCCGGGCCGGTGGTCGCGGAGCCAGGCCCGTTCGCCCGGGTGCGCGGGTGTGCCCCGGTGCAGCAGCTGGAGGCAGGCGAAGGTCTCCGCCAGCGGGGAGATCACGAACCGGCTCCCGGCCAGGGTGTCGGCGTTGATCTGCCACCAGCCCATGCGCACCCCCCGATGTTTCGCACCCGCGCGAAACAATAACCACGCGATCCGGGCCGCCGGAGACTCCCCGCATGCGCAGCTACCGCGAACTGTTCCGCACACCCGAGTTCACCCCGTTCTTCCTGGCCGCGTCGGCGCAGACGGTCGCCCAGACGATGGGCGGACTGGCGCTGGGCACCCTGGTGTACCGGGCGACCGAGTCGCCGCTGCTCTCGGCGCTGAGCATGTCCGGCTCGTCGCTGGTGCAGATGGTGGGCGCGATGTTCCTGCTCTCGGCGGCCGACCGGCTGCCCCCGCGCGCGGCCCTGACGGCCCTGCCCCTGCTCTTCGCGGCGGGCACGGCGGCCCTGGCCCTGCCCGGCCTGCCGATCTGGTCCCTCTTCGCGATCGTCCTGGCCATGGGGCTGGCGAAGTCGGTGGGCGGAGGCGTGCGCTGGGGCCTGCTGAACGAGATCCTCTCCAAGGACGGCTACCTGCTGGGCCGCTCGGTCTTCAACATGATGAGCGGCCTCATGCAGATCGCCGGATACGCGACCGGCGGCGCCCTCGTGGCCCTGCTCTCCCCACGGATCTCCCTGCTGGTGGCCGCCGCCCTCTACGTCCTCGCGGCCGCGGTCGTCCGTCTCGGCCTGACCAGCCGCCAACCCCGCGCGACGGGCCGCCCCTCGGTGTCGGCGACCTGGCGCGCCAACGCCCTGCTCTGGTCGTCCGCACCCCGCCGCCGGGTCTATCTGGCCCTGTGGATCCCCAACGGCCTGGTCGTGGGCTGCGAGTCGCTCTACGTCTCCTACGCCCCCGACTCCGCCGGCACCCTGTTCGCCTTCGCGGCACTCGGCATGCTGGCCGGGGACGTGCTGGTGGGCCGCCTGGTCCCACCGCGGCTGCGCCCCCGCCTGGGCTTCCCGCTCCTGCTGCTCCTGGCCGTCCCGTACGTGCCCTTCCTGCTCCGCCCGCCCCTCCCGCTCGCCGTGGCCGCGGTCACGCTGGCCTCGGTCGGCTTCGGCGCGAGCCTCGTCCAGCAGGAGCGCCTGGTGGTCCTGACGCCCGACGCGCTCACGGGCCACGCCCTGGGGCTCCACTCGGCCGGCATGCTCACGATGCAGGGCGTGGCCGCGGCACTGGCGGGTTCGGTGGCCCAACTGACGTCTCCGGCCGGTGCGATGACGGTCATGGCGACGCTGTCGGCCGGGGTGACGCTGGCACTGATGGCGGCGGGGAGGCGGGAGCGGCGGACGGCGGCACCGGTGCCGGGAGAGTGAGCTTCTGAGGGAAGGTCCGCGGGAAGGTCCGCGGGGAGGTCACGAAGGGTGTCACTCCTCGTCCTGGGCGCTCTCGTCCTGGGCGCTCTCGTCCGGGGCCCCGCCCTCGATGAGCCGTTCCGCGATGTCGTCGGCCCACTCCTGGGCCCAGCGGCGGAGTCCGGCGACGCCCGGGACGTCGAGGCCGTGGGCGGTGAACGCGCTGTCGTCGAGCCAGTCCATGCCGGTCAGCCGGGCCTGGAGGTCGGTGAGGTCGAAGGGCTCGGAGGCGTGGCGGCGGCCCAGTTCCTCCAGTTCGGGGTGGCTCCAGCGGGCCGAGGCGGCGTATACGTCGACCAGGTCGCGGGCGAGGCCACGGTCGGCCAGGTCCCGCACGCGGGTGCCGACGAGGTCGTCGAGGGAGAGGGCCGGTCCGAGCCCGGTCAGTACGGGCGGGCGCCACAGCACCTCCTTGTGGAGGCCGACCTCGTACTCCTCACCCGTCGCCGCGTCGGTGACGAGGAACTGGGCGGACAGCGGATCGCTCTCCAGCGTCCGCACGAGCCAGCCGCGCGCCACGAGCCCCGTCCGGACGGTGTCGGCGATGCCGTCCATCCCGGCGGGGTGCTCGGTGGCGACGTCCACGTCCGGTCCGGCCCGCTGCACCAGCCCGTGGGCCAGCACCGCGTGCCCGCCCGCGAGGACGAGGGCGTACGCCTCACCCACCGCGAGCAGATCACCGATGAGCCGCCGGACCGGCTCGGGGGCGGGGGCTGGTGCGGACATGTCCTGATTATCGCGTGGGGGCTTCACGGGGGCGCGACCTGCCACGACGGCGCGGCACCGACCACGGGCCCGGTTACGCCTTGCGGCCCACTCCGCAGTACGCGTCTACACCGGCGGCGTCCTCACCGGCCGCTCCCTCGGCAGGCTCCGGCCGCCACTCGGGCACCCGTACGACTCCTGGCTCCACCAGCTCCAGCCCGTCGAAGAACCCGGCGATCTCGGCGACCTCACGGACGTAATACGGCACGGCCCCGCTCGCGTTGTAGGCCTCCGACGCGGCGATCATGCCCTCGCTCGTCGCGGTGCTGTCGCTGATCACCAGGTGGCTGCCGGCCGGCAACCCCGCCATCAGCCGCCGCACCAGCTCACGCGCCCGCTCGTAGTCGGCGACGTGCCCCAGCGTGTTGAGGATCATCAGGCCGACCGGCCGGGACAGGTCGAGCGTGCCCGCGGCGGCCTCCAGGACCGCCTCCGGGTCGTACAGGTCGGCGTCCAGATAGGCGGTCCTGCCCTCGGGTGTGCTGGTGAGCAGGGCGTTGGCGTGCGCCAGCACGATGGGGTCGTTGTCGACGTACACGATCCGGGAGTCCGGTGCTACGCGCTGGGCGACCTCGTGCGTGTTGTCGGCGGTCGGCAGCCCGGTACCGACGTCCAGGAACTGCCGCACCCCCTGCTCGACGGCCAGATACCGCACGGCCCGTCCCAGGAACCGACGGCTCGTGACCGCCACGTCGACCAGGCCCGGGAAGATCGACTTGATCTGGTCGCCGATCTCGCGGTCGACCTCGTAGTTGTCCTTGCCGCCGACGAAGTAGTTCCAGAAGCGGGCCGAGTGCGGCTTGGACGTGTCGATGCGGTCACGCAGGCTGTCGTCGAGCACGGCAGGGCCTCCTGGGGGTGGGGGAAGGGGGACCGGTCCACCAACCTAGGTGAACTCCACACTCCCCTACGGACGTTGTCCGACCCCGTCCCCGGACCACCGTGGGGTTTCGGCCACGCGGAAGCGAGCCGCCGCCCGTCACGCCCCGCCGGAGGCCAAACCGCCCAGGCGCCGGCCCCCGGTCCCGCCGTCGTCCCCGTGCCGCCGCGTCGCCAGCCACACGCCGCGCCCCAGGGCCCACAGAACCAGCCCGGCGGCGACCGGCGTACCGAAGATGATCAGCAGCCCGGCACCGATGTTGGCCCCGACGCCCCCCGCGGTCAGGATCCGCCAGCCCACACCGGCCATGAGCCCGACGACCATCAGCGGCCCGAGCACCCCCCACCAGCGCCGGTCTATCGCCCCACGCCGCGCACCCCGCACGAGCACCCCGGCACCGACCCCCGCCAGCACCAGCGCGAACCCACCGGCACCGGCGGCCACACCGTCCCCGATGTCCCACGGCTGATAGGCGTAGTCCAGCTCACTCGCCGGCAACCCGTCGTAGTTCTGCTGCCCCATCAGCCCCCAGGCGGCGACAGGCACCCCGAGGACGAGCGCGGCCCCGGCCGAAAGCATTCCCCGATTCCTCATACCGCCATGGTCACTCGGGCCTGGCGGGCCGTCATGAGCACGCGTACTCGAGTACGACGGCCTACTCGCGTCCCCGCCCCGTGCCCCAGAACACGGACCGGCGCGACGGCACTTGTCGCCGCCGCGCCGGAAGTGCGCGCTGCCGTGCGGGTGTTCCCTGGGGCGTCCCCGTGCTCCCTTGCTCAGCCGGGAGCCACCGCACGCCCCGTCTGGGGGGAGATCATCCCCGCGCACAGGCCCCGGGCCGCCAGCCCCTGGGCGATGCGGGGGATCGCTGCGCGGGTGTTGGCGGACCAGTCGTGCATGAGGATGACCTGGCCGTTGGTGAGGCGGCCGGCGGCCTGGACGATCGCGTCGGTGCTCGCGCCGTTCCAGTCCTGTGAGTCGACGTGCCAGATGATCTCGGCGAGGCCGTGGCGGGCCGCGACCGACCTGACCGTCGCGTTGGTCTCGCCGTACGGCGGGCGGAACAGTTTCGGTGTGCCGCCTCCCGCGTTCACGATGGCCTGCTGGGTCCGGGAGATCTCGGAGTCGATCTGTGCCTGGTTCAGGCGGGTCAGGTGCGGGTGGGTGTAGCTGTGGTTGCCGATCCACATGCCGGCGGCCACCTGGGCCCGTACCAGGGACGGGTTGGCGGCTGCGTTCTGGCCCTGGTTGAACATCGTGGCCCGTAGCCCGTTCTGGCGCAGTGCGTTGAGCAGTCCGGTCGTGCTGCCGGACGGGCCGTCGTCGAAGGTGAGTCCGACGTATCCGTTGCATGCGGCGGCCTGGGACGGGGTGGCGGTGGTGAGGGTGGCGGTCGCGGCCGTCGCGAGGACGGCCAGCGTCGTGAGCAGTGCGCGTGCCCTGGTCCTCATCGTCACGGTCCCGTGTGCACGGTGATGTTGGAGTTGCCGCTGCTCTGGTAACCCTCGGTCGCCATGATCATGTAGTACTTGAAGTTGCCCATGCGCATGCCGGCCCGGGCCCAGGCGTCGAAGTGGTTGCCGGTCGTGATGGTGCCGCCCGTCCTCTTGGTCTGCCGGACGCTCCAGTACTGGTCGAAGGTCCGTACGCCCTCGACGGACGGGGCGTTGTACCGCGTGGTCTTGTAGATGTCGTACGTACCGCCGTCGCTGGTGACGGTGCCCTTGTACTGACCCGTGGGCCGGTACGTGCCCCAGTTGTCGACGATGTAGTACTCGACCAGCGGGTTCGCCGTCCAGCCGTAGAGCGTCAGGTAGGCGTTGCCGGACGGGTTGAACGTGCCGGAGTAGGACACGCTGCGGCGGGCTCCGGTGCTCCAGCCCTTGCCCGCGACGAAGTTGCCGGTGTTCCGCCATGAGGTGCTGTAACGGCCGCCCGCGGACAGGGTCATGGAGACCGTGCCCGGTGCGTCGGTCCAGAACGAGTAGAAGTAGCCGTTGTCGGTGCCGGTCCGGTTCGAGGTGACGACCGTGTCGGCGTGGGCGGTGCCCGGCAGGGCGATGGTCGCCGCCGCCAGCAGGAACAGGGTGCAGGCACTCCTGACGAGCAGCCGTAAGCGGCCTGATGACTTCTTCATGGGGGTGCTTCCTCCTCGTCCTCGTGGGGTTGGTCGATGGGGAGGTCGTGCCATCGGAGTGTTGGCCTGCCCCTGTCAACTGTCAATGCTTTCGGTGAGAGTTTCGAATGATTCGCGGACGGGAGTGGTTCGCCGGCGGTCGAATTTCGCAGTTCAGGCGGTAGTTGTAGGGAGGTTGAGTCGCGTCGGTCCGGGTCTCGCTGCCCGTGCCGTGCGGAGGCACATCTTCCGATACTCGAATGTTTCGAATCGTTTCCGGATCGCATCCTCGCGCCGGGACCGACATCACACTGCGTCAGGTCTCCTGGGGAGCGGGTGCATAGGATCACCGGCATGGCATTGCGACCAGTTCAGGTGAACATAAAGGCCCTTGACGACTCGGCGGTGGGCCGGTTCTGGGCGGAGGCGCTCGGCTGGGGTGTCTCCAGCGAGGGACCCGGGGTGACCAACGTCGAACCCGGTGGCGGCTTCGTCTGGCCGGACCCGGTCGCCGTCTGCGTCGACGTCGTCGCCGTCCCCGAACCCAAGACGGCGACGAAGAACCGCGTGCACGTCGATCTCGCCACGACCTCTGCGGCCCATCACGCGGAGTTGGTCGCGCGCCTCCAGGCCCTCGGTGCCACGCCCGCCCAGGTGGGCCAGGGCGATGTGCCGTGGACGGTCCTCGCCGACCCGGAGGGCAACGAGTTCTGCGTGCTGGAGCCCCGCGAGATCTACCGGGACACCGGGCCGATCGCCCGGGTCGTGGTCGACTGCACGGACCCGCGGGCGATGGCCCGGTTCTGGGGCGAGGCGACGGACTGGAACCTGCACGAGGTGACTGACGAGCGCGCGGTGCTGCGCTCCGCCAAGGACGTCGGCCCGTATCTCGAGTTCTTCCGCGCGCCCGGCGGGAAGACCGTGCCGGACCGCGTTCACATCGACCTGCTGCCGTACCCCGGTGACGATCAGGACGCGGAGGTGGCACGGCTGCGGGCCCTCGGCGCCACCGACCTCGACCTCGGCCAGGGCGACGTCCCGTGGAGGTGCCTGGCCGACCCGGAGGGCCACGAGTTCTGCGTCCTCGGCTCGTCCTGACGCGGAGCCTCGACGACATCCCGAGGGACCTGACCTGCTCCGCCCCGCAGACCCGGATGCGGGCGGAGCGGCGCGTCAGGGGCGGACGGCGAGCGCCTCGACCTCGAACAGCACGTCGGGCGTTGCCAGGCTCGCGACACCGATGAGGGTCTGCGTGGGCGGCTTGTCGCCCCAACTCTCCCGCACGGCCCCGGCGATGGGCCCCAGTTTGCCGACGTCATGGTTCACCACATACGTCCTCAGCTGGACGACATGGCTGAGGTCGAGCCCATGGGCGGCAAGAGCGACGCCGATGTTGCGGAACGTCTGCGCCACCTGCTCGGAGAAGTCGGAGGAGACGACCGTGCCGTCCGGGCCCGATCCGTACTGCCCCGAGATGAGCACCAGTTCCGTACCCGCGGGGACGGTGGCGGTGTGGCTGTAGCCGAACGGGACCGGGTCGTGTAAGCCGTCCGGATTGACAAGGGAGTGGGGCACGCGGATCACCTCTCGTGTGCGGCGGGTGTTCGTGGCGCTGGTAAGCCTCCCAACGAATTACGACATCGCGTGTCATGTATTCCAGTAGTGTTTTCGTATGCGCGCCGACCGGTTGGTCTCGCTGGTGCTGCTGCTCCGGCAGCACGGTCGGCTGTCCGCGGCCGCGCTGGCCCGCGAGCTGGAGGTGTCCACCCGCACCGTGCTGCGCGACATCGAGGCACTGTCCGCGGCCGGCGTCCCGGTCTACGCCGAACGCGGTCGGCACGGCGGTTTCGAGTTGCTGCCCGGCTTCCGGACCGAGCTCACCGGACTGAACCACGACGAGGCACTCGCCCTGCTGGTCGCCGGATCACGGCGCGGCGCGCAGGCGTTCGGCCTCGGCCCGGCGCTCGCCTCGGCCATGCTCAAGGTGGTCGACGCGCTCCCCGAGAGCCATCGGGCCACCGCGGCCGGCGCGGCGCAGCGAGTGCTCATCGACCCGGAGACCGACCTCCTCGCGCGACGGGTGGTCGCCGAGGAGGTGCCCGACGCGGTAGTGACCGAGGTCCGGCGCGCGGTGTTCGCCGGACACAAGCTGCGCATCCACTACGCGGCCGCGGACCAGACCCCGAAGTGGCGCACGGTGGACCCGATCGGCCTGGTCACCGTGCGCGACCAGGGCTACTTGCTGGCCACCAGGTCCGGCGCGGACCGCACGTACCGGCTGTCCCGCATCCTGGCCGCCGAGGAACTCGCCGAACCGGCACAGCGGCCGGACCGGGTCGATCTGGGCCGGGCCTGGCAGGAACGCAGCACGCGGTTCCGGACCGGCGGCGACCAAGTCACCGTGCTGGTACGGGTGGACCCGGCGAGGCGGCACGATCTGGTGGGCACCGCGGCCGTCCGCTCCGAGGAAACCGACGCGGACGGCCGGCTGCGGCTGGAAGTGACCTTCCAAGATCCGAGACACGCCGAATGGGCACTGTGGCACCTCGCCACGAACGCGGAGGCCCTCGCGCCGCAGTGGTTGCGCGACTCCCTGCGCGAGCGCGCCGCCGCGATCGCCACCTGCTACGGAGGGTCATCGCGAGAGTAGTGGGCCGAACTCGCCCACTCCGGGCGGCGGGAGGCTTTGGGCCCCGGCTCGGCTGCGGCCCTCAGGCCCTAAGAGCAGCAGCCCGAACTGCCCGCGCCGGCCTGCCCGTCGACGAGGCCGCCGACGAGTCCGTCGTCGTGCCCGGCGGCGATCCGTGCCCATTGCGCGGTCGGCCGCCCGTTCTCGCGGAACTGCTCACCGCGGGTCCCGTACGGCTGCGGCCAGCCCGGCGGACAGTCCTCCCAGGTCTCCTGCCGCCCGTGGACGGTCATGTCCAGGATGCCGTACGACGGCGCCATGGGTTCGACGCCGCGGCCGGTGGTCCAGTACGTCTCGTAGACACGGTCCCCGTCGCGGAGGTAGCACGCCTTCATCCCGAAGTGGCGGCCAGCGACGAGCCGTTCGTGGGACTCGGGGGGTACGGAGTACCAGGGCAGCTCCCAGCCCATGAATCGGCGGTAGCGGTCCGACTCCTCGTAGGGCCCCTGGCAGAAGACAGCGAAAGTGACGTCACGCTGGTGCAGGTAGGACAGTTCGCGGACCTGGCCGGTGAAGAAGGTGCAGCCCTCACACTGCTCGGCGGCGGGGCGGCCGTCGTGCCACATGTGATACGACACGAACAGCTGGGTGCGGCCCTCGAAAACGTCGGCCAAGGGGACGGGTCCCTCGCCTCCGACGAGCGGGGTCGAGGGATCCACCTCGGTCATGGGAAGGCGGCGCCGGGCGGCGGCGATCGCGTCGCCCTCCCGGGTGTGCGCCTTCTCCCGGGTGCGCAGGGTGTCGATCGCGGCCAGCCACTCCTGGCGGGAGACGACGGGCGGTGTGTTCGTTGCGGTCATGTCAGTACTGACCCGGCAGCCCGCAAGAACTCATCGCCGGCCGCTCCTGCCACTTCAGGCGACTCGGACCTCGTCGCCGGCGGAATCTTCCGAGACCCAGCCGGGGGGAGGGGGGTCCCGCGGCCCGCGCCTCCCGATGGTTCACCGTGCCACGGTTGCCAGGACATCGTGGCCCAGCCGCTGGATGACGTCCGTGGCGAGCCGGTGCCGCACCAGTTTGCCGTCCCGGGTGGAGCGCACCAGGCCCGCGTCGCGCAGGGTCCGCAGGGCGCGGGAGACCTGTGGCTCGCTGGAGCCGAGTCGGGCGGCGAGCTCCGAGGTGGTGATGGGCTCGCCCAGCAGATGGCGGCACAGTTCCATCCGGGCGGGCGAGGTCAGCGCCATCAGCCGGTGGTGCAGGTCCCGCAGGGTCAGCTGTTCGGCCGGGGTGGTGCCGCGCACCGCGTACTGCACCACCACGCACGACGGGTACTCGTGCTTGACCGTCAGATGCGGCCACACCCGGGCGGACGGGACGAGAACGAGGGGGCGCGGTGCCACCTTCACCTCGTCGGTCTGGAGCTTGTCCAGCCGGACCCGTTCCCCCGGCCCGACCCGGGCCGCGGTCGGCAGCAGCTCGGTGAGCACATCAGCGGGCGAGCGGACCATCAGCCGGCGACGTATCTCCCGAGCGTGGTCCTCCAGGGGCGCACGCAGGGTGCGCCAGTCCTCGGCGAAGAACGCGGTGTCGGCGGCCCGCAGCACCGCCAGCAGCCGGTCCCGCAGCTCCAGCGGTGCCGCCACCAGCTGTCGCGCCAGCTCACCGCGGGCGTAGGAGCGGCGCAGGCAGCGGCGGGCGTAGTCCTCCGCGGCTGCGGTGCCCGCGCGCAACTCGCGGACCGGCGGCACGGACTGCGCGGTGGTGCCGAGGACCCCGGGCGCCACCAGCTCGAGGAAGTCCTCGGCCGGCAGAGCCGCGACCGCCGCCAGCTCCTCGTCCAGGCTCGCCGCGAGCGGCAGCGCACGGGGAAAGAACAGGCGGCAGCGGAAGCGGGCCCACAGCGGAGCGAACACGGACAACTCGTCGCGCAGTCCGGGGCCCGCCGCGGCGGCGCGGGCCGCCCAGCCGGCGGCTTCGGGATGGTGCTCGGGTTCGGCGAGCACATGCAGGCTCGCCATCAGTTCCGACAGCGCGGAGGGCCCGGCCGCGAGGTCCGCGGGGCCAAGCCCTCCGAGGTCGAGGACGATGCTCACGCTGTCAGCGTACGGCCGGGGCTCACCGCACGGGTGCGCCCGGACCGAGCGGGATGCCCAGCAGGTACCAGGCGAAGAACAGCAGCACCCAGACCACCAACATGGTCATGGCGAGGGGCAGGGTGAAGGAGACCAGGGTGCCGATGCCGGCCTTGCGGCGCAGGGTCTGGAGGTAGCCGACACAGAGCATGAACGAGGTGCTCATCGGGGTGACGGAGTTCGTGCAGGAGTCGGCGATGCGGTAGAGCGCCATGGTGGTGGCCGGGTTGGTGCCGAGCAGCATCAGCATCGGCACCAGGGCCGGGGCCACCAGGGTCCACAGGGCGGAGCCGGAGGTGATGAGGAGGTTCATCAGCGCGACCGCGACGATCAACAGGGTGAACAGCACCAGCGTGGGCGCGCCCAGGCCCTGGAGGAAGTCCGCGCCTTCGACCGCGACGACCGTGGCGATGTTGGTCCACTTGAACAGGGCGAGGAACTGCGACACGGCGAAGAAGAGCACCAGCAGCGGCGCGATGGAGCGCACTCCGTCCGCCATGAACTCCGGTATCGCGCGGCTCCCCCTGATCCGCCCGGTGAGCCGCCCGTACACGGCGCCGACGAGCAGGAAGAAGACGGTGAGGAAGACGGCGATGGCGTTCATGAAGGTCGACTCCACGATCGCGCCTCCCTCGCCGCGCAGCGGTGACGAGTCGGGCAGCATCGCGAGCACGATCAGCGTGGCGTAGCCGAGCACGGCGAGGCCGGTCAGCTTCAGGGCCCGCAGCTCGGTGGCGTCGTCGACCCCGGCGGCCGCCACCTGCCCTGCCGCGGCGGCTTCCAGGTCCGCGTCGGGGACCAGGTGGTGCTCGCGCTTGGCGAGGATCTTGTCCACGACCAGGGCGATGGTCCCGGCCAGCACGAACGCCGAGACGGTGGTGAAGTACATGTTGTCCGTCGCGCGCACCACCACGCCCTTGTCGACGAGCTGCGCGGCCTCGGTGGCCACGGAGGCGAACAGCGCGTCACCGGGCGCGATCAGCGGGTTGGCGTCGCCCGCGGCGTTGATGGACACGAACGCGACGATCATGCCGAGCATGGGAGAGCGGCCCACGGCGCGAAAGGCCACGGCCCCGAGCGGGATGAGGACCACGTACGCGGAGTCGGACAGGAACTTGCCCAGCACGCCGCCCAGGGCCACGCCCAGGACGACCGTGCGCGGGGACAGCCCCGACAGCATGCGGCGGGCGAGCGCTTCGAAGAGTCCCGACCGCTCGGCGACCGCGACGCCGAGCATCACCATCAGTACGACGCCGAGGGGGCCGAAGGTCACGAAGGACTCCTCGGCGCCGGTGATCAGGTCCCGTACGGCGTCCGCCGACAGGGCGCTGCGTACGCCGACCAGGTCCCCCGAGGAGGGGTCCTCGACCTGCACGCCGGAGGCGTTCAGCGCCCAGCTGAAGAGGGCGACGACCCCGCACAGGAGCCAGAACAGCCAGAACGGATGCGGCAGTGCGTTGCCCGCGCGCTCGACCAGGTCGAGGAGCCGGGAGCCACGGCCCCCCTCGCCGGGCTCGGTGGCCTGCACCTCCTCGGTGCGGCTGTCGGGTGTGCTCATGGCGGCCTCCTGTGAGGGCGGGGAGAGGGCGGGGGAGGGGGATGGGGTGGGGATGGGAGAACGAGGGCATGGCGCGGCTGCGCCGCGAGCGGTGCGAAACGGGGCCCAGAGCCGGGCGGGATCACGATCCGTCGTGATGGCACGCGGGGTGCTCTCGGGTTGCGCCGACAGTAGGTCCCGTTTCCGGCCCCGTCACCGTCCGGCGGAACAGTTGACCTGATGACGTCAAGTGATCGCCATGATCCTGGCTGTTGCTTAGCGTCACGGGAGTGACCTCGTACGACACCTCCCACGCCCGGCCCGAACCCCTCCAGGGGCCCGAACCCCTCCAGGGCGGTGCCCTGTGGCGCCGTACCCTGCGCATCCCCATGCGGGACGGAATCCGTCTCGCCGCCGACCTGTACTCCGCGTCACCCGAGCCGGAGGCGACCGCGCTTCCCGTGCTCCTCGAACGCACCCCGTACGGTCGGCGCGCGCAGCGCGGTTCGGACCAGGACCGCAGCGACGCGCCGGTCCCGCGGCCCGAGGACATCGCCCGGCACTTCACCGAAGCCCGCTACCACGTCGTACGGCAGGACTGCCGGGGACGCGGCGACTCCGAGGGGACGTTCGTGAAGTACCTCGGCGAAGGCCCGGACGGGGCGGACACGATCGCCTGGCTCAGGAACCAGCCGTGGTGTGACGGCCGGGTCGTGATGACGGGGGTGTCGTACTCCGCCCACGTCCAGGCAGCCGCAGCCGCCGAAGGGACGACGGGGCCGGCGGCCATGTTCCAGGACTCGGGCGGCTTCTCCTCCGCGTACGACGCGGGGATGCGGATGGGCGGCGCCTTCGAGCTGAAGCAGGTGACCTGGGCACTGCGGCATGCGGTGCAGAGCCCGGAGGCCGCGGCGGATCCGGTCCTGGCCGAGGAACTGCGGCGCGTGGACCTGACGGGCTGGTTCGGCGCGATGCCGTGGCGGCCGGGCTGCACGCCGCTGCGGCACCTGTCGGCGTACGAGGACTTCCTGCTGGAGCAGTGGCGGCAGGACACCTTCGGGGACTACTACCGCAACCCGGCGATCTACGGGCGAGGCTTCTACGAGCGCTTCCCGGACGCGCCGAGCCTGCACATGGGCAGCTGGTACGACCCCTACGTCCGCTCCACCATCGAGAACTTCACCGCCCTGCGGAAGCTGAAGTCGGCACCCTCCTACCTGGTCATGGGCCCGTGGACGCACGGGCACCGCTGCGAGACGTACGCCGGAGACGTGGACTTCGGTCCGCGGGCGACCCTGGACGGCAACCTCGCCCCGTCGTACCTGGAGTTCCGCCGCCGCTGGTTCGACCGTGCGCTGGGCCGGGAGGACGAGGGCGACGGGGCGAATCCGGAGCACGGGCATGCCAGGGACGGACATGCGGGGAGCGGGCACGCGGGGAACGGGCACGCGGGGAACGGGCACGCGGGGAAAGGAGATCTCCCAGCCGTCCAGTACTTCCTGATGGGGGGCGGCGACGGCCGGCGGGACGCGGCAGGGCGGATGCGGCACGGCGGCGCATGGCGCACCGACACCCAGTGGCCGCCGGCGTCGACGACCCCCGTCGCCTTGTACCTCACCTCCGACGGCGCCCTCACCACCGCCCCGCCCACCGTGGCCGCCGCGTCGGTGACCTACGACTTCGACCCGCGCCGGCCGGTCCCCACCATGGGCGGCCAAGTCACCTCGGGCGAACCGGTGATGACGGGCGGGGCGTACGACCAGAACGCCCCGGACGCCCGGGTGTACGGGGCGCGCGAGCCCTACCTTCCGCTGTACTCCCGCCCGGACGTGATCAGCCTGAGCACCCCGCCGCTCGAGCGGGACGTGGTGCTGGCCGGCCCGGTGTCGGCAACGCTCTACATCTCGACGACGGCCCCGGACACCGACTTCACGGTCAAGCTGATCGACGTCCATCCGCCCAACGCCGACTATCCGCACGGCTTCGCCATGAACCTCACCGACGGCATCGTCCGCTGCCGCTTCCACCGCTCCTATGAGAGGCCCGAGTTGCTCACTCCGGGCGAGGTGTACGAGATCGAGGTCACCGCCCCCGACACGGCGAACAGGTTCGCCGCCGGCCACCGCATCCGGCTCGACGTCTCCTCCAGCAACTTCCCCCGCTTCGACGTCAACACCAACACCGGCGAACCGGAGGCAGCGGCCCGCCGCACCGCCATGGCCACGAACACCGTGCACATGGACGCAGGGCGTCCCTCACACCTGCGAGTGCGACTGGAGGGAGGAACGGCCGCGCTCGCCTAGCGTGGAAGTCAGCTCAACCCGTCGGCAAGCGGGTTCTGGTCGCGGTCAGTGACGGTGAACTCCATCCACTCGACGCCGGCGACACGGAAACGGGCTCCGACGCTGGACGAGGCGACACCCTCGAACTCATGATGGGCCCCCGCTTCCAGGTTGCTGACGCTCCACGGTGTCGCGACCCTCCATGCCCCCTGAAGGGTGACCAGGAGCGCGTCCTGCGGGGCAGAACACCCCAGAGGGGAGACGAACCGCAGCTCGGCCAGCTCCGGGATCTTCCAGTACCGCTCGTAACCTTCGAGCTCGACGGTGTGCGCCAACAGCTCTCCGATGCGGCCGACCACTCGCTCGGCACTGCGGCGGCTGGCCACACGCGCGTAACAGCGCCAACGAATCGTCTCGAACATGCCGACACTGTAAGGAAGTTGATACCGCCCGTGATGAACCGCTGGATGAGCCCGTTGCGGCTCAGGCCGCTGTTGACGGTGGCCCGACCCCGAGGATGTCGAGCATCGCTCGGGTGGCGGGGCTGGGGTTGAAGCGGCTCCACGCCAGGTACTCGACGCGATGCGGTCCGTCGACCACAGGGACCAGCGCCAGTTCGGGGTCGTCCGTGGCCCGCGGCCGGATGAACGCCGACGGCAGCAGCGCGATGCCGAGGCCGCGGGCGATCAGCCGGGTGATCAGCTCCACGACGCCGGCTTCGTACGCCACATCGCGGACCAGGCCCGCGGCGGCGAACGCCTGATCGGACTGAGCCCGGGCGGGCGTACCGCTGACGAAGTCCACGAACGTCTCTTCGGCGATCTCCCGCAGCGTGACCCGGGAAACCCCCGCCAGCCGGTGCCCGGCGGGCACCACCAGCACGTGCTCGTCGTGAGCGAGATCAACGCACTCCACACCGGAAGGCCGTTCGCTCTCCGGCATGCCGAGGAAGGCGATGTCCAGGTCGCCGTTCCGGACCGCCGCCGCCAGTTCATCGCTGCGTCCGGAACGGAGGGCGACGCGGACGGCCGGGTGCTGGGCCCGGTACCGCTGCAACAGCTCCGGAACGTCGACGGCAGCTGTCGTCACGATCACGCCGACGGCGAGTCGGCCGCGTACCACGCCGGCAGCGGCGGCGGCGTCGGCAGCCGCGCGGTCGGCGGCGGCCAGGCACTCGCGCGCGCCGGCGACAAAGGCCGCTCCCGCCGGGGTCAGCTCGACGCGGCGGCTGGACCGGGCGAACAGCTTGACCCCGAGTTCCCGTTCCAGGCCGGCGATCCGGTGACTGAGCGAGGACTGCACCACGAAGCAGCGCTCGGCGGCGCGGGTGAAGTTACGGGTTTCGGCCACGGCGACGACGTAGCGCATCTGCTGGAGATCCACGCGGCAATCGTTCTGGTTCATGACTGCGATGACAAGCATGTGTTGGACTCATGACGAGCTGGTTCTGAGACTTCATCACATGCATACCTCGACCGAGCGGGCGCCGGACTCGCCGCGCATCCCGCACGCGCAGCAGGTGGCCACCGTCGCACTGACCGCACTCGCCCCCGCGTCCTGGGGCACCACGTACGTCGTCACCACGGAACTGCTCCCGCCCGGGCATCCGCTGTTCGCCGGGATGCTGCGCGCCCTGCCCGGCGGGCTGCTCGCGCTGGCCATCACCCGTCTGCTCCCGCGCGGGGACTGGTGGTGGAAGGCCACCGTCCTCGGCGCGCTCAACATCGGTGCCTTGTACCCCCTCTTGTTCGTGGCGGCCGAGCGACTCCCCGGCGGTGTCGCCGCCACTCTCGGTGCCACCCAGCCGCTTCTGGTCGCCGGGTTGGCCGTCGTGCTGCTCCACGACCGGCCGACGGCCTGGCGACTGGCCTGGGGTGTGCTCGGCGCGGTCGGTGTCGGACTCGTCGTACTGGGACCGCAGGCCCGGCTGGACGCCGTCGGGGTCGTCGCCGGCCTCGGCGGTACGGCCGCCATGGCCGCCGGGATCGTCCTCACCAAGCGGTGGCGCCTTCCCCCGGGTGTCGGTCCACTGACCCTGACCGGTTGGCAGCTGTCCGCGGGCGGCCTGCTCTTGCTCCCGCTCGCCCTCGCGATCGAGGGGGCGCCGCCGCGCATCGACACCGGGGCCGCCGGCGGATACCTGTGGCTCGGCAGCGTGGGTGGGCTGATCGCGTCCACGCTGTGGTTCCGCGGTATCGGAAAGCTGCCGGTCGGCGCGTCCGCACCGCTGGTGCTGCTGTCCCCGCTGGTCGCGGCCGCCATCGGCATCGCGCTGGGCGAGTCACTGACCCTGTTGCAGACCTCTGGCTTCGTCCTCGCCCTGGCCGCGCTGCTCGCGGCGCAGCTCAAGGCCCCGAACCTGTCGGCCCGCGTGGCGCGCCACAGGCTGGCAGAAGCCCGACTCCGAGCAGCCCGACTCCGAGCAGCCCGAACCCGAGCAGCCCAAACCCGAGAAGACCAAACCCGAGAAGACCAGATGCGCGACGATCACATACGAGAAGGACGGATCCGATGAAGACAGGCATGACGATCGCCGTACTGGGCGCCACCGGGATGGTCGGCAGCCGGGTGATCAACGAGGCCGGTGCGCGCGGACACCAAGTGGTCGCCCTGTCCCGGAACCCCGCGAGTGAGAACCCGAGGAAGCCGAACGTGACTCCGGTCGCGGTCGACGCGAACGACCCACACGCCATACGCGAGGCGCTGGCAGGCTCCGCCTCCCACCGCGCTGCGGACGCCGTCGTACTGACCGTGCGGACCACGCCGGTCGACGAGGAGTTCCTGGTCGGCGCCACCCGCACGCTGCTGGACATCGCCGCACGACTCGGGATCCGCGTCCTTGTGGTCGGCGGCGCCGGCGCATTGCGCAGCCCCGGTGACCGCGATCTGCTGGTCGCCGACAACCCGGAGTACGTGCCCGCCGAGATCAAGGCCGTCGCCGCCGCCGGAATCGCTCAGCTGCGAACCTGCCAGTCCCATGCCGATGCCGATTGCGTCTACCTGAGTCCACCGGCTCTGCTCGAACCCGGCGAACGGACCGGCCGCTATCGGCGCGGCAGCGACACCTTGCTCATCAGCGCCGACGGCCGATCCTGGATCAGCGCCGAGGACCTGGCCGTCGCCGTGGTCGACGAACTCGAGACGCCTGGCCCCGACCCTCTCATCACGCTCGTCCACCGCGGCGAACACCTGTCAGCGTGAGCTGGTCAGGACCGCCCGACGGCAGGCCGTCGAGCGGGGGGACCGGATGATGCGGAGGGCTCAGCCACGCGTTCCTGGGGCTTCCAGGCCTCATGTGTGCTGAATCCGTTTCGCGAGGGCAGCCGGCGGCGGAGACCGTCGATGTGTCCGTCCGCCGAGCCATGCGTGCCGTGGTCCGGGCGCGAGGCGCCCGCCGTTCGGGATTCCGTCCCATGGGTGGGTAGCAGGGAGGGACGGGCCGCACGGACCGCGGTGCTGTCTGGCCTGTCGCCGTCATAACGGTGCCCTCATTTCGCGGCTCCGACCCGGACCGGGGTGCGAGGAGGGACCGTCGGGTGGTCGGCCGTCCGGGATGCCGCACGGGGTTCGATACTTCGTGCAGCGATCGAAAGGTATGGCTATGCCTGCCGAGCGTCAATATCTCTGCCGAAGAAGACGCTCTCGCGTCGGGTGACCGGAAGGCCGTCAGCCTCGCCCGCTGCACCGCGTTACCCAAACGTGATGGCCTGCTTCTCGCGTAACCCCTTGACCAGGGGGGACGGTGGGCGCTCATATGACCTCCGCATCACCGACCACTTGAGGGAGGTACGGCCGTGGCACATCCGGCGCACAGCAGCACCTCCCTGGCAGGTTGCGGCCCACGATTAGCCGGCACTCGCTGTTGCGGATGCCGGGTGAGGTGAGCGCCCGTACTTCCTGCGACGCCGCCGAGTTCGGGCTCGCGTACCGGAGCCGGAGCTCACGGCACCTCCGCTGAGACTCATCGCCCGCGTCGGCCGGGCGACGCGGGCACCACGACCACTTCGCCGGCCCCTCCCGATCCCGCCCTGCCCGCCGATCCGCCCCCCGGCGCCGCGCACATCGCCGGCTCCCGACTCTGCACCCGGCCGTTCCCGGCCTCACCCAGCCCTGACCACCCTCTGACGGCACGCGCCACGCATGTTCAAAATTTCGAACGTTGGTCGGTCCTCAGAACGTCATCACTTCCACGGATTCCGACGGAATGTCAGAAGCCGCAGCGACCGAGTCCAATCCCCGGGCCGGCTCAACGAAGGAGATCAAGCATGCTCAGCAGAAGGAACTTCCTCACCGCGGCGGTCGGTGTCGCGGCTGCGACCGGACTCACGGCCTGCGCCAAGGAGGACGGCACCTCTGCCGCCGCCGCCGGCAGCGGCAGCGGCAGCAAGGCGATCACCCTCGGCTTCTCCCAGGTCGGCTCGGAGAGCGGCTGGCGCACCGCCAACAGCGACTCGGTGAAGTCGGCCGCGAAGGAGGCGGGTTACACCCTCAAGTTCTCCGACGCCCAGCAGAAGCAGGAGAACCAGATCTCCGCGATCCGCAACTACATCGCGCAGAAGGTCGACGTCATCGCCTTCTCGCCCGTGGTCGTCACCGGCTGGGACGCGGTGCTCAAGGAGGCCAAGGCCGCGAAGATCCCGGTGGTCCTCACCGACCGCTCCGTCGAGACCTCCGACGACTCCCTGTACGTGACCCTGGTGGGCTCCGACTTCACGGACGAGGGCCGGCGCGCCGCCAAGATCCTCGAGAAGGTCCTGGAGAAGGCGGGCCACAAGGGCGCCGTGAAGATCGCCCAGCTGGAGGGCACCACCGGCGCCGCCCCCGCGATCGAGCGCGCCAAGGGCTTCAAGGAGGTCATGGAGGCGGACCACGCGGACGACTGGAAGGTCGTCGTCAGCCAGACCGGTGACTTCACCCGTGCCGGCGGCAAGCAGGTCATGGCGGCCTTCCTCCAGTCCAACCCGGACATCAACGTGCTCTTCGCGCACAACGACGACATGGCCATCGGCGCCATCCAGTCCATCGAGGCGGCCGGCAAGAAGCCCGGCAAGGACATCCTCATCGTCTCCATCGACGGCGTGAAGGACGGCTTCGTCGCCATGTCCGAAGGCAAGATCAACGCCATCGTCGAGTGCAACCCGCTGCTCGGCCCGCAGCTGATGGAGGTCGTGAAGAAGGTCAAGGACGGCGAGACGGTCGAACGCTGGATCAAGACCAAGGAGAGCGACTTCATGCAGGACCAGGCCAAGGACGCGCTCCCCACCCGCAAGTACTGACCGACCGTCCCCACCGGCGGGAGCCTCCGGCCGGGCCGACATCCCTCGGCCGGGAGGCTCCCCGCGGACCTGGACCATTCACGAGGAGCGCTGCCATGGCAGAGCCGCAGCCCGTCCTGGAGATGACGGGCATAGTCAAAGAGTTTCCGGGGGTACGGGCTCTGTCGGGCGTCGACTTCCGGCTCTTCCCCGGCGAGATCCACGCCTTGATGGGCGAGAACGGTGCGGGGAAGTCCACCCTCATCAAGGTGCTGACGGGCGTCTACTCCCTGGACGGCGGCACCATCACCCTGGACGGCGAGTCCGTACGGTTCGGCAGTCCGCTCCAGGCGCAGCAGGCCGGCATCAGCACGGTCTACCAGGAGGTCAACCTCTGCCCCAACCTGTCGGTGGCGGAGAACATCTTCATCGGACGCGAACCCACCCGCGCCGGCCGCATCCAGTGGAAGCGGATGCGCAAGGAGGCGGCGGAGCTGGTCGACCGGCTCGGACTCGACATCGACGTCGCCGCGCCGCTGTCCTCGTACCCCCTGGCCGTGCAGCAACTGGTCGCGATCGTACGGTCGGTGGGCACCGGAGCCCGGGACGGCGCGGGACTCGGCACCAAGGTGCTGGTCCTCGACGAGCCGACCTCCAGCCTCGACCGCGACGAGGTCCTCGAACTGTTCCGCCTGATGCGGCAGTTGAGGGACGAGGGCGTCGCGATCCTGTTCGTGTCGCACTTCCTCGACCAGATCTACGAGGTCTGCGACCGGATGACCGTCCTGCGCAACGGCACCCTGGTCGGCGAACACATGGTCCGCGACCTCGACCAGGTCGGGCTGATCGAGCTGATGATCGGCAAGGCCCTGGACCAGCTCGAGGAACTGCACGAGCACCAGCTGCGCTCCGACGTCGGCGAGGCACTGGTCAAGGCCGAGGGGCTCGGCCGCACCGGCGGGATCGCCCCCTTCGACCTGCAGATCAACAAGGGCGAGGTGCTCGGCCTGGCCGGCCTGCTGGGATCGGGCCGCACCGAACTCGCCCGGCTGCTGTTCGGAGCCGACCAGCCCGACAGCGGCAAGGTGACCATCGGCGGCAAGCAGGTCTCGATGAGCGCCCCGAACGACGCCATCGCGGCCGGTGTGGCGTTCTGCTCGGAGAACCGCAAGAGCGAGGGCCTGGTCCCCGACCTGACGGTGCGCGAGAACATCATCCTCGCTCTTCAGGCGGCCCGCGGCTGGACCCGGCCCATCCCTGCCGCCCAGCGCGACGAACTCGTCGCCAAGTACATCAGGGCGCTGGACATCCGCCCCGCAGACCCGGAGGCCCGCGTGGGCCGGCTCAGCGGCGGCAACCAGCAGAAGGTACTGCTCGCCCGCTGGCTGATCACCCAGCCCAAGCTGCTGATCCTGGACGAACCGACGCGCGGCATCGACATCGGCGCCAAGACGGAGATCCAGAAACTGGTGGTGTCCCTCTCCGAGGACGGCATGTCGGTGCTCTACATCGCGGCCGAACTGGAGGAGGTGCTCCGGCTCAGCCACACCATCGGAGTGCTGCGCGACCGCCGGCTGGTGGCGCGGCTGACCAACGGGCCGGAGATCACCACCAGCAAGATCCTCGAGACCATCGCGAGCGGAGAACACCAGTGACCACCACCTCCCGCTGGCGAGCACTGACGCATCACCACCTGTTCTGGCCGGTCGCAGTCCTGATCGCCCTGCTGCTCGTCAACGTCCCCTTCACGCCCGACTTCTTCTCGATCAACATGACGGACGGCCACCTCTACGGCAGCCTCGTCTCCATCGTGCTGTTCGGCTCACCGCTGATCCTGGTCGCGGTCGGCATGACCCTGGTCATCGCCACCGGCGGCATCGATCTCTCCGTCGGTGCCGTGGTCGCCATCACCGGCGCCCTGACCTGTTCGTACATCAGCGACCAGGCCGACCAGAACACCTTGTCCGCGGTGTTCCTGGCGATGGGCATCGGGCTGGTGGCCGCGGTCGTCTGCGGGCTGTGGAACGGCTTCCTGGTGGCCAGGATGGGGATCCAGCCCATCATCGCGACCCTCATCATCATGGTCGCGGGCCGAGGTGTCGCCCAGCTGGTCACCGACGGCCAGATCATCACCGTCAACAGCGAGCCGTACAAGCTGATCGGCGGCGGCTACTGGCTGACCCTGCCCTTCTCCGTCTTCGTCGTGGCCGCGGTGGTGGCCGTCACCGTGGCGTTGACCCGCCGCACGGCGCTCGGCCTGCTCGTCGAATCGGTCGGCGGCAACGCCGAGGCCAGCCGCCTGGTCGGCATCAGGTCCACCCGCATCAAGATCATGGTCTACATGTTCTGCGCGCTGTGCGCGGGCATCGCGGGCCTGATGATCAGCTCCAACACCTCGGCCGCCGACGGCAACAACGCCGGCCTGTGGATCGAACTCGACGCCATCCTCGCCGTGGTGATCGGCGGTACCTCGCTGCTCGGCGGCCGGTTCTCCATCGGCGGCACGGTGGTCGGCGCCCTCGTCATCCAGACCCTGACCACCACGATCTACACCATCGGCGTGCCGACCCAGACCAACCTGGTCTTCAAGGCCGCCGTCGTCATCGTCGTCTGCCTGCTGCAATCCCCGAAGTTCAGGGCCAAGGTCTTCGGCGCGAAGGGCCCCAAGGGCCCGCGCCAGGACGCCGCCCCGGTGGAGCCCGCTCCGGCGCCCGACGCCGCCCCGAAGATGGAGGTGTCGCGATGAGCGCGACCACCCAGACCCCCAAGGCGCCTCCGCGCGGCAGCACCGCCTCCCGTGCCCGTGCCGCGCGACTGCTCGGCGACCGGCGTCTGCCCGTCCTGGTCACGGCCGCCCTGTTCATCGCCATGTACGTCGGTGGCCTCAGCCGGTACCAGAACTACGGGTTCGGCGAACCCCAGGTGTTCCTCAACCTGTTCATCGACAACGGCTATCTGCTGGTCGCCGCCATCGGTGCCACCTTCGTCATCATGTCGGGCGGCATCGACCTGTCCGTGGGCTCGGTGATCGGCTTCACCACCATGTTCACGGCGTGGCTGGTGGAACGTCAGGGACTGCCGCTGCTCCTGGTCGTCCCCCTCGCACTGGCCGTCGGCGCCTTCGGCGGCTTCCTGATGGGCTACGTCATCCACAACTTCGAGATCCAGCCCTTCATCGTCACCCTCGCCGGGCTCTTCCTCTTCCGCGGGCTGTGCCTGGTCATCAGCAAGGAGTCCATCTCCATCAACGACGCTTCGGTGGGCACCCTGGCCCAGACGCGAGTGTCACTGGGCGTGGGGGACCTGTCGATCGGCGCCGTCGTGGCCCTGGTCGTCCTCGCCGTCGCCGCCTACGTGCTCCACTACACCCGCTTCGGACGCCGTGTGTACGCCATCGGCGGCAACGAGCAGTCGGCCCTGCTCATGGGCCTTCCGCTGGGCGGCACGAAGATCGCCGTGTACACGGTGAGCGGCTTCTGCTCGGCCCTGGCGGGCCTGCTGTTCATGCTCTACATCCAGTCGGGCGACCCGCTGCACGCCGTAGGCATGGAACTCGACGCCATCGCCGCCGTGGTCATCGGCGGCACCCTGCTGACCGGCGGTTCCGGCTATGTGGTGGGCACGCTCTTCGGTGTCCTGGTGCTGGGCCTGATCAAGAGCGTCATCACGTTCGAGGGCACGCTCAGCTCCTGGTGGACGAAGATCGCCACGGGTGTGCTGCTGTGCGCCTTCATCCTGATCCAGCGGACCATGACGTCACGCCGGAAGACCTGACGGGCCCGGCTGAGAGCCGCGACAGCGGCAAGTGATCCGACGCGCTCGGCGCAGCGCCCACGGGGGGCACCGGAAAGTCAGACAAAGACAGTCAGAGAAAGACAGGGGACATGCACATGCGCGCGCTTCTCTCCAGGCTGTCGGCGATAGCGCTCGCCGCCTGCCTCCTCTTCACGGGCCAGGCCCTGACCACACCTGACCGGGCCGCCGCCGCCGACCCGGGCTACCTGATGACGCACTTCATCGGGGAGGGGTCGACCGGTCAGCAGATCTACTTCTCGCACAGCACGGACGGCCTGAACTGGAGCGACCTCAACGGCGGCGGGATGACCCTGCGTTCCACGGTGGGAACCCGTGGGGTGCGTGACCCCTCACTGGTCAGAGCCCCCGGCGGTGACAAGTACTGGATCATCGCGACCGACCTGTGCATCGACTGCGGGCAGTCGTGGGACGACTCCATGAACAACGGAAGCCGCAACCTCGTGGTGTGGGAGTCGACGGACCTGGTCACCTGGTCGCAGCCGCGGCTGCTCAACGTCGCCGGCGCGATCCCCGACGGGCGCAACGCCTGGGCGCCGGAAGCGATCTGGAACCCCGAGACCAACGACTACGTCCTGTACTGGGCGACGAACGCGACCCGGGGCGGCGTGCTCAAGCACCGCATCTACTACGCCCGCACCACCGACTTCCGCACCATCACCACCCCGCAGCTCTACATCGACCGCCCCGGCACCCAGAACATCATCGACACCCAGATCGTCGAAGTGCCGTCGGGCGTCGGCGACTTCCGCTACGTACGGGCCTCCGGCGACGGCCAGATCACACTCGAAGGCAGCAATTCGATCCTCGGCACATGGACGAACCTCGGCAACCTCTCCGGCATCGGCCTGACCGGCTCCCAGGTCGAAGGCCCGATGTGGATGAAGTTCAGGGACCGCAACGAGTGGACCCTCTACCTCGACCAGTACGCCTCCGGACGCGGCTACATGCCGGTCACGACGACCAACCCCTCCGTCCCCAGCACCTACCGGCTCCCGGCGTCCGGAAGCTACAACCTGGGCGGGACGAAGAAGCGCCACGGCGCGATCCTCAACCTGACGGCCGCCGAGGAGAGCCGGGTGCTCGCACGCTGGGCCAACACCCCGGCCAAGCGGCTCCAGTCGTTCAACTTCCAGGACCGCTACGTGCGTCACGCCAACTTCGACGTGCGCATCGACCAGAACGTCACCAACGCGGACGCCCAGTTCCGGCCGCGCCCCGGCCTGGCGGGCTCGGGCACCGTCTCCTTCGAGTCGGTCAACTTCCCCGGCCACTTCCTGCGGCACGCCGGATACGACTTCCAGCTGGCCTACAACGACGGCACCGCCCGGTTCGCCGCGGACGCCACCTTCCGCCAGGTCGCCGGCCTCGCCGACTCATCCTGGTCCTCGTTCCAGTCGTACAACTTCCCCGACCGGTACATCCGCCACTACGCCTACGAACTCCGCCTCGACCCGATCACCACGGCGACGGCCCGCAGCGACGCCACGTTCCGCGTAACGAACTGACATACGTCGACAGGCGATTTTCTGAAGTGACGCCCCCGCCTGCGGGAGGCCGCCCCTCGGCCATGGCGGGGCCGCAGACGGCGGCGCCTTCGGCCCCGCTCGGGTGCTGGGGCCACGACGGGATGCCGTGCTGAGTGCCGTGCTGCCGGCCGTGTCCGTGACGCGGCTTGAAGGTCATACAGGCTGCCAGGAGGCCCATGAGGGGCTGCGTGGAGCGCTGCCGGTTGGGGCAGGGCATCCCCAGGTCTGGCGGATGAGTCCCCGGATCGCCGCAAGGACATCGGACATTGCCGACAGATGGGTACTGCTTTTCCTCTGCTTCGCTGTGATGCTTATCGACTTCGCTGGCTGAGGTACTCACCTTGAGTGATTGAGGGACGGGAAAGAGCGCGGGCAAGGCCCGGATCCGGTACGACGAAGATGCCGTCCGTTTTCACCAGGAGGGTGGCGGTCGTCTCTTCTGGGCGATGGAGCCCGTCACCAAGATCTTGCGGTCGTCGGTTCCCGTGAAGAGGCGCGGCACGTGGTCCACCCACGCCATGTCGGCCGTCGTGACGAGCGACTGGCCGGCCAGGATCGCGGGGGTCACACCGGTGAACGCCACGACGTCCCGGTGCAGATGCGACTGGTCGGCGTAGCCGCAGTCGGCCGCGACCCTGGCCGCCTCCTGGCCCCCGGCCAGGCGGGTGGCGGCCCAGTCGAAGCGGACGAGCTTCACGGCGCGCTTGGGCGGCAGGCCGAGCTGCGCGTGGAAGCGGGACCACAGGCGCTTGCGGCTCCAGCCCAGCTCGTCGGCCAGCTCCTCGACCCGCACCTGGCCGTGCTCGGCGACGATACGGTCCCAGGCCCAGGCCAGCTCCGGCTCGATGGCGGGCCCCGCGGCGGTCAGCCGGGCGAGGAACGCCTCGACGAGAGCGAAGCGTTCCTCCCACGAGGCGGCCTGGGCCAGCCGCTCGCGCAGCCGGGCTGCCCGCCGCTCTCCCCACAGATCGTCCAGGGCCACCACGGAGCTCTCCAGCTCAGCAGGGCCCACGCCCAGCACGGCGCGCGCGATGGCGGGGGACAGGCGCACCTGCACCCACTCGACGTTCGCGGCCCGCACCCGCGCCGCACCGCCGACGCCGAACCCGAGCCCGGTGACGAGGCTGCCGCGGTGCTGCCGCCCCGTCGACTCGTCGATGCCGAGCGCAGCCTCGCCGCAGGCCAGCGCCAGCGTCAGCACGGGGTGCGGGTCGAGCCGGTGGTCGACCGGAGCCGGGCCGCGGTCGCGCAGCCCCGCCAGGACGACGCCGGGTACGCGGCCGGGCCGGGCCGGGCGCGTGACCTGCCACACGGGGGCAGCGACGCGCTGGCGCACGGCAGTTGACATGCGTCCATGCTACGGACCCGCCCGGGCGGAACATTTCTTCAATCCAACGGGCCGCAGCCGCGGCGAAGGTGAGCGCATGACTTCCACCGGAACCACCGCGCCGCCACCACCGGGCGTGGCCAGTCTGTTGCGCCCGCACGCGGGCGGCTTCGCCGTCGTCGTCGTCCTCCAGGTCATCGGCGCCGTCGCCGGCCTGGCGCCGCTGCTCGCGGTCGTCGAGCTCGGTCGTACGCTGCTGGCGCCGGGGCCGGCCGACGACGGGCACGTGCGCAACGTCGTGATCGCGGGCGCGGCAGGGCTGCTCGTACGGCTGCTGTTCACGGCCGCCTCGTCCGGCGTCGGACACCTCCTCGACACCCGGGTGCAGCTGTCGCTGCGCCGGCAACTCGCCGCGCGGCTCGGGCGGGTGCCGATCGGCTGGCTGGCGCGGCGGCGCAACGGGGAGCTGGCGAAGCTGGTGGGTGAGGACGTCAGCGCCGTGCACCCGCTCATCGCGCACACGCCGGGCGAGCTGGTCTCCGCCTTCGTGGTGCCGCTGGTCTCGCTCGGCTACCTCCTCACCGTGGACTGGCGGCTGACGCTGATCACGCTGATCCCCGTGCTGCTGGCGGTCGCGCTGGTGCCGCTGATGATGACCCCTACGCGGCTGCGCGAGCAGAAGGAGTTCGACGCCGCGATGGGGCGGATCTCGGCGTCGGTGGTCGAGTTCGTGCAGGGCATCGCGGTGGTGAAGGCGTTCGGCGGGTCGGCGCGGGCGCACGGCAAGTTCCGTACCGCGGTGGGCGACTTCACCCGGAGCTTCTACCGGATGGTGCGCGGTCTTTCCGGGGTCGCCGCCGGGATGCAGGTGGCGCTGTCGCCGCCGTTCGTGCTGCTGGCGGTGCTGGTCGGCGGCGCGTACCGGATCACCGGGGCCGGGCTCGCCCCGGCGGACCTGCTGCCGTTCCTGCTTCTCGGCCTCGGGCTGACCGCGCCCGTGGCCGCGCTCGGGCACGGCTTCGACGACCTGCAGGCCGCGCGGCGCGCCGTCGGCCGCATCCGGGACGTACTCGTCGAGCCGTCGCTGCCCGAGCCCGTACGGCCGGTGGCGCCCGAGGGACACCGGGTGGAGCTGCGGGACGTCCGCTTCGGGTACGAGGGCGCCGCGGCCGGGCGCGAGGTGCTGCGCGGGATCGACCTGGTGCTGGAGCCGGGGACGATCACCGCCGTGGTCGGGCCTTCCGGCAGCGGCAAGTCCACGCTGGTGCAGCTGCTGCCGCGGTTCTACGACCCGACGCGCGGCTCCGTGCTCCTCGGCGGCGTCGACCTGCGTGAGGTGGGCAGCCAGGAGCTGTACCGGCGGGTGTCCTTCGTCTTCCAGGACGTCCGGCTGCTGCGCGCCTCGGTCGCGGACAACATCGCCCTCGCCGTCCCGCACGCCGACCGCGACGCCGTCGTCCGCGCCGCCCGCCGGGCGAGCATCCACGACCGCATTCTCGAACTGCCCCGCGGCTACGACTCGGTGATCGGCGAGGACGCCCGCCTCTCCGGCGGCGAGGCGCAGCGCGTCTCGATCGCCCGCGCCCTGCTCGCAGACGCCCCCGTCCTGGTCCTCGACGAGGCCACCGCCTTCGCCGACCCGCAGACCGAGCAGGCGGTGCGCGAGGCGCTGGCGCAGACCCGGGAGAAGCGGACGACGCTGGTCATCGCCCACCGCATGGAGACGATCGCCGACGCCGACACCGTCGTGATGCTGCGCGACGGCGAGATCGTGGAGCGGGGCACGACCGCGGAACTCCTCGCGCGGAGCGGCGCATTCGCCGAATTCTGGAAGATCCACGCCGGTGCCGTGGAAGTCGGTGCCGTGGAAGCCGGTGCCATGGAAGCCGGTGCCATGGAAGGGGAAGAGGCCCGATGATCAGCACACTGCTGCGTGTGCTCGGCCACGAGTACGCCGGACCGGTGCGCCGCACCATCGCCCTGATGACGGCGACCGCCCTCGCCGAGGGACTGTCGTACGCCTTGCTGGTGCCCGTGCTGCGCGCGCTCTTCGGCAGCACACCCGAGGACGCCCGGCCCTGGCTGGCCGCCTTCGGCGCGGCGGTCGCGGTCTATGCGGTGCTGCGGTACGTCAGCGACCGCTCCGGTTTCCGCGTGGGCACGACGATGCTGCACGGCATGTACGAGCGCCTCGGCGAACACCTCGCCCGGTTGCCCATCGGCTGGTATCAACCCGGCCGCACCGGCGAGGTGTCCGTCCTCGCCAGCCAGGGCGTGTTGCAGGCGATGAGCGTGATCGCGCACCTGCTGGCGCCGTTCATCTCCGCCTGTGTGACGCCGCTGACGATCGTCGCCGTGATGCTCGCCTACAACTGGCAGTTGGGGCTTGCCGGCCTGGCCGCTGTGCCGTTGGTGGCCGCGGTACAGCTGCGTACGGCCCGCGTGACGACGGCGACCGACGCGGAGCGCGTGGAACGCGAGCGCGCGGCCACCGGCCGCGTCATCGAGTACCTCCAGGCCCAGCCGGTGCTGCGCGCCGGGGGCCGCACCGGCGAGCGATTCGGTTTGCTGGACGACTCCCTGGAGGAACTGCGCCGCGCCTCGCGTCGCTCCACCCTTTCGGCGCTGCCAGGTGTGCTGGGTCTTGCGGTCACCGTGCAGGCGGTGTTCACCGCGTTGCTCGCACTCGGTGCGTACCTCGCCCTCGGCGGGGACATCGGCGCGGCCGAGGTGCTTGCAGTCCTGGTGCTCGCCGCCCGCTGCGCCGACCCGCTGCTGTCCCTCGCCGAGATGAGTGGCGGCATCCGCGCCGCCCGCGCCGAACTCACCCGCCTCGACGACGTCCTCAACACCGAGCCGTTGCCGGAGCCTCGCGCGCCGCGCGAACCGGCCGGACACGACATCGCGTTCGACGCGGTCACCTTCCGGCACGGCGACCGCGCGGTCGCCGACGGGGTGACGCTGTCCGTACCCGAGGGCCGGCGGCTCGCCGTCGTCGGGCCGTCGGGCGCGGGCAAGACGACGCTGCTGCAGCTGCTCGCCCGCTTCCACGACGTCGACGCGGGCGCGGTGCGGATCGGCGGGGTGGACGTACGGGAGATGGACACCGCGGCGCTGATGGCGCGGATCGCCATCGTCTTCCAGGACGTCTACCTCTTCGACGGCACGATCGAGGAGAACGTGCGCCTCGGCCGCCCGGACGCCACCGACGCCGAGGTACGGGCCGCGGCCGCCGCGGCCCGTCTCGACGAGGTGATCGAGCGGCTGCCCGGCGGCTGGTCGACGGACGTGGGCGAGGGCGGGGCGCTGCTGTCGGGCGGCGAGCGGCAGCGCGTCTCCATCGCCCGCGCGCTGCTGAAGGACGCGCCGATCGTGCTGCTCGACGAGGTCACTTCGGCCCTGGACCCGGTGAACGAGGCGGCCGTGCACGCCGGCATCGAGGAGCTGATGGCGGGCCGGACCGTCGTGATGGTGGCGCACCGCATGGGGACCGTGCGCCGGGCCGACCGCGTCGCCTTCCTGGACGCCGGGCGGGTGGTCGAACAGGGCAGCCACGAGGAGTTGCTGCGACGCGCCGGCCGGTACGCCGCGTACTGGGACCTGTCCCGGGCCGGGGCGGCGCGGGACTGAGACGGCCGTGCGGGTTGTCGCCCCGGCCGCGCAGGGCCTCGGTGGAGAAGACGACGGAACGGCCGACGAGGAAGTCCTCGGGACTCTTCAGCGGAGATCGGACCACGGAGATCACCGGGCAGCGGCGTTTGTCGTGGTCGGCGTAGCGGTGGTGGCCGCTCTCACTGGACGTGCGCGGTCTGGCCGCGCCGGGCGAGCGCCCACTGGTCATACGTGGCCTCGTGATCGACCGGGCCCACCCGGGCGACGACTCGGCCGTCAGGTCCCGCTTACGGCCCGCCCATGACTCGGTGGAGTACTCCAGGCCGTCGGCACAACGCGCATCGATCCATGAGCGGCCGGTCCAGGGCGCATCGGCGCACTCTGTCGGCGCATGGCAGCCTAGGAATTCGGTGGCTTGGAGGGCCTGGTCGACCTGAGTCGCGAGTTGTTGCCGGGCCGCGCCGCCATGCGCGGCCTTGGACCACGCATCGCTCACGCAAAGCCGCCCGCCGCCCGCCGCCGTGCCCAGCTAGAGCGCGCTGCTGTTCAACGACACCAGGAGGGGGCGTTCGCCGGGTCCAGGGAGGCGAGCCGGGCGATCAGGGCGAAGGAGAGGGCCCAGCCGATCAGCATGGCGATCGGGTAGGCGGCCAGGGCGGTGGGAAAGGAGCGGGCCACCGGGGCCCGTCAGCTGTGCAAGTGGCGGGCTCTGATCGCGTGCGATCACCCGCCCCGCCTTCGGGGTGGGGCGGTCGGCATCCATGTGGCGCTGCGGCCCGGGTGAAGTTCGAGGATCGGGGACCGAGTTTTTTTCAGAGTGATCCCCGGGGTCGCTGAAAAACGCATCCGGCCTCGATGATCGTCCCCTCGGTGACATTCGGTAAGCCGCTGCTCAGGTTCTGGCCCCATGCTCAGCCACACCCCGATCTGCTCGCTTCTTCCTCTCCTGGGTCCCCCGCAGCTGAGTGGTCGCGTAGCCCGGAGCGGCCCGTGAACGGGGCCGGTCCGCCGTGGCCACAGCCGTCCGCCCGTGCGAGCCGCACCGCCCACCGCCGCCCGTCCACCGGGCACCGGTGGCCGCCGAGGGCCCGGGAGCAATGCTGTCCAGCTCCGTCCGGCATGCAATCCGACCGCACATCCGACGACAAGGAGAAACGAGACGTGAAACGTATCCCGCGCATGGCGGCCACCATGACGGCCGCCATGACGGCCGCCGTGACGGCGGCCTTCGCGATGGCGTGCGCATGGCCGGGCGCGGTGCAAGCCGCACCCGACCCGGAGCCCCAGAGGCAGTCCGCCGACGCCTCACCGCGCCTTCCCGACGGCTGGAGGATCACCGGCTCGGGCGGGACGGAGAAGCTGGAGTGGCGCTCACCCGGCCGGGTGCCGATGGGCGGTGCCCGGATCGAGTTCCGCAGTGGGGGCCGGCTGCTGGGGCATCCCGCGGCTGCCGCGGACGGGCGCACCCTCCGGTTTCCGCTGGACGGGGTACGTCTCGGGCAGGCGCGGGATCTGCGGGTCGAGGCCGCAGGACGGCGGCTGGACGCGGAGGGAACGGACGCCGGGCGCGCACGCGACCTCGAAGGCCCTTCGGCCGCGTCACCTCTGACGGGAACCCCGCCCGCGAACCCTGTGCACAAGATCGATCCCGGTGTCGCCGGAAAGTTCCGTACCGTCCAGGGCGAGTACTCCCTGCCGTCGGTGCACCTGCCGGGGCTGGACACACGGGTGGAGATGAAGGCCGTGGTCGTGGCGCCGGCCGGTGCCACGGGCCGCCGGCCGTTGGCGCTCTTCCTGCACGGACGCCATGACACCTGCTTCGACGCGGAAGGAACGCTGACCGCGGAGTGGCCGTGCGGCACCGGCAAGAAGCCGGTGCCGAGTTACCGCGGTCACCTGCACGACCAGAAGCTGCTGGCTTCCCAGGGCTACGTGACGGTGTCGGTCTCGGCCAACGGCATCAACGCCCAGGACGTGGTGAGGGCGGACGGCAGCGCAGGGTTCCGGTCGTCCCTGATACGGCTGCATCT
Organism: Streptomyces sp. DH10; assembly: GCF_029813805.1. Classification (NCBI taxonomy): domain Bacteria; kingdom Bacillati; phylum Actinomycetota; class Actinomycetes; order Kitasatosporales; family Streptomycetaceae; genus Streptomyces; species Streptomyces sp. DH10. The sequence continues at coordinate 405,671 of NZ_JARVKU010000002.1, forward strand.
GGGGCACTGGGCGGACTGGGCCGCCGACCCGTCCAAGGCACCGGCGGCCGTGCGCAAGGCGCCCCGAGCAGACCTGGCACGTGTGCTGCTGGTGGGGCACTCGCGAGGCGGTGAGGCCGTCAACCGGGCCGCTCTGGACAGCCTGTACCCGCCGCCCGCCGCGCTGGACGGCTACCGGGGCCGCGTCCGCTGGACGATTCGCGGCACCGTTCTGATAGCCCCCTCCGCCCTGGCCCAGAACCCCGTCCCCGACGTGCCGTCCATGACGATCCTGCCGGGCTGCGACGGCGACATGCCCAATCTGCAGGGCGAGACGTACGTCGACGGCACGCGTGGTGTCAGCCGCGGCACGGCCCTGCACAGCGCGGTCTACATGGTCGGCGCGAACCACAACTACTTCAACACCGAGTGGACTCCCGGCCAGGCCGCGGCCTTCGCAGAGGACGACTTCACCTACTCCGGCGACCACGACGACCGGTTGTGCTCGGAGGGTGCCAAGACCCGTCTGACCGCCAAGCAGCAGCAGAAGGCGGGATCCACCTACATCGCCGCCGCGGCCCGGCTGTTCATCGCCCGGGACGACCGGGCCCGCCCGTTGATCGACGGCTCCGGCGTGCGCGCCGCCTCCGCCGGGCCCGCCCAGGTCTACACCCATGCCCTCGGCGCCGGGCGCGGCGGAGCCTTCCTGCCGGCCCCCTCCGCCACGGTCGGCGGCGGCAGGCTGTGCGCCCAGGTGGACACGGACCCGGCCACCTCCTGCCTGCCGTCCCGCCTCCAAGATGCCTCGCCGCACTTCGCCCTTTGGGAGACGCAGAAGGAGCCCGGCCGCTACGCGCTGGCCATGAGCTGGACCAAGTCCGGCGCCGCCACCCGGCTCAGCCCCGCTCGCCCGGTCTCCCTGTCCGGCGCCAAGGCGCTGACCCTGCGGGTGATCGTGCCGCCCAACACCACCGGCACCCGGCTGGACGTGTCACTCACCGACGCATCCGGCAAGCGGGCCACTCTCGGCCGCGTCCGCGTCGACGGCCTGCCCGGCACCAGCCTGACGTCCTCGTACTGGGCGCGCGAAGTCCGCGTACCGCTGTCCGCCGCGGCCAGGGCCGGACTCGACCTGGCACACGTCAAGACCCTCCACCTCACCCCCCGCACCTCGTCCGGAAAGGCGTGGCTGCTGGACGCCTGGGGCTGGCGCCCCGGCACCCCCGCGGTCGAGCCGGCTCAACTCGTCCGCGTGGACGTCGGCCGTACGACCGTCAAGGAGGGCGGCCCCGGCACGCGCACCTATCAGGTGCCGGTGACGGTCTCCGGCAAGGGCAGCGGCCAGGTCCGGGTGTTCGTGGACGAGCCGGGACACAAGTACCCGGTCGTGCGCACGGTGACGGTTCGCCCGGGCGCGCCCGTCAACGTACGGATGACGGTGAAGGGCGACGACCGCTACGAGGACGAGGTCGACCGTCCGGTGTTCGTCAAGTCGGTCCATGGCGCGGTGGTCGGATCCCATCGCGGCAAGATCATCGTGGAGAACGACGACCCCAGGCCCACCATGCGAGTGACACCGGTCGCCGACCGCGTCACCGAGGGCAAACAACTGGTCTGGCGGATCAGCCTGTCCGCGGCAGCCGACGAACCCCTGTACGGAGACCTGTGGATCCGGCCCGTCCGCCGTGGCGCCGAGCTGTCCACCAAGGATGTCACTCCCTCGTGGCTGAAGGAGAACTTCGACGTCTCACCCGGTCCGCAGCGGGCGCTGTCGCGGCTGCCGGACGAACCTCGCCTGTCGTTCGAGATTCCCGCGGGCAGCCGGAGCGTCGACGTGAAGGTGCCCACCATCGCCGACCGGGTGACCGAGCCGGTCGAGTCCCTTCTGCTGCGGCTGAGCACGGCCGACGGCGACAAGGACGTCAAGGGGCCGGAGGCCACCGGCACGGTACGGGACGCGACATGACGCGGCTCAAGGCCACCGGCAAGGTACGGAACGCGACATGACGCGGCTCAACGGTCCCTCGGCGTCGTACGGCTGACCCCACAGGCAGCTGCACGCCGCAGGCATGGCGCCCCCACCTTCCACACGGGGGCCGGAGTCGCCTCCGGCGCAGGCCCCGGACCATGATCGGTCCGGGGCCTTTTGGCTGGTGCCCCGGCAGGATTCGAACCTGCGACATCCGCTTTAGGGGAGCGGCTGGGGTTTCCGGCTGGTGACCTGCGGCTTCATCGTTCGGGATAGGGGCACGGGGTGTGTCCGCGCCTCCCCGTGTTGACCGTGGCTGACCCCTGCATCTGGCACGACTGTGGCACGCGTCGACTCGCGTCAGTCCACTGGCTCAGACGCCTTCCAACTCACCGGCTCAGTGGCTTCTTGGCTTTGCAGCAGTTGCATGCAGCCGGGCATGAGCCGCTGGCGTTCTACCTCAAGGGTGGGGCCGACACCCCTACGCCATCCTTTGGTCGCATGTTCCCTCGTCTTGACGGCGGAACCGACTTCGACCCACGGATCGATCCTCGGCGGCCCCTGTGCCTGCGACTCTCGTAATCGAAACCGGCCGACCACCAGTCACCGAACCGAGGACCGCGCATGCAGCCGTTCCCACACGTCGAGGACACCGCAGCCGCTCGCCCCGGGCGGCTTTGCGCCGCATGGCAGGCGGCCCACAAGCCCGCTGCCGGAGTATCTCGGCGGATGCAACTAGTAGCCTACGCCGTGCCGTTAGCCGTCCTGCCATCCAGCATCTGGCGCCTGCCGGCCGTGTTCGACGATGGAATCGGGCTCGGCGAGAAGGCCTACATCGTCCTACTGTCGATCCTCTCCGAAGCCCTTGCGTTCACGGCGATCGGGCTGATCGCCGGTTGGGGCGAGGTGTTCCCGCGCTGGATGCCTTTCCTGCAGGGCCGCAGTGTCCCAACGAAGGCAACGGTGATCCCGGCAGCCATCGGTGCCACGATCCTCACGCTCATTACCGTCCTGTCCCTCGTCACCCAGGTCATGGGCACCACGATCCGAGGTGACGACCTGCCCGCCAACTCCCCCAGCGAGGTGGGCGGATGGGAGACCGCGTGGTTCTACGTCTGCTACGCGCCGCTGATTCTGTGGGGACCGCTGCTGGCCGTACTGACCGTCGCGTACTGGAAGCGCCGCGCGCCCCAGAACGTGCATGCGCGGGCCTGAGTGGCGTGGCGGAGAAGGAGTTCAGGTGGATCGGTGGGATCGGGTCGGGAGCGTCGCGGCGTATGGGGCAGCACTGGCACTGACGCCGTACTTGCTGATCAAGGTGTCGTGGGTGGTCGGTTCGCTCCTGGGGCTGCTGCCGGCCGGGACCGGGTTCGGCAAGGTGGAGTGGGCGGTGCTCAACAGCGCAACGATCGGTATGGCAGCGACCGGTATCGCGGTGGCGCTCGCGCTGGTACGGCCGTGGGGGATGCGCCTACCGGGAGCTCCGTTGGCTTTCTGCGCTTGGGTGGGCACGGGGTTCCTCGTCCCGGTGTTGCCGTACGCCGTCCTCAGTCCGCTGCTGGGCTCGGCGGATGGCAATCCGAAGAGTGAGGGTGACGCGGGCCCGTCGATGCCGGGCTGGGAGGCCGCGCTGGTTCAGATCGGCTTTGTAGGCATGGGGCTGGGTCTGGCCATCGCACTACCCACGTACTTGCGGCGACGCTGGCCGGACGCGTTCACGGGTCGGCTCGGCGACGGTGGAGTGGGTACGCCAAGGGTGCCGCCATGGATGGCCGTGGTCGGCGCCACCGTCGGTCTCATCTGGCTGTACTGGGCGGCGGGCGGCACCGCAGGTGTAATCCACCGCGGCGAGCGGGACCTCGCTTGGCACGTGCTGTCCGGAGTCTTCGGGCTCTGGGCGTTCGTGGCGTCCGCCGCCACCTGGGCTGCCGTCCGTGGCCGGCCCGCACGAGTACCTCGGTGGGGCCCCATGGTGCTCGGCTGGCTCGGCTCGGGCTCGTTGTTCGCCTGGAGCGGCTGGAAGCTTCCGTTCACCCTGTACCTGGCGGTCGCGCAACCGGCCGATGCGGCCCTGCCGGAAAGCCTCGCGCTCGCGGCACTCCTGCACTTTGCCGCGGTATGGACGGGCGCCGCGATGCTGCGAGCGCTCGTTCGTACGCGGCTGGTGTCATCGAACTCATAGCCGAACCTGTCCTCCGTGCGTCACTCGACAGGCTGAGCGCTTCAATGAACGAGGTCGAGCGACCGATCCCGACTGGATCACCCCAGGTCGAACGCGTTCGGCAGGCCGGCCTTGAAGCGGAAGTGGTCGTGGCGCTTGAGGCTCTCGAGCTCCGGCGGCCGGAACAGCGGGGTGACCGTGCAGCGCGGCGCACTCGAACCTGCTCGATCCAGAAGGGCATTGACCGCCTGACGGGCCGAGGCGTTCGCGCCCTCCATGGTGGCGAGGTCGATGTCCACGGCGACGTAATCCCCGGACAGGAAGAAGTTCGGGACCGTGGTCCTGGCCGATGGGCGGTTGTGCAGCGTGCCCACGGGGTGGATCAGCAGCTCGTCCTGGTTGGTCGGGTGCGGGGTGCCGATCCCGTCCACTCCGGGGTCCAGGAACCACGAGTGCAGCGTGCCGTCGCGCAGCACTGTCTTGCCGGTGTCGTTGAGTGCGTCCTTGAGCTGTGCCCACACCTCGCGTGCGACCTCCTCGCGGGTGCACTGTTTGGCCGTTTTGCCGTACAGGACGCCAGGCTTGTCCCACTCGGAGATATCCACCGACAGACACTCCTTGGCCACGCCGTCGCCGTAGTCGGCGGCGAAGTCACGCCCTGGCCAGTGCCGGGCCTGGGCGATCGCGGTCAGCGACCATGGCGAGTCGATGCAGTTGAAGTGGCCCTGTACCACGGGCGGCGTCTCGGTCAGATAGAACTGAAGGCCCGTCATCCAGTCCGTCTGCAGCTTGTCGCAGCGCGCCAACTGTGGGTCGGCAGCGCGTAATCCGGCACTCCAGGTGCGCCGCGCGTGCTCCACCGGCATGGCGGAGACATAGTGATCGGCGGTAATGGAGCGACGGACGCCGTCCGCATCCTCGATGACGGCCTCGGAGACCCGCCCGTCTCCGCCCAGCCTCACCTCGTGCACGGTCCAGCCGATGCGGAACTCCACGCCCAGGGAAGTGAGATGAGCCACCCAGGGGTCGATCCAGGCCTCATTGGTGGGTGCGTTGAGGATCCGGTCGGGTGGGCCGTCCGCACCCCGTCCGAGTGCGTTGAAAACGAAGGCCTCGCCGAGGGTGCCGACCGTGCGGGTGCTGGCCTCCTCAGCCTTGGTGGCGACGATGTTGCGGGTGACGCCGACCGCGAGGATGCGCTGGTACTCCTTCGACATCTGCCCGGCGCGTACGAAAGTCCACCAAGGGGTGGCTTCCCAGGTGGAGTTGCGGCGCGCGTCGCAACTGGTCAGGAAAACGACGGCGCGGTTCACGAAGTACGCGATCTCATGGAGAGGAAGATGGAATCCCGTCTCCAGGAGACCGGTGAGGGCGCGTCTGATGTCGTCGAGGGTGAGCTCGGCGGGCTCCTTCTCCCCGGGGATGGGTATCCGCAGATCCTCGCGGCCGTTGTTCCGCGCGAACATCATCTCCTTGGGTGCGATCAGGTTGTCCCAGACGCCGCCTGCGTTCCCGGGAAAGGGGATGCGCCGCATCGTGTCGGGGAGGTTGTGGTAAATCCCCGGGATGAAGCGGAACCCGTGCTCCGCGGGCAGTGGCTTGCGGCTTCCCTTCGCGCTGTCCGGTACGTCCATGGAGCGGGCCTTGCCGCCGAGCGCCCGACGCTCGTAGACGGTCACCGCGAAGCCCCGCTCGGCGAGTTCATGCGCCGCCGTCAGCCCGGCGACGCCACCGCCGAGCACGGCGACGGCCTGCTGCCGTCCCTGCGCCGGTGCCGCTGAAGCCGCCGTGCCGGTGCCCAGCGCCACCGCCCCGCTTGCGGCCGCGGCCCCCACGACAAAGGTGCGTCGCGTGCTGCCCGTTCGCCTCATGACCGGTCTCCCCTACCGTCGGTAACGCCTGCGGTCCGGCGGAGGAGCCTAAGGGAGCACCCCTCGACGCGGAAGGCATGGACATGACTGACGTGGGCATGCGCTCGAATGTGGCGCGTTTGCGTTGCCGGAGAGCCGGTCGCATCACCGCCAGGGGTGATCGAAGTGGCGTAGACGGCATGCCGCATCGCACGCCGCACAGGAACCGAGAAGCGTCGTCGACGGTGACGGAGCCGGGTGGCCAAGAGCCGGGTAGCGCAGGGTGGGGGATCGCACTCGGGTTCGTCCGGGCGCGGGGCGATTACACCGAGGCTGTGTAGGGCGCGGTTCACCTCGGGGTACTGGCCGCGCGACTCTTCCAGACGCCGTTGGAGTCCGCGATGCTGTCGCGGGCCTTGTCGAGGGATTCGTAGATCGCCGTGGTCCGCTGTTCGAACCTGGGAGGGCGCCGCCGGTGTCGGCGGTGCCCTGCTGAGCACGTGGACAGACGTCCGGCAAGGTGCGGCACCGGAGGATTCCGGCGCCGCACCTTCCGTTGGCGCGGTGGTGGCAGGCAGCGTTTCGATCAACGTTCTTCAACAATGAACCCCAGGTCGCTGACCTGGGGTTTTCATTGGAGCGGGTGACGAGAATCGAACTCGCGCTCTCAGCTTGGGAAGCTCAGGTGATCTAGGAGCCGCTGCTGGGCTGACCTGCGGCGGAGCCCCGACCCCGCGTGGGCTAGCGCTGAAGCGTTGCCCGGTGTTCACCGTAGTTCCCCGCCGGATCTGGCACGGTTCTGGCACGACACGTAACTCTGTGGCCGCAGTGCGGCGTCATGCCCGATGATTGGGCCCATGGATGCTGTCGTGCAGCGGGTGCACACGTCGTGGACGAAAAAGTCGCGCGGCGGTTCTGAAGCTGCTCGCAGAAACGCCGTCCCAACGGCCTTCTTGCTGCCCCCGGGCTTGAGTTCTGCCCTCCACGAGGTTGCCATGCGGGAGTCCGATTCCTTCGAGCCTCGTATACAGGTACGGGATCTATCGGCATCCGGGACGATCCTCCGCGAGGTCGATGGGTTGCTGCGCGTGGATCCGCCAGAGGTGAGCATGTTTGCCATGCCACGACGCAATCGGCGTCCACCTGCCGTTCGTCTGACTCCCGGCCAATGGCTGCAATGGCAGATCAACTACCGGTTCGTCGGCAGTTGTGACGGGGCTTGGTCCTATCGACTGGAAACGTTCAACGTCCTTTATGGCCCTGCGATGCCTGACGTGTTCCTGAGTGTGCCGACACGCCGTGTAGACGAGCGGCGGTCCCTGCGCTGAACTCCGCGGCACCAAACCGCAACGGCTCCGGAGGCCCCTTGACAGCGCGGCAGGTCACGGCCCTGTACGTGGCGGATCAGGCGGGACGAGTCCACGGATAGTCCACGGCTGGCTGAGCACCGCTTTAGCAGTTCGATCTATCCCTCACCCAGGTGGGGCCTGCCTTGTACATCGGTGCCACACGTGGCTGCTGCGTGTCGCCGCCGTCCGGGGTCGTTGATGTCAGCGGACAGCTCCGGCACCGGCAGGACTCCAAGCGCAAACACACGACTAGCGTCTCAGGCTTGTCATCCCTGCCGGGACCTGCCATGAGTTGGCGCGGCTGCCCTTCACCCACCGTCCGGTTCCTAGGAGAACTGCGGCCCGGCAAGTCAGAGGCTCACCGGGACGGGAGGCGCGGATCGTGTCGATGATCTGCCACATTGGCAGGAGCCATGTCTTCGCCTCGCCAGGCTCCAGACGGCAGACGCTCCCCTGCATCGTGAAGTCGACCGTTCGAACGCGAGATGGCGCACCGCCCCAGTAGGAGCGACGTCTGTCGGATATGCATGGCACGCGTACGCTCACGGGTCCACGCCCAGTGTTGCGTACGACCACACTGAATGCGTCGTGCACGTACGATTCGAACTCTGCGCCCTGGATGCGTTGAAGGTTCGTTGTCGTGCGATCGACAACCTCCGAGACGATGGACGGGACAGGATCCCTATCGTCATGGATCGCGATCGACAGTTCGCAGCGCACCCGGGCGCCGCTCAAGAAGTGGCTAGCGACTTGCCAACTGAGTGACACCGTAGACACGGCCAAGCTGAGAGCGGCGACAGCGAATGCCCCGGACGCGTCGGTCATTCCAGGATGATATGGGCGTCGGGGTCGAGACGGGCGACGTTTTTCCCGCTTCGTGTCACCTCGCTGGCATGGCGGTAGCACCAGGCACCACAGTGCGGAACGCCTTGTCACCCGTATCCATCAGCTACCCGTTCGGGCTCTCTCCGCGACAGGCGCGAGTCGTGGGCGTGTTGGGGGTGACGACTTGGTGGCCAACACGCTTTCCAACTGTGTTGGGGCCTGCTGGGGTGTGTGCGGGGCGTTCACCTGGGTTCATGGGCGACTGACTGCCAGGACGTGTGCGCGGGCGGGTCTCCCTTGAACGAGCGTGAACGTTGCGGAACGAGACGGAAACTGGGACGGACGCGCATAACTGGGGTGACGATTGGCTGCGGCCGGCGCTAACGTGCGGCGGTGATCAGCAATGAGGGAGTACGACTGGGTGCGGAGGCCGCACGCCGCCTGGCACAGACAGGCCTCTGTGAGTTCGAGCCGGGGCTGACGGACGCCGAGTTCACGCGCATCGAGGGCGACTACGGCTTCGAGTTCGCGGACGATCACCGAGCATTCCTTGCGGCCGGGCTCCCGGTCAACGTCCCTCCCGAGGACGGGCAGACCTGGTCCAGGCCCTGGCCGGAGTGGCGCGGCGGCGATTTGGACAGCTTGCGTCGACAGCTCGACTGGCCGGTCGAGGGTGTTCTGCTCGACGTTGAGCACAACGGGTTCTGGTACGAGGGCTGGGGTGAGCGTCCAGTCGACGGGACGGCGGCACTGGCTACGGCCCGGCATCATCTGGCGGAGGCGCCGGTGCTGGTGCCCGTGTATGCCCACCGATACCTGCCTGCCGGCCGGGGAGGCTTCGGGCATCCGGTGCTCTCGATGTGGCAGACCGACATCATCTACTACGGCCTGGACCTGGCCGACTACATGCATCAGGAGTTCGACGAGGCGCGGAGCGGGGTCGACGATGGCTGGAGCCCGCGAGCGACGGCCCCCTTCTGGCGGGACCTTCTCTAACCCGGGCATGCTGCGGGCGCCCTGAGATTGGGAAGCTGCGGGCATGTGCGGTTCGTCTGGGCTCTGACCTGTGCGTACGGCTACGGTGAGGCCCCGCGGGGATGGGTCGCTTTCACCGTGGTTCCCCGCTGTTCCCCGTCGTTTCTGGTGCGGTAGTGGTGCACGTCGTGACGTCGCTGGCACCTACTCGTTATCGGTGTCAGAGGCGGGAAGGATGGCCGCCGTGACCGCCCGCGTTGATGTCAGAGGTGGACGTCAAAGGCCCCGGACCATGATCGGTCCGGGGCCTTTTGGCTGGTGCCCCCGGCAGGATTCGAACCTGCGACACCCGCTTTAGGAGAGCGGTGCTCTATCCCCTGAGCTACGAAGGCAGTGGCATCGGACGCAAGCAGCGGCGTGCCTGTGGTCTGGGAGGACCACAGGCGTCAGCGTACCGGATACGGGTCGGGTGGGTGTGGGGGTCAGGCCAGGGGGACATGGGTGAAGCGGCCGGCGGTGTGGAGGTCCGACTCGATGCGGGTGGCCGTTGCGGTCAGTTCGGGGAGCAGGTCCGTTACGCACTCCCGCAGAGAGTGGCGGCTCGCGTGCATCGCTGTGTTCAGGGCGGCCACCACCCTTCCGGACCGGTCGCGGACCGGGACCGCGAGGGAGCGGAGGCCCTCCTCCAGTTCCTCGTCGACCAGGGCGTAGCCCTGGGAGCGGATCGAGGCCAGACCGGGTTGTGTGTCGTCGCGTGTGTCCGCCAGCAGGACGCGGCCCAGTGCCGTCGCGTGCGCGGGCAGGCGCGTGCCCACCGTGATGTTCACGCTCATCACCCGGCCCGTCGTCACCCGGGCCGTGCACTGGATCTCCTCGCCCGACTCCGAGAGCACCGCCAGCGACGTCGACTCGTGGATGCGGGACGTCAGGTCGGACAGGTGGGGCTGGGCGATCTCGGGCAGGGACGTGCGGGAGAGGGGTGGGAAGCCCAGGGAGAGGACCCGGGGGGTCAGGGTGAAGGTGCGGGGGCTGGGGGTGGTCACCAGGTCCAGGTGTTCGTAGGTGATGAGTGCGCGGCGGGCCGTCGCCCTGGCCAGGCCCGTCGCCTGGGCCACCTCCGTGAGGGTCAGCTCCGGCCTGCCCTCGCCGAAGGCCGTGAGGACCGTCAGGCCCCGGGCCAGGGATTCGATGAAGTCGCGGCCCAGCCGCTGCTTGGACGCGCCCGTCCAGAGAGCGAGGTTCGAGGGGGGCGGGCCGGGCTCCGGGGGTGGCGTGCGGTGCAGTTCGCGTTCCATCTCCGTCACCGCCGAGCGCAGTCTCGGAAGCAAGGTGGTGCGCAGGTCGCGTGCTGTGTGCCGGCTCGTGTGGCTGACCACGCTCGCCACGCAGGCGATCTTTCCGCGGTCGCCTGTGTGCGGGGACCGGACCGGTACCGAGACCGCCACCAGGCCCGGTTCGATCAGTTGGTCGTCCAGGGCCCAGCCGTTCGCTGCCGCTTCTTCCGTGCGGGCGACGAAGGCCTCGTCGTCTCGTTCGCCCGCTCCGTACTTGCGTGGCGGTACGGCCGTGAAGGACAGGTCCCTCGGGTCCGACGCCCTGCGGTCCCGCCAGTGCCGCCAGTCGGTGTCGGTCCACTCCGTCGCGAACAGCGGGCCCGGCGCGGTGCGTTCGGCGGGGAGCAGGTCGCCGATGCGGAAGCTCAGGGACATCGCGCGGCGGCGGGTCGCCTGGTGGATGAAGCGGATGCCGTCGCGGTCGGCGACCGCGAGGGAGACCGACTCGTCCAGTTCGTCGGCCAGGGCGTCCGCCCGGGCGGAGAGGAGGGCGGGGAGGCGCAGCGCCGAGAGGTAGGAGTTGCCCAGTTCCATCAGGCGCGGGGTCAGGTGCACGTCCCTGCCGTCCAAGCGGACGTAGTCCATGCGGGCGAGGGTGGCCGTGATGCGGTCGACCGTGGAACGGGCGAGACCGGTGGCCCGTTCCAGGGCGCTGAGGCTCAGCGTGCCGTCCGCCTCGGTCAGTTCCCGCAGGACCGCGATGCCGCGGATCAGCGGCGTGACCGCCTCGGCGGGTGCCCCCGTCCTCCCGCCGGCCGGCGCCTCCTTCGGGCTGGCCGGCGGGGTCGCCCCCTCCCCGTCGGCCGGTGGGGTCGCCTCCTTCCCGTCGGCCGGTGGGGTCGCCCCCTTCCCGTCGGCCGGTGGGGTCGCCCCCTTCCCGTCGGCCGGTGGGGTCGCCCCCTCCCCGTCAGCCGGTGGGGTCGCCCGCTCATCGTCATTCGTGGGCTTGGCTTGCATCGGCTCTCCGTTACGGCGGTCGCGGCAGGCCTACCGTAATCCTGAATCGGCGGTCTGCCTGTGTGCTGATCGCCCCGGTGCCTCCTCTACCTCCTCGCAGCCGCTGCCTACTCCCGCGTCACCCGCACCCGGTGGTCACCCGCCGGATCCGCCCCCGCCACCCTGATCGTGACCCCTCTCCGCGGATCCCTGAACGTCTCCCCGGGCCTGAACGGCGCGTCGGACAGCTCCGCGTGGACGTTCGGCGCGCGCGTGCAGCCGCCGCTGTCGCGGCGGGAGTCGAGGACGGTGACCGGGCCCATGCCCGTGTCCACCTCGGCGTCGACCTTGTAGATCAGGACGCCCGGGCGGCACACCGACTCGTCGTTGCCGCCGCGGGTGCGCAGTTCGACGGCGTAGCCGGATCTGCTGTCCAGGGGGACGAAGACCAGTTTGGAGCCGCCCGCGCGGGCCAGCGGCGTCAGGGTGTACTCCGTGGTGCCGGGGGCCGACACGCAGTGCACCTGCGCGGCGTCCAGCCAGCCCAGCTTCCACTTGTGCCAGCCGAGGAGGTCGTTGTTGGCGCCCCAGTCCTCGCTCATGATGTCCCAGTGGCCGACCGCGCCCCCGCCCTCCGCGGTGTACAGGTCGGGCAGGCCGAAGACGTGGCCGTTCTCGTGGGGGAGGACCCGGTAGCCGGTGCGGCCGTAGGAGCCGGAGCCGTCGTCCTGGCGGGAGTAGACGAAGGAGGCGTTGGCCACGGGTATGCCGTCGGCTCTCGGGGCCTCGGGGTTGCCGGCGAAGGTGACCGAGAGGACGGTGTCGAGGGCGGAGGGGCCCGCGTTCGGGGTGACCAGCACGTTCAGCAGGTCGTATGCGCGGAAGTCCACCTTCGGGTCGGCCGCGGCCACGAGGTCCTGGACCAGTGCGCGGTAGCCGGGGTCGAAGGGGGCGCCGCGCTCTATGCCGTACTCGTGGAAGGACTTCGGCATCCGCAGCCACTCCGGGATCGGGGTCTCGGGGCGGTAGTCGAGGCGGCCGTAGGAGCTGGTGCGGAACCAGTGCCGGGTCTGCGGGAAGAACTCCCGGTAGCGGTCCAGGGCCTTGCCCTCGCCGGGTGCGTCGGAGAAGTCGATCATCAGGGTGAGGGCGCGGACGGTGCCGGTGGAGCGGGCGTAGCCGGCGGTGGTGGGGATGCCCTCGGACATCTGGATCTCGCGGGCGCCGCGGATCATGCAGGGGGCGTGCGCGGAGGTGCGGGACAGCGAGATCGGGCCCGCTCCGGCCGTGCCGGCGCCCGGGGCGAGGTGGCCGGTGCCGGCCGAGGTGCTGACCGTGAAGGTCAGGGCGGTCACGCAGGCGACAGCGGCCAGACGCCGCCGGGGTATCCGGCGGCCGGGCGGCCCCGAGCCGTACGACCGGGGGCGCTGGGGCTGCGGCTGCATGCAAGGGACCTCCCGCGCCACGGCAGCCTCCGGTCTCCGGCTGCACCCATGCGATCACCCTGCGTCGGGGGGTGTGGGGGGCGCGCGTTGGAGGAGACCGATCGTGGGTTTCCAGTCAGTAGCGGCGGTCCTGCCGGAACCGTGACCCAGGTCACAGATAAAAAGCCCGGGTGCGGGAAATACCGGGGATCCAGTCCCCGTTTAGCCATGTGTCCGACTGAAGCGGGGAGCCTCTCCCCGGATCGCATCACCGCACACTCAGACCAACCAGGAGTACGCCGTGCAGACCGCCACCCCCGCACCGCGCAAGGCGCCCCGGCCCCGTGCCGACGCCCTGCGCAACCGGGAGCGGATCGTCACCGCCGCCCGGGAGATGTTCGTCGAGCACGGCCCAGAGGTGCCGCTCGACGACATCGCCCGCCGGGCCGGCGTGGGCAACGCCACGGTGTACCGCAACTTCCCGGACCGCGACGCGCTCGTACGCGAGGTCGTCTGCTCCGTGCTGGACCGTACGGTCGCGGCGGGCGAGCTCGCGCTCGCGGAGACCGGGGACGCCTTCGATGCCCTGGAGCGCTTCGTGCACACCTCCGCCGACGAGCGGATCAGCGCGCTGTGCCCGATGGTCTCGAGCACGTTCGACGAGAACCACCCCGACCTGGAAGCGGCGCGCGAGCGCGTGGAGCGGATTCTCCAGGAGGTCATGGACCGCGCCAAGGCGGCCGGCCAGCTCCGCCCCGATGTCGGCGTCGGTGACGTGATGGTCGCCGTGGCCCAGCTCAGCCGGCCCCCGGCCGGCACGGCGTGCTTCAGCGCCGACCCGTTCGTACACCGTCATCTTCAGCTGTTCCTGGACGGACTGCGGGCCCCGGCCCGTTCCGCCCTGCCGGGCACGGCAGTGACCATGGAGGACCTCCGCCAAGCCTGACCGATCAGTTCCGGGCGCCGCCCGACTCAGTCACCACACACAGATCACGGCCGTACAGCTCGCGGCCGCACACAGCACACGGCCACACAGCTCACGGCCACGCCGGTCGCCGAGTCGTCCTCAACAACACCCTTTTCATCACTTTCCGTCACTTTTTTCCGTCACCTTGTCCCGAAGTGGGTACCTCCATGTCTGAAACAGCCTCAAAGGCACTCGGCGCCCCGGCGGCCTCGCCGGACGCCGGCCGCTGGAAAGCGCTCGTCTTCATCGCGCTGGCCCAGCTGATGGTCGTGCTGGACGCCACCATCGTGAACATCGCCCTGCCCTCCGCCCAGCAGGACCTGGGCATCTCCGACGGCAACCGGCAGTGGGTCGTCACGGCCTACGCCCTCGCCTTCGGCGGTCTGCTCCTGTTCGGCGGCCGGATAGCCGACCTGTGGGGCCGCAAGAAGGCCTTCGTGGTGGGCCTGGGCGGCTTCGCCGTGGCCTCCGCGCTGGGCGGTGCGGCCACCAACGAGGCGATGATGTTCGGCGCCCGAGCGCTCCAGGGTGTCTTCGGAGCCCTGCTCGCCCCCGCCGCGCTCTCCCTGCTCGCCGTGATGTTCACCGATGCCAAGGAGCGCGCCAAGGCGTTCGGCATCTACGGCGCGATCGCCGGCGGCGGCGGTGCCGTCGGTCTGATCCTGGGCGGCTTCCTCACCGAGTACCTGGACTGGCGCTGGACGTTCTTCGTGAACATCCCGTTCGCCATCGTCGCCGCGGCCGGTGCGTACTTCGTCATCCGTGAGCCGGAGGGCGGCCGCAACCGCTCCCCGCTCGACATCCCGGGCGTGGTCCTGTCCACCCTCGGTCTGGTCGCCCTGGTCTACGGCTTCACCCGCGCCGAGTCCGAGGGCTGGAGCGACTCCGTGACGGTCGGCATGTTCGTGGCCTCCGCCGTCCTGCTCGCGACGTTCGTGATCGTCGAGTCCAGGGTGAAGGCCCCGCTGCTGCCGCTGCGCGTGATCACCGAGCGCAACCGCGGTGGTGTCTACCTCTCCCTCGGTCTCGCGATCATCGCGATGTTCGGTCTGTTCCTCTTCCTGACCTACTACCTCCAGATCGTGAAGGGGTACTCGCCGGTCAAGACCGGGTTCGCGTTCCTGCCGATGATCGTGGGCATGATCACGGGTTCCACCCAGATCGGCACCCGCCTGATGACCCGGGTCGCGCCGCGCCTGCTGATGGGCCCCGGCTTCCTGGTCGCCGCGCTCGGCATGCTGCTGCTGACCCGGCTGGAGATCGGCTCGTCGTACGCGGCCCTGCTGCTGCCGGCGATGCTCCTGCTCGGCCTGGGCATGGGTACGGCGTTCATGCCGGCCATGTCGCTGTCCACGCAGGGCGTGGAGCCGCGGGACGCCGGTGTCGCCTCCGCGATGGTCAACACCTCGCAGCAGGTGGGCGGCGCGATCGGTACGGCGCTGCTGAACACCATCGCCGCCTCGGCGACCACGGCGTACGTCGCCGACCACATCGCCGGGGCGACCAGCCGGTCCCAGCAGCAGCTGGTCCAGCTGGAGGCCATGGTGGAGGGCTACACGAGCGCCATCTGGTTCGCCGTCGGCATCCTCGTCGTGGCCGCCGCGATCGCCCTGACCTTCGTCAACGCCGGCCGCCCGGGCAGCACCGCCGTGACCGGCTCCGGTTCCGGCGAGGGCGCGGCGGACGAGGTGCCGGTCCCGGTCGTCGCCCACTGACGCCCTCCCGGTGACGGCCGTCCCCCACTGACGGCCGTACCCGGAAACACCCCCTTCGGGCCGCCCGTAACACCCCTTCGGGCCCTCCGCAGGTACGAGGAGGGGACGCCTCGTACCTACGGATTCCAGGACCTGCCCTGGCTCAGCGGAGCCAGGGCAGGTCCGCACCCGCTTCGGCGGGCTGGAGTCCCTCGGCGATGATCCGCATGATCTCGCCGAGGGACTTCTGCTGTTCCGGGGTGAGCCGGTCGAAGACCGCCTGGCGTACGGCCTCGACATGGCCCGGCGCGGTCTGCCGCAGCACCTCGTAGCCCTGGTCCGTGAGCACGGCGAACTGGCCCCGCTTGTCGTCGGGGCAGTCCTCGCGGTGCACCCAGCCGTTCTTCTCCAGGCGCGCGATGGCGTGCGAGAGGCGGGAGCGGGTGATCTTCGCCAGCATGGCGAGCTCCGTCATCCGCAGCCGCCGCCTCGGCGCCTCGGCGAGCTTGACCAGAAGGCCGTAGTAGACGTGCGGCATGCCCGCGTCGCGCTGGAGCTGACGGTCGAGATGGTCGTCGAGGAGGGTGACGCCCTCCATGAACGAGCGCCATACGCGCTGCTCATCCTGGGTGAGCCAGCGCGGTTCCGGAGGCTCTGCCGCGGAGCCTGGTGCCGATGCGGATGCGGGTGCCTTCATGTCTTCCACTCTACGTGGCCCCTCCTTGAACTTTAAACAAATGGCCCGTACAGTTTTGTTAGGGAACCATGTTTTGGAAGGAGCCGCAGCATGTCCGCCGCCACCCAGGAGCGCATGCCCGCTCTGTACCTGAGCCACGGCGCCCCGCCGCTGGCCGACGACCCGGTCTGGCCCGGTGAACTGGCCGCTTGGTCGGCCGGGCTGCCGCGCCCCCGGGCGATCCTGATGGTCTCCGCCCACTGGGAGGAGGCCCCGCTCGCCATCGGCGCCACCGAGACCGTCCCGCTCGTCTACGACTTCTGGGGCTTCCCGGAGCACTACTACCGGGTGACCTACGAGGCCCCCGGCGCACCGGAGCTCGCCGAGTCGGTACGGAAGCTGCTGCGCGCCCCCGGCGTGCCGGTCCAGGACGTCCCCGACCGGGGCCTCGACCACGGGGCGTACGTCCCGCTCGTCGAGATGTACCCGGAGGCCGACATCCCGGTCCTCCAGGTCTCCATGCCGACGCTCGACCCGGTCCGGCTCATGGAGATCGGCCGCAGGCTCGCCCCCTTGCGGGACGAGGGCGTGCTCATCGTCGGCTCCGGCTTCTTCACCCACAACCTGGCCGCGCTCCGGCAGGGCGGCATCCCCGCCTGGTCGGTGGAGTTCGACGACTGGGGCCGGCGGGCGCTTCAGGCGAGTGACGTGGACGCCCTGCTCGACTTCACCCGCAAGTCGCCCGCGGGGCAGCTCGCCCACCCGCGCACGGAGCACTTCGCCCCGCTGTTCGTGACCATGGGTGCGGCCGACGCCGCCGGCGAGCTGGACGCGCACGAGTCGGTGATCGACGGCTTCTGGATGGGGCTGGCGAAACGGTCGGTGCAGTTCGGCTGAGCAGCCGGCGGACGCGGCCCCGGATCACCCCGAGCGCCGCCCACGGAAGCCGGGCCTACAGGGGCTTCTCGTACCAGGCCACGTCCCAGTAGCGGCCGAACTTGCGGCCGACCTCCCGGTAGGTGCCGACGTACCGGAAGCCGAAGCGCTCGTGCAGCCGGGCCGACGCCTCGTTCGGCTGGGCGATGCCCGCGTAGGCGCGGTGCAGGTCCTCGCCGGACAGTGCCTCGAAGAGGGCCTTGTAGAGGAGGGTCCCGATGCCGCGGCGGCCGGTGTGCGGGGCGACGTACACCGTCGTCTCCACGGAGGTCGTGTAGGCGGGCTTCGCGCGGAAAGGGCTCGATGTGGCGTACCCCAGAATCCGCTGTGAGTCCAGGGTCGTGGCAACCATCAGGCGGTAAGGGCCGTCTTCAGGGTGGGAGAGCAGCCAAGGGCGGCGCTCTTCCGGAGTGAAGATCGCGGTATCGAATGTGATCGCCGTCTCACGAACATAGTGGTTGTAGAGAGCCGTGAGGGCCTCGAGGTCGTCCTCGACTCCCGGTCTGACCTGCACCTCTGTAGGTTCCGACGGCATCTCGCCTCCTCGAGCAGCCCGACAGGGTACTGCATGATCAGAAAATTCGGGGGGTGGGTTGGGAATTCTGTCCTGATTCCAGTCGTTGTTTCCATCGGATGCAGGGCACCCGAGGAGAGTCCGGAGAGTCCCGGAGACGGAGTCCAGCGTCCGAAGGACCACCCGCTGACCTCATCATCGCAAGGGAGCACGCATGGCAACCCGTGCCGTCGCCCGTCGTCAGTCCGCCACCGGCGAGACGGCCGACAGGGCAAGCAGTGTTCGCGCCCATGGCGGCGAGATCGCCGATCGCGACCTGGTCGGCATGTACCTCGACGAGATCGCGCGTACACCGCTGCTCGACGCCGCCAAGGAGGTCGAGCTGTCCCAGGTCATCGAAGCGGGTGTGTTCGCGCGGCAGGTCCTCGACGGGTACGAGGAGACCAAGGCGGACGCCACCCGTGAGGAGCTGGAAGCCCTGGTCGCAGACGCGGAGCGGGCCAAGGACGTCTTCATCCGCTCCAACCTGCGCCTGGTCGTCGCCGTCGCCCGCCGTTACCCCCGCAGCGGTCTGCCGCTGCTGGACCTGATCCAGGAGGGCAACGCCGGCCTGGTGCGCGCGGTCGAGAAGTTCGACTACCGCAAGGGCTTCAAGTTCTCCACGTACGCGACGTGGTGGATCCGCCAGGCCATCACCCGCTCCATAGCCGACCAGTCCCGTACGATCCGCCTGCCCGTCCACCTCGTGGAGGAGCTTGGCCGGATCCGGCGGGTGCAGCGCGAGTTCAACCGCGAGCACGGGCGGGACCCGGAGCCCGCGGAGATCGCCGCCGAGCTCGGTTCGACGCCGGAGCGCGTCACCGACGTGCTCGACTGGGCCCGCGACCCGGTCTCGCTGAACATGTCGGTGGACGACGAGGGCGAGACCCAGTTCGGCGACCTCCTGGAGGACACCTCGGCGGTGTCGCCCGAGCAGTCGGTGCTCACGCTGCTGCGAAGCGAGGAGCTCGACGACCTCATCGGCCGCCTCGACCAGCGCACGGCCTCGATCATCAAGATGCGCTACGGCATCGAGGACGGCCGGGAGCGCACGCTGACCGAGGTCGGCAAGGAACACGGCCTGACCCGCGAGCGCATCCGGCAGATCGAGAAGCACGCGCTGCTGGAGCTGAAGAAGCTGGCGCGCAGCACCGGGTTCGACGCGGCGGCGTGACGCCGGTGTCCGCCGGTGGGCGTCCGGGCGTACGACTCGTCCCACGGCCTGTGGGTTTCGGCCCACGGCCTGTGGACGAGGGACGGTGTGCGCCCGGGGGTCGCCGCGTACGCCGGGTGGCGAAAGACCGCGCAAACATGGCCATGTAACGCCGCTTCAACCCGCGGGGCACCGGGAACAAGACTTCCGGGCCCACCAGTTCGGGCCCGGGACCACGCCCCTGGCCCCCACCCCAGAGCCAAGTCCCGTCGCACTCCCCCCGGCGCCGGGACTCTCCAAAGCCGGGCTTCGGCGCCCCTCCCCCCGGGCGCCGGGGCCCGGCTCTCTGCATGACCGGGGGAGTGTGCGGGGAGGGCGAGGTGTTGAAGGGCGGGCCACCCCGTACCTGAACCACGGGGTGGCCCGCCAGATGGCAGATTGTGTCACATGGGCATAGCCTGCCGGGCGTGAGCAGCACCACCCCGCCCCCTCCTCAGGCCTCGCTGACCGAGCGGCGCAAGGCCGAGACGCGTATGGAGATCGCCCGGGCCGCGGCCGGCCTCTTCGTACGGCACGGCCTGCGCGCCACCCGCGCGGAGGACATCGCCCAGGCGGCCGGCATCGCACCGCGCACCTTCTACCGGTACTTCGCCACCAAGGAGGAGGCCGTCGCCCCGCTCTACGCGGCCGGCGCCCAGCGCTGGGTGGAGGCGGTACGCGCGGCTCCCGCCGGCGACTCCGTGCCCCGGGCCCTGGAGCACGGAGTGCGCCAGACCCTCACCCCGGGCGTCGGCGTCTCGGCGTCCTCCTGGGAGTGGGTCCGCACGCTCCTGCGCCTCGCCGAGGCCAACCCGTCCCTGCGCAGGGTGTGGGCGGAGGTGTGCCAGGCGTCGGAACGGACGCTGGGGGAGGTCCTGGCGGAACGGGGGAGCAGGAGGGGGAGTCCGGAGGGTGACGACAACGTTGCCGCCGTCACTGAGCCGCACGTCGGCGCCCCTGAGCCGCACGTCGGCGTCCCGCCTGAGCCGCACGTCGGCGTCCCGCCTGAGCCGCACGTCGGCGTCCCGCCCGAGCCGCGCCTCGCCGTCCCGCCCGAGCCGCGCTTCGCCGCCGCCGTCGCGAGCGCCGCCGTACGAACGGCCCTGGAGGGCTGGGCGGAAGGGGACGGGCCGGTGGAGGGCGCCGGAAGCCCGGCGGAACTGGCGTTGCGGAACCTGAGGGCGCTGCGGGACTTCCCGTGGGAGGCCTGACGGAGCCGAACGGCGGCCGGGCGCCGGGCACTTACTCCGCGCCTGCGGCCGCTCTGCTCAACCGCGCCCCCAACTCCCGCACCGCCCGCACGAGTTCATCCGGTTCGCGGACCACGAAGTCGCACTCCAGCAGCGCCAGCCGGAACGCCACCCACTGCACGGCGTCACCGACGGACCCGCGCAGCCGGCAGCTGCTGTCGTCCAACGGCTCGGGCGTGCCGAGCCACTTCGGCAGCCGGGCGGCGACGAAGTCGGCCGGTGCGGCGAACGTGACCTCGAAGTCGTACGTCTCCTGCTGCCGTTGCATCGACTGCCGCAGGTACTCCGCCGCGTTCCCCGTCGGCAGCTCACGCGGCACGAACCGGGCCCCCGTGGCGAACGGTTCGCTCACGCGGTCGACGCGGAACGTGCGCCAGTCGTCGCGGTCGATGTCGTACGCCACCAGGTACCAGCGGCGGCCCGTCGACACCAGCCGGTACGGCTCCGTCAGGCGCCGCGACTCGGTGCCGTCCGCCGCCCGGTAGGCGAACCGCAGCCGCTCGTGCCCGGCCGCAGTGGAGGCCATGACGGTGAGTGTCTCGGGTGCGATGCTGGGCCCGTCCCCGCTGGTCAGCGGTGTGGTCGCGGCCTGGAGCGTGGTCACGCGGTGACGCAGCCGGCCCGGCAGCACCTGCTCCAGTTTGGCCAGTGCCCGCACCGACGCCTCGTCCAGGCCCTCCACCGCGTGCCCGGCCCCGGCGCGCAGCCCGACCGCGATGGCCACGGCCTCCTCGTCGTCGAGCACGAGGGGCGGCATGGCCTTGCCGGCGACCAGCCGGTAGCCGCCGTCGGCGCCCTTGGTCGCCTGCACGGGATAGCCGAGCTCGCGCAGCCGGTCGATGTCCCGCCGGACCGTGCGGCGGGAGACCCCGAGCCGGCCGGCGAGCTCGCCGCCGGGCCATTCGCGGGGCGTCTGGAGGAGGGAGAGGAGCGTCAGGAGCCGGGCCGGAGTGTCCGTCGTCATACCGACGAGGATGCCGCACCACTAGGACGAGATCTGACCTATTGGCCCTCTAACTTCGTGGCATGACCTCCACCGAGACCACACCCAGCACCGCGGGCGGCGGGACCGGCCGCCGCCGTTGGTTCGCTCTGGCGATCGTGATGACCGCGGCCTTCATGGACCTCGTCGACGTGACGATCGTCAACATCGCCATACCGTCGATCCAGCGGGAGGCGGGCGCGTCCTTCAGCCAGATCCAGTGGATCACCGCCGGTTACGCCCTCGCCTTCGCCGCCGGTCTGATCACCGGCGGACGGCTCGGCGACATCTACGGCCGCAAGCGGATCTTCCTCATCGGCATCGGCGGCTTCACCGTCGCCTCCGCGCTGTGCGGCCTCGCCGTGAACCCGGAGATGCTGGTCGCCTCGCGGTTCCTCCAGGGCGCCATGGCGGCGCTGATGGTGCCGCAGGTGCTGTCGATCGTGCACGCGACCTTCCCGGCCCACGAGCGGGGCAAGGTGTTCGGGCTGTTCGGCGCGGTCGTCGGTCTCGGGGCCGTGTCCGGTCCGCTGCTGGGCGCGCTGCTGACCGAGTGGAACCTGTTCGGGTGGGAGTGGCGCTCGATCTTCCTGATCAACCTGCCCGTGGGCGTCGCGGGTCTGATCCTGGGCAGCCGTTTCATCACCGAGTCCAAGGCGCCGCGGGCCCTGAAGCTGGACCTGGTGGGTGTCGCGCTCGTGACGCTGGGCCTGCTGATGCTGCTCTACCCGCTCATCCGCGGCCGCGAGCTGGGCTGGCCGCTGTGGGGGTACGTCTCGATGGCCGGCTCGCTCGTCGTCCTCGCGGCGCTGGTGACGTACGAGCGGCGCAAGAGCGCACGGGACGGCTCCCCGCTGGTCGAGCTGTCGCTGTTCCGGGTCAAGAGCTTCGCGGCCGGGATCGCCGTGCAGACCGTCTTCGGGGTCGCGCTCGGCGTCTTCTTCCTGGTGTGGACGCTGTACATGCAGTTCGGGCTGGGCTGGAGCCCGCTGAAGGCCGGGCTGACCGGTGTGCCGTTCTCGATCGCCGTGTCCGTGGCCGCCGGGATGTCCGTGCAGCAGCTGGTCCCGCGCTTCGGGCGCAAGGTGCTCCAGGCGGGCGCGCTGGTGATGGCGGCCGGGGTGCTGCTCTACCTCTGGGAGTCCGGGCACTACGGCCTCGGCATCGCGCCCTGGCAGATGGCGCTGCCGCTGGTGGTGATGGGCGTGGGCATGGGCCTGATCGTCGCTCCGCTGACCGACGCGATCCTCTCCGAGGTGCCGCGCGAGCACTCCGGCTCGGCCTCCGGCCTGCTCAACACCGTGCAGCAGATGGGCAACGCGCTGGGTCTGGGGCTGGTGTCGGTCGTCTTCTTCGGCACGATCGGCGACCGGCTGCGCCCGGAACAGGTGGGCCCGGCCTTCGTGGACGCCTTCCGGAACTCGCTGGGGTGGGTGGCCGCGGTGATGGGTGTGATCTTCCTGCTGATGTTCGCCCTGCCGAAGCGGCCGGCGCAGCATGTCGAGGGGGAGCAGGCCGCGACGGAGATGAAGGAACCGGCCCTGGTTTCCTGACAGTCGCCCGGCAATCGTCGGAGAACGGGCTCGGCACATCGGTGCCGAGCCCGTTTCCGTTTCCGATCATGCCCGATTAAGCCCGAACCTGTTTACTTCACGGAAATCTCGGCGTAGCCTCCCGCTGAAACCACACGTTCGGGCACGAGGCGGAGGCGAACAGACATGTACGCACCGGAGCGGCAGCAGGAGATCCTCCGGCTCGCCCGTGACGGCGGCCGAGTGGATGTCGTGTCGCTGGCCGAGGAGTTCCAGGTGACGGCGGAGACGATCCGCCGGGACCTCAAGGCCCTCGACCGTGCCGGACTGGTCCGCCGGGTGCACGGCGGCGCCATCCCGGTCGGGCGGCTCGACTTCGAACCGGACCTCGCCGAGCGCGAGACGACGGCCGCCGACGAGAAGGACCGCATCGCCAAGGCGGCCCTCGCGGAACTGCCGAGCGAGGGCACGATGATCCTCGACGCCGGTACGACGGTGGCCAAGATGGCCGCCGCCCTCCCGCTGGAGGCCTCCCTCACCGTCGTCACGCACAGCCTGCCCATCGCGGCCCGCCTCGCCGACCACCCCGGCATCCAGCTCCACCTCATCGGGGGGCGCGTACGGCACCGTACGCGCGCCGCCGTGGACGCCTGGGCGCTGCGCGCGTACGGCGAGATCCGCGCGGACGTGCTGTTCGTGGCCGCCAACGGCTTCTCCGCCGAACACGGCCTGACCACCCCCGACCTCGCCGAGGCCGCCGTCAAGCGCGCGGCCTTGGCCGCCGCCCGCCGCGTGGTGCTGCTCGCCGACTCCTCCAAGCACGGCCAGGAGCACTTCGCCCGCTTCGGCGACCTGAGCGATGTGGACCTGCTGATCACCGACAGCGGGCTGAGCCCCGGAGACACCGTCGCCATCGAGCGCGGCGGCACGGAAGTAGTGCGCGCATGATCCTCACCGTGACCCCCAACCCGTCCCTCGACCGCACCTACGAGGTGCCGTCCCTCGACCGGGGCGAGGTCATCCGCGCCACCGGCGAGCGGATGGACCCGGGCGGCAAGGGCGTGAACGTCTCGCGCGCGGTCGCGGCGGCCGGCCGGCGCACGGTGGCGGTCCTGCCCCTGGGCGGTGCCCCGGGCGCGCTCGTCGCCGACCTGCTCGACGCGCAGGGCATCGAGGTAGCGCCGGTCCCGGTCGCCGGGGCCACCCGCTCCAACATCGCCCTCGCCGAAGCCGACGGCGTCCTGACGAAGATCAACGCGCCGGGCCCCGAACTGTCCGAGGCCGAGCGGGAACTGCTCCTGGAGACGGTACGGCAGCAGTCCCGCGACGCCGCCTGGATCGCCTGCTGCGGCAGCCTGCCGCGCGGCCTCGCCCCCTCCTGGTACGCCGAGTTGGTCGCCCGCACGCACGCCGCCGGTGCCCGGATCGCCCTGGACACCTCCGGGCCCGCGCTCCTCGCGGCCCTGCGCGAGCGGCCCGACGTGGTCAAGCCCAACGCCGAGGAGCTCGCGGAGGCCGTCGGCCGCCCCCTCGCCACCGTCGGCGACGCCGTGAAGGCGGCCGAGGAACTGCGCGAGATGGGCGCCCGGGCCGTCCTCGCGAGCCTCGGCGCCGACGGGCAGCTGCTCGTCTCCGACGAGGGCGCCTGGTTCGGCGGGGCCCGCGTGGACGCCGTGCGCAGCAACGTGGGCGCGGGTGACTCCTCCCTCGCCGGTTTCCTGATCGCCGGGGGCAGCGGACCCGAGGCCCTCGCCTCCGCGGTCGCCCACGGCGCGGCGGCCGTCCAGCTGCCCGGCAGCGTCATGCCGGAGCCCGGCGACCTGGACCCGGCCGCCGTGACGGTCACGGCGGAGATCCCGGCGGACCGTGCGCTGAAGGAGCCGGTGTCATGACGTACGAGGAGCAGCGCGGACCGACCCGCGAGCGGCCGACCCCCCCGTTACGGCCCGCCTCCCCCCTCGTCACCCCCCACGGCATCCCCGTCCCCTCCCCCGCCCATTCGACTGACCGGGCGATACGCGTGCTAAGGAGCCCGCGATGAGCGACATGATCACCGCGGACCTGGTCGATCTCGACCTGTCCGCCGATACCAAGGAAGCGGCGGCGCGTGCCCTCGCCGAGCGCATGGTGGCCCTGGGCCGGGTGACCGACCTGGACGGCTTCCTTGCCGACGTGGCCGCCCGCGAAGCCCAGATGCCGACCGGACTCGACGGCGGCATCGGCATCCCGCACTGCCGTAGCGAGCACGTCACCGAGCCGACGCTCGCCTTCGGGCGCAGCGCCGACGGCATCGACTTCGGCGCTGCGGACGGTCCCGCCGACCTGATCTTCCTGATCGCCGCGCCGGCCGGCGCCGACGACGCCCACCTGACGATCCTGTCGTCGCTGGCCCGGCAGCTGATGAACACGGAGTTCACCGACGCCCTGCGCGCGGTGGGCGACGCGGCGGCCGCTGCGGCGCTGATCCGCGGCGACGAGCCCGGCGAGCCCGCCGAGGCGGGCTCCGAAGACCCCGTGGCGTCGGCGGGAGCGGCCTCTCCCGCCGCCGCCACGGTCACCGACGACGCCGACGACACCGCTGATGCGGGGGAGCGCCCGTTCCGCATCGTCGCCGTCACCTCCTGCCCCACCGGCATCGCCCACACCTACATGGCGGCCGAGTCGCTGGAGAACGCCGGCCGTGAGGCGGGCGTCGAGGTCACCGTCGAGCCCCAGGGCTCGGCCGGCTTCACCCGGCTCGACCCGGCGGTCATCGCGGCGGCGGACGGCGTGATCTTCGCCCACGACGTGCCCGTACGGGAGAAGGAACGCTTCGCCGGGAAGCCGACGGTCGACGTCGGTGTGAAGGCGGGCATCAACCGCCCCGCGGAACTCATCACCGAGGTCCGCGACAAGGCCGCCCGCGGTGAGGTCACCTCCGGCTCCCCGGGCAGCACGCCCGTCGAGCGCACCGGCGACTCCGGCGAGGGCTACGGCACCAAGCTGCGCAAGTGGCTGATGTCCGGCGTCAGTTACATGGTGCCGTTCGTCGCGGCGGGCGGTCTGCTGATCGCCCTCGGCTTCGCGATCGGCGGCTGGGAGGTCGACAAGGCGCCGTCGGTGATGGAGCACTTCGCGTGGACCCAGACCGGCAGTTGGGCGGCCCTGCTCTTCCAGATCGGCGGCGTGGCCTTCGGCTTCCTCGTCCCGGTCCTGGCCGGCTACATCGCCTACGGCATGGCGGACAGGCCCGGCCTGGTCCCCGGTTTCGTGGGCGGCATGATCGCGTCCACCATCAACGCCGGCTTCCTCGGCGGTCTCGCGGCCGGCCTGATCGCCGGTGGCGTGGTGATGGCGATCCAGAAGGTGAACATCCCGGCTGCGCTGCGCGGCATCATGCCCGTGGTGGTGATCCCGCTGATCTCCTCGGCGATCGTCGGGTTCCTGATGTTCGTCGTCATCGGCAAGCCCATCGCCAAGGCGCAGAAGGGCATGACGGACTGGCTGGCAGGCCTGTCCGGCAGCAACGCCGTCCTGCTCGGCGCCCTTCTCGGCCTGATGATGTGCTTCGACCTCGGCGGTCCGGTCAACAAGGTCGCCTACACCTTCGCCACCGCCGGTATCGCGGTGTCCAGCCCCAGCGACTCCGCGATGAAGATCATGGCGGCGGTCATGGCGGCCGGCATGGTGCCGCCGCTGGCGATGGCCCTGGCCACGACCGTGCGCGGCAAGCTCTTCACGCAGACCGAGCGCGAGAACGGCAAGGCCGCCTGGGTGCTCGGAGCCTCCTTCATCTCCGAGGGCGCGATCCCGTTCGCGGCGGCCGACCCGCTGCGCGTCATCCCGGCCTCGATGGCGGGCGGCGCGATCACCGGTGCCCTGTCGATGGCCTTCGGCGCCACCCTGAGGGCCCCGCACGGCGGCATCTTCGTGGTCCCGCTGATCGGCAACCCGCTGCTCTACCTGGTCGCCATCGCCGCGGGTGTCTGCGTCACCACGGCCCTGGTGGTCGTCCTGAAGGGCCTGCGCAAGCCGGCTCCGGGCGCCACCGCGGCACCCGGTGAGGGCACCACCCCGGCGGCGGAGAAGAAGCAGCCCGTGGCGGCGTGAGTACGAGGTCGTTCGCCCCCTTTCAGGGTGTGTGAGCCGTTCATGCCACCTGCGAGATAGATCACGAAAATCACGGCCCGGGACCGAAGTCCCGGGCCGTGGTGTCTACTGGGTCGCATGCCTGAGCACGTCTCCCGGTGGCCCGAGGGCCACTCCCTCCCCGCTCTCCCGCAACAGCGGCAGACAGGTCACCGGTCGGAATCCGTGGAACTGACCCCGGAGGAGAGAGACGCCTTCGCCGAGCTGGTGCGCCACCTCGGCGACAGTCACTAGTGCTGCGGCATCAGGAGAGCGGCGCCGCCCGCCGCTCCATCGCCTCGCGTGCCTCGTCCTCACTGGCGTACACCTCGCACATGTGCCGCCCGTCCGGCGTCGCCGTGTGCTCCACCTCCCAGAGGGAGACCTCCGCGCCGTCGCGCAGCAGGAACGCGTGCTCGTAGAGCGAGTAGCCCAGCCCCGCCCGGCCCGCGCGGCACGGGCGGCCGAAGGCCTGGGTGATCTGGTGACCGGACGCCGTGGCCAGCAGGGCCGCCGTGTCGTCGCCCGGCCGGTCCGCGTTCTCCGCGCGGCGCAGTAAACGCCGCGCATGGTCCGCCGAGTCGTCCCCGGCGTACGCGTGCCGGGGCGCGGCGACCTGGGACAGCTGCACCGTCACCGGCAGTTCGAAGTCAGGCGTGTCCGGCGGCAGAGGCAGACGCGAGGTGGCGGCGCGCAGCTCCTCCTCGTCGACGTACACCTCGTGCTGCGGTTCGCTGCCCGGAGCCGTGTTGTGGACGAGCTCCCAGAGCGTGAGCGCCGAACCGTCGGCGAGCAGCCACGTGTGCCGGTACGTCTCCCGGTGCAGGCCCGCGCTGTGGTGTGCGGAGTGCAGCGAACCGTCGTGCGCCAGCGCGCAGTCCAGCCGCCTTATCGTCTCGTCCGGCAGCTCGAAGGAGTTCAGGGCGCGGCCGAGGAGTCGCGTGAGGTGCTCCTCCGGAGACTCGGGCGAGTCGTGGGGTTCGTACGCTGCCGTCTCGTACGGAACGCTCAAGGTTTCTCCCGGCGTTGCTGCATGTCACCTTGTGGGTGCATACGGTAGCCCCTCGGTCGGACATCATGTCCGGGAACCGAGAAAACGTACGTCCAGGAAAACGCGCGGGCCGCGCGAAAAGTTCCCGCGCGGCCCGGTCGGTCCGTCAAAAACCCCAGTTGGGGAGGTCGTTCATCCGCTTACGAGGCGCTGCCCGCGACCCACTGGCTCCAGTCCATGTTCCAGCCGTTGAGCCCGTTGTCCGGCGTCACCGTCTTGTCGGGGGAGTTCTTGACGACCACCACGTCCCCGATGAGCGAGTTGTCGTAGAACCACTTGGCGGGCGTGCTGCCCCCGGCGCCCCGGACGTCCGCGAGGCCGACGCAGCCGTGGCTGGTGCCCTGGCGGCCGAAGGGCGGGTTGCCCTTGTTGTACCAGTAGTTGCCGTGGATGAACGTGCCCGACGTCGTCAGGCGCATCGCGTGCGGCACGTCCGGGATGTCGTACTCGCCGCCGAGCCCGACCGTCCGGCTGTTCATCCGGGTCTGCACGAACTTCTCGGAGATCACCATCTGCCCGTTGTACGTGGTGTGCTCCGGGCTGCCCGCCGAGATCGGGACCTGCTTGACGGTCTTGCCGTCCCGCACGACCGTCATGGTCTGCGTGTTGACGTCGACCGTGGAGACCTGCGAGCGCCCGACGGTGAAGGTGACCGTCTTCTTCTGCACGCCGTAGACGCCGTTCGTACCCTCGACCCCGTCCAGGTCGATCTTCATCGTGACCTTGGAGCCGGCCTTCCAGTACTCCTCGGGCCGGAAGTCGAGCCGCTGCCCGTTGAACCAGTGCCCGACGACCTTCTGCCCGCTGCTGGACGTGACCGTGATGTGCGACTGCACGTCCTTGCGGTTCGTGATCGCCTTGTCGAAGTTGAACGACACCGGCATGCCCACACCGACCGTGGTGCCGTTGTCCGGCGTGTACGTCCCGATGAAGCTGTTCGCCGTGGTGACCGTCGTGAAGATGGAGTTCGCGGCGGCCGTACGGCCCTTCGTGTCCTTCGCGGTCGCCGATATCTGGTACTTGGTGCCGCGCTCCAGCTGCTCCTTCGGCTTCCAGGCCTTGCCGTCGGAGGAGATCGAGCCCGGTACGGCCTGATCGCTGCCCGCCACCGTCATCTTCACGTCGGTCAGCTTCCCGTCGCTGACCTTGACGCCGGTCGAGTTGATGGAGGCGTCGGTCGCACCGTCCTTCGCCGAGATGGCGATCTTCGCGACGGACGTCTTCGCCGAGTCGTCGCCACCCTTGGCGTCGTCCTCGGCGTTGGCGCTGCCACCGCAGGCGGTGAGCGTCAGGGCGCCGATCATCAGGGCGGCACATGCCCCCAGTTTGCGCCGCGCTGCAATGTCCGGCGTTGTCACGGGCTGCTCCCAGTTCGAGTGATGTGCGTGGTCCGCTCCAGTACGTGGGAGAAGAGGGGCCGGGCGGCCGGTCGGGTTGCGTCCGACCGCCATGAGCGACATCACCGTTACAAGGCGGGGACAATGTCCGGCACCGCTGGGGAGCCGCTGTGCGGTGCCCGCCCGCTCAGCGGCCCGCGTACAGCTCCCCGTACGACGGCCACGCCCCGCCCGGCCCGTCGACCGGTTCCGCGGCGCGCACGGCCCGCACGATCGCCCGCGTCACGACGTCCGCGCCCGCCGCGAGGATCTCGTTGAGGGCGAGCGGGTCCGCGGCGTCCAGGGCGCGGTCCCCGGTCGCCAGCGCGAACACCGTGTCCCCGTCGTTGAGGAGGTGCACCGGCCGCACCGCGCGGGCGATGCCGTCGTGCGCAGTGCCGGCCAGCTTCTGCGCCTGCGCCTTCGACAGGTCCGCGTCCGTGGCGACCACCGCGAGCGTGGTGTTGAGCGGCGGAGGCGAACTCCTCGCGGCCGTCTCGGCGAGGCGCCGCCGCGCGGCCTCGTGCACCCGCGCCTCCGGGTACTCCACCCGCCCCTGGAACAACTCCCCGTACAGCACCCCCGTCTCCGGATCCAGCACCGATCCCGCCGCATTGGCCACCACCAGCGCGGCCACGGTGATCCCCGAGGCGAGCACGGTGCTCGCGCCCCCGACGCCGCCCTTCACCACTCCGACCACCGCCCCCGTGCCGGCGCCCACGCATCCCTCGGGCACCGGTGCGCCGGGCTCGCTCGCCGCGGCCGCCTCGACCGCCGCACGGCCGGTGGCCGCGTCCGGCCGGGCCCGGAAGTCGCCGCCCCGCCCCAGATCGAAGACACAGGCGCCGGGCACCACCGGCACGACATGCGCCGGGTCCGCCCCGACCCGGATCCCGCGCCCCCGTTCCTCCAGCCAGGCCATCACCCCCGAAGCCGCGTCGAGCCCGTACGCGCTGCCGCCGGTCAGCACGATCGCCTCGACCTTCCGCACCACGTTGCGCGGGTCGAGCGCGTCCGTCTCCTTGGTGCCGGGACCACCGCCCCGCACGTCCACGGCGGCCACCGCCCCGCCCTCCGGGGCCAGCACCACCGTGGTGCCGGTGAGCCAGCCGTCGCCGGCGCGTGTCGCGTGCCCCACCCGCAGGCCGGAGACATCCGTCAGAGCGTCCACCAGAGCGTCAACTGTCATGCGCCCCAGTCTTGTCCAGACCCAGGCCGCCGCGGGCGTGCCCGGCCGGTCGGGTCCATGTGGGCGTGCCCAGCAGGCCGCTCCCCGTCGGCGTGGCCAGCTGATCGGCGCCGTCAGCCCGCCCGGCTCGCGGGGACCCGGGACCTGGCGGGCGCCGTCACCCGGCCGGCACCCCCTGCCCGTCGGCGCGGGCGGCGCGGGCGGCCCTGCGCGTGGCCAGGGTCTCTCCGGCCACCACCGACAGCGCGCAGACGACACCCGTCGCGAACACCGCCCAGTCGCCGAGGAACGTGCAGCAGATCACCAGCAGTGCCGTCGTCGGGAGCACCAGCTGCTGGGCGATGCCCGACTTGAAGTGGCGGGAGTGCAGGGCCCACAGAGTCAACAGGTACAGGGCCGTCGGCAGGGTCACGGCGGCCGAGGCCGCCAGCGTGGAGATGTGCGCCTTGCCGACCGTCTGCTCCACCGCCACCTCCAGCCCGGCCCCGATCGCTGCCGCCGACGCGAAGACCAGATAGTGGCCGTAGCCCCACAGGAACGCCTGCCGGTTGGACCGCAGATGGTCGTGGATGGGCACCACGAAGTACACCCACCACGCGGCGAAGATGATCAGCAGCCCGCCCGCCGCGATGGGGAGGAGCTCGCCCAGGGCGTCGTTCTCGTCGACTCCGGACTTCACGGCCACCGTTGCCGCGGCGATCGTCTCGCCGAGCACGATGATGGTGAACAGCCCGTACCGCTCCGCGATATGGCGCGGATGCCAGGACGTGGGGTGGTCCTTCTCCGCCCACGGCGGCACGCACATCTCCAGCAGCGCCATGACCAGGAACCACCAGGGCCGGGCACCCTCGGGCAGGAACAGCAGCCCCAGCCAGCCGACCTGGCACAGCAGCACGCCACCGGCGTAGCGCAGGGCCGTCGTCCGCTCCGGGCCCTCGCCCGAACGGGCCGCGCGCAGCCACTGCGCCGCCAGGGCGAGCCGCATGATCAGGTAGCCCAGCCAGACCACGAAGAACTCGTGCTCCTCGAACGCCCGGGAGACCCCCGCCGCGAGGACCAGCACACCGGCGATCTGCACCAGCGTGACAACCCGGTAGAGCACGTCGTCGTTGTCGTACGCCGACGCGAACCACGTGAAGTTCATCCACGCCCACCACAGGGCGAAGAACACCATCGCGTAGTCGAGGATCCCCTCGCCCGCATGCCCCTCGGCGACGGCGTGCACCAACTGGATGCCCGCCTGGGCCACCGCCACGACGAAGCACAGGTCGAAGAAGAGCTCCAGGGGCGTGGCCGCCCGATGCGCCTCGTCGCGTCCGCGGGCCCTGAACCTGCGCAGCGGTCCCCGGCCGCCGGGCGCGCCGGAAGGGACCGGCGTGCCGGACCGGGCCGGCGTACCGGAGGGGCCGGGCGGGGGAGACGGGCTGGAGGTCATGAGTCCCAGCACAACAGAAGGCGCGGGGATTTTCTCCGCGACCGTACCCTGGACGCATGAGCACCGCCCCCGATCCCGAGCCGCGCGCACCGAAGCCCGCGCTGGTCTTCGACGACCCGCTCGACCAGCAGTCCTCCGACGACACCGACCGAGGCTGGGGCGAGCGCTCCGACAGCGGGGGCGGCGGCGCGGCCGACCTCAAGCGCTTCCTCGACGAGAAGCCGCCCCACCACCTCTGAGCCGGCCGGGCGGCCGCCCGTAGCGCTGCTGCCGATCGTGCCCGCAACTGCGCTGCTACTGCCGATCGTGTCCGGAGCCGCGCTGTGCGACCAGCGCGTCCCGGATCTCCTTCAGCACCTCCAGCTCGGTCACCTCGATGACCTCCTGCGCGCCCTCCTTCGCCTTGCGGCGGGCCTCCAGCCGGGCCAGGTACTTGGCCATGGGCAGGACCATCAGGAAGTAGACCACCGCCGCGGTGATCACGAAGCTCAGCGCGGCACCGAGGACGGAACCCCACAGGATCTGAATGCCCTGCTCGCCCTCGCACGTCGAGCTCAGACATGAGCTGTAGTGGTCGAGGTTCTTGGTCCCGATGGCCCCGACGACGGGGTTGATGATCCCCTTCACCACGGCGTTGACGATGTTGGTGAAGGCGGCACCGATCACCACCGCCACCGCCAGATCGACGACGTTCCCGCGCATCAGGAAGGCCTTGAAGCCCTCCCAGAGGCTCGGTTCCTTCTTCTCGCTCACCTCGGGGTCTCTCCTCGCACGAGCAGCTTGCGGAACAAAACGCTCCGCAACCTACGTCAACGTTGCGCCGAACGGAGCACCTGGGTCCTTCGAACGAGCGACTTGACGCAATCAGGGAGGTCAGCACAGCGTCACCGCCAACCGCGCGGTGGCGCTCGCACCGGCGAGCCGGACGGCCGTGGCGCGCGGCACCGACAGCACCACCAGCGCACCGCCGTCGCCCGCGCCCTCCAGCGGTTCCGGCACCTCCGTCACCCTGGCCCCGTGCGCGACCACCCGGGCGTCACCGCCCCGCACCGTCTCCTCGGCGGCGATGACGTCCACCCGGTCGCCGGGCCGCAGCAGCCGTACGGTGGCCGCGTCAGCGATCCGGACAGGGGCCGTCACCGCCCGCGCGGCACGACGCGTCCGCACGGGCTGCTCCCCGTACACCGGGGCCGCGTGCGCGGGAGGCTGAGCTCGGGGATGCCCACGGGCCCCGTCGGAGCCGCGCGGTCCGGCCGCCACCAGGGCGGTCGCGGTCACTGCGAGCCCC
Organism: Streptomyces sp. DH10; assembly: GCF_029813805.1. Taxonomy (NCBI): domain Bacteria; kingdom Bacillati; phylum Actinomycetota; class Actinomycetes; order Kitasatosporales; family Streptomycetaceae; genus Streptomyces; species Streptomyces sp. DH10. The sequence goes on from NZ_JARVKU010000002.1 coordinate 438,701, forward strand.
ACGGCCAGGGCCCGCCGCCGGTGCCGCACCAGCCGGCCGACTCGGCCGCCGCGTACCCGTACGGGGTCGAACTGCGGTACCTCACGCGCCGCCGGGACCTCGGGCCCGGGTGGGCATGCGGCAACAGACCAAGAAGGCAGGGTGAGGAAAGGGGAGGACGGAGCGCGGGACATGGGGAACCACCACCTGTGACGAGCGACCGGCTTGCGCTCCCCACGATGAGGCTTCCCACCACCGCCCGCTCAGGCCTGTGGACCCACCGCCGGCCTGTGGACAACTCCCTCACCCGAACGGCAACTTCCGCCCCCACAGCCAGCCCACAGCCCCAGACAGCCCACCACCTACGGCAGCGCAAACCCCGGATCCATCCCACCCAACGCGTTCACACAAAGACAGCCCCGCTCGTCCTCCCCCGGCAACCCCGCCACCGCGTCGAACAGCACTCCCCGCAGCCGGTCCACGTTCGCCGCGAACACCCGCAGCACCTCGTCGTGCGAGACGCCCTCCCCGGTCTCGGCACCGGCGTCGAGGTCGGTGACCAGGGTCAGGGACGTGTAGCAGAGCTCCAGCTCGCGGGCGAGCGCCGCCTCGGGGTGGCCGGTCATGCCCACCACCGACCAGCCCTGCGCCTGGTGCCACAACGATTCGGCACGGGTCGAGAAGCGCGGCCCCTCGACGACGACCAGCGTGCCCCCGTCCACCGGCTCCCAGTCCCGCCCGCGCGCCGCCTTCAGCGCGACGGCCCGCCCGGCGGGGCAGTAGGGGTCGGCCAGCGACACGTGCACCACGTTCGGCACCGTCCCGTCGGGCAGCGGCAGCCCGTCGAAGTAGGTGTTCGCGCGGGACTTGGTCCGGTCGACCAACTGGTCCGGAACCAGCAGCGTGCCGGGCCCGTACTCGGGACGCAGACCGCCGACGGCGCACGGGGCGAGCACCTGGCGCACGCCGACCGACCGCAGCGCCCACAGGTTGGCCCGGTAGTTGATCCGGTGCGGCGGCAGATGGTGGCCCCGTCCGTGCCGGGGCAGGAAGGCGACGCGCCGGCCGGCGACCTCGCCGAGGAAGAGGGAGTCGCTGGGCGACCCGTAGGGGGTGTCGACCTGGACCTCGGTCACGTCGTCGAGGAAGGAGTAGAACCCCGAGCCGCCGATGACGCCGATCCCGGCGCCCTCCACGTTCGCCCCGCCGCCCGTGTCCGCCACGTTCGCCTTGTTCACCATGCCCGCACCCTAACCGCACGCGGAAACGCCGAGGACCCCGCCGCCGAAAGGCGACAGGGTCCAGCAAGAAACAGGCCTTACGCGGCGGTGGTGCTGGTGGAGCTGCCCGTGCCGGACGACGAGCTCGAACCGGAACCGGAGCCGGAGTCCGAGGACGACGAGGAGGTGCTCGACGACTTCGACGCCGGGGTGCTGCTCGACGAGGAGCCGCGGCTGTCGTTCCGGTAGAAGCCGGAGCCCTTGAAGACAATGCCGACCGCAGAGAACACCTTCTTCAGGCGGCCCTTGCAGCTGGGGCACTCGGTGAGGGCGTCGTCGGTGAACTTCTGCACCGCCTCGAGGCCCTCGCCGCACTCGGTGCACTGGTACTGGTAGGTGGGCACTGTCTTCCTCCTGGCACTCTCACTCGATGAGTGCTAACGACGATCCATCTTGACGTATTCCGGCCGTTCAGTCCACTGCCACCGGCACGCGGTGACCCACGCCACGCGCGACGGTGCGGCCCTGGGCGCGTCCCGACAGCCGGGAACGCAGGGCCAGGAGGGTCGCCAGGGCGAGCACGGTGCCGCCCATCGGCACCAGGAAACCGGCGCCGTCCCGGAGGCGGTCCTCCAGCTGCCCGGCGACCGTGACGGCGGCAGCCTGGCCGAGCGCCACCGCGCCCGTCAGCCAGGTGAAGGCCTCGGTGCGGGCACCGGCCGGGACCAGGCTCTCGACCAGGGTGTAGCCGGTGATCAGGGCGGGCGCGATGCACATGCCGACCAGCAGGCCGAGTCCGGCGAGGACCGGCACCGAGTGGGCGGCCCACAGGCCCGACGCGGTGAGCGCGAGCGCCGTGTAGCCGACGACGAGGCGCCGCTGCGGGGCCACCTTCCAGGCGATCGCGCCGCAGACGACGCCGGAGAGCATGTTGCCCGCGGCGAAGATCCCGTAGAGGACGCCGTTGAGGCCCGGTTCGCCGATCGACTCGGTGAACGCGGCCAGCGAGACCTGCATACCGCCGAAGACGGACCCGATGCCCAGGAACGTCACGATGAGCACGCGCACCCCGGGAATCCGCAGCGCGGAAACGGGCTCCACGCGCGCGTGGCCGCTGCCGCCTGCGACCGACGGCTGGGTGCTCTTCTGCGCGGCGAACAGCAGACCGCCGATCAGGGTCAGCGAGGCCTCCGTGACCAGCCCGGCGGCCGGGTCGACGGCCGTGCACAGGGCGGTGGCCAGCAGCGGGCCGACGACGAAGGTCAGTTCGTCCGTGACGGACTCGAAGGCCGCCGCGGTGGTCATCAGCGGCGAGTCCTTGAGCTTCACGCCCCAGCGGGCCCGCACCATGGGCCCGACCTGCGGCACCGAGGCACCGGTCGGGACGGCCGCCACGAACAGCGCCCACAAGGGCGCGTCCATGAGCGCCAGCGCCGTCAGCGTCAGCCCGGACAGGGTGTGCAGCAGCACGCCGGGGACCAGTACGGCACGCTGCCCGTAGCGGTCGGCGAGGCGGCCGCTGTAGGGAGCGAAGAGCGCCATGGAGACACCGGTGACGGCCGCGGCGGCGCCCGCCGCTCCGTAGGAGCCGGTGGTGTGCTGCACCAGCAGCACGATGGAGATCGTCAGCATCGCGAACGGCTGGCGCGCCGCGAAGCCGGGGAGCAGGAACGTCCAGGCGCCGCGGGTGCGCAGCAGCCGGCCGTATCCCGGGCGGGCGGAAGCCGTCGAGTTCTTCGAGGTCATCGAGTTCTTCGACTTCTTCGAGGTGACCGTGGACGCCACGGCCCGTGCCTTTCTGCCGCCTGGTAGCGCGGGCCCGTCAGCGGGCGGCGCCGAGAGCTGTCCTCTTGCGCGGAACTGCGGTAGATGCCGGGGCCCGGTTGAGGAGGGGCGACCCGACCGCCATACGGTCGCGCCAGCTCTGCGTCAGGCAGAGGTGGTTCGATCTTGGGTAACGCCTTCATCGTACAGGCACATGGGAAGGCCGACCTGTGAAAAAGAGCACTGTGGATGCGCCCGCCTGCGAAATCGGGACCATGAACGACGAGAACCGCGCTTAACGACTCGCCCCGTCCGTCCCCAGCCATCCGGCCAGCTTGCCGCCGCGGCCCACCGCGCGCAGCCGGCGCTCGGTGGCGTCCCGCACGGGGTCCGTGGCCACGACGAGGAGCTCGTCCCCGCGTTGCAGCACCGTCGTAGGAAGCGGAACGAACGACTCCGACGCGCGTACGACGAGCGTCACGGCGGCCCCGGGCGGCAGTCGCAGTTCGTTGACCTCCACGCCGTGCATCTTCGACCCGTCGGGGATCGCCACGGACAGCAGATGCCCGCTCAGCCGCTCCAGCGGGGCCGACTCGATGCCGAGGTCGGCGGCCTCCGAGCCGTCGCCCAGGCGCAGCGTGCGGGCCAGCCACGGCAGCGTCGGGCCCTGGACCAGGGTGTAGACGACGACCAGGATGAAGACGATGTTGAAGATCCGGCGGCTCGCCTCCACGCCCTCCACCATGGGGATGGTCGCCAGGATGATGGGCACCGCGCCGCGCAGTCCGGCCCAGGACATGAGGGCCTGTTCCTGCCAGGGGACCCGGAAGGGCGACAGGGAGACCACCACGCTCAGCGGACGCGCCACCATGGTCAGCACCAGCCCGATGACGAGCGCGGGCACGATGTCGTCGCCCAGCTCGTGCGGGGTGACCAGCAGGCCGAGCAGGACGAACATGCCGATCTGGGCCATCCAGCCCAGCCCGTCGGCGAAGCCGCGCGTGGCCGGCCAGTGCGGCAGCCGCGCGTTGCCCATCACCATCGCGGCGAGATACACCGCGAGGAAGCCGCTGCCGTGGGCCAGTGCGCCCGCCGCGTACGCCACCACGGCGATGGCCATGACGGCGATCGGGTAGAGGCCGGAGGCCGGCAGCGCCACGTGCCTCAGCCCCCAGGAGCCGAGCCAGCCCACCGCGAGCCCGATGGCCGCCCCGATGGCCAGCTCCAGCAGGATCACGCCGAGCAGCACGTACCAGTGCTCGACCGGACCAGCCGTGGACAGCGAGACCACGAGGATGACCACCGGGGCGTCGTTGAAGCCGGACTCCGCCTCCAGCGTGCCCGTCACGCGCGCGGGGAGGGGGATCTTCCGCAGCACGGAGAACACGGCCGCCGCGTCGGTCGAGGAGACGACCGCCCCGATGATCAACGCCTGCCGCCACTCCAGGTCGATCAGGTAGTGCGCGGCCGTCGCCGTCACCCCGACGCTCACCGCGACACCGGCCAGCGCCAGTGCCGTGGCGGCCGGCAGGGCCGGCTTGATCTCCTTCCACTTCGTGCCCAGACCGCCCTCGGCCAGGATCACGACCAGGGCCGCGTATCCGATGACCTGGGTCAGTTCGGCGTTGTCGAAGTGGATGTCGCCGATGCCGTCCTGGCCCATGGCGACGCCTATCCCCAGATACACGAGCAGGCTGGGGAGCCCGCTGCGCGAGGAGATCCGTACCGCTGCGACGGCGACGAGCAGGACGAGCGAGCAGACGAGCAGGAGCTGGTTGAGGTGGTGAACAGTCAGCGGCCGAATCCTTCCCTGGCTCACGCGCACACGCGCGTGGGCTCACGTACATCGCACATGACGCGGTGGCGCATTGCGCCAACTACTTCGTTACCTTACCTAACTCTTGACGATTTCTTGACACTTCCGAGGGCGAGATCGAACGTTCGTCCGTGCTGGTTCCCGACTCCGCGTCAAGGGGCGCAAGGCCCTGCGCCTATCGTTGCTCCAGCGCTCAGTTAAAAGCACAGCCGAACCTGCCGCTCGACTTAGGACAGCAAGGACAGCGATGCCCACCGACACCACCGCCTCCACGGGTCAGCAGCCCGGCAAGTCCGGCAGGAGAAAGGGGCGCAAAGTACGTCTGATCGTGTTCGTCCTGGTGCTGGCACTGATCGGAGGCGTCGCCTTCGGGGCGTACTGGTCCATCAGCACCGTCCGGGCCTCGTTCCCGCAGACCAAGGGCACCCTCACGCTCAAGGGCCTCTCGGGACCCGTCGAGGTCAAACGCGACGACCACGGCATCCCGCAGATCTACGCCTCCTCCGACGCGGACCTGTTCATGGCGCAGGGCTTCGTCCAGGCGCAGGACCGGTTCTACGAGATGGACGTACGCCGTCACATGGCCGCCGGCCGGCTGTCGGAGATGTTCGGCAAGAGCCAGGTCGACAACGACGAGTTCCTGCGCACGCTCGGCTGGGAGCGGGTCGCCAAGCAGGAGTACGACACCAAGCTGTCGGCCGCCACGAAGAAGTACCTCCAGGCCTACGCCGAGGGGGTCAACGCCTACCTCCAGGGCAAGGACGGCAAGGACATCTCCCTGGAGTACGCGGCGCTCGGGTTCACCAACGACTACAAGCCGCAGAAGTGGACCCCGGTCGACTCGGTCTCCTGGCTGAAGGCGATGGCCTGGGACCTGCGCAGCAACATGCAGGACGAGATCGACCGCGCCCTGCTGACCAGCCGCCTCGGCCCGAAGCAGATCGCCGAGCTGTACCCGCGGTATCCGTACAGCCGGAACAAGGCGATCGTCCAGGACGGCCAGTACGACGAGCTGACGGGCGCGTTCGAACAGGGCGGCACGAGCGGCACCGGCACCGGTGGCGCGGGCGCGGGCACGGGCACAGGCGGAACCGGCGGCACCGCGGCCGGCACGGCGGGCACCGCGGGCACGGCTTCCGGCACCTCCGGCACGGCTTCCGGCGCCTCGGGCACCGCCTCCGGCACCTCGGGCCTGGACAGTCAGCTCACCGGCCTCAGCGATGCCCTGAGCGACCTCCCGCCGGCCGTCGGCGTGAACGGCGACGGCATCGGCTCCAACTCCTGGGTCGTCAGCGGGAAGCACACCATCACCGGCAAGCCACTGCTGGCCAACGACCCGCACCTGTCGCCCTCGCTGCCGTCCGTCTGGTACCAGATGGGCCTGCACTGCCGCAGCGTCTCCAGCGCGTGCCAGTACGACGTCAGCGGCTACACCTTCGCCGGCATGCCGGGCGTGATAATCGGTCACAACCAGGACATCGCCTGGGGCATGACCAACTCCGGCGTCGACGTCACGGACCTCTACCTGGAGAAGATCACCGGCGACGGCTACCTGTACGACGGCAAGGTCAAGCCCTTCGAGACGCGCGAGGAGACCATCAAGGTCGCCGGCGGCTCGCCCAGGGAGATCGTCGTCCGCGAGACCAACAACGGGCCCTTGCTGTCCGACCGGGCCAAGGAGCTCGTGAAGGTCGGCAAGAAGGCCGCCGTCGACACCGCAGCGCCCGACAGAGGCGACGGCTACGGTGTCGCCCTGCGCTGGACCGCGCTTCAGCCGGGCACCAGCATGGACGCCGTCTTCGCCATGGACCGGGCGAAGAACTGGACCGACTTCCGCAAGGCCGCCGCACTGTTCGACGTGCCCTCGCAGAACCTGATCTACGCGGACACCGAGGACCACATCGGCTACACCCTGCCGGGCAGGATCCCCACGCGCTCCCAGGACGACGACGGCTCCGTCCCGGCGCCCGGCTGGGACCCCAAGTACCGCTGGACGGGTTACATCGAGCAGGACGAGCTGCCGTACGAGTACAACCCGGACCGCGGCTACATCGTCACCGCGAACCAGGCCGTGGTCGACCCGGACAAGTACCCCTACACGCTCACCAAGGACTGGGGCTACGGCACGCGCAGCCAGCGGATCACCGACCTGATCCAGTCGAAGATCAAGGACGGCGGCAAGATCTCCACGGACGACATGCGCCAGATGCAGCTGGACAACAGCAGCGAGATCGCCCGGCTGCTGGTGCCCACGCTGCTCAAGATCGACACCAAGAACAAGGACGTCCGCGAGGCGCAGAAGCTGCTGGAGGGCTGGGACTACACCCAGGACACCGACTCGGCGGCCGCCGCCTACTTCAACGCGGTCTGGCGCAACATCCTCAAGCTCGCCTTCGGCAACAAGCTGCCCAAGGAGCTGCGGGTCAAGGGCCAGTGCCTGTGGGTGAAGCCGGTCAACACCACCGGGCCCGCCGACGAGGCGGAGGACGTGCGCGAGTGCGGCGAGCGCGACCCCGACCTGGCGCAGCCCGACGGCGGTGACCGCTGGTTCGAGGTGGTCCGCAAGCTGATGGACCAGCCGGACAGCGACTGGTGGAAGACGTCCAAGGCGGGCACCCGCCCCGCCGCCGTCAACCGCGACCAGCTGTTCCGGCGCGCGATGATCGACGCCCGCTGGGAGCTGACCGCCAAGCTCGGCAAGGACATCGACACCTGGACCTGGGGCCGGCTGCACCGCCTGTTCCTGAAGAACCAGACCCTCGGCACCGAGGGCCCCGGCTTTGTCCAGTACGCCCTCAACCGCGGCCCCTGGGAGCTCAGCGGCGGCGAGGCCACCGTCAACGCCACCGGCTGGAACGCGGCCGGCGGCTACGGCGTGGTGTGGGTGCCGTCCATGCGGATGGTCGTGAACCTCGGCGACCTCGACAAGTCCCGCTGGATCAACCTCAGCGGCGCCTCCGGGCACGCCTACAGCGCCCACTACGTCGACCAGACGGACAAGTGGGCCGAGGGGGAACTGCTCCCGTGGTCCTTCTCGGACAAGGCGGTCGAGGACGGCACGGCCGACAAGCTGGTGCTCAAGCCGTGAGCCGCTGACACCGGAAACCGAACGGCCCTCCACGCACGCGTGGAGGGCCGTTCCGCATCAGGTCTCCTGCCCGAACCGCCGCACCCCCGACGGCGTCACCACCGCGTGCACCGGCCGGTCGTGGGGCTCCTCCGGGACGTGCCCGACCACCTCCGAGTCGTACAACAGCACCACCAGCGAGGGACGCGAGCCCGCCCGCTCCAGCCGCGCCAGCACGCGGTCGTACGAGCCTCCGCCGCGCCCCAGCCGCATGCCGCGCGTGTCGACCGCCAGGCCCGGCAGCAGCACGGCGTCGGCGGCGGTCACGGCGTCCGGGCCGAGGCGCGCGCCCGCGGGCTCGAAGAGGGCCATCCGGCCGCCGTGTTGGACACGCGCCAGCGAGCCCTCGCCCTCGTAGACGCCCCAGTCCAGGTCGTTGTCGGGCAGCAGGGCCGGGAGCAGGACGCGCACGCCCCGGGCGCGCAGCGTGTCCAGGAGCGCGCGCGTGCCCGGTTCGCTCCCCACGGAGACGTACGCGGCCACCGTGCCGGCCCGCGCCAACTCGGGCAGCTCCAGCGCCCGCCGGGCCAGCGCGAGCGCGGTTTCCCGCAGGTCATCCGCCGTCAACCTGTTCCTCACCGCGAGGAGATCGCGCCGCAAACTCCGCTTGTCAGGCTCGCCCGGACGTCCGATGTGACTCAATGGTTGCTCCCGTACCGTTGCAATACGCTCATATGAGCGCCTATGAACCGGAGCCGCAGATTCCATGCAAAGGCACCGGATATGGTGGCGGGCATGACTCAGTCGCACCCTCGGATCAGCAAGGCTGTCATTCCAGCAGCAGGCCTCGGTACCCGGTTCCTGCCGGCCACGAAGGCCACTCCCAAGGAGATGCTGCCGGTCGTCGACAAGCCGGCGATCCAGTACGTGGTCGAGGAGGCCGTCGCCGCGGGTCTCGACGACGTCCTCATGGTGACGGGCCGCAACAAGCGCCCCCTCGAGGACCACTTCGACCGCAACTACGAGCTGGAATCGGCGCTTCAGAAGAAGGGTGACGCCGGCCGCCTCGCCAAGGTGCAGGAGTCCAGCGACCTCGCGACGATGCACTACGTCCGCCAGGGCGACCCCAAGGGCCTCGGTCACGCCGTCCTGTGCGCCGCCCCGCACGTGGGTGACGAGCCCTTCGCCGTCCTCCTCGGCGACGACCTGATCGACCCCCGCGACCCCCTGCTCCAGCGCATGGTCGAGGTCCAGGAGCAGCGCGGCGGCAGCGTCATCGCGCTCATGGAGGTCGCCCCGGAGCAGATCCACCTCTACGGCTGCGCCGCCGTCCAGACCACCGAGGACAGCGACGTCGTCCAGGTCAGCGGCCTCGTCGAGAAGCCCGACCCGGCCGACGCCCCGTCCAACTACGCGATCATCGGCCGCTACGTACTCGACCCGCACATCTTCGACATACTGCGCAAGACCCAGCCGGGCCGCGGCGGTGAGATCCAGCTCACCGACGCCCTCCAGCAGCTCGCCGAAGACGAGAACATCGGCGGCCCGGTGCACGGTGTCGTCTTCAAGGGCCGCCGCTATGACACCGGCGACCGCGGTGACTACCTGCGTGCCATTGTCCGACTCGCATGCGAACGTGAAGACCTGGGCCCGGACTTCCGGACCTGGCTTCGCAGTTACGTAGCCGAGGAGATGTAACACGTTGAGCAGCGCCGCGCCCCGCGTCACCGGCCAGGACCACTCGGGCCCCGACCACCTGTGGTCGGTGGAGGAGCACCTGGAGGACATCCTCGCCACCGTCCGGCCCCTGGAACCCATCGAGCTGCATCTGCTCGACGCCCAGGGCTGCGTCCTCGTCGAGGACCTCACGGTGCCGGTGTCCCTGCCGCCCTTCGACAACAGCTCGATGGACGGCTACGCGGTGCGGGTCGCGGACGTCGCGGGCGCGAGCGAGGAGTTCCCGGCGGCCCTGGAGGTCGTCGGGGACGTCGCCGCCGGCCAGGCCGAGCCGCTCCATGTGGGCCCCGGCCAGGCCGCCCGCATCATGACCGGCGCCCCGCTGCCGCCCGGCGCCGAGACGGTCGTGCCCGTCGAGTGGACCGACGGCGGGCTCGGCGAGGGCCCGGTGGCCGGGATGCGCGCCCGCAGCCTGGGCCCCGAGGGCGCCACGGGACACGTGCACGTGTACCGCCCGGCCGAGGCCCGCGCGCACGTGCGCGCGAAGGGCAGTGACGTGAAGGCCGGCGACCGCGCCCTGGAGGCCGGCACGATCATCGGCCCGCCCCAGATCGGCCTGCTCGCCGCGATCGGCCGCGGCACGGTCCGCGTCCGCCCGCGCCCCCGCGTGGTGGTGCTCTCCACCGGCAGCGAACTGGTCCCGCCCGACACGGAACTGGGCACCGGTCAGATCTACGACTCCAACAGCTTCGCCCTCACCGCCGCCGCCCGCGACGCCGGCGCCATCGCCTACCGCGTGGGCGCCGTCGCCGACGACGCCGAGACCCTGCGCTCCACCATCGAGGACCAGCTGGTCCGCGCCGACCTGGTGGTCACCACGGGCGGTGTGAGCGTCGGTGCGTATGACGTCGTCAAGGAGGCCCTGTCGCACGTCGCCGACGAGGACGAGGCGGGCAGCGGCATCGAGTTCCGCAAGCTCGCCATGCAGCCCGGCAAGCCCCAGGGCTTCGGCTCCATCGGCCCCGACCACACGCCGCTGCTGGCCCTGCCCGGCAACCCGGTGTCGTCGTACGTCTCCTTCGAACTGTTCGTCCGCCCCGCCATCCGCGCCCTCATGGGCCTTCAGGACGTCCACCGGCCGACGACCCGGGCGACGCTGACCGCGGACAAGGCGCTGACCTCCCCGAAGGGCCGCCGCCAGTTCCTGCGCGGCACGTACGCCGACGGACGGGTGGCCCCGGTGGGCGGCGCCGGATCCCACCTGGTCGCGGCCCTCGCCCGCGCCGACGCGCTGATCGTCGTCCCCGAGGACACCGAGTCCGTCGAGCCCGGCGCCGAGGTCGAGGTGGTCCTGATCGGCTGAGAGGCGCTGGTTGGGGGTACCGTGTCGCGCACAGCAGGCCGGACCGGGAGCGCCACACAGCATGAGCACGCAGGACCCCCCTACGCAGGACCGCCTGACGCACATCGACGAGGCGGGTGCCGCCCGCATGGTCGACGTGTCGGAGAAGGACGTGACCGCGCGCACCGCCCGCGCCAGCGGACGCGTCCTCGTCTCGCCCCGCGTGATCGAGTTGCTGCGCGGCGAGGGCGTCCCCAAGGGCGACGCCCTCGCGACCGCGCGGATCGCCGGGATCATGGGCGCCAAACGCACCCCGGATCTGATCCCGCTCTGTCACCCCTTGTCGGTGTCCGGTGTGAAACTGGACCTGTCGGTCGCGGACGACGCGGTGGAGATCCTGGCCACCGTGAAGACGACGGACCGCACGGGCGTCGAGATGGAGGCCCTCACCGCGGTCTCCGTCGCCGCGCTCACCGTGATCGACATGGTCAAGGCGGTCGACAAGGGAGCGGTCATCACGGACGTACGGGTGGAGGAGAAGACGGGCGGCAAGTCGGGCGACTGGAGCCGGGCATGACCTACCGCGCTCTCGTCGTCACCGCCTCCAACCGAGCCGCCGCCGGGATCTACGAGGACAAGGGCGGCCCGCTGATCGCGCACGGCCTGAAGGGCTTCGGCTTCCAGGTCGACGGCCCCCAGGTCGTCCCCGACGGCGACCCGGTGGAGGCGGCCCTGCGCGCCGGTGTCGAGACCGGCTACGACGTCATCGTCACCACCGGCGGCACGGGCATCTCGCCCACCGACCGCACGCCCGAGGCGACGCGCCGGGTGATCGACCACGAGGTCCCGGGCATCGCCGAGGCCATCAGGGCGTTCGGCAGGGAGAAGGTGCCGACCGCGGCGCTCTCCCGGGGGCTGGCCGGAGTGGCGGGCGGGACGTTGATCGTCAACCTGCCCGGCTCCAGCGGTGGCGTGAAGGACGGCCTGGCCGTCCTGGAGCCGCTGCTGGTCCACGCCGTCGAGCAGCTCCGCGGCGGTGACCACCCCAGACCCGGCACTGGGGGTGCGAGCTGAACAGCCCATCCTGGCCCGTCGAGCTGGTGGACGGCGACATCGTCCTCAGGCCGATAAAGATGCGCGACCAGCGGGCCTGGCGCGAGGTCAACCGGCGCAACCGCGACTGGCTGCGCCCCTGGGAGGCGACCATTCCGCCGCCCGCGCCCGGCGGGCCGCTGACGCACCGCCCGACCTTCCGCCAGATGGTCCGCCACCTGAGGTCGGAGGCGAACGCTGGCCGGATGCTGCCCTTCGTCATCGAGCACCAGGGTCGGCTGGTGGGGCAGTTGACCGTGGCCGGAATCACCTGGGGCTCGATGTGCTCGGGGCACGTCGGCTACTGGGTGGACGAGGGGGTGGCCGGCCGCGGGGTGATGCCGACGGCGGTGGCGCTCGTCGTGGACCACTGTTTCCGCACGGTCGGGCTGCACCGCATCGAGGTCTGCATTCGCCCCGAGAACGGGCCGAGCCGCCGGGTCGTGGAGAAACTCGGATTCCGTGAGGAGGGGCTCAGGCCGCGTTATCTCCACATCGACGGGGCCTGGCGGGACCACCTCGTCTTCGCGCTGACGGCGGAAGAGGTGCCGGACGGGTTGCTGCGGCGCTGGCACCGGGCACGATCGCAGAGTAATCCGGGAATCCGGCACCACCCCGGGAATTGAATAAGTGTTCGAAATTGATCGGTCGATGACCGCCTCAGGTCATTGAATTCCGGGCCTCGACGGTCTGCTGATCGCATCGGTCACAAAAAAAGTTCGAAATATCAGCCAGATCGTGCGACACACCGGCTCAATTGGCAGATGGCCTCACGCAAACCCCTCTACCGTGTGAGGCGTGAGCAGCAGCGGCCTCATCTACGCAGTCATTGTCGGGGCCTGGGCCGCCTACTTGGTGCCGATGTGGCTCCGTAGGCAGGACGAGCTGAACGAGGCCCGTCCGACGGAACGCTTCAGCACCGCCATCCGGCTTCTGTCCGGAAAGGCGGCCATGGAGCGCCGGTACGCCAGGGACCTGCGGGCGCGCTCCGCCGAGGAGGGGGAGCAGGACGCCGACGACCTGGACGCCGTCACCGACTCGGTGGACGTCCGGGCCTTCGCCGTGTCCAAGACGCGTCCGCAGACCCAGGCACCCGTCCCGTCGCCCGCCCCCGAGCAGCCGGCCCGCCCGGCACCCGGACCGGCGAGTGCCGAACGCGGACGGGGACCGGTGCCCGCCGCCCGGCGCGGCGCGACGTCCCAGGCGAACAAGGCGAACGAGGCAGCCGCAGCGCGGGCCCGGCGCTCGAAGGTGCTCGCGCGCCGTCGGCGCACCACCACCATGCTGTTCCTCGCCTTCACCCTCGGCGCGATCGTCGCCGCGGTCGGGGGCCTCGCGTTCCTGTGGGCGCCCGGTGTGCCCGCCGTCATGCTCAGCGTGTACATCGCGTACCTGCGCTCCCAGGAGCGCCGCCGCTTCACCTACCAGATGGACCGCCGCCGGGCCGAGGCCGCGGCCCAGCGGCTGCGGGAGCACCAGCGGCAGCCCCGCCGGCGCGCCTCCGCCGACGAAGCGGCCGACGACCCGGAGGAAGGACCTGAGCCGGCGACCGACCCCGGACTGTCGGCCCTCGCGGCGGACCGGCGCGCACTCGTCGAGCAGACCGACCACGCCGAGTGGGTCGACCAGCAGCGCGAGCGGCAGCGGCGGCCGGGGCAGGGTGACAGCTGGGAGCCGGTGCCGGTGCCCCTGCCGACCTATGTGACCGCACCCGTCGCGCCCCGGGCCACCAGCGACGTGGACCTCGGAGCCCCCGACACCTGGAGCTCCGCGCGGTCGAGCGCCGTCACCCCGGACCACGAGGACGCCCCGGCCCCGGCCGGCGGCGCGGACTCCGGCGAGGCGGAGCACCGCGAGCAGGAGAGGGCGGCGGACGACGACGGGCGCAGTGACGCCCGCCGTGCGGCCTCCGCACGGCGGGCACGGGAGCGCGGCCGCACACCGCTGTTCGACCAGTACGAGGACGGCGGCCGGCCTCGGGCCGCCAACGAGTAGCCCGCGAAGCCGCAGGTGACCGCCCCTCGGGAACGGATTTCCAAGCAGGCCGATCGGGGTGCTAAAGTTTCACTCGTTGCAAGGGCCTGTGGCGCAGTCCGGTAGCGCACCTCGTTCGCATCGAGGGGGCCAGGGGTTCAAATCCCCTCAGGTCCACGCAGCTTCGAGCCCCTGTCGGCGAAAGCCGACAGGGGCTCTGCTCTGTTCCCAGGCGTCTGTTCCCAAGCGCTCAGAGGTTCTTCGCGAAACACCGGCTCGACTCGTAGTGCCGGTAGTAGCCGAACTTGGCGCACGGCTCATAGCCGCTGGACGTGTACAGGGCTATGGCCTCCGGCTGCTTGAGGCCCGTCTCCAGGACCATGCGGACACGGCCGGCCGCGCGGGCGTCCTCCTCCAGGGCGGCCAGGATGCGGCGGGCGAGGCCCCGGCCGCGCAGCTGCTCGATCACGAACATGCGCTTGACCTCGGCGTCCCCGTCCAGGTTGCCCTCGTCGTTCGTGTCCTGAGCGCGCCAGCCGCCCGAGGCGACGGGGGTGCCGAGCTCGTCGTACGCGATCAGGTAGATGCCGTTCGGCGGCTCGAAGTCCGACGCGGCCATGACCGTGGCGTCGCCGTCGTCCCCGTAGCGGACGGCGTACTCGGCCTGGACCTGGTCGTTCAGCTTCATGGCGTCGGGGTGGTCGAAGGAGACCCGGCGTATATGCATGGCGGCTACCGTATTCGATCCGGAACTGGACCTCGTCCAGTGTGCCGGTATCGTGCCGGGGTGCTCACTGTGACCTCTGTGAATGTGAACGGGCTGCGTGCCGCCGCGAAGAAGGGCTTCGTGGAGTGGCTCGCGCAGACCGATGCCGACGTGCTGTGTCTCCAGGAGGTGCGGGCCGAGCCGGAGCAGTTGCCCGGGCACGTCCGCGATCCCGAGGGCTGGCACGTCGTGCACGCGCCGGCCGCCGCCAAGGGGCGGGCGGGGGTGTCCCTGTACAGCCGGCGTGAGCCGGACCGGGTCCAGGTCGGGTTCGGGTCCGCCGAGTTCGACGGCAGCGGGCGGTATGTCGAGGCGGACCTGCCGGGGGTCACCGTCGCCTCCCTGTATCTGCCCTCGGGTGAGGTCGGGACCGAGCGGCAGGACGAGAAGGAGCGCTTCATGGGCGAGTTCCTCGCCCATCTGAAGGGGCTCCGGGAGCGGGCCGCCGCCGAGGGGCGTGAGGTCCTCGTCTGCGGCGACTGGAACATCGCCCACCAGCGTGCCGACCTGAAGAACTGGCGTGGCAACACCAAGAGCTCCGGGTTCCTGCCCGAGGAGCGGGAGTGGCTGTCCCGGGTCTTCGATCCCGCGGACGGCGGATACGCCGATGTCGTACGCGCCCTGCACCCGGACACCGAGGGGCCGTACTCATGGTGGTCATACCGCGGGCGGGCCTTCGACAACGACACCGGCTGGCGGATCGACCTTCACGTGGCCACCCCGGGGCTCGCCGGGCGGGCGGTCAAGGGGTTCGTGGAGCGGGCCGCAACGCACGCGGAGCGGTGGTCCGACCACGCGCCGGTGACCGTCGTCTACGACCGCTAGGGCGTGTCCGCAAAGTCCCGCCTGCCCCGCGACGCCCGGCACGCCCTCTCGCCGCACCGGGCGAACACCCACGTACAACCAGTACGCGGGCGTCCGCCCGGCACTCCCCCAGCCTTCGGCCGGGGGGACCCCCAGAGCACGCACCGGACGCCGCGAGGCCCGCCCTCCGGGCGGACGACGGGACTTTGCGGACACCCCCTAAGGACCCGGCGGTCAGCCTCCGCCCCCGCGCATCCTGCGGTCCATGGCCAGGGACAGCTCCGCCTCCACCACGCTGCGGGCCAGCGGGCGCAGTCGGGGCAGGTCGTCCTCGGAGGCGTGGCGCAGGACCAGGCCGGTGAAGAGTTCGGCGAGGGCGTCGGCGTGGGTGCGGACCTGCTTGGCCGCGTCGAGGACCTCCGCGAGGGGGATGCCCTCGCGGACCAGGGCCGAGGAGACGTCCAGGAGGCGGCGGCTGATGTGGACGATCTCGTTGCCGTCGGTGCCGAGGTAGCCGAGCTCCATCGCGGCGGCGAGGTTCTCGGGGGTGGCCTCGCCCGCGAAGTGGTCGGCGAGTTCCTCGGGCGTGAGGTGGACCGGCTCCTCCTCGGTGGGGGCGCCGACGCCGAGCAGTTCGCCGACGTCCCGGCCGTGGTCGAAGGCCTCCGCCAGCTCCGCGATGCCGCTGAGGGTGTGGCCGCGTTCCAGAAGGGCCGTGATCGTGCGCAGCCGGTTCAGGTGCTGGTCGTCGTACCAGGCGATCCGGCCTTCCCGGCGAGGTGGCGGGATCAGCTTGCGTTCGCGGTAGAAGCGCAGGGTGCGCACCGTGATCCCGGCCAGGCGGGCCAGCTCTTCCATGCGGTATTCACGCTTCTCGGCCACCTGGGCACCTTAAGGCGTACCGAGGGTAACTTTCCTCGACGGCCCCCTACCCATCAGTACGCGACTGTCCTACTCTCCCATTGCGCCAGTGTTCACTGGCATGGTTCTCGTGGTGTGTGGAGGTGTCGGCATGGGCGAACGCGAACACGAACGCGAGCATGTGCGGGTCGCGGTGGTCGGTTCCGGGTTCGGCGGGCTGGGGGCCGCCGTGCGGCTGCGCCGCGAGGGCGTCACCGACTTCGTCGTCCTGGAGCGGGCGAGCAGCGTCGGGGGGACCTGGCGCGACAACAGCTACCCGGGGTGCGCGTGTGACGTGCCGTCGCATCTGTACTCGTTCTCCTTCGCGCCCAACCCCGACTGGCCGCGCACCTTCTCGGGGCAGGAGCACATCCGCGCCTACCTGGAGCACGTGACGGACGTGTTCCGGCTGCGGCCGCACATCCGCTTCGACTCGGAGGTGAAGCGGATGACGTGGAACGCCGAGCGGCTGTGCTGGGACATCGAGACCAGCAGCGGGAGCCTGTCGGCGGACGTCGTCGTCTCCGCCACCGGGCCGTTGTCCGAACCGAAGGTGCCGGACATCCCGGGACTGGACTCCTTTCCCGGCAAGGTCTTCCACTCGGCCCGCTGGGACCACGACTACGACCTGCGCGGCAAGCGCGTCGCGATGGTGGGGACCGGGGCCTCGGCCATCCAGATCGTGCCGGCCATCCAGCCCGACGTGTCGCGGCTCACGCTCTTCCAGCGCACCCCGCCGTGGGTGATGCCCCGCGTCGACCGGGCCATCAGCGAAGCCGAGCGGTGGCTCCACCGGCAGCTGCCCTTCACCTCGCAGCTGCGGCGCGGACTGCTGTGGGGTATCCGGGAGTTGCAGGTCCAGGCGTTCACCAAGCGCCCGAACGAACTCGGCTTCGTCGAGCAGCTGGCCCGGCGCAACATGGCCCGGGCCATCAAGGACCCGGCCCTGCGGGCGAAGCTCACCCCGGACTACCGCATCGGCTGCAAGCGGATCCTGCTGTCCAGCGACTACTACCCGGCGCTCGCGCGGCCCAATGTCGACGTGGTCGCCGGCGGGCTGAGCGAGGTGCGCGGGTCGACCCTCGTCGCCGCCGACGGCAGTGAGGCCGAGGTGGACGCGATCGTCTTCGGCACCGGGTTCCACGTCACCGACATGCCCATCGCCGACCGCGTCGTGGGCGCCGACGGGCGGACCCTCGCCGAGACCTGGAAGGGCGGCATGGAGGCCCTGCGCGGCGCCTCCGCCGCCGGCTTCCCCAACTGGATGACGATCATCGGACCCAACACCGGCCTCGGGAACTCCTCGATGATCCTCATGATCGAGTCCCAGCTGAACTACCTCGCCGACTTCGTCCGCCAGCTCGACGTCCTGGGCGGCCGGGTCGCCCTCGACGCCCGGCCGAGCGCCGTGAGCGCCTGGAACCACCGGGTGCAGGAGCGCATGAAGCGGACCGTGTGGAACACCGGCGGCTGCACCAGCTGGTACCTCGACGCGAGCGGCCGCAACACCACCATCTGGCCCGGTACGACAGCCGAGTTCCGGCGGGCGACGCGGCGGGTGGACCTCGCGGAGTACGACGTCCTGCGGGCCCCGGCCGCCGAGCAGACGGCCGAGAAGGCCGGGAAGAAGGCGGGGGTGGACGCGTGAGCCGCCTCCTGTCCGTCGACTCCGGGCCCTACGCCCCGCCCGCCCCCGCGCGCGAACTGACCGCCGTCTCCGCAGACGGCGCCCGGCTGCACGTAGAGATCCACGGGCCCGACGCAGCCCCCGCCGTCGTCCTCGCCCACGGCTGGACCTGCTCCACGGCCTTCTGGGCGGCGCAGATCCGCGATCTGGCCGCCGACCACCGGGTCATCGCCTACGACCAGCGTGGCCACGGACGCAGCCCCGCGAGCCCGGCGTGCAGCACCGACACCCTCGCGGACGACCTGGAGGCCGTACTCGAAGCCACCCTGGCGCCCGGCGAACAGGCCGTGGTCGCCGGGCACTCCATGGGCGGCATGACCGTGATGGCGGCCTCCGTGAGGACCGCCTTCCGCGAGCACACCGCCGCCGTCCTGCTGTGCAGCACGGGCAGTTCGCAGCTGGTCGCGGCCTCGACCGTCGTCCCCATGCGGCCCGGGCGGCTTCGGACCTGGCTGACCCGGCGGATCCTGGGCTCCCGGGCGCCGCTCGGCCCGGTCACGCCCCTGGCCCGCCGGATCCTCAAGTACGGGACGATGGGCCCGGGTTCGGCCCCGCACATGGTCGAGGCCTGCGCCCGCATCGTGCACGCCTGCCCCCGCAAGGTCCGCTACACCTGGTCGCACGTGCTGGACCTGCTCGACCTCGACCACGGCGTACGGGAGTTGGACGTGCCCACGGCCGTCGTCGTCGGTACGGCGGACCGGCTCACGCCGCCGGTGCAGGCCCGGGCCCTGGCCGAAGCGCTGCCGCACTGCACCGGGCTCACCGAGCTGCCCGGCATCGGCCACATGACGCCCGTCGAGGCGCCCGAGCTGGTCACCGGGAAGATCCGTGAACTCGTCCAGGCACACATCCAGGTCGTATCCGAGGAGAGCGCATGAGCAGGGTGAGCCTCGAAGGCAGGGTCGCCGTGGTGACCGGTGCGGCGCGCGGCGTCGGGGAGTTGCTGGCCCGCAAGCTCTCCGCGCGCGGCGTGAGGATCGCGCTGGTCGGACTCGAACCGGACGCGCTCAAGGAGGTGTCCGCGCGGCTGCACAGCGACAGCGACCACTGGCACGCCGACGTCACCGACCACGAGGCGATGGCCCGGGTCGCCGAGGAGGTCAAGGAGCGCTTCGGCAGGGTCGACATCGTCGTCGCCAACGCCGGTGTCGCCACGGGCGGTCCGTTCGCCGACTCCGACCCGGAGTCCTGGCGGCGGGTGATCGAGGTCAACCTGGTCGGCTCGGCGGTGACCGCCCGCGCCTTCCTGCCGCTGCTGATGGAGAGCCGGGGATATCTGCTCCAGATCGCGTCCCTCGCGGCGATCACTCCGGCGCCGATGATGACCGCGTACTGCGCGTCCAAGTCCGGGGTGGAGGCGTACGCGCACAGCCTCAGTGCCGAGGTCGGGCACCGGGGCGTGAAGGTCGGCGTCGGGTACTTGTCGTGGACCGACACCGACATGGTGCGCGGGGCCGACCAGGACGACGTCATGCGGGAGTTGAGGCAGCGGCTGCCCTGGCCGTCCAACAAGACGTACCCGCTGGGCCCGGCGGTGGACCGGCTCGTGGCCGGGATCGAGCGCCGGTCGGGCCATGTCTACGGGCAGTGGTGGCTGCGCGGGATGCAGGGCGTGCGCGGATATCTGCCCGGGATCATCGAGACGGTGGGCCGGCGGGAGATGCGGCGGTTCGCGGACCGGCTGACGGGCATGCGCACGGGCCTCGTCGGGGCGGGCGGAGCGGCCGATGAGCAGCAGAGAACTACGCTCCGTAAGTGATCGACATGCACTGCGTCACGGCTCGTGTGAATCTGGTCGAGCCAGATCCCCTCACCCCCAACGGGAGTGAACCCACATGGGTATGAAGGACCAGTTCCAGGAGAAGTCCGAGCAGTGGCAGAACCAGGCCCGGCAGAAGGCGGACCAGGCCCGCGAGCAGATGCAGGGCCGTGGCCGCCGGCGCGACGAGGACATGGACCCCTCGCAGCCGCAGCCGCAGCCGCAGCGCGACCGTGGCGGCGACCGCGAGCGTGAGCGTGAGCGCGAGCAGGAGGACCGCTTCGACCAGGACTACGACGCCTGACGTTGCGTGCTGAAGGGAAGGGGTGCTCCGCGCGGGGCACCCCTTCCGCATGCCCTGGTCCTCTCAGATCCTGGTCCTCTCAGATCCTGGGCGGCAGCTTCGGACGGGAGCGGTCCGGTACGTCGCTGTAGGTCGGCGGCGTCGCCGGCGGATTGGTCTCCAGCAGCCCGAGCGCCAGCTCCACCGCGTCGGTCAGCTGGGCATGACGGCCCTCCGCCCAGTCCAGCGGGGTGCGCAGGACGTCGATGTCGGGGGCGACGCCCTTGTTCTCCACCGACCAGCCGTAGGCGTCGAACCAGGCCGCGTTCATCGGCACCGTGATGACCGTGCCGTCGCCCAACTCGTGCCGGCCGGTCATGCCGACCACACCGCCCCAGGTGCGCTGCCCCACCACCGGGCCCAGCTTCAGCAGCTTGAACGCTGCGGTGATCATGTCGCCGTCGGAGGCGGTCGCCTCGTCCGCCAGGGCCACCACCGGGCCCCGCGGCGCGTTCGAGGTGTACGACACGGGCTGCGCGTCACGGGTCAGGTCCCAGCCCAGGATCGTGCGGCTGAGCGTCTCGATGACCAGCTCGCTGATGTGGCCGCCGGCGTTGCCGCGCACGTCCACGATCAGCGCGGGCCGGGACACCTCCATACGCAGATCGCGGTTGAACTGCGCCCAGCCCGAACCGCCCATGTCCGGGATGTGCAGATAGCCGCACCGCCCGCCGCTCAAGTCCCTTACCACCGCCCGGCGTTTGGCCACCCAGTCCTGGTAGCGCAGCGGCCGCTCGTCGACGAGCGGGACGACGGCGACCCGCCGGGGCGGGCCCGCGCCCTCCGCCGGCGAGAAGGTCAGCTCCACCGTCGTACCGCCCGCGCCCGCCAGCAGCGGATACGGGCCCGCGTCCGGATCCACCGGGCGGCCGTCGACGTGGGTCAGGACCGCCCCCTCGCGAATGCCCGTGCCGGCCAGCGGGGAGCGGGCCTTGGAGTCGGAGGAGTCGCCGGGCAGGATCCGCTTGACCGTCCAGCCGCCGTCCCTGCGTACGAAGTTGGCGCCCAGCAGGCCCTGCCGGCGCTGGTAGTGCGGCGGGCCCTCGTTGCGCCGGGCGGCGGCGACGTACGCGTGGGACGTGCCCAGCTCGCCCAGCACCTCGCGCAGCAGGTCGGCGAACTCGTCCGGGGAGGCGACCCGTTCGACCAGCGGGCGGTACTGGTCCAGCACCCCGTCCCAGTCGATGCCGCACATGCCCGGCTCCCAGAAGTACGCCCGGATCAGCCGCCCGGCCTCCTCGTACGCCTGCCGCCACTGGGCCGCCGGGTCGACCACGTGCAGGATGCGGCGCGCGTCGATCCACACCGTCGTGTCGGCGTCACCGGGTTCGGTGGCGGGCACCGCGCGCAGCTCGCCCTCGTCGACGATCACCAGCCGTGTGCCGTCGCCGCTGACCGCGAAGAAGTCCAGGTGCACGGCGAGTTCGGACTTCCTGGCCTTGGTGATGCCGAAGTGCTCCAGGGTCGGCCGGCCGCTGGTGTCGTCCGGGTTCGCGAACGTCTCGCCCAGCGCGCCCGAGATCGGCCAGCGCAGCCACACCAGCCCGCCGCCCGCCACCGGGTGCAGGGCAGAGTACTTGGAGGCGGCCACCGGGAAGGGCGTGACCCGGCTCTCCAGCCCCTCGACCTCGACGATCACGGCGCCGTTCTCCCCGTTCTCGTCGTCCTCCACCGGGTCCAGGCCCCCGGCGGCCGGGCGGCCCTCGGGGTTCAGCGCGAACGGGGAGGGCGTCGCGGACGACAGCGGCACGAGATACGGGCGGCAGCCCAGCGGGAAGGACAGGTCGCCGGTGTGCACGTCGTAGACGGGGTCGAAGCCGCGCCAGGAGAGGAAGGCGAGGTAGCGGCCGTCGCGCGTGAAGACCGGGTTCTCGTCCTCGAAGCGGCCGTTGGTGACGTCGACGACGAACCTGTCCTTGATCCGGGCCATCTTGATCTGCCGCAGGGTCCGCCCGATCCCCGGATGCGACCAGGTCAGCCACGCCCCGTCCGGGGAGAACGCGAGGTCGCGCACGGGCCCGTTGACCGACCGGATCAGCTCGGTGACCTCACCGGCGGACTCCTCGGTCACGTCCACGAGCAGCAGTCGCCCGTCGTGCGAGGCGACCGCCAGCCGCTCGCCCTCCGGGTCCGACACCAGCTCGCGGACCCGGCCCAGTCCGCCCGAGGCCGGCCGCCGTGGCCCGCGGTCGCCGCTCGCCCGGGGCAGGGAGGCGATCTCGATCGCGTCCTCGCCCTCGGCGTCCGTCACATACGCCACCCGCCCGCTCGCGCCGAGCATCTCCGGCATCCGCACCCGGACGCCCGGGGTGTCGGTGAGGGTGCGGGCCGGCCCGTCCCGGTGGGTGAGCCAGTACAGGCTGCCGCGTACGACGACCGCGCTGGCCCGCCCGGTCTCGTCGACCGAGATCCCGTCGACGTGCTGGGCGGCGGCCACCTGGTACGGGCGCCGCCCCGCGCGCGGCCCGCTCAGCCGTACGTCCAGCCGGCGCGGCTCGGAGTCCGGTGACAGGTCGTCGACCAGCCACAGGTCGCCCGCGCACTGGTACACCACCCGGGTGCCGTCACTGGAGGCGTGGCGTGCGTAGAAGGCGTCGTGGTCGGTGTGCCGGCGCAGGTCGGAGCCGTCGTAGGCGCACGAGTAGAGGTTGCCCACGCCCTCATGGTCGGAGAGGAAGGCGATCCGGCCGCCGACGAACATGGGGGAGTGCAGGTGGCCGCCGAGGTCGGCCAGCAGCCGTTCGCCGTGCAGCCACAGCCTGCCCGTGGCGCCGCCCCGATAGCGCTTCCAGGCGGCCGGCTCGTGCGGCGGGGTGCCGGTGAGGAGGAGGGACTTGCGCTCCCCGCCCAGATCGGCGACCTGGATGTCGGCGACCGGCCCCCAGGGCAGCTTGCGGCCCGGGTCTCCGTCGAGGGCGACCTTGTAGGCCCAGGTGAAGTACGAGAAGGGCTCGCCGTGTGAGGCCACAGCCAGGATCTCGCCGTCCGGGGTCCAGCCGCAGACCCGGGTGTCGGCGCTGCCCCAGTGGCTCACCTGCCGGCCCGGACCGCCGTCCACCGGGACGAGATGGACCTCGGGCACCATGCTGCGCCAGCTCGTGTACGCGAGGTGGCGGCCGTCGGGCGAGAAGCGGGGGTGGCCCGCCTTGGTGCGGTCGACGGTGAGCCGCCAGGCGCGGCCGGGGCCGTCGACCGGGGCGAGCCAGAGGTCGTCCTCGGCCACGAAGCACAGCAGGTCGTCATGGAGATGCGGCAGACGCAGATAGCTCACCTCCCCATGCTTTGCCTGGCGGCAGACCGGAGCAAGTTATGGCAAACCGGTGGGCGTGCCGCCTCGTGACCCAAGACACGTACGAAACCGTTTCGTTCTCATACGGGGTTGCGCTACATTCGTGACGTACGAAACCGTGTCGTTCGGAGCAGGAAGGTGAGCGAGATGGCTGAGACCGCCACCGTGCGTCGCAGTCGGATCACGCCCGAGCGGGAGGCCGAGCTGTACGCGGCCGTGCTCGACCTGCTCCGCGAGGTCGGCTACGACGCCCTCACCATGGACGCCGTGGCCGCTCGCACCCGGTCCAGCAAGGCGACGCTCTACCGCCAGTGGGGCGGCAAGCCGGAGCTGGTGGCGAAGGCGATCCGGCACAACAAGCCGGGCAGCATCGCCGACGTCGACACGGGATCGCTGCGGGGCGACCTGCACGCCCTCATCTCCCGTGAGGACGACTGCACCATGCAGCAGAACGCCGCGCTGATGCGCGGTCTGTTCATGGCGGTGCACGGCAACCCGGACCTGCTCCAGGCGTTCAAGGAACTGCTCATCGAGCCCGAGATGGAGGAGTTCCACCGGGTGGTGCAAAGAGCGGTCGACCGCGGTGAGGTCCAGGCCGGCCGCCCGGCGCTGGACTACATCGTGCACATGCTCGTCGGCGCGTTCGCCACGCGCACGCTCATCGACGACCAGCCTCCTACGCAGGAGTTCCTCACCTCGTACATCGACGCCGTGGTCCTCCCCGCCCTCGGCGCTCCCGTCGACTGACGACTTCCCCCGTCGACTGACGATTCCCTGAGCTAGCCCTCCACACCTGACGTCACCGCTCACGTCGTCGGGCTGATCAGCCCTGCCCAGAACCAACCCCACGACCTGACCGGGAGTACGCCCTCGTGGCCACATTCCTCTACAAACTCGGCCGGATCTCCTTCCGGCGGCGGCACTTCGTCGCCCTGATATGGGTGGCCCTGCTGACCCTCGCCGGTGTCGGCGCGGCCAGCGCCCCCGCCGCGGGCAACAGCTCGTTCTCCATCCCCGGCACGGAGGCGCAGAAGGCCTTCGACCTGCTGGAGCAGCGCTTCCCCGGCACCAGCGCCGACGGAGCCACCGCCCGTGTCGTCTTCAAGGCGCCGAGCGGCGAGAAGATGACCGACCCCGGCAACAAGGCGACCGTCCAGGAGACCGTCAAGGAACTCGCCGACGGCTCCGAGGTCGTCCGCGTCACCGACCCGTACCAGGCGAAGGCCGTCAGCAAGGACGGCACGGTCGCCTACGCGCAGGTCTCGTACAAGGTCTCCGGCATGGAGCTGGAGGACTCCTCCCGCGACGCCCTGGAGGACTCCGCGCAGGACGCACGGAAGGCCGGGCTGACCGTCGAGATCGGCGGTGACGCGCTCCAGACCGTCCCGCACACCGGCACCACCGAGATCATCGGCATCGCGGTCGCCGCGGTCGTCCTCGTCATCACCTTCGGCTCGCTGATCGCGGCCGGTCTGCCGCTGCTGACGGCGCTCATCGGCGTGGGCATCGGCGTCTCCTCGATCACGGCGCTGGCCAGCGCGCTGGACCTGGGCTCGACGACCTCCACCCTCGCGATGATGATCGGCCTCGCGGTCGGCATCGACTACGCGCTGTTCATCGTCTCCCGCTACCGGGCCGAACTCGCCGAGGGCCGCGACCGGGAGGACGCGGCGGGCCGGGCCGTCGGCACGGCGGGCTCCGCGGTGGTCTTCGCGGGCCTCACGGTCGTGATCGCCCTGGTGGGCCTGTCCGTCGTCAACATCCCGATGCTGACGAAGATGGGCGTCGCGGCGGCGGGCACGGTGGCCATCGCGGTGCTGATCGCCCTGACCATGATCCCGGCGCTGCTCGGGTACGCCGGCCGGAAGGTGAAGCCGGCGGGGGAGAAGGGCAAGCTGCTCGGCCGGGCCAAGGCGCAGGAGAAGCAGGACAAGCCCGTGAAGCCGAACCTGGGCACGCGCTGGGCGAGCTTCGTCGTCCGCCGCCCGGTCGCGGTCCTGCTGCTCGGCGTCATCGGCCTCGGCGCGGCGGCCGTCCCGGCGACGAGCCTGGAACTGGGCCTGCCGGACGACGGCTCCCAGCCGACGTCCACCACGCAGCGCCGCGCCTACGACCTCCTCTCCGAGGGCTTCGGACCGGGCTTCAACGGCCCGCTGATGGTCGTGGTCGACGCGAAGGCCAGCGACGACCCGAAGGCGGCCTTCACGGCGGTCGGCGACGAGATCAAGGGCCTCGAGGACGTCGTCACGGTGACGCCGCCGGCGCCCAACAAGGCCGGCGACACGGCGACGATCACCGTCATCCCGGACTCCAAGCCGTCCTCGGTCGCGACCGAGGACCTGGTCCACTCCATCCGCGGCAAGGGTGCCGGGATCAAGGCCGACTCCGACGCGAACGTGCTCGTCACCGGCCAGACGGCGATGAACATCGACGTCTCCGAGAAACTGAACGACGCCCTCATTCCCTACCTGGTCCTGGTGGTCGGCCTGGCCTTCCTCCTCCTGATCGTGGTGTTCCGCTCGATCCTGGTCCCCCTGAAGGCGGCCCTCGGCTTCCTGCTGTCGGTGATGGCGGCCCTCGGCGCCGTGGTCGCGGTCTTCCAGTGGGGCTGGCTGGCGGACCTGATGGGCGTCGA
Organism: Streptomyces sp. DH10; assembly: GCF_029813805.1. NCBI lineage: Bacteria > Bacillati > Actinomycetota > Actinomycetes > Kitasatosporales > Streptomycetaceae > Streptomyces > Streptomyces sp. DH10. Next base: position 464,818 of record NZ_JARVKU010000002.1, read on the forward strand.
GCAGACCGGCCCGGTCATGTCGATGATGCCGATCTTCATGGTGGGCGTGGTCTTCGGCCTGGCGATGGACTACGAGGTCTTCCTCGTGACCCGGATGCGGGAGGCCTACGTCCACGGCGAGAAGGCCGGCCAGGCGGTCGTGACGGGCTTCCGGCACGGCGCCCGGGTGGTGACGGCCGCGGCGGTCATCATGATGGCGGTCTTCGCCGGCTTCATCGGCTCGTCCGAGTCCATGGTCAAGATGATCGGCTTCGGCCTCGCGATCGCGGTCTTCTTCGACGCGTTCGTCGTCCGCATGGCCATCGTCCCGGCCGTCCTGGCCCTCCTCGGCCGCAAGGCCTGGTGGCTGCCCAGGTGGCTGGACCGGGCGCTGCCCAACGTGGACGTGGAGGGCGAGGGGCTGCGCTCGGCGTCCGGGGACCAGGACAAGGAACTGGTACGCGCCTGACCGCACCCTGACAGAGCGGCCGGTGAGGGCCCCGTAGGGACGGGGAGCCCTCACCGGCTCTTGTCATGTCACGCGTGCTCTTGTCACGCGTGCGGGTGGAGGACGACCTTCGTGTAGCCCTCGACGCGCTTGTCGAACTTCTCGTACGCCGTCGGCGCCTGGTCGAGCGGAAGCTCGTGCGAGACGACGAAGCTCGGCTTCGCACGGTCCTCGATGATCAGGTCACGCAACTGGCGGTTGTACCGCTTGACGTTGCACTGACCGGTACCCATGCGGAGCCCCTTCTCGAAGAGGCGCCCGATGGAGACCATCAGCATGCCCTGCTTCGCCTGCTCGTCCGGTCCGCCGGGGTCGCGCGGGACGTACAGACCGGGCACACCGAGCGCGCCCGTCGGCCGGACCGTCTCGACGAGCGAGTTCAGTACGGTCGCCGGTTCCTCGCGGTCCTCGTTCTGCGCCTGGGCCTGGTAACCGACTGCGTCGATCCCCTTGTCCGTGCCCCGGCCTCCTTCGGTCTGCTCCTTGATCTGCTCCACCGGGTTGCCCTGGGTGAAGTCGATCGGCACGGCTCCGATCTCCTCCGCCTTCTGCAGCCGCTCCGCCACCCGGTCGACCACGAACACCTTGCTCGCGCCGCGCAGCATCGCGGAGTAGGCGGCCATGAGCCCGACCGGACCGCCGCCGTAGACGGCGACGGTGTCACCGGGACGTACGTCGGCCAGTTCGTTGCCGTGGTAGCCGGTCGGGAAGATGTCGGCGAGCAGGACGAAGTCGGTCTCCTTCTCGGTGCCCTCGGGGAGCTTGAGGCAGTTGAAGTCGGCGTGGGGCACGCGCACGTACTCCGCCTGGCCTCCCACATAGGGCCCCATCGCGACATAGCCGTAGGCGCCGCCGGCGAAGCCCGGGTTCACGGTCAGGCAGAAGCCCGTGAAGCCGGCCGTACAGTTCTTGCAGAAGCCGCATGCCACATTGAAGGGCATGACCACCCGGTCGCCGCGGCTGAGCGAGGTGACCCCCTCTCCTGTCTCCTCGACGACCCCGAGGTTCTCGTGACCGAACACGATCCCCGGTTCCGCGGCGGTACGGCCCTCGTACATGTGCAGGTCCGAGCCGCAGATGGCGGTCGACGTGACACGGACGATCACATCGTTCGGGTGCTGGATCCGTGGGTCCTCCACTTGTTCTATCGCTACCTCGAAGGGGCCTTTGTACACGACAGCCCTCATCGTCACGCACCTCCAACTGTGTCGTGAGTCATATACCAGGCTGGTACATGATGAGACGATTTGCATCCACAGAGGAAAGGAAGTAGAGCCTTGTCAGGACGTATCGGCACATTGCTCGTAGCGGTTCCCGGCCTGTCGGGCGTCGTCTATCCGGAGGGGACGCGCGTGACGATCCGGGGCACCGGAGGGTCCGTCGACGGTTTCGTCGACGGGGACTGGCTGCCGCTCGCGTGGTGGGAGTTCGCGGACGTCCGGCCGGAGGACGCCACCGGCTGAAACCGCCTCGCGTGTCTCGTACACGCACCGCTAGCGTGCCCGCATGACGACGACAGCCGCCACGGGCGCCGAGAACTCCGGAGTACACCCCCGTTTCGCCGAGGCCCTGCGGGAGCTGGGGATCGAGGACCTCGCACGTCAGGTCCGCCGGTACCCCGAAGCCACCCGTACCGCCGCCGAGGCCGCCGCCGCGCTCGGGTGCGAGCTGAGCCAGATCTGCAAGTCGCTGATCTTCGCGGCGGACGGTGTGCCGGTGCTGGTGCTCATGGACGGGGCCTCCCGGGTCGACCTCGAGCTCGTGCGCAAGGAGCTCGGGGCGGAGAAGGTCACGCGGGCCAAGGCCGATGTCGTGCGGGAGACCACCGGGTACGCCATCGGCGGGGTGCCGCCCTTCGGGCACAGGACGAAGACGCGCGTGCTCGCCGACCGGTCCCTGCTCGGGCACGACGTCGTCTGGGCCGCCGCCGGGACGCCGTACACCGTCTTCCCCATGGCGCCCCGCGACCTCGTCGGCCACGCCGGCGGCACCCTCGTGGACGTGCGCGAGCTCTCCGCGTGACGCCCCTGGTCACCGCCGCCGTCCTGCTCGCCGCCGTCACGCACGCCAGCTGGAACGCCATCGCCCACAAGATCACCGACAAGCTGGCCGGATTCGCGCTGATCTCGGGCGGCGGGGTGGTCATCGGGCTGGCCCTGGCGCCCTTCGTGGCGTTTCCGGCGGCCCGGGCATGGCCGTATCTGCTCGTCTCCGCCGCCATACACATCGCCTACTACGCGCTGCTGATGAAGTCCTTCCGGCTGGGCGACTTCGGGCAGGCCTATCCCATCGCGCGCGGCACCGCGCCGCTCGTCGTCACCGTGCTCGCCGCCGTCTTCGCGCACGAGGTGCCCGACGGGTGGGCCGCCGCCGGTATCGCCCTGTCGTGCGCGGGGCTGACCGGCGTCGCCGTGTGGGGACTGCGCGGGCGCCGGCCCGACTGGGCGGCGATCGGGGCGGCGCTCGCGACCGGCCTGACGATCGCGGCGTACACCGTCGTCGACGGCCTCGGCGTGCGCGCCTCCGGTTCCTCCCTCGGATACATCGCCTGGCTGATGGCGGTCCAGGGAGTCGTGATCCCCGCCTACGCCGTGAGCCGCTGGCGGAGGGAGACGGCCGCCGTTCTCCGGCCGTTCGCCGGGATCGGCCTCATCGGGGCCGCCCTCTCCGTCGCCGCCTACGCCCTCGTCCTGTGGGCCCAGACCAGGGCCGAGCTCGCGCCCATCGCCGCCCTGCGTGAGTCGTCGATCATCGTGGGCGCCGCCATCGGGGCCGTGTTCTTCAAGGAGCGGTTCGGGGCGCCGAGGATCGCGGCGGCCGGGCTGCTCGTCGTCGGGATCGGGCTGATGCTGCACGCCGGATAGGCCGGGCCAGGCGGGTGCGTCCAGCCGGTGGGAGGAGCACCCTGGAACTAAGTGTTCCGGAGGTGATCGTCATGATGCACACCACAGTGGGATGGCACGTCGAGATGGAGTTCCGGGAGGACGACCAGCACACCCAGGCGGTGGCGCTGGTCCGGCTGCCCGACGGCAGCGAGGTACGGGCGCACGGGCACGCGAGCCGGCACCGGACCGACGCCAATCAGCCCAGAGTCGGGGAGGAGATCGCCGGCGCCCGGGCACTCAACGAGCTCGCCATGCGACTGCTGACCAAGGCGCACGACGAGATCGACCAGGCGTCGGGGCGGACCTCCCACCCGATTCACGTCTAGGGCCCCAGGGCTCCCCGCACCGCTCGCACCAGCCCCTGCGCCCGCGGATCCGCCGTGACCGTCTTGCGGAAACCGTTGGTGACATAGCCGAAGGCGATCCCGGTGTCCGGGTCGGCGAAGCCGAGGGCGCCGCCGCGGCCCGGGTGGCCGAAGGAGCCCGGCGTGAGGAAGGGCGAGGCGCTGCCGTGCAGCATGTAGCCGAGGCCGAAGCGGGTGCCGACCACCAGGACGCGGTCGGGGCCCGCCGACTCCTCGGCCCGGGCCAGCTCGACCGTCTCCGGCGTGAACAGGCGTGAGGCGCCGGCGGTGTCGCCGATCAGCGTCGCGTAGAAGCGGGCCAGTCCGTCCGCCGTCGCGATGGCGTTGGTCGCGGGGAGGGCCGCCGCGCGGTAGGCCGGGTCGTTCTGGTCCGGGAACGGGGTGATCGCCGTGAAGGCCCGGCGGGTCAGGGAGGCCGGGTCCTCGTAGGCCTCGGTGACCGAGCGCTTCGGGCGGGCGCGCAGGCCGCCGGCCGGCTCGGGCCCGTCGACGCGGCCCACGCGCCCGACCCGGCCGGCCTCCGCGTCCGGCAGACCCAGCCAGAGGTCCAGGCCCAGCGGGCCGGTGATCTGCGACGCGAGCCATGCGCCGGCGCCCTGCCCCGTGACGCGTCGCACGATTTCGTCGAGCAGCCAGCCGTAGGTGAGCGCGTGGTAGCCGTGGTCGGTGCCCGGTTCCCAGGCGGGGGCCTGCGCGGCGACCGCCTCCGGGCCCCGCAGCGGGTCGAGGGCCTGCTCGGGGGTGAGCGGGTGGTCGAGGACGGGGACGCCGGCCCGGTGGTTCAGGACGTGCCGGACCAGCACCCGCTCCTTGCCCTGGGCCTTGAACTCCGGCCAGTAGTGGCCCACCGGCGCGTCCAGGTCCAGTTGCCCGCGCTGGTGCAGCAGCAGGAGTACGGCGGCGGCCACACCCTTCGTCGCCGAGCGCACGACCTGGGCGGTGCCGCGCTCCCAGGGGTCCGTGCCGTCGACGTCCTTGGTGCCGGCCCACAGGTCGACGACCCGCTGCCCGTCCCGGTAGACGGCGACCGCCGCGCCCCGCTCCCCGAGCGTGCCGAAGTTCCGTACGAACGCGTCCCTGACCGGCTCGAAGCCCTCGGCCACTGTGCCGTGCACGTCCACGTCCGTACTCCTCGTCTCGCCGATCCGACTCGATCCCCTTTCAACCAAGCACGATCGTCACGTCGATGTTCCCGCGGGTCGCGTTCGAGTACGGGCAGACCTCGTGGGCCGCGTCCACCAGCTTGCCCGCGAGGCCCGGGTCGAGGACGGGGAGCGAGACGCTCAGGGCGACCGCGAGGCCGTAGCCGCGCTGCTTGTTGGGGCCGATGCCGACCTTGGCGGAGACCGTGGAGCCGGTCAGGTCGTAGCCCTCGCGGTTGCCGACGAGGATCAGCGCGTTGTGGAAGCAGGAGCTGTAGCCGGCCGCGAAGAGCTGTTCCGGGTTGGTGCCGTTGCCGTCGCCGCCGAGCTGCGGGGGCATCGCGACCCTGAGGTCGATCTGGCCGTCCTGGCTGGTGACATAGCCCTCGCGGCCGCCGTGGGCGGTGGCCTCGGCGACATACATGATCTTCGTCGGGCGGGTGTCGACGACGGCGGCGTCAATCATGGCTGGATCCCCCAGAACAGGTGCGCACTAATACATCGCGCACAAGGTACCGGCCGGTAGGAAAGCGTCTGTCCAGCAGGGGGTGATAACCGGGGGTAACGGGCGATCAGTGCGGGCGGTTCGGGGCTGCCTGCGATGCCTCCGCCAGCCGCCACAGCTCTTCGCGCAGACGCGTGACCTCCGGTGGAGCGAGCCCCGTCGCCGCCAGCAGGGCGCCCGGTACGCCCGCCGCGCGCTCCCGCAGCTCCTCCCCGGGCTCGGTGCAGGCGACCAGCACCGAGCGCTCGTCGTGCGCCGCGCGCTCCCGGCGGACGAGTCCCAGGCTCTCCAGCCGCTTGAGCAGCGGCGACACCGTGCCGTAGTCGAGCCTCAGCGCGGCGGCCAGCTCCTTGACCGTGGTCTCACCGCGCTCCCACAGGACCAGCAGGACCAGGTACTGCGGATAGGTGAGGCCGAGCTCGTCGAGGAGGGGGCGGTAGGCGGACGTCACCGCCCGCTGGGCCGCGTACAGCGCGAAGCAGAGCTGGTCGTCCAGCAGCAGCGAGCCCTCGGTCTCCTCGTTCGTCACGCGCCCATTGTCACCGAACGCGGATCGAAACCGAACGGCAGCTCCAGCCGGTGGGCGCGCATCAGCTCCTCGTCGGAGAGCAGTTCGCCGGTCGGGCCGTCCGCCGCGATCACGCCCTCGCTGAGGATCAGCGAACGCGGGCACAGCTCCAGGGCGTACGGCAGGTCGTGCGTGACCATCAGCACGGTCACGTCGAGGGAGCGCAGGACGTCGGCCAGCTCGCGGCGGGAGGCGGGGTCGAGGTTGGAGGAGGGCTCGTCGAGGACGAGGATCTCCGGTTCCATGGCGAGCACGGTCGCCACGGCCACCCGGCGGCGCTGGCCGAAGGAGAGGTGGTGCGGCGGGCGGTCCTTGAACTCCGCCATGCCGACCCGCTCCAGCGCCCGGTCCACGCGCTTCTCCAGCTCCGGCCCCTTGAGCCCGGCCGCGGCGGGCCCGAACGCCACGTCCTCCCGGACGGTCGGCATGAAGAGCTGGTCGTCCGGGTCCTGGAAGACGATGCCGACCCGGCGCCGGATCTCCGCCATGTGCTGCCTGCCGACGGGCAGCCCGGCCACCTTCACCGTGCCGGTGCCACCGGTCAGGATGCCGTTGAGGTGGAGCACGAGGGTCGTCTTGCCGGCGCCGTTCGGGCCGAGCAGCGCGACCCGCTCGCCGCGCGCGACGGAGAAGTCGACGCCGAAGAGGGCCTGGTGTCCGTCGGGGTAGGCGAAGGCCAGACCGGCCACGTCCAGTGAGGGGGTCACATCAGTCACAGGGCCCATCCCAGCAGACAGACGGCGAGGGCGGCACAGGGGAGGGTGAGGGCGTACGTCCACTGCGCCCGGGACGCGGTCACCTCGTCGATGACCGGCATGGAGCCGGCGTATCCGCGGCTGACCATGGCCAGGTGCACGCGCTCGCCGCGCTCGTAGGAGCGGATGAACAGGGCACCCGCGGACTTGGCCAGGACGCCCCAGTGCCGGACGCCCCTCGCCTCGAAGCCGCGCGACTCCCGGGCGATCCGCATGCGCCGCATCTCGTCCGTGATGACGTCCCCGTAGCGGATCATGAAGGACGCGATCTGCACGAGGAGCGGCGGGAGCCTGAGCCGCTGGAGGCCGAGGAGGAGTTCGCGCAGTTCGGTGGTGGCGGCGAGGAGGACGGAGGCGGCGACGCCGAGCGTGCCCTTGGCGAGCACGTTCCACGCGCCCCACAGGCCGTTGACGCTCAGGGACATCCCCAGGACGTCGACCCGCTCGCCCTCCGCCACGAACGGCATCAGCACCGCGAACGCGACGAACGGCACCTCGATCAGCAGCCGCCCCAGCAGGAACCCTGCGGGCACGCGCGCGACGTACGCCACGGCCCCGAGCAGCACGGCGTACAGCCCGAACGCCCACATCGCCTCCCGCGGCGTCGACACCACGACCACCACGAAGGCGAACACGGCGGCGAGCTTGGTGTGCGGCGGCAGACCGTGCACGGGCGAGTGCCCGTGCCGGTAGAGCTTGTGCGCGTGCCCGGCTCCCATGTCAGACGCTCGTCGTGCTGGGGGTGCTCGTCGTGTCGGTCGTGTCCGACGGGGACGTGGCGTCCGAACGGCGACGGCGTACGGCCCAGAAGACCGCGCTGCCCGCGACGACCGTGACCCCGACACCGATGACACCCGCCAGGCCTCCGGACAGGCGGGCGTCGTCGACGTCCTCGACGCCGTAGTCGGCGAGCGGGGAGTCCGCCACGGCGTGCTCCTCGGCCTTCTTGTCGATGCCGTGGTCGGCGGCGACCTTCTCCAGGCCGTCGGGGTCGGCGGAGGCGTAGAAGCTGACGAACCCGGCCAGGACCAGGGAGGCGACCAGGCCCGCCGCCCACACCTTGCGGTGCGAGGTCCGGGCGGCCGCGGGGGCGGGCTCCGGCTCGGCGCCGGGGGCGTCGACGAGTTCGCCGTTCACCCGCAGCTTGAGCTTGTGCGTGAGGCCGCGCGCCCCGTACACCAGGTCCGGGCGTACGGCGATGACCGAGCCGACGGTCAGCGCGGTGATCACGGCCTCGCCGATGCCGATCAGGAGGTGCACGCCGACCATGGCGGTGGCGACCTTGCCGATCGACACGTCGGTGGTGCCGCCGATCGCGTACATCAGCGTGAAGGCCAGGGCGGAGGCCGGCACGGAGACCAGGGCGGCGACGAAGGAGGCCACGGTGACCGACCGGCGGGTGCGGGGCAGCACCTTCACCAGGCCGCGGAAGAGGGCGTAGGCGACGACCGTGGTGACGATCGCCATGTTGGTGATGTTGACGCCGAGCGCGGTCAGACCGCCGTCCGCGAAGAGGATGCCCTGCATGAGCAGGACGACGGAGACGCACAGGACCCCTGTGTAGGGGCCGACGAGTATCGCGGCGAGCGCACCGCCGAGCAGATGGCCGCTGGTCCCCGCCGCGACGGGGAAGTTCAGCATCTGCACCGCGAAGATGAACGCCGCGACGAGTCCGGCCAGCGGTGCCGTCCGCTCGTCGAGTTCCCGGCGCGCGCCGCGCAGGCTCACGGCGATGGCGCCCGCGGCGATCACACCGGTGGCGGCGGAGGTGGGCGCGTTGATGAATCCGTCAGGTACATGCACCGTTCGATGATGTGGCTAGATGCGAACGATTTGCAAGAGCGTGATGCTCGTTTTATCTCATCCGTGATATGTCCGGCCTCGACGGGCGTAATGCAGAAAATATGCGACATTGGAAGGGGAGTGGACGCACAGTCTCCACGCAGGTAGCGCACGGTGAAAGGCCCGTCCGATGTCCGTAGTCGAGCAGTACGCGCGAGCCCATATCGTCACGGATGCGGACGTCCCGCTGGACGCGGAGCGGGAAGCGGTCCCGGTCACGCTGCGCTACGACCCCGAGCGGGACCCGGGCGCCGTACGGATCGGGCTGCCCGGAGCCGGGGCGCGCGAGTGGACCTTCGACCGCCGGCTGTTGGAGGAGGGGCTGCGGGCCCCCATGGGCAGCGGCGAGGTCCGGGTGTGGCCGTGCGGCCGGGTGCAGGCCGTCGTGGAGTTCCACTCCGCGCAAGGGGTCTCGGTGGTGCAGTTCGAGCGGCAGGCGCTGCTGCGGTTCCTGCGGCGCACGTACATGGCCGCCGTGGAACCGGTCACTCACTGAGCTTCGAACCCGGGGCTCAGCCGCCCATTTTCAGCAGCGCCGCCACGATCGGCCCGGCCGTCTCGCCGCCGTGGCCGCCCTGCTGGACCACGCCCGCGGCCGCCAGATCGCCCCGGTAGGCGGTGAACCAGCCGTTCGGCTTCTTCTGCCCGTCGACCTCGGCGGACCCGGTCTTCGCGCCGGCGTCGCCGCCCACCCCGGCCATCGCCTCCGCGGCCGTGCCGTAGTCGGCCGTGTACGACATCAGTTCACGCAGCTGGGACAGCGTGCCCGCCGACATCGTGCGCGAGGCCGTCGCGAGCTTGCGGCCGTCCACGTCCGGGGAGACCAGATACGGCTGGCGGAAGGTGCCGGACTTGACCGTCGCCGACACCGACGCCATGTTCAGCGGGTTCATCCGGACCCCGCCCTGCCCGATCAGCGAGGCGCCCATCTGGGCCGCCGACTGCACCGGCACCGCGCCGTCGAAGGACGGCACACCGATCGCCCAGTTGTTCAGCCCCAGGCCGAAGACCTGCTGGGCCTGCTTGGTCAGGTCGTCGTCCTTCAGCTTGGGCGCCTGGCTGATGAAGGCCGTGTTGCAGGAGCGGGCGAAGCTCGCCTTGAACGTGCCGTCCTTGATCTCGAACTTCTTGTCGTTCTGGAACTTCCAGTGCCCGTACGTGAAGTACTTCGGGCACGGGTGCTTCCTGTCCGCCGAGGCCAGGCCCTTCTCGAGCAGCAGCGACGCGGTGATGACCTTCATCGTGGAGCCGGGCGCGAGGGAGCCCTGGAAAGCGGTGTTGAAGCCGGGCGAGGCGTTGGCGGCGGCCAGGATCTCGCCGGTCGAGGGCCGCACCATGGCCACCGACGACCGGGCCTTCTTCGCGACCTGCTTCTCGGCCGCCGCCTGGAGGGCCGGGTCCAGCGTGGTCTTCACCGTGCCGGGCGTGCCCTTGCTCAGCTCCAGCAGGGTCTTGTCGGACAGGTCGTCCGACTCGGCCGACTTCCCGCGCTCGACCCGGAGCTCGATGCCGGCCTTGCCGCCCGCCTGCTTGCCGTACTTCTCGCGCAGCCCGTCCAGGACGGGCCCCAGCGAGGCGTACTTCTTCTTGGTCAGTTCGCCGCCGTCCCGGTCGAGCGCCTTGACCGGGGGCGTGCCCGCCTCGCCGGTGACCAGCTTGTCGCCGTCCTTCAGGTCGGGGTGGACGACCGCCGAGTGCCAGTCGACCAGCGGCTTACCGTCGCTCGTGCGGCGGAGTACGGTCAGCGCGCTGTCGTACGCCAGCGGCTTCTCGGTGCCCTTGTACGACACCGTGGCCTTGACGGAGAACGGCACCTTGTCGCCCGCGGGCGTGCCCGGGGCGAGGGTGACGTCCTTGATGTGCGCGTCCTTGGTGTAGCCGGTGAGCAGGGACTTCGCCGCGGCCGAGTCGTCCGTGGCCGCGGCGGCCTCGGTGACCTTCCCCGACTGCCATGCGGTGAGGAAGGCCTTGGCGGTGGTGGTGACCTCGGTCGCCGACAGGGGCCCGGTCTTCACCTCGGGCTTCTGGTCGGTGGAGGCCGACCGGGTGCCGTCGGCCGAGGCGCCGCCGTACAGCGCGTAGGCGCCGACCCCGGCACCGCCGACGACCACGGCGATCAGCCCGCCGATCACGGCGGGCCTCGTCTTCCCTCGCTCGGCGACGCGCCTTCTGTTGCCCACAGCTGTTCGTTCCTCCACGAATTCCCAGGGTCCCCGTTGCCCTCGGCTGTCCCAACGACGGCCACCACCCTAGAGTCCCGTCCCGCGGAGGTGAGATCAGCCACCTGTTCGTAGCACGGCTGCGACAATCGGCCCGGCCGCGTCGCCGCCGTGGCCGCCCTGCTCGGTCATGGCCGCCGCCGCGATGTCGTCGCGGAACCCGGTGAACCAGCTGTTGGACTTGGCGCTCCCGTCGACCTCGGCGGAACCGGTCTTGGCACCGATGTCGCCGCCGAGCCCGGCCATGGCCTCCCGGGCGGTGCCCTGGGTGGCGGTGAGCCGCATCATCTGCTTCAGCTGGGCGGCGGTGCTCGCCTTCAGTCCCTGGGCCTGGGCGAGCTGACGGCCGTCCAGCTTCGGTGAGACGAGATAGGGCTGGCGGAAGGCGCCGGTGATCGCGGTCGCGGTCACCGAGGCCATGTTCAGCGGGCTCATCTGCACCTGGCCCTGCCCGATGGCACCGGCCGCCCGGTCCGGGCCGCTGACTTCGGGGACGCTGCCGTCGAAGGAGCCGATGCCGGTCTTCCAGTCGTCCTGCCCCAGCCCGAAGCGCTGCTCGGCCTCCTGGGCCAGCGAGGCGTCCGTGAGCGGCTTCTCGTCGATGAGCTTGATGAAGGCGGTGTTGCAGGACCGCATGAAGCTGTTGGCGAGGGTGGCGCCCTCGTTGGGGTCCATGCCGGTGAGGTTCTCGAACTTCTGCCCCTGCCACACGGCGTCGCGCGGGCAGGGCGCCGGGCCGTTCATCGAGGTCACGCCGTTGTCGATGAGCATCGCGGCGGTGATGATCTTCATCGTGGAGCCGGGTGCCGCCTGGCCCTCGAAGGCCGCGTTGAAGCCGTCCGTACGGTTGTTCGCCACGGCCAGAACCTCGCCGGTGCTCGGCTTGACGGCCACCACCGACGACTGGGCGAACCGCTTGACCGCCTTCTCGGCCGCCGACTGCGCGCTCGGGCTGATCGTGGTGGCGAGCCTGCCGGGCTTGCCCTTGGCGAGGATGAGCAGCGGGGTGTCGGGAGCGCTCCCACCGGTGTGCCGGACGACCAGCTCGACGCCGGGCGAACCTCCGGCCTTGTCACCGTACTTGTCGCGCAGGGCGTCCAGGACCGGGCCGAGGGAGGGGTACTTCTCCTTCGTCAGCACGGAACCGTCACGGCCGACCGCCTGGATGGGCGGGCTGGCCGACCGCTCCGTGACGAGCGTGTCGTCCTTCTTCAGCTCGGGGTGCACGACGGACGGCTGCCAGTCGACCAGCGGCCGTCCGGTGGTGAGCCCGCGCACGACCTTGAGCTTGCCGCTGTAGCTCAGCGGCTTGGACTTCCCGTCGTAGGCCACCTTCGCCTTCACCGTGTACGGCACGGTGGTGCCGCTCGCCGCGCCGGGCGTGATCTTCACGTCGGTGATGTGCGCGTCGTCCCCGAAGGCGGTCAGCAGCTGCTCGGCGGCCGCGTCGTTGTTCGTGTACGACGCCGCCGTCGCGGCCTCGCCCTTCTCCCAGGCGCCGAAGAACTTGGCCGTGGTCGCCTTGACCTCGTCCTCGTCGGGCGGCCCCGACTTCTTCTCCGCGGTCACCCCGCTCGTGCCGCCCCCGTCCCCGTTCAGCGCGCTCATGATGTTGTAGGCCCCGTACCCGGCCCCGCCCACCATCACCGCGAACACGCCGCCTATGACAGCGGTCTTGACCCCCTTGCCCATGTGGGCGGTCCCCTCCCCGTTGAGCTTCACGCGCTCCTTTGAACGCGTTCAGAACGCTCGATCCGGTAGCACTCTAAGCGCAGAGGGTGACGGTAGGGGCGGTTGTTTCGATTTTTGACCGAACACGCATCCCGCCCGGGCGGTGTGCCGGGATTCTTCGACTAGTCGTCCCCGCCGCTGTGCCGCGACCCGGAACGCCCGTTCGCGCTCCGGGTCAGTTCACTGACGAGCAGCGTCGCCTTGGCCACCTCACGCGCCCAGCGCGGGGCGTCGCCCCGGGCCGCCCAGAAGACGCAGACGCAGCCGCCGATGACGAGCAGGACGACGACCGACAGCATGAGCACGAGCATGCCCGACCCCCCGTTTTCTGTGATGATCCGCACCATCCTCGCAGCTGACCGGCTAGACCCAGGTGTCCAGCCACATCCGCGCCCGCCAGTCGTCGATGGGGATGGCCTGGCCCGTGTACAGGGGCCAGAAATAGATGAAGTCTGCGCGATCGGGCCCCGCAGGGCCCCGGCCAGGGTGTTTACCTCTGGCCGGGGTCGGCTCAGGCAGCATGGGCCGTCTCTGGGCCGTGATCTTGAGGATTCGACGCCAGATAGAGGCTGTCGACTGCCTTCCGGGTGCGGCCCTCGCTGCTCGGCATGAGGTGCGTGTAGGTCCGGAGCGTGAACCCCGGGTCGGCGTGACCGAGGTACGAACTCAGGGCCCGGATGCTCTCGCCCGCGTCCAGCAGGACGGACGCGTAGAAGTGCCTGAGAGCGTGCATGCCGTGCTCGGGGGCCGACGCGTACCGCTTGCCCGCCTCCCGTGCCGGGATGATGCCCGCGGTGGCCAGAGCGGGCTTCCAGTGGTGATCGTTGAAGTTGCTCACGCGGACGTGATTGCCCTCGGGGCCGCTGAAGATGAGCCGCTTCGTCACGAGGGGGCCGTCAGGCGTGCGCCATGGAAGCGTGACGTCGATCGGCTCGAACTCCTTCGAGTGGTCTCGGAGAGCGGTGGCCACGGCTTTGGGCAGGGGCACGTCCCGCACCTTGCCGCCCTTCGGCAGGGCGAAGACGTACTTGCCCCGGATGCGCTTGAGCTGGTGGCCAACGGCCAGCCAACCGCCCTCGTAGTCGAGTGCTTCGACAGCCAGACCGAAGATCTCACCCTGTCGCAGTCCGCAACCCGCTCCCACATCCACGGCGGCCTGGTAGCGAGGAGGGAGGGCGGCGCGTACGCCGAAGACCTGCTTTGCCGTCCACGGCTCGACGCGCGGCTTGCCCGGCTTCGGGAGCTTCACCGTGCGGGCCCGGCAGGGATTCTTACTCAGTAGCCCGTCCTCAACGGCGGCGCTGAGCGCTGCCGAGACGGTGCCGACGATGATGCGGCGGTGTGACTCCGCCGGCACGGTGTCTTCCAGGGCGGCGATCCAGGCGCGGATGTGCTCCGGCTTGAAGGAGCCGAGGGGGCGAGAGCCGATGTGAGGGTAAGCATGCAGCCGGAGCCGACGCTCCGCAGCTTCACGGCTGTTGATCTCACCGGTGTGCATCTTGACCCAGCGTTCCGCGTACTGCTTGAACGTGGTCCGTGCGGTGCGCGGGTCGATGTACTGTCCGCGCGACATGTCCGCCTCGATGTTCGTGAGCCACTGCTTGGCGAGACGCAGTTCCTTGTCACGGAACGACTTGCTCTTCTCGGTGCCGTCCGGGCCGACGTACCGGGCGCGGTACCTAAGACCCGTTCCGTGGCGATCGGTTTTGACCTTGACGGACTTGCCGTCGGGGCCGGTGATGGCCTTGAACCATCGGTCTTGGATGTGGCCAGCCATGTAAGGCGGTAGTCCCTTCTGGGCATGGGACGGGGAGGGCCACAATGTGGCCCTCCCCGGGAATTTGGGTGGTGCGTGTACGGCCGCGCTAGGCGGCGTCGCTCTCGGCGTCCTTGCGGCTGGTGACGTAGGCCTGCACGTCGGCGGGGTCGTAGCGGACGTACTTTCCGATACGGAATCCGGGCGGCCCGATGCGCTTCTTACGCCACTGGTAGACGGTCTCTTTCGGCACGTCGAAGATCTCGGCGATGTCGTCGGCGTTGAGGTACCGGTCCGGGAGGCCACCCCGGAGGGTGGCGCGGGGATCGGTCTCGTCAAGGAGGCGGGGCGGCGTCACTGCGTCCTCCGGGAGTTGGAATCACATTGCTCTGAGTCGTGACTCATCGCGACTCAAAGCGGGTTGGCTGGGGCTTGAGCCGCGATGAGTCACGACTCAGACAGATGTGGTTCGGACTGGTTGACGGTGATCCCGGTGTAGGTGGCCACCTGCCGGCCGTAGGCGTCGCGGGGCCTTGTGCGGTTGAGCTGGGGGACGACGGAGAGCAGGTTGCGGCCGAAGACCTGCTTGGTGCCGGGCTTGACGTTGTTGTCCTCGGCCCAGTCGCGCCAGACGCTCCACAGGGTGTCCACCGGCACGCTGCATGTCGGGCCGGTATGGCATCGCTCGCGGATGAAGGCGCTGGTGGGTGAGGCGGTGTCGCGCATGGTGGTGATCGCTTCGCGGCTGGATGCCGGTTCGGTGATGCGGCCGGCGCGTTCCAGGCGGGCGAGTCCTTCCAGGGCCCAGTTGATGACGCCGGGCATTTCGGCGATGAGCCGGTCGGTGAGGGTGGAGTCTTCCTTGCCCAGCCAGGACAGGCGGGTGCTGAGCAGGATGAACCGGTTGGCGATGACGCCGGAGGAGTCGCCGAAGTGCGGCAGTTCGTTGGACAGGATCATCAGCCGGGTGGGCAGTTTGCCCGTCCAGACCGGGCGGTACTTGCGGTCCACGTCGATGGTGTCCTCGCCGGAGATCGTCAGCAGCCGCTCGACTACTTGGCTGTTGTCGTTGCCGGACAGGCGGGCGTCGGAGATGATCGCGAGGGGTTTGCCGACCAGGGTGGACAGGCCGAAGTTCGTTCCGAGTCCGGCGAGGGTCGGTCCGGCGAGGTTCTCCTTGCCGACCAGCGCTTTCAGTACGCGGGCGATGGTGCCTTTGCCGGAGCGGGAGGGGCCGACCATGAACAGGATCTTCTGCTGGTCGGTCCGGCCGGAGATGACGTAGCCGAACCATTCCTGAAGTGCGGTGATGGAGTCGGGGTCGTCGGGCCAGAGCTGCGCCAGGAACCCTTCCCACGTCGGTGCGGTGGCGTCGGGGTCGTAGGAGAACGGTACGGAGACGTGGTTGAAGAACTCTGGGGTATGCGGCAGCAGCGCCCGGTCCCGGATGCGCAGCAGCCCGTTCTGACAGGCCACGATGGGGCCGTGGTCCTGTCCGGTGTCCCCGTGGTCGTCGATCCAGGCGGGGGCGTCGGTGTCGGTGGGCAGGAGGGTGATGGCGCTCATGGCGTCGAGCAGGTTGCTGATCTTCGGTTTCGTGGGTGCCCAGTCGCGTTCCTCCGTCTCGCCGTCCTTGCCGGGAGCCTGAAACACGGCGTGCTCAAGCCGCTCGTACATGCACTTGCGGACCTGGGCTTCGTCCAGCTCGCGCCAGCAGGTGCCGTTCCAGCGCATCCACGAGCCGCGCCAGCGCCGGACGATCAGGCGGCCATCGCTTTGCCAGGCGGGCAGGAGTCGCCGGGCGACGGCGAGCGGGTTGGAGGGTGGGGGCAGTTCTTCCGTGCCGGTCATGCGGCGGTCCTCCCTTCCTGGGAGCTGCGAAGTGGACAGGTGTCGCGGTGTGCTTCGTGGTCTTCGATCAGTGCGAGTACGCGGCGTTTGCCGAACGCGCGCAGGTGCCGGCCGCACTCGCAGGTGGACAGGGCGCTGGGCTGTGCGCCGTACGGGGCCCTGATGTGCAGCCACCCCGTGATGCGGCGGTTGTCCGCCGGCTGCAGGTCAGGGCGAAGAGCAGTTCGGACGCCCTGACGGGCGGCGCCTTTCGGCCCGCCCACGCCCGCCGCCTCCACAGACTGTGGAGCGGCGAGCGGCTGGGAGGTGGCGGCAGTGAGGCTCTTAGTAGGCGGGGGATTGGTCATGCCGCTCGCCTGCCGCCCGGGTTGTGGGCGATGGACCAGTCCAGGCCCCGGGCAATGACGTCGTCGTAGTAGCGCTGGGACTGGGTGGCGTTGCCCGCTGCCGCCCTACTAAGAGCCTGCTCAACCTCCCCCCGGTCGAGGTCGCCGGACGCGACCAGCCGCCCGAGTGCGCGCGCGGCCCGCAGGAGTGTGGCGTTGCGAGTGCCGTCAGCGGCGGTGGCGACGTTGTGGACTTCACCGCGCAGCGCGGCGGCGGCGTACCCGTCTGCACGGGCCACGATGGGCCCTGCCGGGGCCTGTGCGGGCCGCTGACGTGGTTTCAGGGCCTCGTGCAGCCAATCGGGCAGCGGTGCGGGGTCACGGTCGTCCAGAACGGTGTACGTGCCGTCGGGGGTGGTGCTGCCGGGGGCAACGGCGTACCCGCCCCACCCTCGGGTATCGATCTTCTTCGCCAGCCGTCCGGCAGTCGAGTGCAGCCGGGCGCCGGGCGGTTGGGTGAAGTACAGGTGCTCACCGCCGCGTGCGGTCCGCACTCGGTAGGTGTCCGGGAGTACCTGCCCGGCGCGCTCGCAGAGCGCTTGAAAGTTGGCGGCGCCGTCAGGCGTTCCTTTCGGCTCTTGGGGCTTGAGCGTGTCGAGGTCGACCACGAGCAGCCCGGACGGGCCGGTAGCGATGCCGACGTTGTACGGCTGGTGGGCCCATGCGGCGATGAGCAGCTCGGTGTCGGTGGTGGCGCGCTGCTCGGGGGTCTTGTGGCCGTCGGCGCAGCGGCCGGTGCCGGGGCAGAGCCGTTCGGCGTGACCGGCGGGCCGCTTATCCATGGGGCGCAGCGGGATGACTGCCCAGCCCCGCCGGGTGGCCTCCAGTGCCCAGGCCAGCAGGCCCAGCCTGGTCAGGTCCGTAGTGCCGGTGCCGGTCACGCTGCCACCTCCAGCCTGGTCAGAGCGGCGAGGTAGGCGCGGCCGATGTGCTCGGTGTAGGCGGGCGGGACGCACTCGCGGATGCCGTCGCGGTTCATCCACGGCACGCCCATCACACGGCGGGCCAGGTCGACGCCGGAGAAGTTGCCGACGAACTGCCCGTAGTGGCCGGGCGGGACCGGGCGGCCCATCTTGGCCTGAGGCACCAGGTGCGCCGGGTGGTGCGGCTGGTCGAGGGTGAAGCCGCCGCCGGTCTCGAAGTACCGGTGCCGGTAGGTCTCCACGCCGAACATCGGACCGCACAGCATCACCGGCTCACGCAGCTTCGGCACCGCGCCCTTCACGTTCTCCATCACCCACGGCCGGCCGGTGGACTCCAGGGCGGCGCGGGTGGGGGCGATCAGGTCGGGGTGGGCGTTGCCTTGGATGCGCTGGCACTCGCTGTCGTGCTGGCACGGCGGGGAGGCGTGGATGAAGTCGTACTGGGCGCCGTGCTCCACGACGTAGGCGATGGCGTCGGACTGGACGAACCGGAAGGGGTAGCGGGGCTGCGGATCCTTGTCGACGCCGGTCACGTCGAACCCGGCGTCGGCGTAGCCCTTGCCGGCGCCGCCCTGGCAGCAATACAGGTCCAGCAGTGTCGGCTGGTGGCCGCGTACTCGCCGGATGTCGGTGGGTTGCGTCATGCTGGGAGGCCTCCAACAGGTCTGATGAGGACGGGTTGGACAAGGGCGGCCCCGGTTCTTTGGCGAGATGCGGGGGCCGCCCTTGGCGTAGCTAGCTGTGGAAGTGGTTGCGCTTGAAGACGGCCTTGCGGATGTTGACCGTGGTCCCGCTCTGGTGGCGGTTCGCGCTGAACACCTGCACGGCGATCCAGCCGCCGAAGATGACGGCGGCGAGGGTGATGAGCTGGGTGATGAGTGCGGTCAGCGCGGTGATGAACGTGGTGAGGAGCAGCAGGCCGCCGCACACGGCGAGGAACCCGAAACCCCCGAGTGCGACGTTCACCGCCGCGCGGGAGACGGCCGGCTTAGCGGCGGTCGGCTCGGGCTTGGCGGGCTCGATGGCGTAACCGGTGACCACGCGGCCGTCGGGCAGGACGACGCTCGCCACGGTCGGGAGGCTGCCGGGCTGGGCGGGAACGAGGGGCGCCGGTGTCACGGCGGCGGGGGTGATGGGGGTGGGCTGGTGGACCTCCACGGCCCGTTCGGCGGGTGCATAGGCGGGGTGTTCGGGGCACATGCGGAATCCCTTCCGGTACTTGGTCAGGGAGGCGGAGGCACCCCCTTCGGGGTGCCTTGTGGAGGGGTGTTCGGGGGGTCTGACCTGCGTGCCTCCCTGACTCCCTGATGGATCATTTCTGCTGGTCAGGGCCAGGGAGGTGGGTCAGGGAGGCGGTCAGGGAGTTCTCCCTGCCTCCCTGAGCGTTTGGGGGTCGGCTCCCTGTCATCCGTCGGCGGAAGCGGAATCTTCCGCGTCGCGGTTGGCGAGGGCGCGGGCGACGCGGTCGCGGGCGACGACCATCACGCCGTCGGACTTGTACGGCTCGGCACCGGCGTCGTCCAGGACGCGCTTGAGGTCGATGAACGACCAGCCGCCATAGGCGTCCGTGTTCCGCGTGGCGAGCCGCGCGAGCACGTCCTTGGTCCGCACGCGGGGCGCGTCGCCGATGACGGCGGCGATGTCGGCGAGCGGGTCGCGCTCCTCACCTCGCTCGATGACGTGCAGGGTGGTGACCCCGTCGCGCAGGGCCTTGGCGCGGTCGGCGATCTCGGTGGCCTGCTCGGTGTCGATGTAGTGGGTGCGGACGTTGATGGAGGCCTGGCCGGCGGGGATGGCGATGCCGTCGGAGGCGACGACGACCTGTCCCTTGTCCAGGCCGGGGCGCAGCAGGTTGGGGGCGGCGCCGCCGTCGACGGCCTTGTCCCCCAGCGCCATGCGGGCCTGTGATTCGGTGCCCAGGGCGAGGGCGGCGCGGGTGTGAGCGCCCTCGCGGACCAGCTTGGGAAGGTTCTGGTCGGTGGGGTCCTGCGTGCCCTGCCACATCAGCACGTTGACCGCACGCCCCTGGTTGTGGATCTTCCGCACGGCCATGAAGTACCGGCTAGTAGCCTTGGACCCGCCGTAGGGCCGCTTGTCCTCGTCCTTGAGCGGGCACATGAACGCCACCTGCGCCTCGTCCACCAGCACGATCAGCGGCGGGAACTGTGTTCCGGGCGGGGCCTGGAGGCGGCGGTTCATCTCGTCGACGGCGTCCTCGACCATCTCGGTCGCCTCGATCACGTGCTCATCGGTCGGCCCCTGAATCAGCACCGTGGCCAGGCCGTCGAACATGGCCCAGTCACCGGCACCCTTCAGGTCGGCGATCCGGAACTCAACGCTGCGGTCCAGGGCCAGCCACAGGGTCAGGGCGCGCAGGGCGGCGGTCTTGCCCTGGTTGGACAGGCCCGTGATGAGCAGGTGGCGCTGATACAGGCTCAGGGCGGCGGCGTCGCCACGCAGGTCCTGGCCCCACGGTGCCCTGCCCTTGGTGTAGTCGGCGGTCAGGGTCTCGTCGGTGACCAGCGGGGACGGGCCGATCGGCTCGTCCAGCGCCCCGGAATCGGCGATCCACAGCCGCACGGTACGGGCGGCCGGGGGGATGGTGATGAACACCTCGTGCTCGTGCCGGGTGAGGTTCTCGGCAAGCTTGCGCCGCCTGCCCTGTACCTCGTTCGTGGCCACCCCGGAGGGCAGGGTCACATCGACTTCCACGCCGCATCCGGCGATGCGGATCGGCCCGAGCATGCCCGCGCCGGCGTCGCCCATCTCCTTGATGGCGTTGCGCAGGGCCGGGATGCCCAGGTCACGCAGGGCCTTGACCACGATGGACGGCGTGATCGGCTCACCCTCCCCGTTGCGGACGTTCGCCGGCAGGGCCCACTGGGGTGCGGCTTGCTGCTTGCGGCCGACCGACCACAGGGCGAGCAGGGTGAACAGCGGGCCGAGGGTGACGGCGTAGGGCCAGACGACCTGGACGATGGTGATGAGCAGGCCGATGAACTCGATCACCGCGCTGAGCGGGGTGATGACGTCGGCGACGTCCTTGGTGTTGAGGGCCATCACCACTCCGAGCGCGACCAGGGTGCCGATGCTCATCCCGGTCGCGACGGCGGCGCCCTTGGCCACGTCGACGGGGGAGGTGAGCAGGTCCATGCGGCGGCGGTGCCGGGCGTCGCGGAAGCGCTGCAACCGCTCCTCCCACTCCTCTGCCAGCTCGTGGTTCCCCGCGGCTTCAGCGGCGCGCAGCATGCGTTCGTAGCGGGAGCCGGTGCGGCCGTCCCAGGTGCGGCGGGCCACGATCCGGCCCCCGTTGAACGTGTACATCCCGTGGCGGGCCACCGCGCGGACAGTGGCCGTGGTGCGCTCGTCGGTGGCGACGCGCTTCATGGCCCGCCCGGAGCGCACCCACAGCGGCCCCGGAGCCGGGGCGGGCGGGTCGGACACCACCGTCAGTGTGGTCACGGAGGCGTCGTGAGCGGGGGGTTCGGGGTCCTTGTGGAGGCGTACGACGTTGTCGGACATGCTGAGGGTTCTCCTGACTGCCCCGGACAGGGGCGGGAGTTGAGGGAGACACCGGGGGTGGCCTGGTCCTGGCAGACAAGGGGCCACCCCCGGGCAGCAGTGCGGGGTGCTTCAGGCGGCGCGGGCGCCGGGAACGAGCTGCTCGGCGAGGTACTCGCGGCTGTGCGCCTCGTTCTCGTCCAGCTCCACCAGCCGCTCGTGTTCGCGGGCCTGGCGGCGGGACTGGCGCTCGATGCCGAGCCCGTCCCGGGTGTTGCGCACGATCCGTTCCAGCACGCCCTTGCGGCTGAACTGCATGGCGTGCACCAGCTCGTGCACGAGCGTCACGGCGAAGTCGGCCGGGGTGGGGTGCTTGTTGGCGTCGATCAGGATCAGCGTCGAGCCGTCCGGGCGCGGGATCGCTGTCGCCTGCACCTCGCGGGCGGTCCGCTTGGCGCCTTGCGTGGCGCGCTTGAGGGCGCGGCGGTCGGCGGCGCCGGCCAGGGCGATGTCAGCGGCGACGATCAGTTCGGCCATGCCCCGCTCGTTGGTCAGGATGACTTCCACGTCCGGCATCCGGCCGGGCTCGGAGCGGTTCACGAGCTTGACGGCCTGCTCGGTCAGCCGCTTGGCGGTGCGCAGGGTGGAGCCGTAGCCGGGCAGCTTGTGCGTGCTCACGGATGTCTTCACGACAGATCTCCGTCTCAGGAAAAGACCGCAGCTCAGGCGGCACACTGGTCGGGGTAGGCGCAGGTCACGCACATGCCGAGCGACGTGGGAATGACATAGCCCGCATCCAGTCGGCAGCACGGGCAGGTGCGGCGGGCGAGCATCGCCAGCGCCAGAGCACCCCACTTCCGCGACGTCATCGGCCGGACGGGCTTGGCCAGGTCGACGCGGTAGAGGTAGGCGACGCGGGCGCCGCCGGACCGGCGGGACGCCCGCATGACCTGCGCCGCTATCGGCTGACCCCCGGGCCGCAGTCCCAGGGCCCGTAACTGCCGACGTGTGGCCAGCCCGTCCGGGGCATAGCGCCACGGGTAGGTCGGAACGCCGTAGCAGGTTCCGGCGGGGTCGAAGCACTTGCCGAACGCGGCGGACATCAGGCCGCCGCCTCAGCGTCACCGCCACCGGCACGTTCGGCGAGGAGGGTGTCGCGCAGCATGCGGGCGTTGGCCGGCGAGGTGTGGATCGCACGGCGGATGCCCTCGGCGGTCACCTTCGCGTCCGGCCAATCGGCCGTCGCCTCACGTGCTTCGGCGAGCAACTCATCCGGGGTGCGCTTGGGCCGTCGGGGCGGTCGGGCCACCTCGGGGAGTCGACCGGTCGCCCGGCGGCGCGGCGGGGTCGATTCCGCCGCCACCACCGGCACCAGCTTCGCGGCCACAGGCTCGATCGCGGGGACCGGCTTGAGCGGAGGAATCGACTTGCCCAGGTCGACCGCGACCGGATCCGGCACACTCAGCCGGGTCAGCGTCACCACCGGATCCGGGGTCGATTCCCGCAGCTCAGCCGTAGACCGTTTCATGATGGTCTCGGTGGATTCCTCCGCATTCGCGGGCTGTGCGGGATCCAGGGCCGGGGTGGGGGCGGCGCCGCCGAACATCGAGGCGAGCGCGGCATCCGCACCGGCGGTCACCCGATCCCGCTGCACGTCCAGCAGCCTCGATACGAGTGCCGTGTCGCCGACGCCGACCTTGCGTGCGAGCCGCCACGACTTACGCTCCGACCACCACTGGACCCGACTGCTCGGGTGCTGGGTGGCGCGGGCGCGGTGGTAGGCGAGCGCCTGCACCAGATCGGCGGTGCGCCGCTCGTTCTCCGCGTCGCGGCCGTCGGTGTGGACGACGATCCGCCGGGCGAGGAACGCCATGCCCTCAGCCGAGACGGACATACCCATCGGGGTCAGCGCGTAGATGACGGTGCGGCCCGCATCGGGTGCGGCCATGGCGCCCATGACGGCGGCGGCGGCCGGCAGCGCCCACAGCCCGACCCGCACGATGCGCGGGGAGGACTGCCCCAGCATGGTCAACCCCAGCAGAACCAGAGCGAGCACGGCCGTTGCCCCCTCACCCGCAGCGAGCGCACCGAGAGCGGTTCCCTTGCCGTAGGCGTGGCCGATGTTGCTGTACGTGCCGATCCCGCCGAACACGCCCGTGGCGAGCATCGGCACGAACGCGGCCGTCAGCACCCCGATCTGAACGCGGGTCAGCTTGGTGGGGTTCACCGGGCACCCCCCACGGTGAGCAGCGCGGCGAGAATGAGCAGCGCCCCACCGGCGAGGGTGAGGTCGACCGCGCGGCGCAGGGTCGTGAACTTGGCGACCGCCAGGCGGGACAGGCCGGCGATGTCGGCAGCAAGGTCGGTCGCGACGGCGGTGGTGATCTCCTCGGCGGTGAGCGTGGCCCACAGCGGGAACCCGTGCCGGCCGCGCAGGTTCGGCCGGGTGGAGCGCAGCAGCAGCCCGGCCGCCGCGACCAGCAGCGCGATACCGGCTCCGCCCACGAGGTAGGCGGGCAGGTTCAGCGGCAGGTCCCGGGCGACCGTCCAGGCGCCGGCCAGCACCGCGCCGACGAACGCCAGCAGAAGACCGGTCTTGGTGTCGGTCCGCGTGATCTCCGCCTTCACCTCAGCGTGCGCGGCCGTCAGGCTCCGTTCCGTGGCACTCATGCCGCACCCCCGGGCAGGACAGCGCCAGCGGTGCGGTTGGCCAGGGCGACGCGGGCGGCCAGGGCCCGGCGTCGGGCCCGGCGAAGGCGCTGGTGGTCCAGCTCGGTGGGGATGCGGTCGAGGGTGATGATCTGCGCGTCCAGCAGGTCAACGTCCGCCAGGATGACGGGCATCTCCTGCTCGATCGCGTCCAGCTCGGCGTCCGTCGGCTCGATCCAGTCGGCGAACGCGGTAACAGCGTCCTGAACAGTAACGATGTGGTTCATGGGTTGTGGTCTCCCTAGCAGGTGAAACGGCCCGAATAGCGCCCCCGGTGTTCCAGCACCGGGGGCGCGCCGTTTGTGGATAAAGCAGGTCTGAGGTCAGCGGCGAAAGGCCCAAGAGATGAGGCCACTGACGGCGTCGGTGCAGTCGGTAACCCGACCCGACTCCAACTCGTCGGCCCGGTCCTCCAGCTCCTCCGCGGCGGTGTCCCTGCCCCGGAGGCGCAACACCTTTGCCGCCTCACGGTTCTTCGCGGCCTGTGCCTTCAGGCGGTCCATGAACAGGTCTCTCGACGGGTGAAGGGTGAAGCCCTCGCGGCTCCCCTCAACCCCGCTCGTACGAGACGAGCGGAGGAGGCAGCCGGCCACAGCGGATGAGCTGTGGAGAGGCCAATGCGCGGCGTAGGCCGCGCGGTCCGTCTTTTCGACTCGGGGAGACGGGGCCCACCTATGCAGTTCTCAAGGAACGACCAGCTCAGGGCCCCAACTGCACGAGCTATCCCGAACCGACACGGCCGCGAAGAGCCGCCGTTTGCGCACTGCGAATCCGGAGTGACCCTTCATCTGGTGCGCACCAGTAGATTGGCATCTGGTGCGCACCAGAGTCAAGGTGGTTCGCCGATTTGGTCGGTGAACGCCCCTCGCGGTGCATCTCCAGGAGACAGTTCGAGGTGGGGTGTCGGTAGCCAACAGGGCTTAACTCCCGGCCTGTTAACCCCTGTTGACCTGCGGCGATGTGAGGCACCATGGGAAGAGCAGTGATCGGAACTAACGCCGGGCGGTGGCCTGTGAGTTCAGGACTTCGGAGTGCGCGGACCGCACGCGGCTGGTCTCAGGAACGACTGGTTCGCGAGATCGAGCGGTATGCCCGCCAGCACGTCACTGACGTTGCCTCCACCGCGAGTTTGCGGGTGTACGTGTCCGAGTGGGAGAACGGCAAGCGCACCATTTCCGATCGCTATGCCGAGATCCTGCGACGCCTCCTCGGAGTCACGGACGCTGAGCTGAGAGGGGGTGCGGATGCCGGTGCCGTGCTGCCCGTCGTCGACGGCTACGACGAGCTGCTGAGCAGGATCGATTCAGCCAGCAGCGTCAGTGAGTCCATGGTGAAGGCGTTCAACGACCAGACCGAGGTACTGCGCACCATGGACCGTCAGATGGGAGCGTCCGGCCTTGTGGACCAAATGACGGGCCACCTTGCCCGTCTGGAAGAGGCGCTGAACTTTGCGGTGCTTCCCAGTACGCGTCGACCTGTGGCCCTTGCGCTTGCGGGAGCCTCAACCCTGGCGGCGTGGCAGGCGATCGACTCCGGTGCGGTCGAACGTGCTTGGCGGCACTACGAGACGGCGAAGCGCGCGGCTCGCGACGCTGAGGCCCCGATGTATCTGGCGCATGCCATGGCAGAGCAGGCCTACGTGCTGTGTGAGGCTGGTCGGCCGGCACTCGGCGTCGAGCTGGTTCGCGACGCGCAACGCACCCTGGGGCAGGCGGGATCGCCCCGTCTCCGGGCATGGCTGCATGCAGCAGAGGCGGAGATGTGCGCTCACGTGCCGGGAATGGCGGACGACAGCCGACGCGCGCTCGATGCTGCCATGGCGAGCATTCCGCCAGGCTCCGAGGACCGTGACCCAGACATGCTAAGCATCTTCCTCAACAGCGCCCACCTGACTCGGTGGCATGGCAACGTCTTGGCTCTGCTGGGCGACGAGAGCGCGGTGACGAGCCTCTATGACGCCCTGCAAGTCGTCGACCCGACGTTCGTGCGTGCGCAAGCCGGTCTTCATGCAGACCTGGCCCAAGCTCACTTGGTGCGAGCCGAGTATGACGACGCACATACTCACCTGCGCCAGGCGCGGTTGTTGGCGAGCCGCACGGGCTCGGTGCGGCAACGCCGTCGAGTCGACCTGCTCAGTGCGCGGCTGTGAGCCCCTGCTTGCCGCGATTCGCCAGGATATGGAGCAGCGCTACGAGCGTCCCCGAGCCCATCAGCTCACCACGGGCCATGAGCCCCGGGATGTCCGCCAGGGGAACCCACTCGATGTGGCCGGCCTCTTCAAGGTCAGTCGGCGAACCGACCTGCTCAGCTCCGTGACCCACGAAGATCTCGTGAGGCGAGTCGACCATGCCGACCATCGGCTGGTAGATGACGACGTGCTCCAGTGACTTCGGTCGCCAACCGGTCTCTTCCACGACTTCCCGAAGCGCTGTCTCGGCCGGGTCCTCGCCCTCGTCGACGATGCCGCCCGGGAGTTCCCAGCCGAACTGCTGCGGGACAAAGCGGTACCGCCACATCATCAACACGCGGTCCTGGTCGTCTAGCACGGCCGTAATGGCCACGTGCTGCAGCTTCACGACGTGATGTTCGAAGCGTTCCACGCCGGGCGGCTCCACGTCCCAGAGCTGAAGCTTGACCCATCGGTTGTCGTAGAGGTCACGCTCACCGTGGATGCGCCAGGGCTCCAACCCCTCCGGGGTCTTGACGCTCACCGCGCCCGGCACAAGGTACGAACTTCGGCCCCGGACCTCTAGGGCTCCCTCAGTCACTAGACGGGCGAGCACTTGCCGAAGTGCGGTTCGGCCGATGCCGAGCTCTTCGGAAAGCGTCCGCTCCGAGGGGAACTTGTCGCCGGGCCTGTACTCGCCTGAGGCGAGCCTTGCGCGAAGCGTCTCGTAGACCTTGGTCGTCTTCGGTCCCATCCGCGGAGCACTCTCCGTTCTGCTGTGGTGCGTACCAGAGTACTGGAACGGTGCAATTTAGTCGAATTCTCCGCGAGGGCTCAACCAATTGTCGAGTGAGGCAGGTGACTGACCTTCGCTGATGCGGCGCGCATTGGCGTGGGCAATAGCGACGGCGCTGGCGGAGCTCATGTAGCTAGACATGCCCATGCTTTTCCATCGCCTGAAGAAAGGTCTTAGGTGTGGAGTGCATTCTAGGATTGACTCAAGGATTACATGCTCGGGCTGCACTCTTGATTTGAGGGCATTTTTTGCTATCTGATGCACTCCTTCGAGGTCATGTTCACTGATCAAAGAGTTGAGGTCATCTTCTGAAATAGCGCAAACTCTGTACCTGCCGTCTGCGGTTGGATGCTTTTCGATAAGCGGAGTGTTAAGCAGGAGGTGCCCGTCGGGGAAGTCATCCAAGGTGAATCCCGTGGAGAAAATTCCTGGGTAATTTATCCCCATATACCGACCTGGGGACATTGCCTCTTGGATGAATCCAGAACTGCCGGTCAGGCATCCAGTACCTAGCAGGTAGTCGATGTCGGCCTGTCCGATATTGAAAACATCGCCACAGAAAGGCTGTAGTGCCGCGTCTAGCTGCTCACTGATGTCTCCAACGGTTCTAACGTTCCCGAACGAGACATACTTTAGAATGAAGTTGCAGGTCAGTAGAGATATGTGATCTGGCGTAAGTTTCGCTGCAATTCTCAGCGCCTCATTGAGGACGAGTCGGCGCATGCCATCGCGAGAGTCGGTAATCCTCTCCATGAGGAGCTTTACCAAGGTATCGCCAACTTCGTCATCGCCCGAGCATGCGAATTCTTGCTGAGCGAAGAATAGGCCTCGTTGCACGTCCGGATCTTTCAGAGCTTCAAGAGCCTCTGGCGAGATGTCTC
Source organism: Streptomyces sp. DH10 (assembly GCF_029813805.1). Lineage (NCBI taxonomy): Bacteria > Bacillati > Actinomycetota > Actinomycetes > Kitasatosporales > Streptomycetaceae > Streptomyces > Streptomyces sp. DH10. Next base: position 492,287 of record NZ_JARVKU010000002.1, read on the forward strand.
TGAGGAGCTTGCCCGTGAACTCTTCGGCTCGCTCTCGTGCTACTTCGCGGGCTATTTGGGTAAACTTCGTTATGTTCCTCTCGTAAACGTCCATGGCGATTGACTTGGCGTCGTCATAACTGATTCCGTACTGTGCCCTCTCGATGTACTTGACATGCTCTCCTTGGATATTCGTTGACCCGTCCCCTCCGCGTTGAGATTGCCACTGGGTCATCAGTCGCGTCCTTGGCGACTACGAAAGCCATACATCCAGAGCGACACTGAACTTCCCTTCAGTCGCTTTGCGTAGATTGGCATGTGCAATAGCAGTACCAATAGCCGTATTAGTGCAATTTGACAGAGATTTGGCATTGTAAACGTCAGCTATCTCGCCTGTTGCGGGGCTGTGCTCACGCAGTTCCGCCATAATCACATCGCCACTTACTGGTCTAGCGGTGAGTGCCTCCTGCAGGATTTGCTCATACTCGGGGAACCCGTTTTCTGTTACAAGCTGATGCAGTGCCTCGCTGTGCGCGGCGGCGACCCTGATTTTATCGGGATACCTCAGGCTCTTTGTTACGATCGGTGTTCCAACGAGCTTATTGACTATGACTTCAGGGGTTTCTGGGATATCGCCCAGATCTGGGCTAAGTGAAATGAAGTCGAATCCTTCGGAGAAGAGCCCAGGGTATTCCTGCTGCAATGTCTCATGGATTGAACTGGATCCCATGGAGATCGTGATGCAGCCGAGGGCCGCTAGATACTGAACATCTGAGTCTGTGAGGCGAATTAGCTCATCCCTCAAGGGTGTCAAACAGAAGGAGATGTGCCGATAGAGCTCCTCGTGATGGGTGACTCGAAGGAATCTCATCTGCTTGAAGATGAACATTGTAGTCAGAGCTGCGAACTGCGTACCTGTGAGCTTCTGTGCCGTAGCTACTGCGGCACTCAGAGCCAGGCTTGCTGTCGTCCTCTCCGTTCTCGCGGTTCTGTCGACCAAGATGTCAACTAGCACTTGGCCAAGGTCTTTATCGCCGCTTTTCGCGAAACCGGCTTGAGCTTCCAGGATGTCTGATTGCACACCCGGATCCTCAATGTTCTGGATCGCCTCTGGTTTCCTATCTTGGAGTTCGCTCAAAAAATTCACGGTGAACTCGTCGGCTCGGTCGATTGCTAGCCTGTGGGCGCTCTGCGAGAGTTTAGCGAAGTTCTCTTTGAAAACATCCATGGCGATAGCTCTAGCGTCGCTGTAGCTGACGCCATATCGCACCACCTGTGCCTGGATGTTGGTGGAGCCGTCGCCACCACGCTGTTTCTGTCGCCAGATCAACGACCGCCACCTAGGTTGTTGCTATCGCCGAACGTGATATTTCCGCCGCTTTGAATGTTCGTGGAGTTGTCGCCACCTCTCTGTACCTGTCGAGGTGGGGCTCCGCCGGCTCGTCCGCCTGCGGACTGTGTCAGTTGATACACGGCTATGGCCAGTGATCCGAGCCCAGCGATGGCGCTGATGATGCTGGCGATCTTGTCCGCTCGATCCAGCCCGAGGTAGACGCTTGCTGCGAGACAGGCCAATCCCAGGGCTGCTGTGGTGCTCACCAGCACGGTCCGCTGTGCTCCAGTCATTCCAGCATTCTGCGACACCAACGGTCTGTGGCGCATGAGTTCGCGGGCTTTCGCGTTGCTGGTGGACGAGACGAGGACGAAACTTGTCTCTCCCTGCTCGATGCTCAGAAGAGCCGCAGGTCAGGCGGTGTACGGGGTGGTGATCTTGAGAGGACTGTAAAACTGCTCAGTCGCCTTAGCCCTGCCGGCCCGTACGCGACTGCCATTCCCTGTAGCGCCAGCGCACCGCTTCTGAGCTGTGGCGCGAACGCCAGCGAATGGCACCGGTCACGGACGCGGACAGTCGGAAAGCGGGCGCGGCCTGGAAGTGAGGCCGCGCGCCGGTCGTGAGGATGGGCGTTCCACTGATTGACGAAGCGACGGCCTGCGACGATGGGAGCATGCCGACGCCTGGAACGCCCCTCCCGCCTTCACTCGTCCCCGATTGCACCAAGCCGGAGGCTCACCACGCGGCCTACAGGAGTGCCAAGGCCAACGACATGATCTTTGTGTGCGTCGCTCGGCAGGGGCAACGCTGGAAGGTGGAGCTCGACGCTTTCTCCTGCAGCGGGCCCACCATTCCGGACGAAGCAGTGGCAATCCTGCGGTCTGCAGCTGAGACTCTGGTGCTCACGGACGCGGTGACGCAGGCCAACATTGCGCCTGACTACATCTCCATGTGGGCGATCGAGACTGAGCAGAGGGCGCGCGAGATCGCGGCTGCGTTCCATGCCGTTATGCACGGTCTCCGACTGCTGTACACGGCCGTACCGACGCAGCAGCGCTGAAGGGTCGGTGACCCCGTGGGGAGGGCGTGGGGCACGCTCCGTGTCCCTAGAAGATCGTTGCCTCTGCTTGCCCAGTGTTTTCGTCGGCCTCAGACGCATCTCCCTGAGGTTCATCGCTTCCAGGCGTATTAGAGGCATCGGTCGCAAGGTTCTCCGCGACCTCTTCTTCGAATCGAAGTGACCGGTCCGCAGCATCTAGTAGATCTGCCCAAGTCAGGACTTCGACCCGATTGATGAGAGAATTATAGGTTCGGATGGTTTGATCAATCATTGGCCGAGTAACGGCTCCGACCTGCCGTACAGGTTCTGCAGGGATATCCACGAACTCCTGATTGCCGATTACGACAGTGGCTCGACCTCGTCGCAGATCGTAATTTAGGCCGCTATTTTGGTAGATCGTTTGCATGGTCGCGCCGCCTTCGTCAAGCTGGCGGATGTAGTTGGCGGCCTGCATTACTGCTTCATGAACTTTCGCGCCGACAATTAGGTGTTGTCTGTGGCGCTCGACAAGGTCGGTGATGTAGGACCCCTTGAGCTCGACGATATGCAGGGAACCGTCCGCGCAGAATAGGGGAATATCGTACCGGTCCATCGGCATAATTGAGGCGCGCGCGATGCCAGTATACCTGCCGCCGAAAATCCAGTAGTTCCCCTTGATTTTCCTGTGCAGGTCAGTCTCGGTCGTGGAGGGGTCGGCGATCATCTGCTTCAGTTCCGCGATCAAAGCTCGTCGTTTAGCGATGACAGCGGTCTCCGCAGCAGACAGGCCGGCAGCACTCGAAGCGGCGGCGAATGCGACAATGCTGGAAATATCGCGCCGCTGTGAAAGGACGGCGCCAACCCCTGCACCACTGAGGCCAAGCCGATCGAAGTACTCAAGGGCGCTGGTAGCTGCCTCGCTTGGGCTGATGTCGATCCCTCGCAGAGGTGGACCGCCGAAGGACTCTGTGATGCGATTGGCGATTTCTCCGGTATGGCGGTCAACCGTCACGTAGTAGCCGCCCATTACGGTCCACTCAATACTGTCGTCACTGACCCGCTGCAACAACAGAATTGCTTTTCCCGTTTTGGCCGCGAGTTTTTCGGCAGCTCGATGCGTTGCCTCATCTTCGGTTCGAAGCTTAATGAGGGCAACAACGACGGTCGCTTGTACTGCAGCCGGAGACTGAACGGCGCGAACGCTGAAGTTGCTCACCCTTGAGACATAGGTGAAATACACCTTGGAAGGGGATAAATTGAGCAATCGGGCGCTGAAGTCTCGCGCTTCGTCGTACTTGTTGTTGATAGGTCTCTCGTGTTCCCTGTCGAGCAGTTCAGACAGGTGTGCCAGGTTTCCCTCGGGCGCCATACGTGCGATTCTACGCCGATGCTTTGGGCCGGGGCCAGGTGGTACTGGGTTGCGGATGCTGGACGCAGCCCGCATCCGCAACCCCTGCCGCTCGGATATTCCGGGCCATCTGTGCTCGCGAAACCGAGTCAGGCCTCGAGATCTCTCAAGTCATGCAGTGGAGACGAGACCCTGCATGTAGTCGGAGTGCTCCCCGAGGGCCGTGGAAAATTCTTCGGGGTAGCGGAGGCGACTCTTGAGTAGGCGCTTGTGGAAGCCTGAGGTGGCTCGCAAGCTCAGAGGCACGGCTGTGTCCGGGTTCATGACGTCCAGCAGATGCCGGTATTCCTGCTGCTCGGGCCACAGGCCGGCCCCCACATCCCAGCGGTGATCCGCTGCGTTTCCCCAAGCTGATGTGGGCCACTTCATCCCCTTTGGGAGGATTAGTTCGCCTGTCTCGTTGTACTCGCCAGGGCTTTGCAGGCGACGCCCCAGCCATTCTGAAACACCCACGGTGACCGCATTGCCAACGAGCTTCCATCGCACACCAGGGCGGGCAACCTCTAGTGCTGCCTTGGTCCAATCGCGCGGGAACCCCTGCATTTCCTCGGCATCCTCAATGAGGGGAGTCAGGATGGACCGGCCGGGTGCTGCGCCGCGCACCCATACAGCCGGAGATGAGGGAATGCCAAGACCTGATCCGCCCTTGAGGGTGGGAAGGGCATCCTTCGCCCATCCCAGCCCGGTGTTTCCCTCGGTCCAGTAGAAGCCGTACGCGTCGTCCTTGTAGTCGGATTCGGGGCGTTCTTCGGCATGGTCTGCGAAGAGGACAGTGCGTGGATCTTCGGTGCGTGATGCAACGAAGATCACCCTTTGCCGTCGCTGAGGTACCCCCGTGAAGCGCGAGTCAACGAGTCGGTAAGCCCACGTGTAACCGAGCCGCTCAAATTCGCCGACCAAGTACTCCATTGCTGTACCGCGGTCGAGGGAGAGCATGTTGCGCACGTTCTCGATGACCACCCACCGGGGAGAAGCATCCTCCAGAAGTTCGAAAAGGTGCTTGATCATCCCTGATGCTTTCCCGTGAATGCCTTCAGTTCGGCCGGCTTGCGACAAGTCGGTACATGGAAAGCCAGCCGTCACGATGTCAACGTCAGGGAGCGTCTTCAACGTTTGAATGTCGCTATGGAGCGGAGTGTCGGGAAAGCGGTGATTCAGTACAGCCTGAGCAGGTTCCCACCACTCGCACAGCAGCTTGGTCTGCATGCCTGCTGCCTGAAGCCCGAGCTCGACCCCGCCGATGCCGGCAAACAGCCCTGCAACAGTCAGTGGTCGGGTGGCGGCATCGTGGTTCGGCATGGGGTCGATGATCCCACGTTCCTTGAGGAAGGACTGACGCATGGTCTCTCCTGTACTTCTTTCTGTGAAGGGCTCTGGGGGGTAGCAAGTGGAGGTGTGCGTGAGGTCCTGGCTCGGTCCAGATGAGTGAGCTCGCCCGTGACGAGGCAACTTGGAACGCCCGAGGCGGGGCGCTTTGAGTGCGGAGGAGCTTGTTTCGGCTGACGAACTCGCGTGAGCAGCCAGAGCACGCGGTGGCGGGGTGCTGGACTACCGTCGCTTCAGTGGGACCACGCAACGAATCCTGGGCCTCCAGCAGCGCCACTCAAGGCAGCATGAGAGGTAACCGAAGCCGTGACACGCGACCGGAGCTGGCACTGAGGCGGGCGGTTCACGCCCTAGGCCTCCGCTACCGCGTCTCGGTTCGCCCCCTGCCGAAGGTACGCAGGACCGCAGACCTGGTATTCGTCAGGGCGAAGGTCGCCGTCTACTTGGATGGCTGCTTCTGGCACGGGTGCCCAACTCATCACACGGTCGCCAAGCGCAACGCCGCGTTCTGGGCTGAGAAGGTTGCCCGGAACAAAGCGCGAGACGAGGACACGAACCGGCGCCTACAAGAGGCTGGCTGGGTAGCCGTTCGCGTCTGGGAGCACGAGGACCCCCACACGGCTGCGGAGAAGGTACGACGCGCGGTCGAGGCTCGACGCGCTCCGTGATGCGGCAGGGCTGCCGGGGTCGAATGCTGTTTCCTTCATGTGTCCCCTATAGGGAGCAGACGCAGGGGAAAGTGCAGGTCGCAGAGGACGGACTGAGCCCGCTGTAAATCTGCCGGTGCCCAGAGCCGGGCCGTCCTCGGGCCGTCCGAGGGCGGCCTACGACAACCGCTAACGACCAACAACGACCAAGATGGCCCGGCGCCGGGCGTCGGGCCAAGTGCGCGTCTGTCCAGCTAGACCCAGGTGTCCAGCCACATCCGCGCCCGCCAGTCGTCGATGGGGATGGCCTGGCCCGTGTACAGGGGCCAGAAATAGATGAAGTTCCACGCGATCAGCAGGACGAGCACGCCCGCGCCCGTGGCGCCGACGACGCGGCGGGTGTCGGTGGAGCGGGGTGGGCCGATGATCGCGCCGAGGAGCATGGCCACCGCCAGGCACAGGAACGGCAGGAAGACGATGGCGTAGAAGAAGAAGATCGTGCGCTCCTGGTACATGAACCAGGGCAGGTAGCCGGCCGCGATGCCGCAGGCGATGGCGCCCGCGCGCCAGTCGCGGCGCAGCAGCCAGCGCCACAGGACGTAGAGGACCGCGAAGCAGGCGACCCACCACAGCAGCGGCGTGCCGAGGGCCAGGACCTCGCGGGCGCACTTCTCGCCCGCGTCGGCCGGGCAGCCGTCCTTGCCGGGCGCGGGCGACTCGTAGAAGTACGACACCGGGCGGCCCAGGACCAGCCAGCTCCACGGGTTGGACTGGTAGGTGTGCGGCGAGGACAGGCCGACGTGGAACTCGTACACCTGGTGCTCGTAGTGCCACAGGCTGCGCAGCCAGTCGGGCAGGAAGGTCCAGCTGCCGCCCTTGCCGTCGGTCGCGGCCCAGTTGCGGAAGTAGCCGCCCTTGCCGTCGGTGGAGGAGAGGATCCAGCCGGTCCAGGACAGCACGTAGGTGACGATCGCGACCGGGACCGTGGCGACGAACGCCAGGCCCGTGTCGCGCCTGAACACCGCCGAGTACGGGTGCCGGGCGCCGGCGACCCTGCGCGAGCCGACGTCCCACAGGACCGCCATCAGGCAGAACGCGGCCAGGATGTAGAGGCCGTTCCACTTCGTGCCGAAGGCCAGGCCCAGCATCAGGCCCGCCGCCCAGCGCCAGGGGCGCCATCCCAGGCGGGCCGTCTCCGCGACCTGCCGGTCGGGCCGGACCCGGCCGTCGGCGTCCACCGGGAGCGCCGCGGCGAGTTTCTCGCGGGCCTTGTCCCGGTCGACGAGCAGACAGCCGAACGCGGCCAGCACGAAGAACATCAGCACGCCGTCGAGCAGCGCCGTGCGGCTCATCACGAAGTGCAGGCCGTCCACCGCCATCAGCGCGCCCGCCAGGCACCCCAGGAAGGTCGAGTGGAACAGCCGGCGGCCGATCCGGCACAGCAGCAGCACCGACAGCGTGCCGAGCAGCGCCGTCATGAACCGCCAGCCGAACGGATCGAAGCCGAACAGCAGCTCGCCGAGCCCGATGACGTACTTGCCGACCGGCGGGTGCACGACGTACGCCGCGTCCGTCGGGATGGTGACGTGCCCGCCGGACGAGAGGACCAGGTCGTTGGCGTTCTTGTCCCAGTTGACTTCGAAACCGCGGTGGACGAGCGCCCACGCGTCCTTGGCGTAGTACGTCTCGTCGAATATCACCGCCTTGGGGTTGCCCAGGTTCCAGAACCGCAGCACGCCCGCCAGCAGGGTGACGAGCAGCGGGCCGATCCAGCCCGACCAGCGCACCAGCCGCCCCGCGAGCGTGTGCGGGATGCCGAGTGCGGCCCACAGGCGCGGACCGGGCTCGGTGTACGGCGGCACCAGCCGGTCACGGACGTCACGGGCGTCGCTTCTTGGCTGCTGGTAGCCGAAGCGGCGCAGCCGCTGCTGCCAGGGCGGCCGCTGCTCGTGCGGCGCCTGGCCCTGCCGGGTGTCCGTGGAGGACGCGGTACTGGTCACCGCGCCATCGTAGGGAACCGTGCTGTGTGAGTCCCGTGCATGGCCGGTATGCGTCCCCATCCTCCGCCCCTGGGCGGAGTGTGCGTCCCCGGCCCCTGGGAGGATGGAGGGCGTGACCGGAACCCTCGTACTCGCAGGCACCCCCATCGGCGACATCGCGGACGCCCCGCCCCGGCTCGCCGAGGAACTGGCCGGAGCCGATGTCGTCGCCGCCGAGGACACGCGGCGGCTGCGGCGGCTGACCCAGGCACTCGGCGTCACGCCCAAGGGGAGGGTGGTGTCGTACTTCGAGGGCAACGAGTCCGCGCGGACCCCGGAGCTGGTGGAAGAGCTGGTGGGCGGGGCGCGGGTGCTGCTCGTCACGGACGCGGGGATGCCGTCGGTCTCCGACCCCGGCTACCGGCTGGTCGCCGCCGCCGTGGAGCGGGACGTGCGGGTCACCGCCGTGCCCGGGCCGTCCGCCGTGCTCACGGCGCTCGCGCTGTCGGGTCTGCCCGTCGACCGGTTCTGCTTCGAGGGGTTCCTGCCGCGCAAGGCCGGCGAGCGGCTGGGGCGGCTGCGGGAGGTGGCCGGGGAGCGGCGCACGCTCGTCTACTTCGAGGCCCCGCACCGGCTCGACGACACGCTCGCGGCGATGGCCGAGGTGTTCGGGGCGGAGCGGCGGGCCGCGGTGTGCCGGGAGCTGACGAAGACGTACGAGGAAGTACGGCGCGGGGGGCTGGGCGAGCTGGCGGCCTGGGCCGCGGAGGGTGTGCGCGGGGAGATCACCGTGGTCGTGGAGGGGGCGCCGGAGCGCGGGCCCGACGAAGTCACGGCGGAGGAGCTGGTGCGGCGGGTCCGGGTGCGGGAGGAGGCCGGGGAGCGGCGCAAGGAGGCGATCGCCGCGGTGGCTCAGGGGGCCGGGGTGCCGAAGCGGCAGGTCTTCGACGCGGTGGTCGCCGCGAAGAACGCCGCGGGGTAGCCGGGTTCGGGGTGGGGCCTCGGGTGCTTCGCGGGGCGCGGGTCGTGTGTGGTTGATCGCGCAGTTCCCCGCGCCCCTCAGGGGCGTGCCCCCATGGGCGGGCAAAGCAGGAGGCGCGCTGAGGCAAGGAACCCCCAAAACGGCGCCAATAGTCGGCAGTTCTGCTGCCTTCGGTCCGGCCGAGGAGTCCACTGGGTCGCGGGGACGGAATCGTCCTCACGCCACAGCGGAACAGGAGCTGGCATGAGTGAGATCGCAGGGCGGACCGGGCTCCGCGCCGGTGCGAACGCCGTCGTCAACGAGTCGTACTCCTTCGCCTGCATGCGCTGCGGGTACGGCTGGGAGCAGTCCTACGAGATAGAGCACCACACGGACGCCGCGGGACACGAGGTCGTCTTCTACGTGGCGGACGGCAAGGTCGTGCCCTCCCCGTTGAGCAAGCCCACGTGCCAGAACTGCGACGGGCACGTCGTACGGATCATGCGGCCCGGGCGGGTCGAGTCGGCGCGCAACGCGGAGCACCGGCATCACCGCGTGCCGCCGCCCGCCGGGCCCGTGGAGGCGCCCGTGTCAGAGGGCGCCGACGACCAGCCCGAGCACCACCACTGGCAGCTGTCCGACCTGTTGCACCCCTTCCAGCGCAAGGCGAGCTGACCCGTCCGGCTCCCCTTGTCGACGCCCTCCCCGGTCCTCCCCCATCGGGGAGGGCGTACCCCTTTCGTAGGATCGGGGCATGCCTTCGAACGACTCCGGCAAGCACGCCGCGCCCCCGCTCCCGGACCCCCTCCGCGTGCCGGTCGCCGACTCCCACACCCATCTGGACATGCAGTCCGGCACGGTCGAGGAGGCACTGGCGAAGGCGGCGTCGGTCGGGGTGACGACGGTGGTGCAGGTCGGCTGCGACCTGGCGGGCTCCCGCTGGGCGGCCGAGACGGCGGCCGCGTACGACGCCGTCCACGCGACGGTCGCCCTGCACCCGAACGAGGCGCCCCGGATCGTTCACGGCGACCCCGACGGCTGGTCGAGGCAGGGCGCCCGCGAACCCGGCGGCCGGGCCGCCCTGGACGACGCGCTCGCCGAGATCGACCGGCTGGCCGCGTTGCCCCAGGTCAAGGGCGTCGGTGAGACGGGCCTCGACTACTTCCGCACCGGGCCCGAGGGCAAGGACGCGCAGGAGATGTCCTTCCGCGCCCACATCGAGATCGCCAAGCGGCACGGCAAGGCCCTGGTCATCCACGACCGCGACGCCCACGCCGACGTCCTGCGCGTGCTGAAGGAGGAGGGCGCCCCCGAGCGCACCGTCTTCCACTGCTACTCCGGCGACGCCGAGATGGCGGAGATCTGCGCGAGCGCGGGCTACTTCATGTCCTTCGCCGGCAACGTCACCTTCAAGAACGCCCAGAACCTGCGGGACGCGGTGGCGGTGGCCCCGCCGGAGCTGCTGCTGGTGGAGACGGACGCGCCCTTCCTCACGCCGGTGCCGTACCGCGGCCGGCCCAACGCCCCGTACCTCGTGCCGGTCACCGTGCGGGCCATGGCCGAGGCGCGCGGCGTCGACGAGGACACGCTGGCGACGGCTCTCGCGCAGAACACGGCGCGCGCCTTCGGCTACTGATCCGAGCCGCGCCTGATCCGAGCCGCGCAGCACGACTGTGCGTAGTCGCGTCGCTTTGGAGAGTGACGAACGCTCCGCTAGGTTCTGGGGGCCCGATCCGGACCCCTCTGGACCCCCTCCGGCCCCTGGAGCGTGTCGGCGTGAGCAACTCGCGGTACGAGACCTACAAGACGTACGAGACATTCGAGACGTACGAGAAGTGCGAGACGTACGGCCCGGCCTGCGCGGACCCGGTGTACGGCGGTTTCGACGCGCCGCCCGCCGATCCGCACAGCGCCGAGACGCTCGGGTACGGGACGCCCGGGGCGCCCGTCGCCCACGACGACACCTACCGGCCCGCCTACGAGGTGCCGTCCCTGCCCGGGGTGCCCCGGCAGGGCGCCCACGACGACGGTGCGGCACCGCCCGCGACCGGCGCGCGCACCACGCGCGCGGAAGCCCGCGCCGCGGCGCGCACCGGCTCGCACCGGCGGTCCGCGCGCCGGCGCAAGACGCGGTACGCCGAGCGGCCGGGCGACGGCTCCATGCGGCGGCTGCTCCCGCAGGCCCTGGTCGTCGCCTTCCTGGCGGGCGGCACCACGGCGTTCGTCGCCAAGGACAAGGCGATCGAGCTGAACGTCGACGGCAAGGCGCGCACCCTGCACACCTTCGCCGACGACGTCACCGAGCTGCTGGCGGAGGAGGGTGTCGACGTCGGCGCCCACGACGTGGTGGCACCCGGACCCGGCACGGAGCTCACCAGCGGCGACGAGGTGGCCGTGCACTACGGCCGTCCCTTGCGGCTCACCCTCGACGGACAGCGCAGCGAGGTGTGGACGACGGCACACACCGTGGAGGGGGCGCTGCGGCAGCTGGGGGTGCGACAGGAGGGCGCGTACGTGTCCACGTCGCGCTCCCAGCGGATCGGGCGGGAAGGGCTCGCGCTGGACGTGCGGACCGAACGCGCCGTCACGATCATGGCGGACGGCCGGGCCCGCACCGTCCGCACCAACGCGGCGACCGTGCGGGAGGCCGTCGAGGAGGCCGGGATCACCCTGCGCGGCCAGGACACCACGTCGGTCCCGCAGGGGAGCTTCCCGCGCGACGGGCAGACCGTCACGGTGCTGCGGATCACCGGCGGCAAGGAGGTCCGTGAGGAGCCGATCCCCTTTCATGTGCGGCGGACCGACGACCCGACCCTGTTCCGCGGCACGGAGGTCGTCGAAGAGGCGGGCCGGCCCGGCCTGCGCCGGGTCACCTACTCCCTGCGCACCGTCAACGGCGTCAAGCAGAAGCCGCGCCGGATCCGGTCCGAGGTGGTGCGCGAACCACGCCCGCAAGTGGTGAAGGTCGGCACGAAGCCGCGACCGGCGTCCGTGCAGGGCGCCGACCACCTCGACTGGCAGGGTCTCGCGGCCTGCGAGTCCGGCGGCCGCCCCGACGCGGTCGACTCGTCGGGCACCTACGGCGGCCTCTACCAGTTCGACACCCAGACCTGGCAGGCCCTCGGCGGCAGGGGCCGCCCCCAGGACGCCCCGGCGGCGGAACAGACGTACCGCGCCAAGAAGCTGTATGTGCGCCGGGGGGCGAGCCCTTGGCCGCACTGCGGGGGCCGCTTGCGTGGGTAGGGGTCGACCGCAGGCGGAGAAACCCGCCCCCCGAACCCCCCGTACCCTTGTCCCCGTGACCAGCCCCGCCCCCGACGCCCTCCTCGGCCCCGCCGACGTCCGCGAACTCGCGGCAGCCCTCGGCGTACGCCCCACCAAGCAACGCGGCCAGAACTTCGTGATCGACGCGAACACCGTCCGCCGTATCGTCCGCACCGCACAGGTCCACCCCGACGACGTGGTCGTCGAGGTGGGGCCGGGCCTCGGGTCCCTGACGCTCGCCCTGCTGGAGGTCGCCGACCGCGTCACGGCCGTCGAGATCGACGACGTGCTCGCCGCCGCGCTGCCCGCGACCATCACGGCCCGCATGCCCGAGCGCGCCGACCGGTTCGCCCTCGTCCACTCCGACGCGATGCACGTCACGGAGCTGCCCGGCCCCGCCCCGACCGCGCTGGTCGCCAACCTCCCCTACAACGTGGCCGTCCCGGTCCTGCTGCACATGCTCGAAGCCTTCCCGAGCATCGAACGCACCCTGGTCATGGTCCAGTCGGAGGTCGCCGACCGCCTCGCCGCCCCGCCCGGCTCCAAGGTGTACGGCGTCCCGTCGGTCAAGGCCAACTGGTACGCCGAGGTCAAGCGGGCCGGTGCCATCGGACGGAACGTCTTCTGGCCCGCGCCCAACGTCGACAGCGGCCTGGTCTCCCTCGTCCGCCGGACCGAGCCGCTGGAGACGACGGCCTCCAGGCGCGAGGTGTTCGCCGTCGTCGACGCCGCCTTCGCCCAGCGCCGCAAGACGCTGCGGGCCGCGCTCGCCGGCTGGGCCGGATCCGCCGCCGCCGCGGAGGCCGCCCTCGTCGCCGCCGGGGTCTCACCGCAGGCGCGGGGCGAGTCGCTGACCGTGGAGGAGTTCGCGCGGATCGCCGAGCACAAGCAGAGCCAGCCCCAGCAGGAGGAGTCCGCGTGAGCGTGACGGTCCGGGTCCCCGCCAAGGTCAACGTCCAGCTGGCGGTCGGCCCCGCCCGCCCCGACGGCTTCCACCTCCTGGCCAACGTCTTCCTCGCGGTCGGCCTCTACGACGAGGTCACCGTCACCCCGGCCGACGAGCTCCGCGTCACCTGCGAGGGCCCGGACGCCGACCAGGTCCCCCTGGACCGTACGAACCTGGCCGCACGGGCGGCCGAAGCGCTCGCCGAGCGGTACGGCCGGACACCCGGCGTGCACATCCACATCGCCAAGGACATCCCCGTCGCCGGTGGCATGGCGGGCGGCAGCGCTGACGGCGCCGGCGCGCTGGTCGCCTGCGACGCGCTGTGGGGAACCGGCGCCTCCCGGGACGAACTGCTCGACATCTGCGCCGAGCTGGGCAGCGACGTGCCGTTCAGCCTGGTCGGCGGGGCCGCGCTGGGTGTCGGGCGGGGTGAGCAGCTGACGCCGCTGGAGGTCGGCGGCACCTTCCACTGGGTGTTCGCGATGGCCGGCCGCGGCCTGTCCACCCCGGCCGTGTTCCGGGAGTTCGACCGGCTCGGCGAGGGCACGGACGTCCCCGAGCCCGTCGCTTCCCAGGAACTCCTCGCAGCCCTGGCGAAGGGCGACCCGGACGCGCTCGCCGCCGCCGTCTCCAACGACCTCCAGCCCGCCGCCCTCTCCCTCTTCCCGGAACTCGCCGGCACCCTGGCCACGGGCCGCGCCGCCGGCGCCCTCGCCGCCCTGGTCTCCGGCTCCGGCCCGACCACGGCGTTCCTCGTCCGCGACCCGGAGTCGGCGGCCGCGGTGGCGCAGGCGCTGGTGGCGTCCGGCACGTGCCGGACCGTGCGGACGGCCTCCGGCCCGGCACCCGGGGCCACGGTCGCCGGGCGTTAATCCCGTGCGGCGGCCGGTTCCCGGCACTTAGGCTCCCCCGGTTGTTCTCGACGACGGGGGGCGCAGGCGTGCAAGAACTGGTCACGGCCGTACGACGCGGACACGCGGACGAGGTCCGGGCACTGCTGGAGTCCGGGGCCGATCCCGAAATCCTCGACGACGGCCTCCCGGTCCTGTGCCGGGCGGTGGCGGCGTACGACGAACCCGTGGCCGAAGCGCTGCTCCAGGCCGGTGCCGACCCCCTGCGTCGGCTGCCCGACGGGAGCACCCCGCTGCTGCGGGCGGTGGACGGCGGGTCACATCACATGGTCTACGCGCTCGCCTCCCACCGGGTGCCGCTCCCCGCGCCGGAGCGCGAAGAGCTGCTGGCCCGCGCCCGGCACTGGGTGGAGACGGGCGCGGAGGCGGAGCTGCGCCGGCGCACCGGCCTGACGGGGCCCGTCGAGAGGAGCCGGGTAGAGGACGACGAGGTCGGCTGGTGGTGTGAGCAGCTCACGCTCGGCGGGCTGACCGTACGCGACGAGCACCGGGCGGTCCTCACCACCACGGAGGAGCGGTACGGCGTCCGTGCCCCGTTCGACGAGCTCGTCGCGCGGGCCCTCGCGCACCCCGACCGGGACCACGTCGTGTGGTCGGACGTGGTGTTCACGCTCGGCCGCCGGCTGGACGAGGAGACCTGGCAGTGGACCAGGGACCTGCTCAACCACCCCGACCGGCTGCACCGCCTGCTCGCCGCCGACGTCCTGCTGCTCCTGATCCTCGGAGATCCCGTCAAGGGAGGTGACCCGTTCTGGGAGCGGGGGAGGGAGCTCGTGCCCTGGGCCGAACAGGAGGAGGACCCGGAGGTGCTGGCGGTCATCCTCCAGGCGATGACCCACGACAGCGCCCCGGAGATCGAGGCCGTCGGCCTGCTGCACCTCGCCCATCCGGACCCCAGGGTGCGCGCTCTGGTGACGGACGCCCTGGGGCACTCCGAGGACGGCCGGTCCCAGGTCGGTCCCGAGAGCCTCACCGCGGTGCTCACCCTGGCCCGCGACGAGGACCCCGGCGCACGCGAGGCGGCGTGCCGCTGGCTGGCTCACTACCGGGGGCCCGACCCCGAGGCCGGTGACGCACTGGTCGCGCTCACCCATGACGAGCGGCAGCCGATCCGCATCTGCGCCGTGTCCGGCCTGGCCTACCGTGACGATCCGCGCTGTGTGGAGGCCCAGCACCGGATCGGCCCCGTCGACGCGGAGCTGCCGTACGACGAGAGGCTGATGGACGTGTGGCGGTACCAGCGCCGCCGGGAAGCCGCCGAGCACTCCTGAACACCCCGGCCGGAGCACCCCGCCGCCCGACTACCCTGGAGGGTCGATCCACCCCCCTCGTCAGGAGAGAAATGGCCGTCAACCTGGTCAATGTCGAGAACGTCAGCAAGGTGTACGGCACCCGCGCCCTGCTCGACGGCGTTTCCCTCGGCGTCTCCGAAGGGGAACGCATCGGCGTCGTCGGCCGCAACGGCGACGGCAAGACCACGCTGATCCGGATGCTCGCCAGGCTGGAGGAGGCCGACACCGGGCGCGTCACGCACTCCGGCGGTCTGCGCATCGGCGTGCTCACGCAGCACGACTCCCTCGACCCGCAGGCCACCGTCCGCCATGAGGTCATCGGCGACATGGCCGACCACGAGTGGGCGGGCGTCGCCAAGGTCAGGGACGTCCTGACCGGCCTGTTCGGCGGCCTCGACCTGCCGGGGTTCCCCAAGGGGCTCGACACCGTCATCGGCCCGCTGTCCGGCGGTGAGCGGCGCCGCATCGCCCTCGCCAAGCTCCTCATCGAGGAGCAGGACCTGCTCGTCCTCGACGAGCCCACCAACCACCTCGACGTCGAGGGCATCGCCTGGCTCGCCCGGCACCTCCAGAACCGCCGGTCCGCCCTCGTCTGCGTCACCCACGACCGCTGGTTCCTTGACCAGGTCTGCACGCGCATGTGGGACGTCCAGCGCGGAGACGTCTACGAGTACGAGGGCGGCTACTCCGACTACGTCTTCGCCCGTGCCGAGCGCGAGCGCATCGCCGCCACCGAGGAGGTCAAGCGGCAGAACCTCGTCCGCAAGGAGCTGGCCTGGCTGCGCCGCGGGGCACCCGCCCGTACGTCCAAGCCGCGCTTCCGCGTCGAGGCCGCCAACGAGCTCATCGCGGACGTACCGCCGCCCCGGGACAGCAGCGAGCTGATGAAGTTCGCCTCCACCCGGCTGGGCAAGACCGTGTTCGACCTGGAGGACATCACCGTCCAGGCCGGTCCCAAGGTCCTCCTCAAGCACGTCACCTGGCAGCTCGGGCCCGGCGACCGGATCGGTCTCGTCGGCGTCAACGGCGCCGGGAAGACGTCCCTGCTGCGGGCCATGGCCGAGGCGGCCCGGACCGACGGCGACGCCCAGCCGGCGGGCGGCCGCATCCGCGTCGGCAAGACCGTCAAGCTGGCCTACCTCTCGCAGGAGGTCGCCGAACTCGACCCGGCCACGCGCGTGCTGGAGGCCGTGCAGCAGGTACGCGAGCGCGTCGACCTGGGCAAGGGGCGCGAGATGACGGCCGGGCAGCTGTGCGAGACGTTCGGCTTCACCAAGGAGAAGCAGTGGACGCCGGTCGGGGACCTGTCCGGCGGTGAGCGGCGGCGGCTCCAGCTGCTGCGGCTGCTCATGGACGAGCCCAACGTCCTCTTCCTCGACGAGCCCACCAACGACCTCGACATCGAGACGCTGACGCAGCTGGAGGACGTGCTCGACGGCTGGCCCGGCTCGATGATCGTCATCTCCCACGACCGGTTCTTCATCGAGCGCACCACCGACCGGGTGTTCGCGCTGCTCGGCGACGGCACCCTGCGGATGCTGCCGCGCGGCATCGACGAGTACCTGGAGCGGCGGCAGCGCATGGAGGAGGCCGCGGCCGCCTCGACGCCCGCCGCGGCGCCGCGGACCACCACCCCCGAGAAGAGCTCCGCCGACCAGCGCGCCGCCAAGAAGGAACTCCAGAAGATCGAGCGGCAGCTCGACAAGGTCTCCGAGAAGGAGACCAAACTGCACGCGCAGATCGCCGAAAACGCCACGGACTTCTCGAAGGTGGCGGAACTGGACGCGGAGCTGCGCGAGTTGGCCGGGCAGCGCGAGGAACTGGAGCTGCGCTGGCTGGAACTCGCCGAGGACGCGTGAAGGGTGCGTGAAGACGCATAACGGCGGCATCACGGGCCGGTCCGCCCTTGGGAACAGGGGGTGAGACGGCCCGGTCGCTGTCGGAACCTGGTGATACAAAGAGTCGTCTTAGAACTTTATGAAGCGACTCTGAGCCCATTTCGTATCTCAGGGCGTGGCTAAAAATCAGTGATCGAACGGGGGAGCCGCTGATGACTCAGCCGCCCAGTCAGCCGCCGCACGGTGGCTTCGGAGCACCGCAGGACCAGCCGCCGCAGGGTGGTGGCTTCGGAGCACCGCAGAACCAGCCGCCGCAGGGCGGTGGTTACGGGGCACCGCAGACTCCGCCGCCGCCGCAGGGACCGCCCCAGACGCCGCCGCCCCCGCAGGGGCCGCCGCAGCCTGGCTACGGCTACCCCCAGCAGCCCCCGCAGCAGCCCGGGCCGTACGGGCAGCCGGGGCCGTACAACTCCGGTCCCTACGGCCAGCCGCAGCAGCCGGGTCCGTACGGCCAGCCCGGCTACGGCTACCCGCAGCAGCCGCAGTACCCCGGCGCGCCCGGCACTCCGCCCGGGGGCGGCTCGGGCAACCCCTTCAAGGGCAAGCCCGCCCTGATCATCGGCGCCGCGGTGGCCGTGCTGCTCGTGGTCGGCGGCACCGTGTGGGCGGTCACCGGCGGCGACGACGGCAAGGGCAAGAAGAAGCCGGTCGCCCAGCCGAGCAATGACGGCAAGCCCGCCGCCTCCGCCCCGGTCAACCCCGGTGACGGCAGCGGCGACGGCGGCGAGGACCCGGAGGACCTCAACGAGGGCCGCCAGGCGGGCGAGGCGAAGGTCCTCTGGTACAAGGAGGCGCCCGACGCCCCCGGTTCCGGCGCCGACGCCCCCGGCATGTGGATCACCGACAAGGCGGCGGTGAAGGCGGCGTACAAGCAGCTCTTCGCCTACAACGTCGGTGACGGCAAGCCGGCCTGGGACGCGATCACCTTCCCGCAGAAGATCTGCGCGACCACCCCGCAGAAGACGTCCGACGACAAGATCGTCGTCGCGTACATGAGCGGCAGCAGCAACCGCGCCAAGTGCAACCAGCTCCAGGAGATCGACCTCGCCACGGGTGAGAAGGGCTGGAAGCAGGAGGTCGGAGACGGCGCCCTGTTCGACTCCACGCTCTCCGTCGAACTGTCCATCACCGGCAAGACGCTGATGGTGGGCCGCTCCCAGTCCGGCACGGCCTACGACGTCACCGACGGCGACAAGCTCTTCGACAAGAAGAAGTACGGCAGCGCCTGCTTCCCGTCCGCGTTCGCCGGCGGCGAGAAGCTGATCGCCGTCTCCTCCTGCGGTGCGGGCACCGACAAGGAGCACGACGAGGTGCAGGAGCTCGACCCGAAGACCGGCAAGGCGAAGTGGACCCAGCCGTTCGACAAGGGCTGGCGGGTCGCGCGCACCTACTCGGTCAGCCCGCTGGTCGTCTACAGCACCAACAAGGACAAGAAGGCCTGGAACATCTCCACCTTCACCTCGGGCGGCAAGTTCCGCTCGCAGGTCGGCTTCGACGAGGACTTCGCCCCCGAGTGCGGCTGGGCCATCCTCGAACGCGACCTCCAGGGCTGCCAGGGCGTCGCCGTCGACGACACCACGCTCTACCTCCCGACGGAGGCGACCACCGGCGCCAACGAGATCGTCGCGGTCAACCTCGCCGACGGCAAGGAGAAGTGGCGGGTGAAGTCCCCGGCCGACGAGTCGATGCTGCCCATGAAGGTCGAGGGCGGCAACCTCATCGCCTATGTGCAGCCGTCGTACGACGCGGGCGGCCAGATCGTGTCCATCCCGACCGGCGGCAGCGGCCACAAGCCGGTCAAGCTGCTCCAGAACCCGCAGGGCGCCGCGGACATCGAGAACGGCTTCTTCTCCAAGGACACCGACTGGGTCGACGGGCGCTTCTACATCTCGACCACGCGGCTGAGCGGAAACGACGACACGAAGGAGAAGTTGATGCTCGCCTACGGCAAGTGACTCTTCCCCCTTCGGATCCGCCTTCTTCTTCGTCGTCCGTCCCCTTCCCCGAGGTACTCACGCCATGACCCAGCCGCCCCCGCCGCCCCAGCAGCCCCCGCCCGGGGGAGGCTTCGGGCCGCCCCCGGACCAGCCCCCGCAGGGCCCGCCCGCGGGTGGGCCGAACCTCGACAAGGCCCCGCAGCCGGGATACGGCTATCCGCAGGCCCCGCAGACGCCCCCGCCCGCGGCCCCGCAGACGCCGCCCCCGCCGCCCGCTCAGCAGCCGCAGCCCGGGTACGGCTATCCGCAGGGGGCTCCGCAGGCGCCCCAACCGCCGCAGGCCCCGCAGTCGCCCCAGCCGCCGCAGACTCCGCAGGCCCCGCCCGGCTACGGCTATCCCGGCCAGCAGCCGGGGGCGTACGGGCAGCCGCCGCAGCCGCCGTACGGGCAGCCGGGTCAGCCCGGACAGCCGGGTCAGCCCGGGTACGGGCAGCCCGGCTACGCCTATCCGCAGCCGACCATGCCGCTCCAGCCGCAGCCCGGACAGCCGGGCGGGGGCGGGAAGTTCAACGCGCAGCTGGCCATCATCGTGGCCGCGGTCGTGGCGATCGCCCTGATCGTCGGCGGCGGCGTCTGGTACTCCACGTCCAAGGACGACGGCAAGAAGGACGACACCGCGAGCTCCGGCGGCGCCACCGGCGGCACGGACGACGGCAACGGCGGCAACGGCGGCACCACCTCCGGCGGCAAGGAGAAGGCCCCGGCGGACCCGAGCGCCAAGGTCCTCTTCCAGGTCCCGATGCCCGAGGTGAAGAACGACAGCACCGTCGTCGTCTCCGGCTCGTGGCTCACCGACAAGACGTACGCCAAGAGCGGCGTCGCCGAGATCGTCGGCTACGACCGCGACAAGGGCGGCGAGCAGTGGACGATCCCGCTGGCCGGCCCGGTCTGCCAGGCGAGCCGCCACGTCACCGACGACAACATGACGGCGATCCTCTACCAGCCGGCGATGCCGACCAAGGCCGACCCGTCGCACGGGTGCAGCCAGATCGCCCTGATCGACCTCGACGCCGGTAAGAAGCTGTGGACCAAGACCCTCAAGACCGGTGACCAGCTGATCAGTTTCGACAACGTCACGATCAGCGGCGACACCGTCGCCGTCGGCAGCTCCAGCGGCGGCGGCGCCTTCGACGTCTCCGGCAAGGTCCTGTGGAGCCCGAAGCCGACCGACTCCTGCTACGACGCAGGGTACGGCGGCGGCGAGAAGCTGGTCGCGGTGCGCAAGTGCGGCACGTACGGGCAGCGGCAGCTGCACATCCAGACCATCGACCCGAAGTCCGGGAAGGTGATCTCGGAGTACAAGATGACCCAGGGCATCGAGTACGCGAGCGTCGTGTCGACCAACCCGCTCGTCGTGGCCGCCGACGTCGGCGACTCCGCGGGCGACGGCAGCGGCATCTCCGACTTCTTCTCCATCGACAACAAGACCGGCAAGCTGCGCACGCGCATCTCCGCGCCGGGCGAGCAGTTCGCAGCCCGCTGCGAGGGCGTCACCCGCATCGAGTACTGCAACCAGCTGGCCGTCGGCAACGACCGGCTGTACCTGCCGACCGAGGAGCACGACGGCAGCGGCGAGTACAGCCAGACCAACGAGATCGTCGCCTTCGACCTCTCCACCGGCAAGCAGACCGGGCAGCGGGCCGACGCGGGCGACGGCTACAGGATCTCGCCGCTGCGCATGGACGGCGGCAGCCTGATCGCGTACAAGCGCCCGCCCTACGACAAGGGCGGGCAGATCGTGAGCATCGACGGGGGCAGCTTCAAGCAGACGAAGCTGCTGGAGAACCCGGCGACGGACTCGGTGCGCGACGTGGAGGCCGGCATGTCGCCGGAGTACTCCGAGCTGCTGTACGGCGACGGGCACCTGTTCATGTCCAAGGTCTACGCCAGCAAGCGGAGCGGCAGCACGAACGAGAAGGAGTACCTGGCGGTCGGCTTCGGTACGAGCTGATCGATCGATGGCCGCTTGGTGATCGACTGGGTGCCGGTACGGTCCCGTCCCTGTTCAGGGGCGGGACCGTTCGCGTTTGGCTCAGTCAACCTCGAATGAGAGGAATTTCGGCGATCCGGGGCGATTCTCGCGGGTAGGGGGAGCGCAACGTCGAACAAGCGTGTAGCTTCCGGGGGCATGAAGGCGGGGGAGCCGGGGGGCTTCCATCTGGGGGACCGGGGTGACTGGGGGGTTGCTCGATGGGAGTGCGGCTGATGGTGGTCGACGACCACCGACTGCTGGCCGAGGCGCTGGCCTCGGCGTTGAAGCTGCGGGGGCACCGGGTGCTGGCCGCGGCGGCGCCGGCCTCGGGGGCGGCGGAGCTGGTGATCACACGGGCGCCCGAGGTGTGCCTGCTGGGGACGGCCACGCCGGCGGAGCCGGGGATCTTCGACCCGGTGGTGCGGATCAAGCGGGAGCGTCCGCAGGTGGCGGTCCTGGTCCTGGGCCCGGTGCCCAACCCGCGCGGCATCGCGGCCGCCTTCGCCGCGGGCGCGTCGGGGTACGTACGTCATGACGAGCGCATAGAGGGTGTCGAGCGGGCGATCATGAAGGCCCGGGCCGGGGAGGCGGCGGTGGCGCCGCAACTGCTGCAAGGCGCGTTCAGCGAGCTGCTCAACCCGGCGACCCAACCTGACGACGAGGGCCAGCGGTTGCTGTCGATGCTCACGCCCCGGGAGGTCGAGGTCCTGGTCCGCGTCGCGGACGGCGAGGACACGCGGCTGATCGCGGCGGGCATGGGCATCGCCCCGTCCACGGCGCGCACGCACGTCCAGCGGGTCCTGATGAAACTGGGCGTGGGCTCCCGCCTGGAAGCGGCGGCGCTGGCGGCTCGGACGGGGTTGCTGGACCGGGCCGGCCCGGTGGCCCGGGACCCGGAGCCGGAGGCCTGACCAGCCGTACCGAACGGTCTGGCATGGGTCGGTTCCGGCCGATCTCAGCGCTCCGAGGCACTCGACTCAACAGGGTGTTCACAAGATGCGCACAGTAAACCCACAGGTATCACGGGAACTTGTGCCTGCCGGGACAGTGAAGTCCCATGGGTCCTTTCGCGCCACCCTGCTCCGACCTCGAAGAAACACCCTGGTCGATTAGAACCCTTGTACCTAAAGTGATCGTCGCGCCCGGCGGAGCTGACCAATCCGCCACAGCGCGCGTCAATCGGCGACCGGGGGGACACCGTCGCCGCGGGGAGGGACACACCGTCATGCCGGGAAACCGGCTCTTCCCGCATCTCCTCCGCTCCTTCTGACGGGCACCCCTGGAAGCCTTCCTTTGTTACGAGGGGGATGCTTTCTTGCGCCCAAGACCAGGGCCCTTCCTGCCCAGAACCCGTTTCATGTCCAGACCGGGCAGACCCCGGATCCTGACCTCTGCCGTCACATCCGCGGCGGCCGTGGCCGTACTGGCCGGCGTGGCCGTCCAGCCCGACGTGCTGGATCGGCTCTCCGGCACGGAGGCAGCGGCCCCGGCGAGCGACTCCTCCGACTGGTCCGACGACACGGCGGCCGAGCAACTGCGCCAGGACCAGTGCCTGATGGTGGATGTGCTGCGCCTGGGCGGGCCGTCCATGGCCGCGACCGCGCAGGACGGACTCAACCAGCCGCCGGACAAGCTGCACGCGCTGGCCAACCCGGAGCACTGGGAGGACACCCCGCTGGCCGTGGCGTACCAGCGGGACAAGGACGCGGCCTGGAAGGAGCTCGACGCCCTCAACAGTCGGCTCGGGGAGTGGGGCAAGCCACTCGACGGGCTGGAGCAGCCGGGCGGCTTCGACTCGTTGGCCGACTGGCGAGACCCGCCCGGCTCGATCGGCAGTGATGAGGACGACTTCTATACGCAGACCGGACTGACCTCTTGGGTCGCCGACAGGTTCTGGAAGCGCGAAGGCGACTTCTACGAGGACCCCACCCCCAAGGCCGACGCGAAGACCCTGAAGGCCGTCACCGATCTGGGGACCCCCCTCTACGGCGACAAGCCCTACGATCCCGATCTGCCTCCTGGTGAGTGGCAGAGGCAGTACGAGGAACGACGGGCTTTTGAAGGGCTGTTCGACACCTTCAACGGCAAGGGCGCCGATGACGCCCGCCTGTTCCTGTCCTCCGGCGGGTTTCCCCGCACCGCCCCCGAGCCGGGAACAGCGGAACACCGGATCGCGGTCGAGGACCTGAAGACCAGGTACGCGTCGTGCGCCTGGCGGGATCCGATCGACCCGAACAAGGTTCTGGGCGGCATGGCCGACACGGCCGCTTCGGAGTGGCAGCGGGAAATCAGCTCGCAGGCGGTCCAGCGCAACCAGATCCTGAAGGCCAGCAAGGACGCCACCAAGGCCCTCGCCAGCGGTGCGAAGGCGTTGGGGAACCTGCTGGGGCACTCGTGGGTCGCCGACCGCCTGGCCCGTTGGCAGGACTACTGGGCTCCCGGCGGTGCGGGCTGGATCGGTGATTCCCCGACTGTCATCCAGGTCGAGGCGGCCAAGGGCAAGTGCCTGGACGCGCAGGGCGGCAATACGACCTCCGGCACCCCGGTGCAGATCTACACCTGCAACAACGCCTTGGGACAGCAGTGGCGGCTCCGTGAGGCTTCCGGTGACAGCTACTACCTCGTCAACGACAAGTCCGGCAAGTGCCTGGACGTCGAGAACAGCAACCCTGCCAACGGCACGAAAATCCAGATCTGGACGTGCAACAACAGCAAGGCGCAGCAGTGGCGGTTCGACGTCCGTGCCGTCAGTGAGTTGCGTAACGTCGCCACGGACAAGTGCCTGGACCTGAACAAGTTCGAGAACAGCCACGACGCCTGGCTGTGGGGGTGCAACGGCACGAACCCGCAGAAGTTCCGGATCGTCCCCAAGGGTCACAACGGCACGGACAGCCAGTTCTACCCGGACAAGGCGCAGTTCGACCAGGCCAAGAAGAACATCGCGGCGGCACAGACTCAGGCGAAGAACCAACTCGACGCCCTCAAGGCTCAGTTGGCCGCAGCGCAGAAGTCCGCTACCGCCAGTGACACCGCGCAGAAGGCCGCGTATGCCATCGCCGACGAGGCCGGTGCCCCGCGCGGCCGTGGCCTGCTGGTCGGCCAGCAGAAGGCCCAGGTCACCGAGGGCGCGGCAGCGGCCCTCGAAGCGATGGTGAAGGCCGGCACGACCGCCGAGGCAGCCACCCGCGCCTCAGCCGGTGACAGCGCGACCATCGCGCAGCGCGCCCTGGCCCAGGCCGCGCAGTCCAAGGCAGAGTTCCGCAAGGCCGCCGCGGCGATGGCCGAATCCCAGGCCAAGGCCGCGGCCGACGCCGCGAAGCTGCACCGCGACAACGCCAAGAAGGACAAGGAGACCGCGGAGACCAAGCTCGCCGAGGCCCTGAAGGCCGAAGGCGACGCCAAGGCGGCAGCCGCCGAGGCCCACGCCAAGCGCCTGGCCGCCGAGGCCGAGGAGAAGACGGCCGAGGCGGAGAAGAAGACGGCCGCTGCCAAGCAGGCCGAGGCCGCACAGCACAAGAAGAACGCCGAAGCGGAGGCGACGAAGGCCAAGGACGCCAAGGACAAGGCCGAGGCAGCCGAGGGCACCGCGGTCGAGAAGAAGAACGACGCGGTCAAGGCCCGCGACAACGCCAAGGCCAAGCGGGACGACGCATGGGAAGCCGAACAGAAGGCCGACGCCGCCCGCGCCAAGGCCGACGCCAAGGCCGCCTACGCCGACTCCCTGGAGGCCGGCGAAGCCGCCGACGCCGCCC
Source organism: Streptomyces sp. DH10 (assembly GCF_029813805.1). NCBI lineage: Bacteria > Bacillati > Actinomycetota > Actinomycetes > Kitasatosporales > Streptomycetaceae > Streptomyces > Streptomyces sp. DH10. The sequence continues at coordinate 516,991 of NZ_JARVKU010000002.1, forward strand.
GCACCGCGGCCAACGCGGCGGACAAGCACGCCGACGACGCCGAGGCAGCCGCCACCAGGGCACGCTCCGCAGCGGACGCCGCGACGAAGGCAGCAGCAGACGCCGATGCGGCAGCCACGCGCGCCGAGGCGGCGGCCAAACGCTCCCGCGCCCACGCGGACGAGGCACAGGCCGCGAAGCTGAAGTCCGACGCCGCGGTGCAGACCGCGACGAGCGCCGCGGCCGACGCCATCAAGGCATCCCAGCACGCCTCCTCCGAGGCCAAGACGGCCGTCGAGATGGCCGACAAGGCGGAGAAACAGGCCAAGACCGCCAAGGCGCATGCGGACACGGCGAGCAAGGAAGCGGGGAAGGCCCTGGCCGCCTCCGCCAAGGCCGCGGGCTTCGCCCACGTCACCGCCCAGGCCGCCGTGGACGCCGGCAACGCCGCCGCCCAGGTCGCCAAGCCCGCAAACGACGCCATACAACTCGGCTCCCCCTACATCGACACCGACTCGGCCGCCGGCCTGGTGGTGCTCACCGGCCAGGCGTCCAAGACGATCGCCGAACAGCAGAAGGCCGTAGCCGACGCCCACGCCAAGAACGCGGCGGCAGAAGCCTCAGCCGCCAAGAACCTCGCCGACCAGGCGCAGGGTGACGCCAAGGCCGCATACCAACACGCGGCCAACGCCGCCGGACACGCCTCGACCGCCCGCATCTACGCCAAGGAGGCCCTGGGCTACGCGGCAGACGCCGCCAAGGCAGCGTCCAAGGCGACGGCGTCACTGGCCCGCACCCTCGAGTACAACCGGCAGGCCACCGAGGACGCCGAAGCCGCCGACAAGGCAGCCGGCCGCGCCGAGAACCACGCCAAGGACGCCCGCGACTCGGCCGACCAGGCAGCCCTCGACGCCGAAGCAGCCCGCACCGCCGCCTCACAGGCCGAAGAGGCAGCCAAGGACGCACGGGCAGCGGCCAACCGCGCCGACGCCGCGGCGACCGAAGCCGAGGAAGCGGCCAAGGACGCGGAGAGGTACGCCAAGGAAGCTCAGGAAGCGGCCAGCCGCACGGAGACAGCGAACAAGAACAGCAGCATCCGGACAGGGGCGTCGGCGGGCGGCATCGGCAACGTCTTCTACGTCGACCGTATCGAGGTCATCGGCGATCCGGAGGACGTGAAGAAGGAAAACTGCGGCGTCATCATCCACACCGGTGACTGCAAGATCACGGCCACCATCCGGTACAAGGTCGAAATCGACGTGTACCTGTGCACGGCTCTGGACCTGCCCGCCACGCAGGCGGGATGCCCGGAGTGGGAGACCTTGTTCCTCGGAACTCAGCCCGTCAAGGAACAGAAGAGCACGGTCACCAAGACCGTCTCGATGGTCGAGTTCAACTCAGGCATCGACCCCGTGGACATCCTCTTGGGCCACTGGATCGACTGTGCCCAGAAGGTGGCCCCGGGTGGCGAGAGCGGAAGCTGGGGAGGTTGCGGCTGGGCAGCCTTCGATGTCGGCACTCTCATCTTCGGCGGCAAAATCACTCAGGCCGTGGTCGACGGTATCCGTGCGCTCGACGCGTCACTGCGTACCGGCATCGGAGTCAGCGACGCCTACAAGGCCCTGAGGGCGCTGGACATGGACGCCAGCGCCCTCGCCAACATCAGTCGTACGGTGGCTGCGTACGAGGACGATGTCGCGGCGGCCTGCAAGGCGGTCGACGATGTCGCCCGGATCTCCAGAGCGTTCGCTGCAGCGGCGCTTGGGCCGCCCTGTAAGTTCTGGAAGCTCACGGACTTCCAGGGCCAGCGTGTCTACCAGCGGGACGATCTGATACGTCCCGATTACGTGTCACCAGAAGACAACTACGGTCGAACCAACCTGAAAAGGATGCAGCAGGGCTTGGCGCCGATGGGTCCGGGGGTGAAGGGCCAGGACAGGCCTCTGAACCTGCACCATATGCTTCAGACGCAGGATGGACCGATCGCCGAGGTGACGGACGCGATGCACTTCGGTAACTACGGCCAGCTCCACTGGAAGTCAGGTACCAAGATTCCGAGCGGCATCGACAGACCGGCATTCGATAAGTGGAAACAGGAGTACTGGAAGAACAGGGCGAAGGGCTTCAGTCAGTGACAACAAGCGCGATCGAAGCAAGTGAGCAGGTGATTCGGCTGGTGCGGGAGAATGAAGGCATCGCGAATCATGCCGACGGTTGTACCCCGGCGATGATCGAGAGAGCCGAGCGAGAGTTGGGGCTCACTTTCCCGCCGTCCTACCTCCTCCTTCTCGAAGAGTTCGGAACCTGGGAAATCGGCGCGAAAGAGTTCCCCGGTATCTACCAAACGCCAGTCAGGGGGGACGCCCTTTTGGGCACGGTGGCCTACACGTTGGACGACCGCGTCGGGTTGGGGCTGCCGAACCATTTCATGGTCATCATGCACGATGACGTGTGGGATGTGGTTGTCCTCGACACTTCGCAACCGGACAAGAACAAGGAGTTTCCGGTGTACGCATGGAACCCCGGGGTCCTTGAGGGTGGGCTCATGGAGAAGGTCGCGGACGATTTTGGATCCTTCGCCCTTGCGGAGTGCCGACTAGCTCTAAATTTCTAGAGGGAAGTAGCTGAGGCGGGCGGGTGCTTTCGCCCACCTCAGCTTCCGGGCTAAGGTGCCGGGATTGAGTTGAGAGGCTCCTGCTCGCCGTCCCGCCAGCGGGGTTGTGCGCAGGCTGACTGAGTGGAACCGGACTCGTCCCACCGACGGCTTCGAGGCCCGCCCGGCCCTGCGTAAGCACGTCAGGCAGGGGTTGGAGATCGCCCGGCTCGTGGCGAAGCACCTCGGCCCCCATTGGGTGGTGTGTTTCTGGGACGAACGGCACCAGGACGAGAAGTTCGTGTGCTGGGGCTGCGATCGGCTCCATTGGACCCTCGACGCTCACGGCGCAGCTCCCCACCCGCTCGACATCACCGTCGAGGGCGAGTACGGGCTGTACCCGTTGCACGCGGAGGGTTTCGGCAGCTTCGCTCCGGACGATCCCGCAGCCGGACTCCACCTGCCTGACGATCTCGTCACGGCGCTCTACGGGTGGAAGGCGGCAATCGAGACGACACTGATGGAAGACGGCAGCGACGACGAGTGGCAGCACTTGTTCCAGGAGGGAAGTGAGCTGTCGCAGCGCCTTGCCCTGGAGATCGGCCCGCCGCGGACGGTGACGTACCGGGGCATCGCCAACGGCGGTCTCACCTCACTCGCCGCCGTCACCTGGCAGAGACCAGCAGTTGTAGCAACGAGCTGAACCCGCCGGTGGAGCGGAGAGGGATCCGTCATTCTCCGCTCCACCCCGTTACTCAGACCTTCGCCCGATAAGCCCGCAATCCCCCAGCCCTCGTCGATCACCACGATGCCGTCGGCGAGCCCCGTTCAGATACGGCACGGTCAGCAGGGCGGTCGCACCGTACGCGACCAGGCCGCGCAGCAGTTTCACAGCTCACCGCGGATGTGCGGGGCAGACCCGTGGTCGGTTCGTCGAGGAAGAGGATGCTGGGCCGCCCGACCGGGCTGGCGGCGAGGTCCACGCGCCGGCGCATGCCTCGCGAGAAGGTCTTCGCGGCCCGGCCGGCCGCGTGTGTCAGCTGAATGCGCTCCAGCACTTCCCCCGCCGTCGCCTGCCGCCGCTTAGGTGTGGCGAGAGGCGGGGCACCGTTCACTGAGGGGCGCCCTGCCTTCTCCGAAGCCAGTTAGTTCTTCAGGAACCCTCGACCGAAGCGAGAGCCCATTGAGCGAAACCGCCGTCTACCTCGTTCCCTCCGACCCGTACTGGCAGCCGGACCAAGCGGCAAACAGCCGTGCTGTGGCGCTCGCCGAGGAGCTGTGCCCTGATGCGCTCGGAGACATCGAAGCGGATCAAGGCGATGCCCCAGTCTTCATCAACGGTGGGGGTCTGGAGTCCGTGTCGTGCCCTCGATGTGGGGCCCAACTCGACTTCCACGGGTGGTGGATGGCCAGGATGGACGAGGCTTATCGGGACAGCAGCGTCCCAAGCCTTGCCGTAAAGGTTCCGTGCTGCGGCACTGAGACCACATTGAACGACCTCGTCTACAACGTTCCTTCCGGATTCGCTCGGTTCAGGCTCAGGGTGTGGAGCCCCAACAGACGTTTCCTCAACGACGAGGATCTGACCAGGATCGCTCATGCCTTGGGTCATCCAGTACGGCAAATCTGGCCCCTCATCTGACGGAGGATCGGCCTGCACCCCCTGCACCGACGAGAGGCCCATGTCTGAACCCGTCTTCGACATGCACCCAATAGCCACACCGGAGGTCATCGCTGAACGCCAAGCGCTGCCCGAGCAGGTGTGCCGGGAACTGCGTCGCGCTGGTCTTCCTGTACACCGCGGTGACCTCAGCGGCGATCCGTCGGACATTGCTCAGCGCCAGTCCGCCCGGCATGCCGCGAACGACAGGCTCGCCCGGATCAAGGCCACCCACGCTCCGCCCACGTCATAGACGACGTGGTGCCCCCTCCAAGAGGGGCACTCGCGCTTATACCGTATGAATGCACGGTTACTCCCGCCTCTTGAAACGCGCGCAATCTGGAGAGAACTTGGGTTATGACGTATTCGTGTGCCGACTCTTGAACGGCGAATCGGAACCCTTGGACCAAGGTGTGATGAACGCGGTCCTCGATCCCTATGTGACGGCACGGGACCCAGAACATGGCTTTCTCCAGCTCACGGCAGGCGACGGAGGGCAAGCCGACGTATACACCAGCACCGACACCAACATCACGATCAGCCGTTTCAGCGTGGGAGAGATTTTAGACGTCCTCGCGGACCTGCTGAAGAGGCTGGGAGCCGTGCTTGTCCTCCCTGGCGGGACGGTCATCCTGCAACGAGCCGCAGACCGTGCGCACCTGTCACAGGACCTCAAGGACGGGTGGTCTCACGTTGTCGCGCCAACCGGTGAGGAGATCGCGGAGGCGATCCGCATGTCATGAGCTGGTGGCCGAGGGCAGTGGACGTGGTCCGAACAGCGTTTAGGGCCACTGTCCACATCGCAATGCCGTGTTTGACATTGTCGCTCAGCTCTCGCCCAGGCTCCGCGCTGTTGGCATCGATCCGACCTGGGCAGGGTTGGGTGCCGGGAGGAGAAGCACGCGCACCTCCGCGCAGAGATGCAGCAAGAGGCCACCGTCATCGATGTGACGGCTGATGCCTTTGGAGCCGCCTCGACGTGTCTGGACCGGCGCCTTTCATCGCGGAGGCACCGGCCCTGTGATGGGTGCCGTGTTGCTGACGGGCAACCCGTCGCAGGAAGCACGCGTTCATACTGGTCGGCTTCTAACGCAGCGAGGTGCCGCGCTGCCCCTTCGTCACGCTGGTGATGAACGCGGCGAAGGCTTCGGTCGAGACAGTGAGCGTGCTTCCATCAGGAAGCTTCGAGTCCCGTAGGGCCACCGCAGTTCGGAGGTTGGCGATCTCCACGCACTCGTTGCCTTCGCCGCCACTGTGGCTGCTCTTGAACCACGCAACAGCCGTCGGCTCGTTCGGGGGAGTCGCTATGTCGCTCATGAGGACAGCTCCTGTCTCGCTCCAGCGATCAGCCGCAGAGAGGAGGTCGTGTCCGCGGCCTGCGAGCGAAGGTAGTCGAAAGTCAACTTGTAGGCTGCTACGTCCTCTGCATCGTCGAGGTACAGCCCGCGACGGCGCATCTCGATGTACACGACGGCCATTGAGTTGAGAGGCTCCCGTTCGTCGTCCCGCCCGAGGATCACGAAGTGCCCGGCGCCAGCGGCATGTGCACCCGCGCTGAACGGCAGGACCTGGACGTCGATGTTGGTGCTCAGGGCTGCCTTGTGAAGGTGCTTGAGCTGCCGGACCATGATGTCGTTGTCCCCGACTGTCCTGTGCAGTACTGCCTCGTCCAGGACGACCCACAGATACAGCGCCGGATCTCGCTGGAGGATGTCCTGGCGTTTCATCCGCGCTTCGACCATCCGCTCGATGTCGTCGTTCGAGCTGCGCACTTCACGTGCCTCATGGATGGCGAGAGCGTACTCCCTGGTCTGGAGCAGGCCGGGAATGACGGTGTTCGCGAACACGTGCTCGTACGCCGCCTCGTGCTCGAAGGACACGAGCGGGTCCATCCACCCCGGCACTGCGCTGTTGCCGACCCACCAGCCGTCGGCCTGTGACTTGGCGATGGCTACGAGGGCGTCACGTTCCTGAGGCGTGGCTTCGCAGGCGTCTGCCAGCGCCTTGACCGTGGCCCATCGAATGCGGGCGCGGTCCTGCCATGCCTCGTACCGGCTGACAGTGGTGGTGCTGACACCTGCACGTTCAGCCACTTGAGTCTGTGTCAGCCCGCGTCGCTCGCGCAGCGAGATCAGGCCCCGTGCGATCTGCATACGTCCGGCAGGGCCTGTCTGCGTGGCTGTCATGCCAGATCCCTTCTGCCCCGGAGGGCACTGCTCCGATCGGCTTCTCTCGGTCAACGGAGCTGACCCTACGAGGTGTTGCGAAGTCTCGGACGCCGATTCGAAGCCCGTCACCCACACTGATGAACTCTCTTGGCGGGATCACCCTTCATGGGAATCCCATGGAAGGCTTCCCGTAAGCCTCGATCGATCACCGGAGAGTGAGAGCATGAGCAGAGTTGTACAGCGCCTCGCCCGTTGGTTCCGCTGGGCGGGCCACGCCTCTGGGCGTAACCATGCAGGCCAGCCGGGCGCGATGCGACGTCCGTCCGTCTCGTCGCATGAGGTCTTCGCGCCTTCCCGTCCCGCTATCGCCCCCACCGTCCGAGCTTGGTACGAGCCCCTCGACGGCTCCGCAACCCCCCTCGTCCGCCCCTACCTCACCGCGCACGAACGCGAGGAGAGGTGCAGACTGCAGCGGCTCCGGCGCGACCCCCTCCGGCTTGCCGCGTACGGCGTCGGCCTCGACACCCGGGACATCCACGCCTGCCTCCGGGAGGCGTCATGAGCGACGAAGCGAACCGGGTACGAGTCCTGCCCTGGACCGGCGCGCACGGTCAGCCCTGCCTGCTCCTCACAGAAGGCAACGGCCCCGCCTCCCGGCTTGCCGACCGAGTCGAGAGCACGCAACTCGGGCTCGCGGACCGGCTTCTCGGCCGGACGCGGGACCTGCTGGCCCATGGAGGTGCGCCGAGTGGTGAACTCGGTACGCTCGCCGGCCAGCTGGCGGACGCCCTCTCCGACGCGCTGCTCATCGCCAGGTCGCGAGGCGCTCGACTCGGGGCGGATGAGCCGGACCTGGCCGACGGAGTGCTCGCGGTGCCGGCGTCCTCGGGGGAGATCCGCGACGTACTGACGTACTGCTCGCCGCGACTCCGGGCCCACGGCCTGCTCACCCTCCCCGGCCACGACCTCTCCTCCGCGCCCGCCGCCCGGCGCCACATGCGAGACACGGCGCGGGCATGGGGCCTGCCCCAGAGCGCGGCGGACGACCTGGAATCGATCACCGGCGAACTCGTCGCGAACGCCCTGGAGCACGGCGACGGCCACACGATCACCGTCGCCTGGGCCCTCGCCGCCGAGACGGTCACGATCAGCGTGACCGACGAGGGCGGCTGCCGTACGGGCCCCCTCACCGCGCCACCCCGTCCCCCGGGCCCGGAATGGGAACGAGGCCGCGGCCTGTTGATCACCGAGGTCCTCGCCGCCCGCTGGGGCACCCGGCAGAGCGGCGACGGCCTGACCGTCTGGGCCGAGGTCTTCTTCGGTGCGTCCAGCAGTCAGTAACACCTGACCGTCACCCTCACCGCCGCACAGACGTCGGCGCCCAGCCGCACAACCGCCCGCCCGCCGTCACTCCCTGGCTTCATCCCCCGCCACGACATCCGGCGGCGGCGGAGCCACAGGCCGCAGCTTCAGCCAGACCAGGAAGAACACCCCCAGCGCGAGCATCCCCAGCCCGGTCCACAGGTTGATGTTGACGCCCTCCGCCTTTTCGATGTCGGCGTCGGACGCCGTGAAACCCGCGATCGTGACAATGACCCCGTAGACCACGAACAGCCCGCCGATGATCCGCCGGATGTCGAACAGCCGCGCAGCCGTCGCCGACTTGCCCTGCAGCTCGGTGACTTCCCGCTGCACGTCCTTCTCGGAGTAGAACTCGGACATGTTCTGTCAGCCTCCCTGGGTCAGAACGAGAACGGGATGTAGCAGGCGGCGGCGAGGATCATCGCGCCCCAGCCCAGCAGTGCCGGCTTGCGGTACCAGGCCTCGTCCCCGGGCGCCGGCGGCTCCGCCATGCCGGGCGAGGTCGTGCCGTAGACCAGTCCCTGGAGTTCCTCGGCCGGCTTCGGTGCGGTGAAGAGCGACACCGCCACCATGACGACGGCGCCGGCGACGAAGCCCGCGATCGCCGAGACGAAGTTGGCCCCCTGGTCGGTGGGGATGTCGATGATGCCCTGCTTGTAGATCCAGAAGTAGTTCACCATCGCCGCCGTCGTACCCGCGAGCAGGCCCCAGAAGCCCGACTTCACCGACGTCCGCCTCCAGAACATGCCGATGATGAAGACGACGAACATCGGCACGTTGAAGAAGGAGAACAGTGTCTGGAGGTAGCTCATAATGTTGGAGAAGGACGACGCCAGGAACGCCGTGCCGATGGACGCCAGGACACCGATCGCGGTGATCAGGCGGCCGAAGCGGACGTAGTACTCGTCCTGGCGCCCCTTCACGACGTACTTCGCCCAGATGTCGGTCGTGAACACCGTGTTGAACGACGACACGTTCGCCGCCATGCCCGCCATGAAGGCCGCGAGGAGACCCGTCACGGCGATGCCCAGCACGCCGTTCGGCAGGAGCTGTTCCATCAGGTAGGGAATCGCGTCGTTGTACTGGAGGTCGGAGTCGGCGGTGCCGATCTTCGGGACCAGGACCGCGGCGACCAGCCCCGGGATCATCACGAGGAACACGATGAAGATCTTCGGGAACGCGGCGATCAGCGGTGTGCGCTGGGCCGCCGAGAGGTTCTTCGCGGACAGGGCGCGCTGCACCTCGGCGAAGTTCGTCGTCCAGTAGCCGAAGGAGAGGACGAAGCCGAGGCCCAGGACGATCGTCAGCCAGTTCGCGCCCAGCGGGTTGTCGCTGCCGATGCCCGTGCCGCCCCAGGAGGTCATGAAGTCGGCGCCGCGGGACTCGGTGAGGGAGTCGGACAGGCCGTCCCAGCCGCCGACGCTCTTGAGGCCGAGCACCGTGATCGGGATGAGCGCGGCGAGGATCACGAAGAACTGGAGCACCTCGTTGTAGATCGCCGAGGACAGGCCGCCGAGGGTGATGTAGGCGAGCACGAAGAAGCCGGCGACCACGATCGCCACCCACTGCGGCCAGCCCAGCAGCGCCTCGACGACGATGGCCAGGGCGTAGAGGTTGACGCCGGCGATGAGGATGGCGGCGCAGGCGAAGAGGCCCGAGCTGAGCAGATGCGCCGCCTTGTCGAAGCGCAGCAGCAGGAACTCCGGGACCGAGCGGACCTTGGAGCCGTAGTAGAAGGGCATCATCACCAGGCCGAGGAAGACCATGGCCGGGATGGCGCCGATCCAGTACCAGTGCGTGGTGTAGACGCCGTACTGCGCGCTGTTGGCGGCCATGCCGAGGATCTCGGTGGCGCCCAGGTTGGCGGCGATGAACGCGAGCCCGGTGACCCAGGCGGGCAGGGAACGGCCGGAGAGGAAGAAGTCGAGGCTGGTCTTCACCGAGCGGCGGGCGGCGAAGCCGATGCCGAGGACGACGACGAAGTAGATGCCGAGGATCGTGTAGTCGAGCCAGTTCGTGGGGAGTCGCAGCTCGGCTGCCATGTGGGTGGGGGGATGCATAAGCCCTCGCTTCGTTGCGTGAACCGATACCTCGCGGAATCTACGCCTCCGTCTTCAGGGGGTGAACACGTCTGCTGATGGTCTTTGTTTGATTGTGATGTTGACAATTGGGGCAAGCCGTGTTTTGGTGTGTTGGGTTATGTTTGAAGGATGAGGAGTGCGGCGTGAAGAAGACCTCGACCCGGCTGGCCGACGGTCGCGAGCTCATCTACTACGACCTGCGTGACGACAGCGTGCGGGACGCGGCCGACCGCCGTCCGCTGGACCGCACCGTCACCACGTCCGAGATCCGCCGCGACCCCCTGCTCGGCGACTCCGTCGCCGTCGCCTCGCACCGCCAGGGCCGCACCTACCATCCCCCCGCCGACGAATGCCCCCTGTGCCCCTCCGAGGGCGACCGGCTGAGCGAGATCCCGGACTCGTCCTACGACGTCGTCGTCTTCGAGAACCGCTTCCCCTCGCTGGCCGGCGACTCCGGCCGCTGCGAGGTCGTCTGCTTCACGTCCGACCACAACGTGTCCTTCGCCGGCCTGAGCGAGGAGCAGGCCGGCCTGGTGCTGGAGGCCTGGACGGACCGTACGTCCGAGCTGTCCCATCTCCCCTCCGTCGAGCAGGTGTTCTGCTTCGAGAACCGGGGCGCCGAGATCGGCGTGACCCTCCAGCACCCGCACGGGCAGATCTACGCCTACCCCTTCACCACCCCGCGCACCGCGACGATGCTCCGATCGGTCGCGGCCCACAAGGAGATGACGGGCGGGGAGAACCTCTTCGACGCCGTCCTGGAGCGTGAACTCGCCGAGGAACGGGTCGTCCTGGAGGGTGAACACTGGGTGGCCTTCGTGCCGTACGCGGCGCACTGGCCGTACGAGGTCCACCTCTACCCCAAGCGCCGCGTGCCCGACCTGCTCGGGCTGGACGAGGCCGCGCGCACAGAGTTCCCCAAGGTTTACCTGGAACTCTTGAGGCGCTTCGACCGGATCTTCGGTGAGGGCGAGCCTCCGACCCCGTACATCGCGGCCTGGCATCAGGCCCCGTTCGGCGCGCTGGAGGAGTTCGACGGGGTCGTGCGGGAGGACTTCGCGCTTCACCTCGAGCTTTTCACCATCCGCCGCACTTCCGGCAAGCTGAAGTTTCTCGCGGGTTCCGAGTCCGGCATGAACGTGTTCATCAACGACGTGCCGCCGGAGCGCGCGGCCGAGCGACTGCGAGAGGTAACGAGTTCATGAGCGGGAAGTACCTGGTGACGGGCGGCGCGGGATACGTCGGCAGCGTGGTCGCCCAGCACCTGCTGGAAGCCGGTCATGAGGCCGTCGTCCTCGACAACCTCTCCACGGGCTTCCGCGAGGGCGTCCCCGCCGGGGCGACGTTCGTCGAGGGCGACATCCGTGACGCCGCCAAATGGCTGGACCCCTCGTTCGACGGTGTTCTGCACTTCGCCGCGTTCTCGCAGGTCGGCGAGTCGGTGGTGAAGCCGGAGAAGTACTGGGACAACAACGTCGGCGGCACCATGGCCCTGCTGGCGGCGATGCGCGAGGCGGGCGTGCGCAAGCTCGTCTTCTCCTCGACGGCGGCGACGTACGGCGAGCCGGAACAGGTCCCGATCGTCGAGTCGGCGCCGACGTCCCCGACCAACCCCTACGGCGCCTCGAAGCTCGCCGTCGACCACATGATCACCGGCGAGGCGGCGGCCCACGGACTGGGCGCGGTGTCGCTGCGCTACTTCAACGTGGCCGGCGCCTACGGCGAGCACGGCGAGCGCCACGACCCCGAGTCCCACCTGATCCCGCTCGTCCTCCAGGTCGCGCAGGGCAAGCGCGACGCGATCTCCGTCTTCGGCGACGACTACCCGACGCCGGACGGCACCTGCGTGCGCGACTACATCCACGTCGCGGACCTGGCCGAGGCCCATCTGCTGGCCCTGAAGGCCGCCGCCCCCGGCGAGCACCTCATCTGCAACCTCGGCAACGGCAACGGCTTCTCCGTCCGCGAGGTCATCGAGACGGTCCGCCGGGTGACGGGCCACCCGATCCCCGAGGTCGTGGCCCCCCGCCGGGGCGGCGACCCCGCGGTCCTGGTGGCATCGGCCGCCACGGCCCGCGAGAAGCTGGGCTGGAACCCGTCCCGCGCGGACCTCGACGGAATCGTCGCGGACGCGTGGGACTTCGCGCAGCGGCGCGGCAACTAGAACAGGAACGAAGGGTCAGGGGTCAGGCATGAGCGAGGCTGTTGCCGACACGGTCGCCGGAGCGGTCGCCGAACGGTTCACGGAGCTGTACGGCGCCGAGCCGCACGGAGTCTGGGCGGCGCCGGGCCGCGTCAACCTCATCGGCGAGCACACCGACTACAACGACGGCTTCGTCATGCCGTTCGCCCTGCCGCACAAGGCGGTGGCGGCGGTCTCCCGCCGTGAGGACGGCGTGCTGCGCCTCCACTCGGCGGACGTCGAGGGCGGGGTGGCCGAGCTCCGCCTGGACGAGCTGTCCCCCGAGTCGGACAAGAACTGGACGGCGTACCCGGCGGGCGTGGTGTGGGCCCTGCGCGAGGCCGGCCACGCGGTGACCGGCGCGGACATCCACCTGTCCTCCACGGTCCCGTCGGGCGCGGGCCTGTCGTCCTCGGCGGCGCTGGAGGTGGTCGTGGCGCTGGCCCTGAACGACCTCTTCTCCCTCGGCCTCCGGGGCTGGCAACTGGCCCGTCTGTGCCAGCGGGCGGAGAACGTCTACGTGGGCGCCCCGGTCGGCATCATGGACCAGACGGCGTCGGCGTGCTGCGAGGCGGGCCACGCCCTGTTCCTCGACACCCGCGACCTCTCCCAGCGCCAGATCCCCTTCGACCTGGCGGCCGAGGGCATGCGCCTCCTGGTGGTCGACACCCAGGTCAAGCACTCCCACAGCGAGGGCGAGTACGGCAAGCGCCGCGAGGGCTGCGAGAAGGGCGCGGCGCTGCTCGGCGTCGACGCCCTGCGGGACGTGCCGTACGCGGAACTGGACGCGGCTCTGGCCCGCCTCGGCGACGAGGAGGAGGTCCGCCGCCTGGTCCGCCACATCGTCACGGAGAACGAGCGCGTCGAACGGGTGGTGTCCCTGCTGGAGTCGGGCGACACGCGCGCGATCGGCCCGATCCTGGTCGAGGGCCACGCCTCCCTGCGCGACGACTTCCGCATCTCCTGCCCCGAACTGGACCTGGTCGTCGACACGGCCCTCACCTCCGGCGCCCTGGGCGCCCGCATGACCGGCGGCGGCTTCGGCGGCTCGGCGATCGTCCTCGCGGAGGAGACGGACGTGGACCCGATCACGAAGGCGGTGACGGAAGCGTTCTCGACGGCGGGCTTCACGACACCGCGGGTCTTCGAGGCGGTCCCGTCGGCGGGAGCCCGCCGCCTCCGCTGACGCCTGGGCATGAGTCGGGCGCCCTCGCCTCGGGGGGAGGGCGCCCGAGCGCTCCGCGCGGCTTCAGCGATTGACGGACTGGATCTCCTGGACCGGCACCTCAGTGGTAGTGGCGAACGTGCCGCTGGGCAGGTCACCGCCCGTGCCGCCCGAGCCTTCCCAGGCGATCTCCCAGGTGAGAGTCGCCTTGAGCCCGTAGGTGCCGTCTCCCGATGACCGCAGGTACCGCACCCCGCACGGAGGTGTCAGCTCCGCCTTGCCCCTGGCGTACGGCTCTCCGATCGACCCGTCGTCGTTGATCACGCACTCGCCGGATGCCGGAAGGCTCTCCGCGTCCACCGTCCCCGGATCGAGGTGCAGGCTCACCGGCTTGGCGGTCGTGGTCGCCCACAGCCCGGTGCCGGGCAGACTCGCCGTGACGGAAACCGGCTTGAAGGTGCCTTTGTCCAGCCAGACCCAGGTGGGAGCGTTCACCGTCGACTTGCCGTTCGGCGCGAGGGACACCTTGGTCGGCGGCACGACGGTCCGCTGGTGTGCAAGACCGGCGAGGGTCTCGGTGTCGATGGCCTGGGGGACGTCGGGGTTGTCGCCGGTGTCCACCCAGAAGGGCTCGCGCGTGCAGGTCTTGGCCGCCGGGTCGTCCGTCATCTCCGGGTTCCTGACGGCCACCCACCACATGCCCCCGTCGTTCTTGTCGACGTTGAAGTCCTTGTAGGGATGACCCTGCTTGTAGCGCGCTTTGTCGTCCGCGATGCCCTCGGGCGCGCCGCCGACGGACTCGTAGATCGACCACTGGGCCTCGTTGAACTTCTTGAAGTCTTTGGCCTTCCAGTACGGCTCGTACCAGCAGGCCGGAGGCTCCCAGTCCACGGCCGTAGAGGTGATCGGACCGCTGTCCTTCGCCGTGGAACCGGGGACCTTGATGGTGACGCGGGATTCCAGAGCCTGGCCGGACGCGTCGCCGGAGGTTTTCCTCTCCTGAGGGCCGATGGTGTCGAACCCTCCAGCCGCGGCAGGCAGTGTCCCGAGGCCGACCAGCGCCGTGGTGAGCGCGGTCACTGTCACGCACCGCGTCAGGGCTGGCACTTCTGCGACCCCCGGTCCTCCGTGAGATCCCACGTCTGCCAGACGCCGTCCTCGTTCTTCTTCAGGCCGAGGTTGTAGAAGACGTAGCTGTTGGGCGTGGTCTTGGTGCCCTGCAGCTTGTTCGTCTCGCGGTTCTTGAGGTCAGCCTTGCTCTCGTCGACGCAGTACGTCAGAGCAGCCGACTTCTTGTCGAACACCGTCACTTGTCGGTCGAAGTAACGCAGGGTGCCGGCCCAACTGGTCTTCTTGGCGATGGCGCCCTTCGCGTACTGGTAGATGCCCACCAGCGCGTTGTCCGTGTAGTAGAAGGCCATGCCCGACTTCTTCATGTCCCCGTAGGCCATGGCCTGCCACACCGTGCTGACGGTTCTCTCGTTGTCCGCCAGGATCGCGTCCTTGACGGCGTCGCCCGTCTGCTGCCCCTCGAAGACCAGCTTCATGTCCGATGGCAGCTTGATCTCAGGCCGCTCGATCCCGTCCGTCGTCGCGGACACCGACGGCGAAGCCGATGGCGATTCGGCCGAATCCGCACCGGCGATCTTGTCGGACGACGCCCCGTCACCTCCCCCCGAGCCACAGGCGTTCAGCAGCAGGGCCGCGGATGCGGTGAGCGCGGCTGTCAGGAGCCGAGCTGGGCGGTTCACTGTGTCTCCCATTGATCATGTGGGGGGATAACTCAAGCGAACCAACGCTATCGGTGGGCCGAACCACGACGGCGACGAGGTGTTCAACCCAGCCGCTTCGTCAGCAAGTACTCCGTGATCCCCGGCGGATAGTCCGGCACCGCGCACGCCACCTCGTACCCCTGCTTCTCGTAGAAGCGAGGCGCCTGGAAGTCCCACGTCTCCAGGCGGGACGCGCGGCAGCCGCGCTGCTCGGACGCGATGCGTTCCGCCTGCCGGAGCAATCCGGCCCCGAGGCCCGCCCCGCGGTGGCGTTCGTCGACCCACAGGTAGGTGACGTGGAGCCAGGTCGCCCAGGTGTAGCCGACGAGGCCGGCCGCCACCTCGTCGGTCCTGTCGTTCACAGCCCACACGTGCAATGGGACGTCCCTTTCGTCCGGCGTTCCGTGCAGGGCGCGCAGGACCGGAGAGGCGGCTGTGTTCGCTTCCCGCAGGCGCGTGCGGAGCAGATCACGTCGGGCCTTGTCGACTTCTGTCTCAAGACGGAACATGCGGCACACCATAAACGCGCAGGGCAGTCAGTTCTGCAAATAACCTTCCGCTCCGGGCCCCCGCCCGTACTCTGATGAACAGCACCGGTGGGGGCCGGTGCCGATCAGGGGGCGAGACGGCCGGGTACGACGCCCGGGGTGGGGGTAGCGGTTTCTGTACGGCGGCGGCCGTGCGGCTGCGGCGCCCGGCCAGGCTGCTGCGAGGACGGACGGACAGATGCAGCAGACCCGGACACCCCGGAGTCGTACCCGCGCGGTGTCGTCTTCCGACGATGGGGTATCCCCTGCTCTTCAGGAGCCTGGGGAAGGGGGTTACGTGGTTCGCATCCGAGTCCTGGTCGTCGACGACCATCGCATCTTCGCCGAGTCACTCGCGGCGGCACTTGCCGCCGAGCCCGATGTCGACGTCTCCGCGGCCGGCAGCGGCCCCGCCGCGCTGCGCTGTCTGGAGCGGGCGGTCGCCGAGGGGCGGCGGTTCGACGTGCTGCTCGTCGACGCCGATCTGGGCGGCAAGGTGCCGGGCACCCGCCCGGCCGTACCCGTGCAGGAGGGCAACGAGGACGGCCTCGTCGACGGGATCTCCCTCGTCACGGGGGTGCGGTCCGCGCAGCCGAACGTACGGATCGTCGTGCTCGCCGAGAAGGACGACCCGCGCCGGGCCGCGCTGGCCCTCCAGGCGGGAGCCTCCGGGTGGGTCGCCAAGGACTGCTCGCTATCCCGGCTGCTCACCGTCATCCGGGGCGTGCTGCGGGACGAGACGCATCTGCCGCCCGCCCTGCTGACCGGCGTCCTGCGCGAACTGACCGCCGCCCGCAAGCACCGCACCGAGAGCGAGCGGCTGGTGGAGTCCCTCACTCCGCGTGAGCGGGAAGTGCTGCGGTGCATGGTGGCGGGGCTGGGGCGCAAGGCAGTCGCCGAGCGCCTGTATCTGTCGCCGCACACGGTGCGTACGCACATGCAGAACGTGCTGGGCAAGCTGGGAGTGCACTCCACGCTCGCAGCCGTCGCCCTGGCCCGGCGGGCCGGGGTCGGGCCGGTCGACCTAGCCGGGGATGTTGTCGAACGGGGCGGTCAGCTGGCGTAGCAGTCCCGCCAGTTCGCCGCGCTGGGCCCGGGTGAGCTCCGCGAGGATCGCGCGCTCCTGGTCCAGCAGGCCCGCCAGTGCCTGGTCGGCGCGGTCCCGGCCCTCGTCCGTGAGCCGGACCAGGACGCCGCGGCGGTCGCTGGGGTCGGGGAGGCGTTCCACCAGGCCCTTCTTCGCCAGGCGGTCGATGCGGTTCGTCATCGTGCCCGACGTGACCAGGGTCTGGGTGAGGAGCTGTCCCGGCGAGAGCTGGTACGGCGTGCCCGCGCGGCGCAGCGCCGTCAGGACGTCGAACTCCCACGGCTCCAGGCCGTGTTCCGAGAAGGCCAGCCGGCGTGCCCGGTCCAGATGCCGGGCCAGCCTGCTCACGCGGCTGAGCACCTCGAGCGGTTCGACGTCGAGGTCCGGGCGCTCCCGGCGCCATGCTGCGACCAGCCGGTCGACCTCGTCCTCCATGGCGATCAGTGTAGTGGTTGTGTCGACGTAGAGTCTCTTGATGTCCATTTTCTTGACGTCGAGATAAATGCGATGTCACGCTGTGTGTGCGCGACCTGCCGTCACCACCAGGAAACCACCGGAACCCCACCCAGGACACCAGGAGGACCCATGCCCGCGGCCGCCCCCGCCTGGGACCCCGCCCAGTACCTCCGCCACGCCGGACACCGCGCCCGCCCCTTCACCGACCTCCTGGCCCGCGTCCCCGACCTCCCCGGCGGCCCTCCCCGCATCGCCGACCTCGGCTGCGGCCCCGGCAACGTCACCGCGCTGCTCGCCGCCCGCTGGCCCACCGCCCGGATCACCGGCTACGACAACTCGCCCGCGATGCTCGACAAGGCCCATGTCGATCACGAGGGACCCACTGCGGGCGGCGGCCGTCTCGACTTCGCCCACGCCGACGCCCGTACGTGGACGCCGGGCGAGCCCTGCGACCTGATCGTCAGCAACGCCACCCTCCAGTGGGTGCCGGGGCACCCCGACCGGTTCGCCGACTGGGTGGCCGCGCTGAAGCCCGGCGGAACCTTCGCCTTCCAGGTGCCCGGGAACTTCGACGCCCCGAGCCACCGCCTCATGCGTGAACTCGCGCACGCACCGCGCTGGCGCGACCGGCTCGCGGGCACCCTGCGCCACGGCGACGCCGTCCTCACCCCCGAGGCCTACCTGGAGCGGATCACCTCGCTCGGCTGCACCGCCGACGTGTGGGAGACGACGTATATCCATCTGCTCCAGGGCGAGGACCCCGTGCTCGACTGGGTGAAGGGGACCGGCCTGCGGCCCGTGCTGACCGCCCTCGCCGACGACCCCGAGGCGCGGGACGGTTTCCTCGCCGAGTACCGGGCCGCCCTGCGCGAGGCCTACCCGGCGGGGCCGTACGGCACGCCGTTCCCGTTCCGCAGGGTGTTCGCGGTGGCCCGGAAGCAGGAGTGACCAGTGGTCAGGCGGTGCGGCCCAAATGGGTGACGAGGATGTGGATCACGTCGTCGTCGATGGCGTAGAGAACGCGGTAGTCGCCGACCCGGAGCCGACGGAAGTCCCAGCCACAGGGGGTGGAAGCGGCGGGACGTGGAGTTTCGGCGAGTGCGTCGACGGCCTCGTAGACGGCGGCAAGGCCCGCCGGGTCGTCCTTGAGGAAGCGTACGGCCGCGTTCGTGGCGTTCGGCTCCCAGATGATGCGGTAGGTCACGGACGCAGCCCCAGCATGCGCCCGACCTCTTCGTGCGGGATGCCCTCGCCGAGCGTCCCCTCGGCCTTCCGCCGCTGGTAGTCCGCGACAGCGAGGGCGTCTTCGAGGTCCTCTATCACCTGCGGAGACACGAGCAGCGCCGCCACGTGGCCGTGGTCGGTGATGGCGATGGTCTCGCGGCTGTGGGCCGCGCGCCGGACCAGGTCGCCGAGCTGGGAACGGGCCGCGCTGATCGTGATCTCAGTCATGACCGCATGATGCCACAAGGTTAATCTTGTGGGCACTGGATTCAGCTCTTGCGGCGCCCTATCAGGTGCGGCCTGGCCTCCAGTCCGTCCAGGCCGTGCCACGCCAGGTTCACCAGGTGCGCGGCCACCTCCGCCTTCTTCGGCTTGCGTACGTCCAGCCACCACTGGCCGGTCAGGGCGACCATGCCGACCAGGGCCTGGGCGTACAGCGGGGCCAGCTTGGGGTCAAAGCCGCGGCTCTTGAACTCGCGGCCCAGGATGTCCTCCACCTGGGTGGCGATGTCCGAGATGAGCGAGGCGAAGGAACCCGTCGACTGGGGGATGGGGGAGTCACGGACCAGGATGCGGAAACCGTCCGTGTACTCCTCGATGTAGTCCAGCAGGGCGAAGGCCGCCTGCTCGCACAGCTCACGCGGGTGGCCGGCCGTCAGGGAGCTGGTCACCATGTCCAGCAGGCGCCGCATCTCGCGGTCCACGACCACCGCGTACAGCCCTTCCTTGCCGCCGAAGTGCTCGTACACCACCGGCTTGGAGACCCCGGCCTTCGCCGCGATCTCCTCCACCGACGTGCCCTCGAAACCCTTGGCGGCGAAGAGCGTGCGACCGATCTCCAGCAGCTGCTGGCGGCGCTCGGCACCGGTCATCCGGGTGCGACGCACTCGCCGCGGCTTGTCATTGCTGGGGGTGCTGCTCGAGTCGGTCGCCACAGCGACCATCATGCCGCCTTGACGGGCTCCTTCCCGCGCGGGGAGCCGCCTTCCCCGGTGTCACGGCGCGAATCGATACGCGAGCGTGACGGCCAGCGCACGTCGTACGCCCAGCCGAGCATCTCGAACCAGCGGATCAGCCGGGCGGAGGAGTCCAGCTGGCCGCGCATCACACCGTGCCGCGCCGAGGTGGGGTCGGCGTGATGCAGGTTGTGCCAGGACTCGCCACAGGACAGGATCGCCAGCCACCACACGTTGCCCGAGCGGTCGCGCGACTTGAAGGGGCGCTTGCCCACCGCGTGGCAGATCGAGTTGATCGACCACGTCACGTGGTGCAGCAGGGCCACCCGGACGAGCGAGCCCCAGAAGAACGCCGTGAAGGCACCCCACCAGGACATCGTGACCAGGCCTCCGATCAGCGCCGGCAGGCCCAGGGACACGACCGTCCACAGGACGAACTGGCGGGAGATCGCCCGCAGCGTCTTGTCCTTGATCAGGTCCGGGGCGTACTTCTCCTGCGACGTCTGCTCTTCGTCGAACATCCATCCGATGTGCGCCCACCACAGGCCCTTCATCAGGGCCGGGAGCGTCTCGCCGAACCGCCACGGCGAGTGCGGGTCGCCCTCCGCGTCGGAGAACTTGTGGTGCTTGCGGTGATCGGCCACCCAGCGGACCAGCGGACCCTCGACCGCCATGGACCCGGCGATGGCCAGCGCGATCTTCAGCGGCCGCTTGGCCTTGAAGGAACCGTGGGTGAAGTGACGGTGGAAACCGATCGTGATGCCGTGGCACCCCAGGAAGTAGAAGAACACCAGCAGACCGAGGTCCAGCCAGCTCACCCCCCAGCCCCAGGCCAGCGGCACGGCCGCCAGCAGCGCGAGGAACGGGACGGTGATGAAGAGGAGGAGGGCGATCTGCTCGATGGACCGCTTCCGCTCGCCGCCCAGCGTGGCGACGGGAGCTTCGTCGGTGGCCTGACCGGACGCCTTCGGGGCGTTTTCGATCACGTCGGAACTACTGGTCATACGCGTCCCCTGGGGGGTATGTGGATGTGGAGAGGGTGCCGGGTCACAGGGACCCCGCGGTTGCCGGGTCACGGGAACCCCGCAGTGCTTCCTACGGTTCCGTAACCTACGGCTTCGTAAGTATGGCAGCGCGTCGCCCGGCGGCAAGAGCCCGAGAGCCTGCGCGTCCCGGCCGACACCTATCCTGGAGTCGGTCGGACAGCGCGGTCCGCTCTGTTTTCTTCCCGGATGTCCGGCCCGTATGCGGCGCCCGCCGCGCGAGACGCCGTCCGGGTACCCCCTCCCAGACGAGCTTCAACACTGCAAGGAGCCGCACCTGTGAGCAGTGCCGACGACCAGACCACGACGACGAGCAGTGAGCTGCGTGCCGACATCCGCCGACTGGGTGACCTCCTCGGAGAGACCCTCGTCCGGCAGGAGGGCCCCGAGCTCCTGGAACTCGTCGAGAAGGTCCGCCGCCTCACCCGTGAGGACGGCGAGGCCGCCGCCGAGCTGCTGCGCGGCACCGAACTCGACACCGCGGCCAAGCTGGTCCGCGCCTTCTCCACCTACTTCCACCTGGCCAACGTCACCGAGCAGGTCCACCGCGGCCGCGAGCTGCGCGCCCGGCGCGCCGCCGAGGGCGGACTGCTCGCCCGCACGGCCGACCGGCTCAAGGACGCCGACCCCGAGCACCTGCGCGAGACGGTCCGCCACCTCAACGTCCGCCCCGTGTTCACGGCCCACCCCACCGAGGCCGCGCGCCGGTCGGTCCTGAACAAGCTCCGGCGCGTCGCCGCGCTCCTGGAGACCCCGGTCATCGAGTCGGACCGCCGCCGCCTCGACATCCGGCTGGCCGAGAACATCGACCTCGTCTGGCAGACCGACGAACTGCGCGTCGTGCGCCCCGAGCCCGCCGACGAGGCCCGCAACGCCATCTACTACCTCGACGAACTGCACGCGGGCGCCGTCGGCGACGTCCTGGAGGACCTCACCGCGGAACTGGAGCGCGCCGGAGTCAAGCTCCCCGACGACACGCGCCCCCTCACCTTCGGCACCTGGATCGGCGGCGACCGCGACGGCAACCCCAACGTCACCCCCCAGGTGACCTGGGACGTCCTCATCCTCCAGCACGAACACGGCATCAACGACGCGCTGGACACCATCGACGAACTGCGCGGCTTCCTGTCCAACTCCATCCGCTACGCCGGCGCCACCGAGGAACTGCTGAGCTCCCTCCAGGCCGACCTGGAGAACCTCCCCGAGATCAGCCCCCGCTACAAGCGCCTCAACGCCGAGGAGCCCTACCGGCTCAAGGCCACCTGCATCCGGCAGAAGCTGGAGAACACCAAGCAGCGCCTCGCCAAGGGCACCGCGCACGTGCCGGGCCGCGACTACCTCGGCACCAGCGAGCTGATCAGCGACCTGCGGATCATCCAGAACTCCCTGCGCGAGCACCGCGGCGGCCTCTTCGCCGACGGCCGCCTCGCCCGCACCATCCGCACCCTCGCCGCCTTCGGCCTCCAGCTCGCCACCATGGACGTACGCGAACACGCCGACGCCCACCACCACGCCCTCGGCCAGCTGTTCGACCGCCTCGGCGAGGAGTCCTGGCGGTACGCGGACATGCCCCGCGACTACCGCACCAAGCTGCTCGCCAAGGAACTGCGCTCCCGCCGCCCCCTCGCACCCACCCCGGCACCCGTGGACGCCCCCGGCGAGAAGACCCTCGGCGTCTTCCAGACCGTGAAGAAGGCCCTGGAGGTCTTCGGACCCGAGGTCATCGAGTCCTACATCATCTCCATGTGCCAGGGCGCCGACGACGTCTTCGCCGCCGCCGTCCTCGCCCGCGAAGCCGGCCTCATCGACCTGCACGCCGGCTGGGCCAAGATCGGCATCGTCCCCCTGCTGGAGACCACCGACGAGCTCAAGGCCGCCGACACCATCCTCGAGGACATGCTCTCCGACCCGTCCTACCGGCGCCTCGTCGCGCTCAGGGGCGACGTCCAGGAGGTCATGCTCGGCTACTCCGACTCCTCCAAGTTCGGCGGCATCACCACCAGCCAGTGGGAGATCCACCGCGCCCAGCGCCGCCTGCGCGACGTCGCCCACCGCTACGGCGTCCGCCTGCGCCTCTTCCACGGCCGCGGCGGCACCGTCGGCCGCGGCGGCGGCCCCACCCACGACGCCATCCTCGCCCAGCCCTGGGGCACCCTGGAGGGCGAGATCAAGGTGACCGAGCAGGGCGAGGTCATCTCCGACAAGTACCTCATCCCGTCCCTCGCCCGGGAGAACCTCGAACTCACCGTCGCGGCCACCCTCCAGGCCTCCGCCCTGCACACCGCACCCCGCCAGTCCGTCGAGGCCCTCGCCCGCTGGGACGCCGCCATGGACGTCGTCTCCGACGCCGCCCACGCCGCCTACCGCCGCCTCGTCGAGGACCCCGACCTGCCGACGTACTTCCTCGCGTCGACACCGGTGGACCAGCTCGCCGACCTGCACCTGGGCTCCCGGCCCTCCCGCCGCCCCGGCTCCGGCGTCTCGCTCGACGGCCTGCGCGCCATCCCGTGGGTGTTCGGCTGGACCCAGTCCCGGCAGATCGTCCCAGGCTGGTTCGGCGTCGGCTCCGGCCTCAAGGCCCTGCGCGAGGCGGGCCTGGACACCGTGCTCGACGAGATGTACGGCCAGTGGCACTTCTTCCGCAACTTCATCTCCAACGTCGAGATGACCCTGGCCAAGACCGACCTGCGGATCGCCCAGCACTACGTCGACACCCTCGTCCCCGACGAGCTCAAGCACGTCTTCGACACCATCAAGGCCGAACACGAACTGACCGTCGCCGAGGTACTGCGGGTCACCGGCGAACAGGAACTCCTCGACGCCGAACCCGTCCTGAAGCAGACCTTCGCCATCCGCGACGCCTACCTCGACCCCATCTCCTACCTCCAGGTCGCCCTGCTCAAGCGGCAGCGCGACGCGGCCGCCGCCGGCGAACAGCCCGACCCGCTCCTCGCCCGCGCCCTGCTCCTCACCGTCAACGGCGTGGCAGCGGGCCTGCGCAACACCGGCTGAACCGCTCCAGACACAACCGTGCCCCCGAACCCGTACGGGCTCGGGGGCACGGCCCGTTCCGCGTCAGCCGCGGCCGAGCCCGCGGCGACGCAACACCAGGAACCCGCCGCCCGCGACCAGCACCGCCGCCACACCGGACAGCACACCCACCGGCGCTCCATTGCCCGTCTCGGCGAGATCACCCTCGGCACCGCCCTGCGGCGACGACGAAGACGCCGCACCCCCGCCGGCCGTCGCACTCGGGGACGCCGGGGACTCCGACGACCCCGGC
Organism: Streptomyces sp. DH10; assembly: GCF_029813805.1. Classification (NCBI taxonomy): domain Bacteria; kingdom Bacillati; phylum Actinomycetota; class Actinomycetes; order Kitasatosporales; family Streptomycetaceae; genus Streptomyces; species Streptomyces sp. DH10. Next base: position 540,529 of record NZ_JARVKU010000002.1, read on the forward strand.
CCCGCCGACGGCGCCCCGGAAGCCCCGGACGAAGGCGACGGCGAAGCCGACCCGGACGGCGTCGAACCGCCGGGCTCCTGCTCGTCCTCGCAGTCCGTCCAGAACACCTTGTGCTTGGCGGCACCCTTCTCACCGTCGAAGGTCCAGAACAGCTTGTAGTGCCCGTCGGGCAGCGACAGATCCTCCGTACGGCCGTGGCCCTCCGCGTCCAGGGTGAGCGCGCCGGACTTCACCGTCTCCCCCTTGTTCTCGCTCGGCGGGATCGCGTCGATGCGCCAGTCGACCTCCTGGCCGCCGTCAAAACCGAAAGCGTCCAGGTAGAACGTGCACACGTGCGGCTCGTTGCGGCGCAGCTCCTCGTCCGTCGAAGCGTCGTGGATCTTGACCGTGCCGTTGTCGCCGGGAGGGGTCGCGTGGGCGGCCGGAGCGAGCAGGAGGACCGCGGAAGCGGCGGCGACAGCGCCGGCGCGCGAGAGAGTTCGCATCGAGAAGTCATCCATCTTCGAGAAGTGACCGGGAAGATGTGGAGGGGGCGGCTCAGCTTCCAGCCCCGCCCGACCGCCCGTCAATCACGAACCGACAACGCTCGGCCCCCACAGAAAAGGAGAACGCCGGAACCCCTCGGACAGTCACTCAGACGGTCACAAAAGCCGCCGTCAGCAACGCCACGCCCGACAACGCCATCACCCACGCCGCCCGCGTACGCAGCAGACCGCCCGCCACCACGACCGCCGCCAGCAACAGCGCACCACCCAGCGGAATCCACGCGTACAGCACCCCGGCCGGGCCCGAACGCACCGCGTCATCACTGCCGGGCTTCACGACCACCGTGTAGGTCCGGCTCTTCTGCACCGCGACCGACTTCTCCAGAACCACCTTCGACCGGGGCTCCCAACCCTCGGACAACGGCGAGTACCGGCCCGTGCACGTGTCCTGCCCGCACCGCGTCACCTCGACCGTGCCGCGCTCCCGGCCCTTGGTCAGCATCACGTGCTGCGCCGTACCCCACGACGCCCACACACCCGCGATCAGGATCAGCACCGCGACCGCACCCATCGCCGCGAACCGCCCGAACCTCAACACGGCATGGGCGCTCTGGTGAGTGACGGCAGCAGAGGCAGGCATGGCCGGATCATTGGCCATATCCGCACGACCGGTCAACTCCCCAGGGCGACAAGTCAGGAGTTGTACGTACTCTGCGCCCGCTCCAGCCCGTCGATCACCAGACACTCCACCGCGTCCGCCGCCCGGTCCACGAAGTAGTCCAGCTCCTTGCGCTCCGCCGACGAGAAATCCCTCAGCACGAAATCCGCCACCGGCATCCGACCCGGCGGCCGCCCGATCCCGAACCGCACCCGGTGATACTCCGCCCCGAACGCCTTCGTCATCGACTTCAGCCCGTTGTGCCCGTTGTCCCCGCCACCCAGCTTCAGCCGCAGCACCCCGTAGTCGATGTCCAACTCGTCATGAATCGCCACCACATGCGCCACCGGCACCTTGTAGAAGTCCCGCAGCGCGTTCACCGGCCCGCCCGACAGATTCATGTACGACATCGGCTTCGCCAGAACCACCCGCCGGCTCATCGGCCCCGGCGGCCCGATCCGGCCCTCGACGACCTGCGCCTGCGCCTTCCCGGCCCGCTTGAACCTCCCCCCGATCCGCTCCGCCAGCAGATCGGCCACCATGAAGCCCACGTTGTGCCGGTTACCCGCGTACTCCGGCCCCGGATTGCCCAACCCCACGATCAGCCAGGGCACGGCGGCATCGGTCGTCACGTCCATGTCTCCTTCATACGCGTCGGCCGCTGCCCGGCACGGGAACAGCGGCCGACGAAACGACGACGAGGGATCAGGCCTCGGCGGCCTCTGAACCCTCTTCCTCGCCCTCGGAGGGCTCCTCGGCCTGCGCGGCCAGGACCTGAAGGACGACCGTGTCCTCCTCGACGTCCAGCGTCGTACCCTTCGGCAGCGGGATGTCCTTGGCCAGGATGGAGTCACCGGCCGTCAGACCCTCGACGGAGACGGTCACGGACTCCGGGATGTGCGTCGCCTCGGCCACCACCGGCAGCGCGTTCAGCACGTGCTCCAGCAGGTTGCCGCCCGGGGCCAGCTCACCCTCGGTGTGCACGTAGATCTCGACGTTGACCTGCTCGCCGCGCTTCACCAGCTGAAGGTCCACGTGCTCCAGGAAACCCTTCAGCGGGTCACGCTGCACGGCCTTCGGAATCGCCAGCTCGTTGGACTTGCCGTCGATGTCCAGCGCGATCAGCACGTTCGGCGTACGCAGCGCCATCAGCAGCTCATGACCCGGCAGGGTCAGGTGCAGCGGGTCCGAACCGTGCCCGTACAGGACACCCGGAACCTTGGACTCACGACGGATACGGCGCGCGGCACCCTTGCCGAACTCGGTGCGCGTCGCGGCGGAGATCTTCACCTCGGACATACTCACTCCTCGAAGTCAGAAACGGACGTGGTCACCCGGCCACGAACGGCCTGCTACGAAGAGCGCGTCGATAACGGACCGCCGTACAGGCTTCCAGAAGAAGCGGTACGGCCTCCCTCGCCGAGCAACTTCAGCAGTCTACTCGGCAAGGGAGGCCGCACCCAAAACGATCTACACAAGCCCGACCAGCGGCTCTTACTGGTCGTCGAACAGGCTCGTCACCGAACCGTCCTCGAACACCTCACGCACCGCGTTCGCGATCGTCGGCGCGATCGACAGCACCGAGATCTTGTCCAGGTCCCCGCTCAGCTCACCCGGCGTCGGCAGCGTGTTCGTGAACACGAACTCACTCACCCGCGAGTTCTTCAGCCGGTCCGCCGCCGGACCCGACAGCACACCGTGCGTCGCCGTCACGATGACATCCTCCGCGCCGTGCGCGAACAGCGCGTCCGCCGCGGCACAGATCGTCCCGCCCGTGTCGATCATGTCGTCCACCAGGACACACACGCGCCCCTTCACCTCACCCACGACCTCGTGGACGGTGACCTGGTTCGCGACGTCCTTGTCCCGGCGCTTGTGCACGATCGCCAGCGGCGCGCCCAGCCGGTCGCACCAGCGGTCGGCGACCCGCACCCGGCCCGCGTCCGGAGACACGACCGTCAGCTTGTTCCGGTCCACCTTCCGGCCCACGTAGTCCGCCAGCAGCGGCAGCGCGAACAGGTGGTCCACCGGACCGTCGAAGAAGCCCTGGATCTGGTCCGTGTGCAGATCCACCGTCAGCAGCCGGTCCGCACCCGCGGTCTTCATCATGTCCGCGATCAGACGCGCCGAAATCGGTTCACGTCCGCGGTGCTTCTTGTCCTGCCGCGCGTAACCGTAGAACGGCACGATGACGGTGATGGAGCGGGCCGACGCACGCTTCAGCGCGTCGATCATGATCAACTGCTCCATGATCCACTTGTTGATCGGAGCCGTGTGGCTCTGGATCAGGAAGCAGTCGGCACCACGAGCCGACTCCTGATAACGCACATAGATCTCCCCGTTCGCGAAGTCGAAGGCCTTCGTCGGGACAACCCCGACACCCAACTGCTGGGCGACCTCCTCGGCAAGCTCGGGGTGGGCGCGGCCGGAGAAGAACATCAACTTCTTCTCGCCGGTCGTCTTGATCCCGGTCACAGCACTGTCTCCTCAGAGGTGTCGCAGCTGGGTGTCGAGAGACCTCTCAGCCGGCTTGCTAGAGGCCGTCTCCACTGGTGGGGGTGCGGGTATGCACTTATCACCGTACGCCGTGTTCGAGGCACCGGTTTCCGGTCAGCCCTCCTCGGCCGACCCCCGGGAAGCCGCCTCGGCCGCCTTCGCGGCCGCGCTCCCCGGACGCTTTCGAGCCACCCAACCCTCGATATTCCGCTGCTGACCACGGGCCACAGCCAGCGAACCGGGCGGCACATCCTTGGTGATCACGGACCCGGCGGCGGTGTACGCGCCGTCCCCGACCGTGACAGGCGCCACAAACATGTTGTCCGAGCCCGTACGGCAATGAGAACCGACGGTCGTGTGGTGCTTCTCCTGACCGTCGTAGTTCACGAACACGCTCGCGGCACCGATGTTCGTGTGATCACCGATCGTCGCGTCACCGACATACGAGAGATGAGGCACCTTCGTCCCCTCCCCGATCGAGGCGTTCTTCGTCTCCACGTACGTCCCGATCTTGCCCTTGGCACCCAGCCGGGTCCCCGGACGCAGATACGCGAACGGCCCGACGGACGCCTGGGGTCCCACCTCCGCGCTCACGGCCACGGTGTTGTCGACCCGCGCGCCCGCACCCACCCGGGTGTCCGTCAGCCGGCAGTTCGGACCGACCTCCGCGCCCTCGCACAGGTGCGTCGCCCCGTGCAGCTGAGTGCCCGGATGCACGACGGCGTCCTGCTCGAACGTGACCGTCACATCGACCCAGGTGGTCGCCGGATCGATGACCGTGACACCGGACAGCATCGCCTCGGTGAGCAGCCGGTCGTTGAGAATGCGACGCGCCTCCGACAGCTGCACACGGTTGTTGATGCCGGCGATCTCCCGGTGGTCACCCGCCACCGACGCCCCGACCCGGTGCCCGGCCTCACGCAGGATCCCGAGCACGTCGGTCAGGTACTCCTCGCCCTGGCTGTTGTCGGTCCGCACCTTCTTCAGCGCGTCGGCCAGCAACTGCCCGTCGAACGCGAACACCCCCGAGTTGATCTCCCGGATCGACCGCTGCGCGTCGGTGGCGTCCTTGTGCTCCACGATCGCCGTCACGGCACCCGAGTCGTCCCGCACGATCCGGCCGTAGCCCGTCGCGTCCGGCACCTCGGCGGTCAGCACGGTGACCGCGTTGCCGTCTTCGGTGTGGGTCGCGGACAGGGCCCGCAGCGTCTCGCCGGTGAGCAGGGGAGTGTCCCCGCACACGACGACGACCGTCCCCTCGACGGCCCCGCCGAGCGCTTCCAGCCCCATCCGTACGGCGTGCCCCGTGCCGTTCTGCTCCGCCTGTACCGCCGTGCGGACGTCCGGGGCGATCTCGCCGAGATGGGCGGTGACCTTCTCACGGGCGTGGCCAACCACGACGACCAGGTTCTCGGGGTGCAGCTCGCCCGCGGCGGCGAGCACGTGTCCCACGAGACTGCGGCCGCAGAGCTCGTGCAGGACCTTGGGTGTGGCCGACTTCATACGGGTGCCCTCACCCGCTGCGAGAACGACGACGGCTGCCGGGCGGTTGGCGCTCACGGGATGCCCTTCGGCTGTGGATGGGGTGGGGTGACATCCGCAGGATACCGGGGGGTTTTGTGGGGGGTGGGGGTGTGGGGCCTGGCCGCGGTTTCATCAGCCAGGACCCGAACCGAGAGTGTGCTCCCCTGCCAGGACTCGAACCTGGAACAAATCATCCAAAGTGACCCGTGTTGCCAATTACACCACAGGGGACTATAGCCCCGGCTAATCGGACATCTCGCCGATTGACTGGGCGGCTCCCAACACTATGCCGTACCAAGAGCCTTCGATGCGACGGTACAGGTCGGCGCTCCTCCGGACTTTGATCACGAGGCAGCCCCGGTAGGAGTCGCCGGTGTTCTTGCGGACCGTCTTGGGGTTGTGCCTCTTCAGCGTCGTCTTGTTGAACGCGGAGCGTTCGGCGCCGACGGCCTCGGCCCAGTACTGCTCAGCCCCTGTCACGTCGGCGGACTCGTGGATCATCACCGTGAAGCGCAGGCGGTCGCGTTCCACGCCCAGCAGGTCGAGCCAGGCCATGAAGACCCGGATCATGCCGGGATCGCTGTTGACGAAGCAGACGTTCTCGCGACGGTCGTACGGCTTGTCCTTACCGCCCTCCGCCCAGTACAGGCCGACGCCCAGGAGGAACAGCTCGCGCGGCGACAGCGCGCCGACCGCCTGCTTGGCGGCCTCCTTGGTGCGCTGCCGCTCCTCGTCGCGCAGGCGCATCGTGGCTTCCCAGCCCCGCCTCGCGATCGCTGACGCCTCGTCCGGAGTCCGCTTGCGCTCCGGCTTCGGCAGATCCCGTACCCACAGCGAGATCGAACTCTTCGAGCATCCCAGTTCCACCTGGATCTGGTCGTACGTCCAGCCCTGGAGCCGGAGCTCCCGGGCCTTCTCGCGGAGGTCGTCCTTCGCGTTCGGGCGCTTCGTTCATTGCGGCGGCGGCTCGCCCTCCAGCAGGCGGTTGAGGATGTCGTTGTTGTCGACGTGCAGCCGGTCGCGGATCTGGCGCCGGCTCAGCCCTGCGCGCCGCAGCGCCACCGCCCTCTCCCGCAGGCCCTCGAAGTCGGCGTACTTGCCAGGTGCATGTGTCATAGGCATACCGTCCGGGCGGAATGGAGGGCTCCGGGGTCGAACGGTGAGCGATTCAGCAGTTCGAGGGATATCGGGCCGTATCGCAGCCGAACGGTCACGGAGTGTGGTGTGGGCAAGTCCGGGAAATGCGCCGGAAAACCGGCTGCGGGCGCCCGTAGGCTGGAGGCATGACCGCGACGGGGGAAGACCTTGTGACGGCCCGGGGAGGGCCATGGTGGTGGGACAGACGGCGTAGTGCCGTGTTCGATGTGAGTCTGGCCGTGGTGTCGGCGCTGGAGTGCGGGGCGGAGGGTTATCCGTTCGCCAAGGAGGCGGGGATCCCGGTCGCCGCGGGGGTCGTTTTCGGTCTGCTGGCCGGGTCCGTGCTGCTCGTGCGGCGGCGCTGGCCGATCGCCGTCGTGCTGGTCTCGATCGCCATCACGCCCGCCCAGATGGGTTTGATGATGGGCGTCGTCGGCCTGTACACCCTGGCCGCGTCCGAGCTGCCCCGGCGGATCATCGGCTCGCTGGCGGGGATGTCGCTGGTGGCGACGCTCATCGTGACGTTCGTGAAGACGCAGCAGGACATGGTGCGGGGTGATCTGGACCTGGGGGACTGGTTCGTGCCCTTCGCGGCGATCACGATGTCGCTCGGTTTCACGGCGCCCCCGGTGCTGCTCGGTCTGTACGTGGGGGCCCGGCGGCGGCTGATGGAGAGCCTGCGGGAGCGTGCGGACAGTCTGGAGCGGGAGCTTCAGCTGCTCGCGGAGCGGGCGGAGGAGCGGGCCGAGTGGGCCCGGAACGAGGAGCGGACGCGGATCGCCCGGGAGATGCACGACGTCGTCGCGCATCGGGTGAGTCTGATGGTCGTGCATGCCGCCGCGCTTCAGGCGGTGGCGCGGAAGGATCCCGAGAAGGCCGTCAGGAACGCCGCGCTCGTGGGGGACATGGGGCGGCAGGCGCTGACCGAGCTGCGGGAGATGCTCGGGGTGCTGCGCAGTGGCGGGGGCGCGCGGCGTGAGCGTGCCGCGTCGATGCCGTTGGCGGCGGTGGGGGTGGCTGCCGCGGCGGCGGCTTCGCGGGCGGCCGATGACGAGGGGCCGTGTCTGGCGGAGATCGAGGATCTGGTGGGGCAGTCGGCCGCGGCGGGGATGGTGGTCGATCTGACGGTGGAGGGTGATGCCCGGTCGTATGCGCCGGAGGTGGAGCAGACGGCGTACCGGGTGGTGCAGGAGGCGTTGACGAACGTCCACAAGCACGCGGCCGGGGCGAAGACGTATGTGCGGCTGGCGCATCGGGTGTCGGAGATCGCGATGCAGGTGGAGAACGAGCCGCCGGAGGCGGCGGCGTCGTCGGCGCGGTTGCCGTCCGGGGGGAACGGGCTGGTGGGGATGAAGGAGCGGGTTGCCGCGCTGGGCGGGGTGTTCGTGTCCGGGCCGACGGATGCGGGGGGTTTTCGGGTGTCGGCGGTGATTCCGGCGTCGTAGCCGCCTCCGTGGCTCTGTGTGGCTGTGGTCAGCCCGTCGTCAGGCGTGTCGGTGCCGTGCCGGCGATGAGGGTGGACAGGGCTTGGTCGATGTCGGTGCCGAGGTACCAGTCGCCGGTGTGGTCGAGGGTGTAGACGCGGCCTTCGGTGTCGATGGCGAGGAGGGCCTGGCTGTCGGTTTCGGCGCCGAGGGGGCAGACCTCGGTGCCGAGGGCGCGGCCGAGGTCGCCGAGGGTGCGGGCCATGTGGAGGCCGTGCAGGGGGTCCAGGTGGAGGGTGGCGGGGGCGACCTGGCGGCCGGGGCCGGTGGGGGTGATGTGGAGTCCGCCGAACTCGGCCCAGGCTTCGACGGCCGCGGGGAAGACGGTGTGGCGGTGGCCGGCGGGTGAAACGTGGTCGCGCAGTGCGTCCGCCCAGATCTCGGCCTGTTTGATGTCCCAGCGGCCGGGTTGCCAGCCGGCGGCGCGCAGGGCGGCGTCGACTTGGACGGCGAAGCGGGTGGTGGAGGTGCGGTCGGTCTGCATCTGCCCTTCGTCTCGTCGAGGTCATGGGGCGGCGTGTGGTGCGCGCCGAGTGGTGTGTTCCGGTGTGCGTGGGGGTGGGGTGCGTCAGCCGGTCGTGGCCGCCGGGTCGACTATGCGGACGCCGAAGTGGGCGCTGAGCGCGGTGCAGGCGCGGCAGGGGGCGGCGAAGCTGCCGTGGAGGGGGTCGCCGTCCTCGCGGATGCGGCGGGCGGTGAGTTTGGCCTGCCTGAGGGCTTTGCGGGCCTCGCCGTTGGTCATGGGTTTGCGTGCGGCGCGTTTGCTGCGGGCGGCGTCGGCGGCGGTGATGTGCCGGGAGATGAGGATGGTCTCGGCGCAGCGGCCGGTGAAGCGGTCGCGTTGGGCGCTGGTGAGGGTGTCCAGGAAGTCCTGGACGAGGGGGTGCAGGGCGGGGGGTGTGTCGCCGCGGGCTGCGGTGCCGGTGAGGGTGGCGCCGCGGACGGAGAGGGCGGCGGCGACGGTGGGGAGGATGCCGTCGCGGCGGTGGTGGAGGACGGGTGCGTGGGGCGTCTCGGTGGCGCTCCAGCCGATGCGGGGGTCGCCGCTTCGGGGGGCGCCGGTGCGTGGGTCGCCGCCTCGTGGGGCACTGCCCCGGGGGTCGCCGTTTCGTGGGTCGGCGGACCTGCCGGTGTGTGGTCCCGTCTGTGTCGCGTTCATGATCGTATTCCCCTCCGTGCATCCCCCGGGGGTCACAGACTGCCAAATGCCGTGGCTCGTGCGGAAGCTGGGGAGCGGCGACACGCCCGTACCGGGGCGTGCCGTCACGGTGGGGTGACGGCTGGTCACGGACCGCGGAGGGGCTGCTGACCGGTGCCGGTGACCGGTGTCGTCGTACCGCATAGGCTGTCGGCACCGCGGGCCGTGCGGTGATCCGTTCGGAGATCGATGCAGTGAACCGGAGGGTGATCCGTGGGGTCGGCGGGTGCAGGGAAGCGCAGTGAAGTCGAGACACACAGACGTGACAGTCGATACGGGCCGTAGTGCGCCAAGGGTGGTCAATACGGGTCGTACAGAGTGCCGCAGGGGGCAACCGCCATGACGACAGGTCGGCTCGGGCAGCAAGCCGCGCCGCCGAACGCGGCCTACGCCGGGCAGGTCGTGCATTTCCCGGATCCGGTCCGGGCGGCCCGTCACCCGAGAGGGGTACGGGTCGACGAGCGTGGTTACCCCGACTTCTCGCCCTATGCGCGTGCGGCCGCGGAGATCGCGGAGCCGCCGGAGGGTTTCGGTGTCGACGAGTTGCGGCTGACGGACTACGTGTCGGCGAACATGGCGCTTTCGGCGTCGGGGCACGAGTTGTGGGACACGGTGCCCGCGGTGGCGACGCCTCACGGCTGGACGTGGCACCACGCAGTGGGCTCGCGGCGGCTGGAGCTGGTCCCGGTCGAGGTGAAGGCGTTGCTGCGGCACCACGGCGGTGTGGCGACGTCGGGCGTCGACCATGCCAAGCGGGGCACGCGGCCGTTGCAGGAGACGCGTCCGGCGCACTTCGGGCTGCCGAAGTCGGGTGTGGCGGTGACGGAGTCGCAGGTGCAGGGGGTCGAGGAGGATCTCGGCTACCGGCTGCCGGGTCCGTACCGGTCGTTCCTGAAGGCGGCGGGGGGTTGTGCGCCGGTGGGTGCCGCGCTGGACGCGGAGCTGGGGCTGCTGATCGACCAGCCGTTCTTCACGGTGCGGGACGAGGCGGCCGTCAATGACCTGGTGTACGTCAACAAGTGTCTGCGTGACCATCTGACCAAGGACTACCTGGGGGTCGCCTTCGTGCAGGGCGGGCTGCTGGCGGTGAAGGTCAAGGGCGACCGGATCGGTTCGGTGTGGTTCTGCGCGTACGACGACGCGCGGGACGTGGATCCCTCGGTGCCGCCGGCGGAGCGGGTGGAGCGGTTGCTGCTGCCGTGCGGGGACGACTTCGATGTCTTCCTGTCGCGGCTGGCCGGTGATCCGCCTGAGTTGGAGACGGTGGCGAACTTGATGGTGGACGGCGGGTTCGCGCGTGTGGTGCCGGTGGGCGCGGTGTCGTCCTCGGCCGTGGGGGAGTGACTTCAGCGATGGTGACCTTCGCGCAGGCGCAGGAGCGCGCGGAAGAGTGGATCAACGGGGACGTGCCGTCGTACCAGCATCGTGAGGTGCGGGTGCGGGAGTTCGACCTGGGGTTCGTGGTGTGGGCCGAGGACCGGGCGGACGGGCCGCGTTCCGACGGCGGCGCGCAGCGGCTGGTGATCGCGCGGGACAGCGGTGAGGCGACGCTGTGGCCCGGGCTGCCGGTGGGTGAGGTGATCCGCCGGTACGAGGAGGAGTACGGCCGTCCGGACGCGGCGGAGGAGCCGGCGCCGGCTGCGGCGGCCCGGGTGGATCTGAATCAGACGTCCTTCCTGCTGACTCCGCCGGAGTGGTTGCAGGACGCGGCCGACAAGCTGGGGATTCCGGATCGGCGGGGGGCCGGTGCGGGTTCGGGAGCGGGGGCCGCGTCGGCTTCCGCTGCTGATCCGGCTGATGCTTCGGGCTCTGCTTCTGCCGGTGCCGCGGGGGGTGATTCCGCTTCCGGTGCGTCGTGGCCTGCCGCGGTGGGGAGTGACGGCGGGGGAGCGGAGGCGCCGGGTGTGCCTGCCGGGGCGACGCCGTGGGCGGGTACGGACACCAACGGCGATGCCGGTGACGACCGTTCCGTTCCGCTGCCCGCGACGGTCTTCGCGCCGCCGCTGAGCGAGACCGACGGTGACACGCCGCCGCCTCCGACGACGCCGGAGGCCAAGACGGCACTGCTGTCGGGCGGCAGCCAGCTTCCGCCGACGGCGATCTCACCGGCGATCGACGATCCGAACGCGCAGGGCGGTGCGGGTGCGGGTGCGGCTGCGCCTGGTGGGCCGGGTTACGGCTATCCGCCGGGGGCGTCGGGTGCCGCTCCGGCTCCTGGTGTGCCGGGTACGCCGCCCGGTGGTGTGCCGCAGGGCGGTACGCCTCCGCCTGTGCCGGGCGGGCAGCCGTATGGGTATCCGCAGGGTGCCGACGGTGGATCTGTGGGATCCGCGGGGGGCGCGGCGGCTTCTGGTCCTGCTGGTCCGGCCGGCGTGCCGCAGCCGCCGAACGGGCCGGGCGCGCCTGAGCGGCCGCTCGCGCCGAACGCCGGGGACATCGCCGACGCCGCGACCAGCAAGGCGGCTCCGCCGCCGGGTCGCGGACGGGGCACGGGGCCGACGACGCCGCCTCCGCCGGGCGCCCCGGGGACGCCGGGTGTCCGGCCGGGCAGTACGCCGCCTCCGCCGTCGGGGCCCGGTGCGCCGGGTACTCCCGCGGGGGGTTACGTGCCTACGCAGCTCGTGTCGGCGCTCGGGCCTGAGGGATCCGGGGGTTCTGGGGGGCCTGGTGGTCCTGGCGGTCCGGGTAACGAGGGTCCTGGTGCTCCGCTGCCTCCTCAGCAGCCGCCGGGTCCTCCCGGTGCGCCGCAGCCTCCAGGTCCTCCTGGTCCGCCGAACCCGCCCGGCGCCCCCGGTGGTACGCCACCCGGCGGTGTGCACCATGCCGCCACGATGCTGGCCGATCCCGGTCGGTCGGGTCCGGGCGCACCGCAGCCTCCGGGCGCGCCTGGTGCTCCGCAGCCTCCGGGTGCTCCGAACCCGCCTGGTGGGCCGGGTGCCCCTGGCGCCCCCGGTGTTCCCGGTGGCCCGGGTCCCGTGCATCACGCGGAGACCATGCTGGCCACGCCTCCGGCGGGCGGCCCCGGCGTGCCTCCGCCGCCGCAGGCCCCCGGCGCACCACCCGCTGCCCCGGGTGTCCCGGGCGCCCATGGCGCTCCTGGCGCGCCCGGTGCGCCACCGATGCCGCCCGGTGCGATGCCGCCTGGTGCGATGCCCCCTGGTGGGATGCCTCCCGGCGCGATGCCACCGGGTGCGATGCCGCCCGGCGCCATGCCGCCGCCCGGTCAGCCCGGCCCCGGGCAGCCTCCGGCGTACGGCTATCCGCAGCAGCCCACCGGGCAGCCGACGGTCGGCCCCGGCTACCAGGCCGTGCTGCGCTACCGCGCGCAGGACGGTTCCGAGCAGCAGCTGATCCGGCGTTCGGCGCCGGGTACGCCGCACCCGGAGTGGCAGATCTTCCACGAGCTGCGGGCCATGAACGTGCCCCCGGACCAGGTGCTGGAGCTGCACACCGAGCTGGAGTCGTGTGAGCTGCCGGGTGCGTACTGCGCGCGGATGATCCGGGAGCAGTGGCCGCAGGCGCGGATCACGAGCATCGCGCCGTACGGTACGGACCACGCGAGCCGGCAGCAGGGTATGCGGCAACTGCTGGTGCATCAGGGCGAGTTGCACCAGGTGGCGGACGGCCCGGCGCGGCCGGCTCCGGTGCGGGCGCCGTTGCCGCCGGTGCAGGCGGTGCCGCCGATCCCGCCGGAGGTTATCGCGCAGGAGCTGGCGGCCGCGTTCGGGCCGGGGGTGTTCCGGTTCGAGCAGGCCGCCGTGTCCCGGCAGGGGGTGCCGCCGGTCGTGGCGCACACGCTGGTGGCGGCGGGCCTGCCGATGGACATGGGCCCCTTCTTCTGGGCGCAGGCGCAGCCGGGCCGGCCCGTGCCGACGCTGGCGGAGCTGGCGGCCGAGCGCGGTGTGCAGCCGGCCTCGGACGCGGGTTCCTACCTGGTGATGGGCAGTGACTTCGGCAAGGCGATCTGCGTGCAGTACGGCACGGCGAACATCGTCGCCGTGCCGGTGGAGGCGGGGCCGGGCGGGGCGCCCGTTCCGCCGCAGTTCGTGAACACCGGGCTGCCGGAGTTCGCGCGCTGCCTGGCGTTGCTCGGGCGGATGTGGCGGCTGCGGTTCGGGCTGAACCAGGAGCAGGCGGGGCGCTGGACCGTCGATTTCCAGGCGCAGTTGGCCGCGCTCGACCCGGCGGCACTGGGGTCGCCGGAGAGCTGGTGGTCGGTGCTGCTGGAGCAGATGTGGGACGGACTGCTGTGACGCGCCGCCGCTGAGGTGTGCTGAGGAGCCGGGTCCGGTCGGTCGTGAGGCCGCCGGGCCCGGCTTTTTCGTGCCGGGCTGTCACACATTCCTGCGCCGCTCCGTCAGTGAGGTGACAGCGAATCACCGCAGACGCAGGAGGCAGAGATCATGCAGGCACGGATGACCAACCCGGCGTACGTCCTTCCCGGTGCGATGAAGGGGATCGGCACCCTCTTCCAGGCGATCGGGGAGGCCGGGCTCCGGCAGGACGTGGCGGAGATCGCCGGGCTGCGGGCCAGTCAGATCAACGGCTGCGGGGCCTGCGTGCACGGGCACACCGACAACCTCCGCAAGGCCGGGGTGAGCGAGGAGCGCATCGCGGCCGTCGCGGCTTGGCGGCACGCGCCCTTCTTCTCGGACGCCGAGCGCGCCGCGCTGAAGCTGACGGAGGCGATGACGCGTCTCTCGGATCTGTCGGAGGAGTCGGTTCCGGACGCGCTGTGGGACGAGGTGGCCGACCACTTCGACGAGAAGGAGATCTCGGCGCTGATCCTCACCGTCTCGGTCACGAACATGTTCAACCGCATCAACACGACCATCAAGGAGCCCGCGGGCACCACGTGGGGCTGACGGCCGTACGGCCGTGAGCCCGCGGGCACCACGTGGGGCTGACGGCCGTACGGCCGGGCCGGGGGTCCGCGACCACTGTGCGGAGTGTCGCGTTATGAACACTTCCGTCTGATCCACCAAGATGTGCGCGAATCATCCCATTTCGTGCTCGATCGCGCGTCGGCGTGGTGGAGAGGGGCTCCGGCATGAGCAGCGCATCGGTGTCTCCGCACGGCTTTCCGGCCGTGCGGGGGCGTGGTTACCGTCCCGAGCAGGTCGACGAGTACGCCGAGGCCCTCTCCGAGGATCGTGACGCGGCCTGGGAGAGGGCCGCACGGCTGACGGTGCTCGCCCGGCACATGGACGCGGAACTGGAGGAACTGCGGGAGGCCGTCGCGCGGCTGGTCCCGCAGACCTACGAGTCGCTCGGGGAGCGGGCGCGGCGGCTCCTCGAACTCGGGCAGGAAGAAGCCGCGGCCGTACGGGACGGGGCGCGGCGGGAGGCGCGGGAACTCGTGGACGGGGCGTGCGTGTCCGCGGCCGGCGTGCGCGAGTCCGCGCAGGCGCACGCCGACGCCGTACGCGCCGACGCGGACGAACGCGCCCGGCAGCGGCTGCTCGCGGCGCGCGCCGAGGCCGACGAGATCCGGGCCGTGGCCGGCCGTGAGGCCGAGGAGCAGCGGGGCGAGGCACTGGCCGCATTGCGGGAGATGCGGCAGCGCACCTCCGGAATGCTGGCCGAGCAGGCCAAGGAGCACGCCGAGCAGCGGGCCGAGACGGACCGGGAGGAAGCCGCCCGAGCGGCCGCGCTGGACGCCCGCCACGCGGAAGCGATGTCACGGGCCGAGAGGGAGCTGTCCGAGGCCGAGCAGGCCTTCGCCGACGCCGAGGACTCGACCCGGCACCGTCAGGAAGAGGCGGCCGCGCGCGCCGCGGAGCTGCTCGCCCAGGCCCACGCCCACGCGGAGTCCGTCCAACAGGAGACGGAACGAGTGCTGCACGAGCACGCCGAGCGCGGCGACGACGCACGGGCACACATCGACCGCGTACACACCAGCCTGACGGCGTGGGCGGGGCGGGTGGCGGCGGAGTGAGGGGACTGAAGGGCCAGGGCGGGCCTGGTTAAGAGCCTGCCGTCGTGTGCGGCGAGGGCGAGGCGGCGGCCCGTGGCCGACGGGGAGCAGGGCGGCCCCGGCGGCACCCTCGCCACCGACGTCCCTGGCGGCCGCCGGGGGCCTACGCCCGTAACCTGCGGCCGGCAGCCGTAACGGCCGGCAGCCGTAACAGGCCTCGCTGTCGGGTGACCTCATGCCCCCGGCCGCCGCCCGCGGCACGGAACCCCGCGGCACGGAACCCCGGGCCGCCGGGACGCCGTGCCCTCCGCCCCGCCTCAGCGGTCCCTGCGCACCGCGCCCGCCAGGATCCAGGCCTCCACCGCCTCGTACTCGTGGCGTTGTTCCTCCGACTTGCGGCGGCCGGAGGCCATCGTGCCCAGCCAGCCGCAGGCGAAGCCCAGGGGGATGGAGAGCAGACCCGTGGTGGTGAACGGGAACCAGTTGAAGTCGGCGTCGGGGAAGGCGGAGACGGGCGAGCCGGAGACCAGGTTGGTGCCCGGCATCAGCAGCAGGACGGCCAGCGAGCCGCCGATGAGGGTGCTGAGCAGGCCGGTCCGGGTGTAGCGGCGCCAGAAGAGGCTGTAGACCAGCGCGGGCGCGATGGCCGAGGCGCCCAGGCAGAAGGACAGCGTCACCAGGGGTTGCAGGCTGCGATGCTGGACGAGCGTGGCCAGGAGGATCGCCGGAACGCCCACCGCCAGCGCCGATACCCGGGCCACCGTCATCTCGCGGCGCGGTGACATCTCCCGCACCCGGGCCGCGAACACGTCGTGCGCGAGGGAATTG
This sequence comes from Streptomyces sp. DH10, assembly GCF_029813805.1. NCBI lineage: Bacteria > Bacillati > Actinomycetota > Actinomycetes > Kitasatosporales > Streptomycetaceae > Streptomyces > Streptomyces sp. DH10. The sequence continues at coordinate 556,256 of NZ_JARVKU010000002.1, forward strand.
GCGCAGGCGAGGATCATCCCGGCGACCGATGCGAGCAGCGTGAGGAAGACCGCCGTGGTGACGGTCGTGAACAGGAACGTCTCCGCCGTCGACACGTCCGGGCCGAACGCCGCCTGGGAGCCCAGCAGGTAGGCCGTGTTGCCCTGCGGGTCCACCTGCGCGATCACCGCCCGCCCGACCAGGGCCGTCGCGCCGAACCCGACGACCGTGATGACGAGCACGAACAGCGCCACGCCCGACACCGCCCAGGACATCGACCGCCGCACCTGCCGGGCGCTGGAGGCGGTGTACATGCGCATGGTGACGTGCGGCAGTACGCCACCGCCGAGGACCACCGTCAGCTGCGCGGTGATCATGTCCAGGTCGGGGCTGGGGCCGCTCGCGAACTGGAGCCCCGAGGAGAGGAACGCCGATCCCACACCGCTGTTCGCGGCGGCCGCGTTGAACAGGGCCCCCGGATCCCAGTCGAACCGGTGCAGGATCAGCATCGCGACCACCATGCCGGAGCCGAGCAGCATCACGATCTTCAGGATCTGGATGAGGGCGGTGCCCTTCATTCCGCCGATCGCCGCGTAACTGATCATCAGCGCGCCCACGCCGATGATGCAGCCCGTCTGCAACGACTCGCCGGAGAAGCCGAGGACGAACGCCATCAGCTGCCCGGTGCCCGCCAGCTGCACCACCATCAGCGGCACCAGCGCCGCCAGGGTCACCGCACAGGCCGCGATACGGACAGCGCGTCCCGGCATACGGCGGGTCAGCGCGTCGCCCATGGTGAACCGGCCCGCGTTGCGCAGCGGTTCGGCCAGCAGGAACATCAGCAGCATCAGCGACAGCGCCGTACTGAGGGCCAGTACGGTCCCGTCGTAGCCGAAGAGGGCGATCACGCCGCCGGTGCCGAGGACGGTCGCGGCGGAGATGTAGTCGCCGGCGATCGCCAGGCCGTTGCGTATGGGGGACAGGGAGCTGTAGCCGGTGTAGAACTCGTCGAGGTCGTCCCGGTCGGGGCCCGTCATCACGCACAGCAGCAGGGTGATCGTGGCCACCGCCGTGAAGCCCACGAGCGACATCGACTGGGCGTTGCCGCTGAACTCGGTGGTCACCGCGTTTCCTCCCGCCTGGCGTCCAGTTCGGCCTGCTTGCGTATCCGGTCCGCGAGGGGGTCGACGCGGCGGCGGGCCGTCTGCTCGTACAGGGCGATCGCCAGCCAGGTCACGGGGACCTGGACGAGCGCCAGCAGCAGGCCGGTGGGCAGGCCGTCGGTGACGGTGCTGGTCATGAACGACGGTGCGAACGCCGACAGGATCAGGAACAGGACGAAGTAGCCGAGCGCCGTGAGCGTGGCCACGCGCCGCTGCCAGCGGTAGGCGCTGCGCAGCACCCGCAGGTCGCTGTGGTGCCCGAGCGCGGCGTGGCGCTGGGGACGCCGCCCGGCCGGTTCGGGTGGCACGGGCGGCTGCTGCGGCTGCCAGGGGTAGGTGTCGTAGGAGGGTGAGGAATCCGGCGGCCGGTACGGGTAGGACGGTGGCGGCGGGTCGTAGGACATCCCGGTGCTCCTTGCGAGGGTGGGACCCGGTGCGGCGGACCGCAGGGAGGTTGGGGGGTGGGAGCCACGCACGTTACTTCCCGGTACCGGGTGGACGCGAGCCTTTGGTCAAACTGATTGGTCGGTACGCGCTTACTGAGCTGACCTCGGGTGTTATCCGCATTGGCCCGGCTTCCGGGCGTCGAGTCGTCCGAGGTGGCGTACGTAACGGACTCCGGGGCGGCCGGCCACGGTGGTGTCCTCGACGCGGGTGAAGCCGCTGCGGGCCAGGACGGTCATGGAGGCCGGGTTGTCCAGGGTCGTGACCGCGGTGAGGGAGGTCAGCCCGTAGTCGGTGGCGGCCAGGCGGCACACCTGAGCGACGGCCGCCGTCGCCACGCCCCGGCCCGCGGCCCGTTCGCCCACCCGGTAGCCGAGTTCGGCGCGGCCGTCCGTCACGTCGACCAGGTTCACCCGGCCGACCAGGGTCCCCTCCTCGTCCAGGACGACATGGAAGCGGCACACGCGCGCGTGCTGCTCGTCGAGGAGCGCCCGGTGGCGTTCGGCGAACCCCGCCGCCGTGAAGTAGGCGTCCCCGCGGTCCGGCACCGAGCGGGCGAAGTACGCCCGGTTCTCCCGCTCGAAGGCCAGCAGCGCGTCCGCGTGATCGGCCCGGAGCGGTTCCAAGGTCAGCATGGGCGGGAGGATACGTACGGTCAGTCCTTGAGCACCGGGAATTTCCGCGGCGCGAGGAACAGCAGCACCAGGAACGCCAGTGCCGCCGCGGCCGAGGCACCCAGGTAGACCGCGTGCACCGCGTCGGCGATCGCCCGCCGGGTCGCCTCCGGGGCGGTGCCCGAGTTGAGGGCCCGGGTCACCGAGTCGAGGTCGCTCGCGCCGCCGAGCCGGGCCGCCAGCACCCCGTTGGCGACCGCGCCGAAGAGCGCCGCGCCGATGGTCTGGCCGGTCTGGCGGCAGAACAGCACGGACGCGGTCGTCGTGCCGCGCTCCGCCCACCCCACCGTCGACTGCACCCCGACGATCAGCGGCAACTGGAACAGGCCCAGCGCGGCCCCGAGCAGCAGCATCAGCAGGGTCGGCTGCCAGGCCTGCCCGGGGTACGGCAGGAACGGGAAGGCGAACAGGATCAGCGCGGCGGTTCCGATGCCCAGCATCGCCGTGTTGCGGAAGCCGATCCTGCGGTACACGTGCTGGCTCAGCGCCGCCGATACGGGCCAGCTCAACGTCCATACGGACAGCACGAATCCGGCGGCCACGGGCGCGAGGCCCAGCACCGACTGGGCGTAGGTGGGCAGGAACACCGCCGGCGCCACCATCAGCAGGCCCAGCGCGCCCAGGGCCAGATTGACCGCGGCGATCGTACGGCGCCGCCACACCCAGCCGGGGATGATCGGCTCCGCCGCCCGGCGCTCCACCAGCACCACGACCGCGACCAGGGCGAGTCCCGTGGCGAACAGGGCGAGCGAGGGTGCCGACAGCCACGGCCACGCCACCCCGCCCTGCACCAGGGCCGTGAGCAGCACACCGCCGCAGGCGAACACCGCGAGCGCGCCGGCCCAGTCCACGCGCGCGTGCGTGCCGGTCTCCCGCTCCGGCTCGCGGAGGTGACGGACGATCAGCCACAACGCGACCGCCCCGATGGGCAGGTTGACCAGGAAGATCCAGCGCCAGTCCGCGTAGGCGGCGAGGACACCGCCGAGACCCGGACCGGCGACCGCCGAGACCGCCCACACCGTGGACAGCTTCGACTGGATCCTGGGACGGTCCTTCAGCGGGTAGAGGTCGGCGGCGAGCGTCTGGACGGTGCCCTGAAGGGCGCCGCCGCCCAGGCCCTGGACGACGCGGAACGCGATGAGCGCCCCCATGTTCCAGGCCAGCGCGCACAGCAGCGAGCCGACGAGGAAGACCACCGAGCCCACGACGAGGACCGGTTTGCGGCCGAAGGTGTCGGAGAGCTTGCCGTAGACGGGCAGGGTGACGGTCACGGCCAGCAGATAGCCGGAGAACAGCCACGAGAAGACGGAGAAACCGCCGAGGTCCCCGACGATCTGCGGGACGGCGGTCGAGACGATGGTGGCGTCGAGCGCCGCCAGCGCCATCGAGAGCATCAGGGCGGCGACGACAGCGCCCCGCCGGTCTGTCGTGGCGGGACGTGCGGACTCGCGTGCCGCGGAACCGGTGCTGCCCACCCCGGATTTCCTCCCCTCGCCCGGCCGCGCCTGCGCCACGGGTACCGTCGCTTTGCCTGCCCCTTGCACCTACCTGCCGCCGGGCAGCTTCCCACTGGGCCCGCCCGTCACCCGACCTCCACCCCTCAACGACGCGCTTCGCGCGACCCTTGTCTGATTCAGGCAGCGGGAGGGTGGAGCCTGAACGGGCCGACGGGTGGAACGAACCCTGAGACGGTCTCCACCCTTCGGTGGACTGCCCCTAGGGGTACCTCCGTACTACGACCTGGGGAGGGTTCGTACCGACGGAGGACGAGGCGCGCGGGGGTCGGTCCTTAACCTGGCTTTATGCCGCCGGGGGGCGGTTGCGTACACCGGCGGGGGTGGGGTTTTCCACAGGAAAAGACTGCGCTGAGCACCAGGGCGCGGGACCCCTGCCCGCCGCGAGACTGAAACGCGTCGGACGGACCCAGCGGTCCGGCCACGCGTACCGCGGCTGTCGACCAGGCAACTGCCTTCACCATCTGCTGACCGATATAGGAGACATACAGTGACTTCGGCTGTAACCATTCCCAGGCACGGGGGCACTGGAGGGCGTACGGCCGTTGCCGCGCGAGCGCGGCAGGTCGTGAAGGCCTACGGAACCGGTGAGACCCGCGTCGTCGCCCTCGACCACGTCGACGTAGACATCGCACGCGGCCAGTTCACCGCGATCATGGGCCCCTCGGGGTCCGGCAAATCCACGCTGATGCACTGCCTCGCCGGGCTCGACACCGTCACCGGCGGGCAGATCTACCTCGACGAGACCGAGATCACCGGCCTGAAGGACAAGAAGCTCACGCAGCTGCGCCGGGACCGGATCGGGTTCATCTTCCAGGCGTTCAACCTGCTGCCGACGCTCAACGCCATAGAGAACATCACGCTGCCCATGGACATCGCGGGCCGCAAGCCGGACAAGCAGTGGCTGACGCGCGTCGTGGAGACCGTCGGGCTCGCCGACCGTCTCAAGCACCGGCCCACCCAGCTGTCCGGCGGTCAGCAGCAGCGCGTCGCCGTGGCGCGGGCGCTCGCCGCTCAGCCCGAGATCATCTTCGGGGACGAGCCGACCGGAAACCTCGACTCGCGCGCCGGCGCCGAGGTGCTCGGCTTCCTGCGCCGGTCCGTGGACGAACTGGGCCAGACCATCGTGATGGTCACCCACGACCCGGTCGCCGCCAGCTACGCGGACCGTGTGCTGTACCTCGCCGACGGCCGCATCGTCGACGAGATGTTCAAGCCGACCGCGGAGGCCGTCCTCGACCGCATGAAGGACTTCGACGCCCGGGGGCGCACGTCATGACCGTCATGAAGACCTCGATGCGCAACTTCTTCGCGCACAAGGGGCGGATGGCGCTCTCCGCGATCGCCGTCCTGCTGTCGGTGGCCTTCGTCTGCGGGACGCTCGTCTTCACGGACACCATGTCCACGACGTTCGACAAGCTCTTCGCGGCCACCTCCTCGGATGTGACGGTGAGCGCCAAGGGCGCCTCCGACAGCGGCGAGACGACCGCCGACAACGGCAAGCCGCCGGTCATGCCGGCCTCCGTGCTGGGCGAGGTCCGCAAGGCCGACGGGGTCAAGTCCGCCGATGGCGCGGTGTTCTCGACGTCGGTGACCGTCGTCGACGCCGACAAGGACAACCTGTCGCCCTCCAGCGGTGCCCCGACCATCGTCGGCGGCTGGAACAGCAACGAAGCCCGCACCATGAAGATCACCTCCGGTGCGGCGCCCGAGAAATCCGGCCAGATCATGGTCGACGCCGACACCGCCGACAAGCACGACCTGAAGCTCGGTGACGAGATCGGCGTGCTCAGCGCCGTCGGCACCCACAAGACGAAGATCTCCGGCATCGCCGACTTCACGGTCACCAACCCCGGTGCCGCGATCTTCTACCTCGACACCAGGACCGCCCAGCAGACCCTGGTCGGCGAGACCGGCGTCTACACCAACGTCAACGTCACCGCGGCCTCCGGCGTCAGCGACGCGCAGCTGAAGAAGAACGTCACGGCCGCACTCGGCGGCGACTTCCAGGTGAAGACCGCGAAGGAGACCGCCGACGCCAACCAGAAGGACGTCGCCGGCTTCATGAACGTCATGAAGTACGCGATGCTCGGCTTCGCCGGGATCGCCTTCCTCGTCGGCATCTTCCTGATCATCAACACCTTCTCCATGCTGGTCGCCCAGCGCACCCGGGAGATCGGCCTGATGCGGGCGATCGGCTCCTCCCGCAAGCAGGTCAACCGCTCCGTGCTGGCCGAGGCGCTGCTGCTCGGCGTCGTCGGCTCGGTGCTCGGTGTGGCCGGGGGCGTCGGCCTCGCGGTCGGCCTGATGAAGCTCATGGGCCAGATGGGCATGGAACTGTCCACCGACGACCTGACGGTGGCCTGGACGACCCCGGTGGTCGGCCTCGTCCTCGGCGTGGTCGTCACCGTCCTGGCCGCCTACCTGCCCGCCCGGCGCGCCGGCAAGATCTCCCCGATGGCCGCACTGCGCGACGCGGGAGCCCCCGCCGACGCCAGGGCCGGCTGGATCCGCGGCGTCATCGGCACGGTCCTCACCGGCGCCGGCGCCTTCGGCCTCTACCTGGCGACGGAGGCCGACAAGGCCCAGGAGGGCTCGCTGTGGCTCGGTCTCGGCGTGGTGCTGTCGCTGATCGGCTTCGTCGTCATCGGCCCGCTGCTCGCCGGGGGTGTGGTCCGCGTCCTCGGTGCCGTCCTGCTGCGCATGTTCGGCCCCGTCGGCCGCATGGCCGAGCGCAACGCCCTGCGCAACCCGCGCCGCACCGGCGCCACGGGCGCCGCGCTGATGATCGGCCTCGCGCTGGTGGCGTGCCTGTCCGTGGTCGGCTCCTCCATGGTGGCGTCCGCCACCGACCAGCTGGACAAGACCGTCGGCACGGACTTCATCATCCAGTCCGACAGAAGCCAGCTGATCACCCCGCAGGCGGTCAAGGCCGCGAAGGCGGCGCCGGACGTGGAGCGGGTCACCGAGTACAAGTGGACCAAGGCCGACTTCACCACCCCCGACGGCAAGACGCTCAAGGACACGGCGATCACGGCGGCCGACCCGTCGTACGCGACCGACCTGCGCACCGAGACGGTCGCCGGCAAGCTCCCCGACGCCTACAAGGCCGACTCGATGTCGGTGCACGAGAAGTTCGCCGAGGACCACGGCATCAGCCTCGGCTCCAAGATCAAGGTCGCCTTCAAGGACGGCGCCACGGCCGACCTGACGGTCCGGGCGATCACCAGCAGTGACGTCGTGATCGACGCGGGCGCGATGTACACGTCCATCTCGACGCTGGCCAAGTACGTCCCGGCCGACAAGATGCCGCTGGACGAGATGCTCTTCGCCAGCGCCAAGGAGGGGCAGCAGGACGCCGCCTACAAGTCCCTGAAGTCGGCGCTGCACGACTACCCGCAGTACACCGTGCGCGACCAGACCGACTACAAGGAGGCCCTGAAGGACCAGATCGGCCAGCTGCTCAACATGATCTACGGCCTGCTGGCCCTGGCGATCATCGTCGCCATCCTGGGCGTGGTGAACACCCTGGCCCTGTCGGTGGTGGAGCGCACCCGGGAGATCGGCCTGATGCGGGCGATCGGTCTCTCCCGCCGTCAGCTGCGCCGCATGATCCGCATGGAGTCGGTCGTCATCGCCCTCTTCGGCGCCCTCCTGGGCCTCGGTCTGGGCATGGGCTGGGGCGCCACCGCACAGCAGCTCCTGGCCCTGGAGGGCCTGGAGGTCCTGGAGATCCCCTGGACGACGATCACCGGCGTCTTCATCGCCTCGGCGTTCGTGGGCCTGTTCGCGGCACTCATCCCGGCGTTCCGGGCGGGCCGGATGAACGTCCTGAACGCCATCGCCACCGAGTAGCGGGGCAAGGACCACCGCACACGGGGGTTGCGAAGGACCACCGCACACGGGGGTTGCGGAGGACGGGCCCGCCCCGGAGGTTTCCACCTCCGGGGCGGGCCCTTTGCCCGACAGGGCCGCGCGTCCGGTGTCAGCTCGCCGTGCGCCGCTCCAGGACCACGTACCCGTCGGCCTTGCCCGCGACGGCGTACACGGCGCCGGGATGCAGGTCCCCGGCGTAGCCCACGGGGTCGCGGTACTCGCCGTCGATGTTCTCCAGGGCGATGTACTCGGGGGTGACGCCCCGGGTGTTGCCGAGCCAGAAGACCCGGCAGCGCGAGGTCAGGCGGCTGATCGGGCCGATGTTGGCCTCGACGGTGGCGCCGTCGGGGATCCGAGCCAAGAGCCGTTCGACGCCGGACACCGCGGCGGGCTTCCGGTAGATCCCGGCCTCCGTGAGCTGCGCCAGCGGCAGCGAGGTGGTCAGCGCCAGGGCCGCGGCGGCGACGGCGGCCGGCAGCTGGGCGGCGTACGAGCTCAGCCACGGGCGCGGGCTGTGGCGCGCGGTCGTGAGGGCGTCGGCGAGGGCGAGGAAGACGACCGGCATCAGGACCGCGCTGTAGTGCCAGTCGGTGCCCCAGTAGTGGTCGTCGCCGGACAGGAAGCGCCAGCCGAGCGTCGGCAGGGCCACCAGCAGCAGCGGGGAGCGCAGGGCGAGCAGTCCGGTGGTGGGGATCAGCAGCCAGGCGAGGGTGCGGAGCTTGGTGCCGAGGCCGTCGAGGGGGCTGCCCGACTCGCTGACCTTGTTCCAGTAGTCGTAGGTCCCGGCGGTGTTGAACGACGGGATGACCACTGTGAGGACGAGCAGCGTCGCCGCCGTGCCGAACACCGCGGCACCGAGCGCGTACGGAACCGTCCGGGACGACGAGCCGCGCGCCCGCCAGGCGACGACGAGCGCGATCGCGGCCAGCGTCAGCCCCAGGTCCTCCTTCACCAGCACCAGGGGAAGCGCCCAGCACAGGGCCGCGCGCCGGCGGTCCGCGAGCAGCGCCTCCAGGGAGAAGGCGATCAGCGGGACGGCGAAGCAGATCTCGTGGAAGTCGAAGTCGACGGCGCGCTGGACACCCCAGGACAGCCCGTAGGCGAGACCGAGCGCCAGACCGCGGCGACGGCCGAGGAGCCGGGCGGCGGCGCGGGTGACGGGGACGGCGGACAGGGCGAAGAGCGCGACCTGGGCGACCAGCAGCGTGACCGGTGAGGGAAACAGCCGGTACGCCGGCGCGAGCAGAGCCGTCACCGGGCTGAAGTGGTCACCCAGGATGCCGAAACCCGGCCCCTTGAGGTCGGACACCGGCGCCCGCAGATGCGCGTACGCCCGCACGACCTGCTCGAAGATGCCCAGGTCCCAGGAGAGGGTCGTCATGTGCCGGTAGCGGCCGACCGAGACGGCCGCGTACGCGGCGAAGAGGAACGCGGCCAGGACCCAGGGGCCCCACCGCGCGCGATCCGGATGCCGGTCGCCGCGGGAAGGGACGACCGGCGTCGGTATGTGGGCCTCAGAGACGACCGGGAGGGCGGGGGCGGGCATGCCGGGCCTTACGGGTGGGGGGGACCGCTCGGGGGACCGGACCGATCTTGCCGTGGCGAAATCAACGGGTGGAGGTGAAGGTGTGAAGATTGGGCGGCTGGTTCGATCTTGTCCGGCTGAGAGCGGGCGTCATCCACAGCCCCGACGCGCGGGCGCGCGTCGTCGTACGCTGGAGACCCCCGGCCCGCGACGCGCGTCGGGCCCGTCGTGTTGCCCACCCTGGACGGAAAACACCCCGAATGAGTCTGCACGGTCTGCTCGACGCCGTAAGTAAGGACGCCGCCCTCGCAGAAGCGATCAACGCGGCCGCAGACGGCAACCGCATGCACGTCGACCTGGTCGGCCCTCCCGCGGCCCGCCCCTTCGCGGTCGCCGCCCTGGCCCGCGACACGGGCCGCCCGGTGCTGGCGGTGACGGCGACGGGCCGCGAGGCGGAGGACCTGGCCGCGGCCCTGCGCTCCCTCCTCCCACCGGAGGGGATCGTGGAGTACCCGGCGTGGGAGACGCTCCCGCACGAGCGGCTCAGCCCCCGCAGCGACACCGTCGGCCGCCGCCTGGCCGTGCTGCGCCGCCTGTCCCACCCCCGCCCCGACGACCCCGAGACCGGCCCGGTCTCCGTCGTCGTCGCGCCCGTCCGATCGGTGCTCCAGCCGCAGGTCAAGGGCCTCGGCGACCTGGAGCCGGTCGCCTTGAGGACGGGTCAGAGCGCCGACCTCGGCGACATCGTCGAGGCCCTCGCGGCCGCCGCGTACGCGCGCGTGGAGCTCGTGGAGAAGCGCGGCGAGTTCGCCGTCCGCGGCGGCATCCTTGACGTGTTCCCGCCCACCGAGGAACACCCCCTGCGCGTCGAGTTCTGGGGCGACGACGTCGAGGAGATCCGCTACTTCAAGGTCGCCGACCAGCGCTCCCTGGAAGTCGCCGAGCACGGCCTGTGGGCGCCGCCGTGCCGCGAGCTGCTGCTCACCGAGGACGTCCGCGCGCGGGCGCGTGCCCTCGCCGAGGAGCACCCCGAGCTCGGTGAACTGCTCGGCAAGATCGCCGAGGGGATCGCGGTGGAGGGCATGGAGTCCCTCGCGCCGGTCCTGGTCGACGACATGGAGCTGCTGCTCGACGTGCTGCCCAAGGGAGCCATGGCCGTCGTGTGCGACCCGGAGCGGGTCCGCACGCGCGCGTCGGACCTGGTGGCCACGTCGCAGGAGTTCCTCCAGGCCTCCTGGGCGGCCACCGCCGGCGGCGGAGAGGCGCCCATCGACGTCGGCGCGGCCTCCCTGTGGTCCATCGCCGACGTCCGGGACCGGGCCCGCGAGCTGGACATGATGTGGTGGTCGGTGTCGCCGTTCGCCGCGGACGAAGAGCTCGACGCGGACACGCTGAAGCTCGGCATGCACGCCCCGGAGACCTACCGCGGCGACACGGCCAAGGCCCTCGCCGACACCAAGGGCTGGCTCGCCGACGGCTGGCGCGCGGTGTTCGTCACGGAGGCGCACGGCCCGGCGGCCCGTACGGTCGAGGTGCTGGGCGGCGAGGGCATCGCCGCCCGACTGGACGCCGACCTCGCCGAGATCTCCCCGTCGGTCGTGCACGTGGCGTGCGGCTCGATCGAGCACGGCTTCGTCGACCCGGCCCTCAGACTCGCCGTCCTGACCGAGACGGACCTGACGGGCCAGCGGGCGGCGGGCCGCGACGGCGCCCGGATGCCCGCCCGCCGCCGCAAGACCATCGACCCGCTCACCCTGGAGCCGGGCGACTACATCGTCCACGAGCAGCACGGCGTCGGCCGCTACATCGAGATGGTGCAGCGCACCGTGCAGGGCGCGACCCGCGAGTACCTGGTCGTCGAGTACGCGCCCGCCAAGCGCGGCCAGCCCGGCGACCGCCTCTACATCCCCACCGACCAGCTGGAGCAGATCACCAAGTACGTCGGCGGCGAGGCCCCCACCCTGCACCGCCTCGGCGGCGCCGACTGGACGAAGACGAAGGCACGCGCGAAGAAGGCCGTCAAGGAGATCGCGGCCGACCTGATCAAGCTCTACAGCGCCCGCATGGCGGCCCCCGGCCACGCCTTCGGGTCGGACACCCCCTGGCAGCGCGAACTGGAGGACGCCTTCCCCTACGCGGAGACGCCCGACCAGCTCACCACCATCGCCGAGGTCAAGGAGGACATGGAGAAGTCGGTCCCGATGGACCGCCTGATCTGCGGCGACGTCGGCTACGGCAAGACCGAGATCGCGGTCCGGGCCGCCTTCAAGGCCGTCCAGGACGGCAAGCAGGTCGCCGTCCTGGTGCCCACGACCCTGCTCGTGCAGCAGCACTTCGGGACGTTCAGCGAGCGGTACGCGCAGTTCCCGGTGAACGTGAAGGCGCTGTCCCGCTTCCAGACCGACACCGAGGCCAAGGCCGTCCTGGAAGGCCTGCGCGAGGGCTCGGTGGACATCGTCATCGGCACCCACCGCCTGTTCTCGTCGGAGACCAAGTTCAAGGACCTGGGCCTGGTCATCGTCGACGAGGAACAGCGCTTCGGCGTCGAGCACAAGGAGCAGCTGAAGAAGCTCCGCGCCAACGTCGACGTGCTGACCATGTCCGCCACCCCGATCCCCAGGACGCTGGAGATGGCGGTGACCGGCATCCGCGAGATGTCCACGATCACGACGCCTCCGGAGGAACGGCACCCGGTGCTGACCTTCGTCGGCCCCTACGAGGAGAAGCAGATCGGCGCCGCCATCCGCCGCGAGCTGCTGCGCGAGGGCCAGGTCTTCTACATCCACAACCGCGTCGAGTCGATCGACCGGGCCGCCGCCCGGCTGCGCGAGATCGTCCCCGAGGCGCGCATCGCCACCGCCCACGGCCAGATGTCCGAGCAGGCGCTGGAACAGGTCGTCGTCGACTTCTGGGAGAAGAAGTTCGACGTGCTGGTGTCCACGACCATCGTGGAATCCGGCATCGACATCTCCAACGCCAACACCCTCATCGTGGAGCGCGGCGACACCTTCGGCCTGTCCCAGCTGCACCAGCTGCGCGGCCGGGTGGGCCGTGGCCGCGAGCGCGGATACGCGTACTTCCTCTACCCGCCCGAGAAGCCGCTGACCGAGACCGCGCACGAGCGGCTCGCGACCATCGCCCAGCACACGGAGATGGGCGCCGGCATGTACGTCGCGATGAAGGACCTGGAGATCCGCGGCGCGGGCAACCTGCTCGGCGGCGAGCAGTCCGGCCACATCGCGGGCGTCGGCTTCGACCTGTACGTACGGATGGTCGGCGAGGCCGTCGCCGACTACCGCCGTCAGCTGGAGACCGGCGAGATCGAGGAGGAGCCGCCGCTCGAGGTCAAGATCGAGCTGCCCGTCGACGCGCACGTCCCGCACGACTACGCGCCGGGCGAGCGGCTCAGGCTCCAGGCGTACCGGGCCATCGCCTCCGCCAACACGGAGGAGGACGTCAAGGCCGTACGCGAGGAACTCGTCGACCGATACGGCAAGCTGCCCGAGCCGGTGGAGAACCTGCTGCTCGTGGCCGGTCTGCGGATGCTCGCGCGGGCGTGCGGCGTCGGCGAGATCGTGCTCCAGGGCACCAACATCCGCTTCGCGCCCGTGGAGTTGCGCGAGTCGCAGGAGCTGCGGGTCAAGCGGCTGTACCCCGGGGTCGTCATCAAGCCGGCCGCGCACCAGGTGCTGGTGCCGCGCCCGAAGACCGCGAAGGTCGGCGGGAAGCCGCTGGTCGGGCGGGACCTGCTGGCGTGGGTCGGGGAGTTCCTGACGTCGGTCCTGGGTTCCTGACGGCCCGGGCCCGCCGAGACTCCGTCAGGCCACCGGGCGTACGTGCGCCCCGGTGGCCTGACGCAGTGCCGCCGCCAGCCGGTCGCGGACCGCGACCTGCGCGGCGATGCGCTCGTCCAGCACCGCGAGACGGCCGGCGGCGACCCGGAGCGCCTCCTCGGAGGCGGGCCCGGCCGTGACGTCGCCGTCCAGGCACGGCAGGAACACCCGTACGTCGTCGAGCGTCAGGCCCACGTCCAGCAGACGGCGGACGTTGCGGACGCGGACGGCCGTGCCGGCGTCGTACAGGCGATAGCCGTTCGCGGCGCGTACGGAGGTGATGAGCCCCGCCTGCTCGTAGTGGCGCAGGGCACGCGGCGTCGTGCCGGTCGCCTCGGCGAGTTCACCGATCCGCATACGTGGTTCCGCCATGCGCGTCAGTCTCATGCGACGACCGCGCCGCCGTCCACCGCAAGCACCACGCCGGTGACGAACGAGGCCTGCGGGGACGCCAGTTGGGTGATCGCCCATGCCACCTCCTCGGGGCGTCCGACCCGGCCGAGCGGCGTGTGCGCGAGCTGCCACGCGCGGATCGCGGCCTGCTGCTCGGGGGTGTGGCCCGAGTGCTCGCCGATCGGTGTGTCGATCGCTCCCGGGGCCACGGCGGCGACCCGGATCCCCAGCGGGGCGAACTCGACCGCCCAACTGCGCGTGAGCACCTCCAGGGCCGCCTTCCCGGCCGCGTACAGGGAGTTGCCCGGCCAGGCGCGCTGCCCGACGGACGTCGTCACGTTCACGATCACGCCCTGGCTGTCCTCGAGGGCCGGTAGCGCGGCCTGCACGAGCAGGACGGGAGCGAGGAGGTTCGTCGCGAGCTGGTGCTCCGCGGCGGCACGCGTGTACGTGCGCAGGGACTGGGTGTTGACGATGCCCGCGTTGTTCACGAGCACGTCGATGCGACCGTGCCGGTCGAGTGCCGCACGGACGACGCTCGCGGGGCCCTCGTCGGCCGTGATGTCGGCGACGAGCGGGCTGATGCGGGCCGGGTCGTGAGCGGCGGTCTCGGCGAGCGGCACCTCGCGGCGGCCCACCGCCACGACGTGCGCGCCCGCGTCGGCGAACGCGTGGGCGGTGGCACGGCCGATGCCGGTACCGGCGCCGGTGACGAGCACGGTTCGCGAGGTCTCTCGCAAGGTCTCTCGCGGAATCTCTCGCAGGTCCTTCGCATACCGGGACGGGGGTGGGGACGGGAATCGGGATGCCATGCGGGGATCGTCGGACCCTGACGTCAGTGTCAAGGTCAAGCGCGAGTGCCGAGGTCACGCCCGTACGGCACCAGGGCGGCGAGCGACGGCTACCCGGCGTGGCGGAAGAGCATCCCCGCCAGCTCGCGGAACACCTCCTCGGGGTCCTGGCCGCCCACCGGGTCGTCCAGGTTGTGACTGAGCAGCAGCGTGGCGAAGCCGTGGGCGAGGGACCAGGCGGCGACGCCGGCGAGCCGGGCGTCCGTGCCGCGGCCCTCCGGGGGCACCGCCGTGACGGCCTCGCGCAGGGCGTCCGAGGCGAGGGCGCGCGCCGTGGTCAGTTCCAGGTCGCCGGTGCGCAGCAGTTCGGGCGCGAACATCACCTGGAAGTGCGCCGGATGCTCACGCGCGAAACGCACGTAGCGCACACCCGCCTCCTGAAGGTCCGCCGCCGCCCTGAGCGTGGTCGCGAGCAGCCCGAAGCCCTCGGCGGCGATCGCCGTGAGCAGTCCGGCGCGGTCCTTGAAGTGGTGGGCGGGCGCGGCGTGCGAGACGCCTGCGCGGCGGGCCAGGTCGCGCAGACTCAGCCCGGACGGACCGTCCGCCGCGATGGCGTCGAGGGCGGCGGTGAGGATGGCACGGCGCAGGTCGCCGTGGTGGTACGGGCGGCCGCTGGGGCCCTTCTCGTTCGCTGACGGCTTGCTGGAGCTCATGGTCAGGAGCGTACGCCGCATCTAGGCATTGACAAGTTCGGGGTCACCGGAGCAATCTTGTCAGTGTCAAGTTGAGTGCCTGGGCCGAACGCGACGCGGCGGTCGAGTGCGACGGGACCGGACGCGAGTGTGTGGAGGTGTGTCATGCCGGAACATGTGAGCGAGATCGACGGAGGCGCGGTGACGCGGGACGGCGGCGTGGAGCCGGCTCGCGTGCGGCAGATGTGGCACCTGCTGGAGCCCTTGCACGCGGTGCTGTACTACGCGCCGGAGGCCTTCGAGGAGGCGGCCGCCCTCGGGTACGGCACCCGGGAGCGCTGGCCGAGCTACTTCGCCTACCGCGCCGCCCCGTTGGGGGAGGCCGGCCCGGAGCGGGTGGCCTCGGCCTTCTACAGCTTCAGTCCTCGCATGGTCGCCGAGCATGTCCAGCCCGCGTGGAGGATCGCGAGCCCTGAAGCGGTCCTCGAAGCGCGGACGCGGGCGGTCGACCGGGCCTACCGCGCCCTGTTCGGCGACCAGGTGGACAGCCCCGCGATGGCGGAAGCCGCCGCGCTCGCCCGGCGCGCGGCCGAGGCGGCGGACCCGGCCGGTCGCCCGCTCGCCGCGGCCAACGCCGCGCTCGACTGGCCCGCGGCCCCGCACTTGCAGTTGTGGCACGCGGCGACGATCCTGCGCGAGCACCGCGGCGACGGCCACCTCGTGGCCCTGCTCGTGGCCGGTCTGGATCCGGTGGAGGCGCTCGTCTCCTTCGCCGCGATAGGCGCCGCGCCGGTGGAGCGCTTCGAGAGCCGCGGGTGGAGTTCAGCGGAATGGGCTGCCGCACGCGACCGCCTGGCCTGCGAGGGCCTGGTCGACGCGGACGGCGCAGCCACGGAAGCGGGCCGCGCGCTGCGTGACCGAGTGGAGCGGCACACTGACCGACTTGCCGCCGGGCCCTGGCAGTTGCTCGGCCCGGATGGCGTCGACCGTCTCGCCGGACTGCTGGGTGACTACTGGGTCGCGGTCCTGGCATCGGGACTGCTGCCCCAGGAGACGACGCTGGGGATAGGTAAGGTCTGATCCGGCGGGGGTGTGAAGGCCCGCTCGGGTCGCCGGCTCAACCCCCGTCCCCTTCAGGCGCTGTCGGGCATGCGAAGCCGCCCGCAGGAGGCGCGTCTTGGTTTGCCTGTTGCCTCTCCGCGGACGGCCTCTGAGGTTCGGAGGCCTTACTGCTGGTCGGGCCGTTCGCGGTCGCGGTCCATGCCGAACTGTCCCTCGACCCGCTGCTGTCCGGCGTCGATCTGGTCCTCGTGCTTGCCGCCGGTCCTCTCGTTCATCTTCTGTTCCGCGGAGTCGGAGCCTTGCTTGCCCTTGTTCCGCGCCTGGCTCTTGAACTTGTCGAAGATGCCCATTCAGAGCTCCTTCCGGAGTTGGCTCAGAACCGACGATACGCGTGGCATGCGAGGAATGCCCGTTCAGGCCTGGTGTGGTCTGTACCTCTCCCTCGCTACGGTGGGGGAGGCACAGACCGCCCGTGCGGTGGCGGAACAGGCGAGCAGGGGAGGGGCGCACAGTGAGGCGTCTGAGGGGCGGGGCGGCACCGGCTGTCGCGATGATGTGCGCGGTGCTGGCCGGCTGTGAAGGCCTGGCCGAGCCATCGGACGGCGGTGGACCCTCGGGTTCCGGCGTCCCCACGGCCGGCGACGGACGAGCCGTGAACCCGCTGGACAACCCGGACGGCACGAAGCCGGGCCTGGCGGCGATCACGTCCACCGAGGACCAGGCGCGGGCCCGTGCCCTCATCGAGAAGGTGGAGACGAAGGGACGCGGGCCCAGGACGGGCTACGAACGGGACAAGTTCGGCTACGCCTGGATGGACTCGGCACCGGCCGACGTCCCCTTCGCGCGCAACGGGTGCGACTCGCGCAACGATCTCCTCAAACGCGACGGGGAGGACCTCCGCTTCCGGTCGGGCTCGGACTGCGTCGTCATGGCACTGACGTTGCACGACCCGTACACCGGGAAGGTCATCGAGTGGACCAAGTCCCGCGCGACGGAGGTCCAGATAGACCACGTCATGCCGCTGTCCTACGACTGGCAGATGGGCGCCTCGCGCTGGACGGAGGACAAACGGGAGGCCATCGCCAACGACCCGCTCAACCTCGTCCCGGTGGACGGGCGGACCAACAGTTCCAAGGGCGACTCCGGTCCGGCGTCCTGGCTGCCGCCGAACAAGCGGATCCGCTGCGCCTATTCGGTGCGGTTCGCCCAGGTGTCGCTGAAGTACGAGCTTCCCGTCACGGCGGCGGACAAGCGGATGATGCTGGAGCAGTGCGGCGGCTGAAGCGGTACGGGCCGCCGGTGCGGCTGCCGCTCGGACAGAAAGCACTTTCCAACTCCGACTCGATGTGCTGGGGTGACTCGTGATGCCACTGGACGGGTGACGGGGACTCGATCGGAGAGTGACGGATGCCGAGCGGACTCGTCGCGCTGGCGCTCGGCGGTTTCGGCATCGGTCTGACCGAGTTCCTCATCGCGGGGCTGCTGCCGCAGGTGGCGTCCGGTCTCATGGTGTCCGAGGCGGCCGCGGGCTGGCTGATCTCCGGCTACGCGCTCAGTGTCGCCGTGGGAGCGATCGCGCTGACCGCGGCGACGGCACGGCTGCCCCGCAAGCAGGTACTGCTGGGGCTGGTGGCGTTGTTCGTCGTCGGCAACCTGCTCTCCGCCATCGCGCCGAACTACCCGGTGATGATGCTCGGGCGGATCGTCGCGGCTCTGTGCCACGGTTCGTTCTTCGGTATCGGTTCGCTGGTCGCGCGCAGTCTGGTCGCGCCGGAGAAGAAGTCCCAGGCCGTGGCGGTCATGTTCGCCGGGCTGACGGTCGCGAACGTGCTGGGCGTGCCGTTCGGCGCGCTCGTCGGCGAGCGCTGGGGCTGGAGGGCGGCGTTCTGGGCGGTCACCGCGATCGGAGTGCTGGCGCTGGCGGGAATCGCCGCGCTGGTGCCCGCGTGGGCGGGCCGGGCCCGGCCGGCAACAGGAGCGGATCCCGTCCATGGGCGTTCGGCCGCACAGACAGGGGAGTCGGGCCCAGCGCCTCCCAGCGGCCTGCGGGCGCAGGTGCGGGCGTTCCGGTCCTGGCAGGTCTGGCTGACGCTGGCGGCCACCGCGCTCGGCTACGGCGGGATGTTCGGCGCCTTCAGCTACATCGCCTACACCTTCACCGAGGTCAGCGGCTTCGCCCAGGCGGACGTCGCCTGGCTGCTGATGGTGTACGGCGTGGGGCTGGTCGTCGGGAACCTGGTCGGCGGGCGCGCGGCCGACCGCGACCGTGACCGTGCCCTGGTCCTCGCGCTGTCCGGACTCACCCTCACCCTGGCCCTGTTCGGGCTGCTGGCCGGCAGCGCGACCGCCTCGGTCGTCCTGGTGTTCGTGATGGGCGTGACCGGGTTCGCCAGTGTGCCCGGGATGATCACGCGTGTCACCGACTACGCGCACGGAGCGGCACTGGCCGCCAGCGCCAACGTGTCCGCGTCCAACGTCGGCAACGCCCTCGGCGCCTGGCTCGGAGGCCTGGCCATCACCGCGGGCCTCGGCTACACCTCACCGCTCTACGTCGGTGCCGGCATCGCCCTGTTGTCCACAGTGGTCATGGTGATCGCCGCCCGCCGAGCCGGGACACCCCGAGTGGCGGACCGAGCCCCCACGTCGTAATTCGGTTCCGGCCGAGCCTCCTCATGCCTACCGTGATCGCATGCAGCCGAAGATATCGAGCCTCGCCGACCGCCCGGACATGCTGGAGCGGGTCGTCGGGATGGCGGACAGCTGGCCCGAGTTCACGATCCAGGACCTCGTGGGCGCCGCGCACTTTCCCCGGATCGCCGCCGAACTCCCGGAGTACGTCCTGTTCGCCGAGGACGAGCAGGGCGAGGTCGTCGCGAACGCCTACAGCGTGCCCTTCGCCCTGAACGCCGAGGGCCGTGGCCAACTGCCCGGGAACGGCTGGGACACGGTCCTGGTGTGGGCGTTCTCCGACCTGCGTCGCGGGGTCCGCCCCGACACGGTCAGCGCGATCTCGGTCTCGATCGCCCCGCACGCCCAGGGCCGCGGCCTGTCGGCGCTGATGCTCTCGGCCATGCGCGACAACGCCCGGGCGCGCGGCTTCCGGGAGGTCGTCGCCCCGGTCCGCCCCAACGCCAAGCATCTCGAACCGCACACGCCCATCGAGGAGTACGCCCACCGCGTCCGCCCCGACGGCCTGCCCCAGGACCCGTGGCTGCGGGTCCACGCCCGGGCCGGCGCCACCATCGACTGCGTGGCACCGGCCTCCATGACGGTGTCCGCCTCACTGGCCAACTGGCGCCGCTGGACGGGGCTGCCCTTCGACACCCAGGGCGACATCGAGGTGCCCGGCGCCCTGGTGCCGGTGCGTTGCGAGCCCGAGCGCGGATACGCGGTGTACGTCGAGCCCAACGTGTGGATGCGGCACCCCTTGTGACCGCGTCACACGGTGTGACGCGGTCGGCCGTGTGACGCGGTGCGCCGCGTGACGCGGTGGGCCCTGCCGCAGAGCTCCCCTACGACCCGTAGGCCGGCTGGCCGGCCAGCGCGGCGAGTTCGGGAGCGGGCTCGACGCCCAGCTCTCTGCGCAGCCGTCGCCGCAGGTCCCGGAAGAGCTCGGCGGCCCTGCTGGGTGCTCCGATCTCCACGAACGCCCGCATGAGCAGCAGATGGCTGGGTTCGTCGAGCGGTTCCCAGGACACCAGGAACGTCGCCGTCTCCGCCGCCTCGTGGGGAAGACCGCCGGCCAGCAGGCTGTGACCGGCCTCCCGCAGCGCGTGGAACCTGCGCTCGTCCCAGCCGGCCTGGTGCATCTCCGCCCATGCCGACCGCACGTCGGACATCAACGGCTGCCGCAGCATCTCCAGGTCCCGCGCGCGGGGCGGTACGCCGGGCCGGGTGACGCGTTCCAGGGCCTCCTCCGCCAGCCTCCAGTCGCTGGCCAGCGCGTCGGTGAGGTGCACCGTCTCGCCTTCGGTGTACGTCAGTTCCCAGGGGAGGCTCCGGTTCGTCCGCCACAACAGGCGGCTGAGCCTGCGCCGCCCGACGCTCTCCGGCAGGTCGGGCCAGAGCGCTCCGACGAGGGCGGGTCTTCGGGCCCTGCGTCCGCCGCGCAGTTCCAGATAGGCGAGCAGTTCGGCGGTCTGCGGCGGCAGTCGGTGGGATTCGTGCTCTGCGAGGTGGATGCCGTCGTCACCCAGCAGACGGAGCAGCACGGTGGGTTCGGTCTCGCTCTTGTCCGGGTGCGTGGAGGCCACTCCGAACGGAGATACGTATGGCAAAGGTTCCCCCTGTTTTTCCCCGTATCCGGCCCGTGTCCCCGTAAGTACCGGGCCGCGCGTGATGCGACAGAGGTCAGCTGTGCGGATCACGCGCCAGACAGTTAACACCGGGCCGCCGAACGGAACAAGCCATATGGCCACCGGTCGTGGGACAGCGGTGACCGAAAGTGATTTCCCGGCGCGTCCGGCCGTCGAGGGGCCCGCATGCGCTGACCTGGCCCGAGAACAGCGCGGAGACACCCCGGAGACACCGACGCTGCATGATGTGCTCATGTCCGAGATCGTCAGGGGGCGCGACAGGGTGAGCGCGGAGACGGGGCCTTGTGAGCCTGTGCGAGCCGTTGGCCAACCGGCCGGAACGGCTTACCAGTTGACTCATGGAGGACTCCGTGAACAAGAACCGCGTCATCGCGAGCACCGTGCTCGTCGGTGCTCTCATCGGTGTCGGCGCGCCGGCCGCCAGCGCCGCGACCCCGGCTCCGGCCCGCTCCGTCGCCCAGGTGCAGACGGTCGACACCCACCGCGCGGTCACCTCGGCCGCCGAGGTGAAGATCGCGACGCCGGCCGCCTCCTCCAACGCCGCCACGGGCTCCGCCACCGCCTCGGCCGCGGCGGAGACGGGCGACGTCGCCGCCAAGGGCCGCATCAGCTGGCTCATCGGCAAGCTGAAGGGCCTCGGCTCGACCGCCTGGAACAAGCTGAAGGCCGCGGCCAAGAGCGGCTACAACGCGTTCAAGAAGGCGTACGAGAAGTACGTGCCGTGGCTGGTCCGCAAGGCGATCGAGGTCGGCTACACGGTCTACGAGGTCTACACCATCGTGAAGGACTTCGTCAGCTGACGACCGTGCTGACCGAGGGACCGAGCAGGGCGATTCCCCGTTCGGACGCTTGTCGGGAAGCCACCGTCGCAGCGCCCGGACTCCCGTCCGGCTCTCGGTGACCTTGCCGGCCGCGGGAGCGGGGGCTCCGCTCGGCCGTCAACACCGGTCAGGGTTCCGGCCGGTCACCGGCCGGCTGTGCGGCCCGCGGAACCAGCCGGTTCCGCGGGCCGCACACCCCTTCCCGACACCCGACCCTTTGACAAGCCCTCGAGGAAAACCAAGGAAGACATGAGCAACGGATCCTTCTCGGCACGGCGGCAGGAAGCCCCGGAGTCCGTCCGCGGCGACGCCTGGCCCGTAGTCCCGCTCGCAGTGGCCCTGCTGCTGCTCCGCTGGCAGGGAGACCAGACCTGGGCGTACGTCACCGCGGCCGTGATCGGCGGCATCGGGCTCCTGGCGGCGCTGATCGGACTCGCCGAGTGCGTCAAGGCCGTCCGCCGGGGACTCGCGCCCGGCAAGGTCGTCTGGGTCGTCGTCGTCCTGTTGCTCGCGAGCTTCGGCGTGGTGCAGCAACTGATCGTGGCCTGAGGCGGGTTCGAAGAGATGACCAAGGCGACGATCGAAGTGTCGGGGCTGGCCAAGACGTATGCGAAGAAGCGCGTCGTCGACGGCCTGTCCTTCACCGTGAACCCCGGAACCGTCACGGGGTTCCTCGGCCCGAACGGGGCCGGCAAGTCCACCACCCTGCGCATGCTGCTCGGCCTGACGCGGCCCGACGCCGGCACCGCGCTCATCGGGGGGCGCGGCTACCACGAGCATCCCGAACCCCTCAGGGTCGTCGGAGCGTTGATGGACGCCCGCTGGACCCACCCCAAGCGCTCCGCCCGCGCTCATCTGACCTGGCTGGCCCGCAGCAACCGGATCCCCGTGCAGCGGGTGGACGAGGTGCTCGCGCAGGTCGGGCTCACCGACGTGGCGGGCAAGCGGGTCGGCGGGTTCTCGCTCGGCATGGCGCAGCGCCTCGGGCTGGCGGGCGCACTGCTGGGCGACCCGGGCGTCCTCGTCCTCGACGAACCCGCCAACGGCCTCGATCCCGAGGGCATCGCCTGGATGCGGGGACTGCTGCGCGCACTGGCGGCCGAGGGACGCACCGTCTTCGTCTCCAGCCATCTGCTCGCCGAGATGGCGCAGCTGGCGGGCGACGTGGTGATGATCGGGCGCGGGAAACTGATCACCCAGGGCTCCGTCACGGACCTCACCTCCCTCAGCTCCACCGAGGAGGTGCTGGTACGGGCCGAGGAGCCCGAGCGGCTGCGCGACCTGGTCGTGGAGCACGGAGCGACCGTCGCCGAGGCACCCGAGCGCGCCGAGGCGCTGCTCGTCTCCGGGATGAGCAGCGAGGACATCGGCAGGGCGGCGGCCCGGGCCGGACTGGTCCTGTTCGAACTGGCGCCGCGCCGCCGCACGGTCGAGGACGCCTATCTCAAGCTCACGGCCGATTCGGTCGAGTACCGGGGCTCCGTGCAGCAACCGGTGGAAGGGAGCCGGGTATGACCACGGCCGTACTGCGCACGGAAGTCGACAAGCTGCGGTCGCTGGCCTCGACGTGGTGGTTCCTCGGCATCACGGCCGCGGTGTCGCTGGCCCTGAGCGGCTTCGGGGTGCGGGAGACGGCGGAAGGACAGGAGCCGGGTATCGCCGACGTCCTGACGGGACCGGCCTTCGCCCAGTTGCTCATCATGGTCTTCGCCGCCCGTTCGGCCACCATGGAGTTCCGCACGGGCACGATCTGGGCCTCCCGTCTGGCCGTGCCGTCCTGGTACCGGCTGCTGGCGGGCAAGGCGGCGGTCGTCGCCGGGCTCGCCGCACTCGCCGGGGCGGTCCTCATGGCCGGTGGCCTCGCCGTGGCGGCGCTGGCGGAGCCCACCGCGCGGCTCACCCCGGACTCCGGACTCGACTGGCGCCAGCTCCTCACCGTCCCCGTGGCGTTCGCGATCACCGCGGTGATCGGTCTCGCGGTCGGGCTGCTGCTCAAGAGCGGAGGCGCGACCGTGGCGGTCGTGCTGGTGTGGTCCCTGGTGGCCGAGCCGGCGCTGGGCGCCGCGGGCGAATGGCTGCTCCGCGTCGACATCGGTGCCTGGCTGCCCTTCATCGCCCTCAGCGACTTCCAGGGACAGCCCGGCGGAACGCCGTTCCCCGGCGGTCCCTACGCGGCGGGTATCTACGTCACCGTCCTCGCCGCCGGCCTGCTGACGGCGGCGATCCGGTTGCAGGAGCGCAGGGAACCCTGACCGCACCGGAGACCCGGAAACCCCGGGAGGGGAGCCGCGCCCACCCCCCGGACGCGGCTCCCCTCCCGGCCCGGTCCGCGCGGCGGTGCCGGAAGTCCCGGTGAATCGTTGGTCGAATGGGTTGGCCAGAGCTTGGCCACTGCCTACCATCGATCACCGCAAGACCTTGTGCACCGTCGCACAATCTCCTCGGGAGGTCCCCTTGCACCGCCGCCGTCGCACCGCGCTCGTCCTCACCGCCGCGATCGCCGCCGCGGCGCCCCTGCTCACCGCCTGCGGCAACGACGCGCATCCCGGCGCGGCGGCCGTGGTGGGCGGCCAGCGGATCACCGTCTCCCAGCTGGAGGAACGGGTCGGCGAGGTACGCGCGGCCCAGCGGGCGGCCGTGCGGAGCGACGCCCAGTACCAGCAGGCCATCGCCGGGACCGGCACGCTCACCCGCGACACCCTCCAGACCATGATCCTCGACCGGGTGCTGCACCGCGCCGCCGAGGACGCCGGTGTGACCGTCAACCGCAGGGAGATCCAGGAGATGCGGTCCGGGCTGGAGGAGCAGGCCGGCGGCGCCGAGCAGCTGGAGACGACCTGGCTCCAGCAGTACGGCATCCCGCCGCAGCGCCTCGAAGAGAACCTCCGCCTCCAGCTGGAGGCCCAGAAGCTCGCCGAGAAACTCGGCACCGACACCAACCGTCCCGAGTTCTGGAAGGCCCTGTCCGAGGCCTCCAAGGACCTGAACGTCGACCTCAACCCGCGCTACGGCTCCTGGGACGTCCAGAAGAGCAGCCGGGCCGACGCGAAGACGCCGTGGGTGCGGGACGTGTCGGCGGCCCAGGCGCAGCCGAGCATGTAGCAGCGGAGCCTGCGGGGGCACCCCGGGCACGGGGCCTTCGGAAACCGGGGCCTGTGGAAACCGGGGCATGCGAAAACCGGGGCCTGTGGATAACTTCGGGGGCTGTCGGCGGCGTGGGATAGCTTCGAATCGTGAACGCCAACAGCCCCGAAGCCACCCCGCGACCCGAGCAGGCCGCCCCCGGCACGGCCGACACCGCCGCCCCCGGCCGCATCGTCCTGCTCACCACCAGCCACCGCGTCGCCCCCGGCCTGCTGTCCTGGCCCGCCTGGCAGGCACTGCACGCGGCCGACCAGGTGCTGTGCGCGGACGGCGCGCACCCGCAGTTGCCGTATCTGCGGGAGGCGGGGATAGCCGTCGACGAGGCGTCCCCGACGGCCCAGGAGCTGCTCGACGCCTGCGCCGGCGGCCGCACGGTGGTGGTCGTGGCGACGGGCGAGGGCGAGCCGGCCCTGACGGACGGCCTGGCCCGCCTCGCCGGCACGGGCCGCGTCGCCATGCCGGAGCTGGAGCTGCTTCCCGCCTCCTACGACCTGCCGGGCGCCCGCCTGCTCGATCTCGTCCAGGTCATGGACCGCATCCGCGCCGAGTGCCCGTGGTCGTCCCAGCAGACCCACAAGGGCCTGGCCAAGTACGGCATCGAGGAGGCGTACGAACTCGTCGAGGCGATCGAGGAGGGCGACCGCGACGAACTGCGCGAGGAGCTCGGTGACGTCCTCCTCCAGGTCGTCTTCCACGCCCGGATCGCCGAGGACGACCTGGAGAGCCCCTTCTCCGTCGACGACGTCGCCGCCGGCATCGTCGCCAAGCTGATCCACCGCCACCCGCATGTCTTCGGCGACGAGACGGCCACCACGCCGGAGGAGGTCAAGGCGCACTGGCTGCGCACCAAGGCGGTCGAGAAGCAGCGCACCTCGATCACCGAGGGCATCCCCCTCGGCCAGCCCGGCCTGGCCCTCGCCGCCAAGCTGGCGTCCCGGGCCCGCACGGCGCACCTGGACATACCGCTCCCGCCCGTCGAGGGCATCGGTTACGAGCTGCTGGCCCTGGCGGTCCGCGCGGAGTCGGAGGGTGTGGACCCGGAGGCGGCCCTGAGAGCGGCGGCCCGCGCCTACCGGGACGCGATCAGGGAGGCGGAGCAGGGCTGAAACCGGCCCGGGGCAGGGCACAGGAGGCGGAGGACGGCCGGGCCGGGCCGAGGGCAGGGAGGCGGAGGGCGGCTGGGGGACCGGCCGAGGGAGGGGAGGGGGCGGGGAGCCGGATACCGTCGGGGGGTGACCGACCAGCCCCAGCCCAGCACCCCGGCCGCCGCTCCCGACCTCTTCACCTGGGAGTTCGCGAGCAATCCCTACCCCGCCTACGCCTGGCTCCGCGAGCACGCCCCCGTGCACCGCACCAAGCTGCCCAGCGGCGTGGAGGCCTGGCTGGTCACGCGGTACGCCGACGCCAAGCAGACGCTCGCCGACCACCGGCTCTCCAAGAACCCCGCGCATCACGCCGAACCCGCGCACGCCAAGGGCAAGACCGGCATCCCCGGCGAGCGCAAGGCCGAGCTGATGACGCATCTGCTCAACATCGACCCGCCGGACCACACCCGGCTGCGGCGGCTCGTGTCCAAGGCGTTCACGCCCCGACGGGTCGCCGAGTTCGCGCCGCGGGTGCAGGAGCTCACGGACGGGCTCATCGACGGGTTCGCGCGGAAGGGGTCCGCCGACCTCATCCACGAGTTCGCGTTCCCGCTCCCCATCTACGCCATCTGCGACCTGCTCGGCGTCCCCCGCGAAGACCAGGACGACTTCCGCGACTGGGCGGGGATGATGATCCGTCACCAGGGCGGGCCCAGGGGCGGCGTGGCGCGGTCCGTGAAGAAGATGCGCGGCTACCTCGCCGACCTCATCCACCGCAAGCGGGAGGCGCTGCCCACCGAGCCCGCCCCCGGCGAGGACCTCATCTCCGGTCTCATCCGCGCCTCCGACCACGGTGAGCACCTCACCGAGAACGAGGCCGCTGCCATGGCCTTCATCCTGCTGTTCGCCGGCTTCGAGACGACCGTGAACCTGATCGGCAACGGCACCTACGCCCTGCTCACCCACCCCGAGCAGCGCGCGCGGCTCCAGGCGTCCCTCGCCGCCGGGGAGACCGGCCTCCTGGAGACCGGCGTCGAGGAGCTCCTGCGCTACGACGGGCCCGTCGAACTCGCCACCTGGCGGTTCGCCACCCAGCCGCTCACCATCGGCGGGCAGCGGATCGCGCCCGGTGACCCGGTCCTCGTCGTCCTGGCCGCCGCGGACCGGGATCCGGAGCGGTTCGCCGATCCGGACGTGCTCGACCTCGCCCGCCGCGACAACCAGCACCTCGGTTACGGCCACGGCATCCACTACTGCCTCGGCGCCCCGCTCGCCCGCCTGGAGGGCCAGACCGCGCTCGCCACGCTCCTCACCCGCCTCCCGGACCTGCGGCTCGCCGCGGATCCGGCCGAGCTGAGATGGCGCGGCGGCCTCATCATGCGCGGGCTGCGCACCCTGCCGGTGGAGTTCACGCCGGCCCCAAGGTGACACGCCGTCAGGAATGTGATCTTCACGTGATCTGTGCGGCATGAACTTGTGACAAGTGATCGTCTGCCGATACGTTCACCCATCATCAGCGCGGCCGGGGGACCCTGCGCCGCGCCGGTCACTGCTGTCTCGCGAAAGGTCTCCGTATGCTCTCCGGGAACGGTCGGCACCGTCGCCCCCGCCAGGCTCCGGCTCTCCTCGTCGCGGCCGGAGTGACCGGCTCCGCCATCGCGATTCCGCTCCTCGGAGCCTCCGGCGCCAGCGCGGCCGACGGCACGACCTGGGACCGGGTCGCAGACTGCGAGACCGGCGGCGCCTGGAGCCAGAACACCGGCAACGGGTACTTCGGCGGCCTCCAGTTGTCCCAGGAGGACTGGGAGAACCACGGCGGCCTCGACTACGCCCCGAGTGCCGACCTGGCCAGCCGTTCCCAGCAGATAGCCGTGGCCGAGAGAATCCTCGCCGACCAGGGGGTCGGCGCGTGGCGCACCTGCGGGCTGCTCTCGGGTCTCCAGCAGGACAAGGACTCGGACACGTCCGGCTCGTCCGCTCCGACGGACTCGCCCGGACTGCTCGACTCCTCCGAGTCGTCTCCTTCGTCTTCTCCGTCCGCGTCGCCGTCCCCTGACGCGCCGTCGACCTCGGAGGACGAAACCGCCAAGTCCGACAAGTCGTCCGATTCCGCCGATTCCTCGACGCAGGAGCAGCCGCGGGACCAGTCGCAGGACCAGGACTCCGACAGCTCCCCCTCGGCCGGTCCCGAGAGTGACAAGTCTGACAAGTCGCCACAGAACGACGACTCTTCGGCCCTCACCGACACCGGCTCCGGCCGCCATCGAGGCCCCAGTGCCGACGAGGACACCGCGGCTGAGGACGGCCGTCCGTCCGGGGTCGCGGGCCGCCACGCCTCGCGCGGCGACGAAGCCTCGCGCGAGGCGACGGACGGCCCCTACGTCGTCCGTCCCGGCGACAGCCTCTGGTCCATCGCCGACTCCCTTGACCTCAGCGGCGGATGGCGCGCGCTCTACGTCGGCAACGAGGTGGCCGTCGGCGTCGACCCGAACCTCATCCGCCCCGGTCAGAAGCTCACGGTACGGGTCGAAGCGGGCGACGAGTAGCTGGTGGGGCAGTACGGAAACGGCGGCGGAAGTCACCCCTAAACCGTGCGAGTTCACGCCACCGTTCGTACCGAATGTCCCGTATAAGCCCGGTGAGAGATAGATCTCAGAAGCCCTGATCGTCTTTGAAATTCCGCGGATCGCATGTCTACGGTCATGACCGCTCGTCACCACGAGCCCCGGCTGCCGCAACGCCGAATCCTGCCAGCGGCCGCACGGGAACAGTCGTCGCGTCAAGCGCCGTAGGCAGGAGCGGGGGACCCAAGGTAAGTGCCGGGCCCGGCGGTTGAGGCAACTCGACGGCAGGTCCGGCTTGGGGTGAAGCCGCGTCCCGGGAGGGACGCGGCCGGGCAACTCAACCGGCCCGAACCCGACAGCTCACCTCGTAGGCGTCGGTGAGGGGATCTCTCCATGCTGTTTTCCGGCAAGGGCACGCACCGCCGTCCGTCCAAGGCCTCTCGGGTCATCGCCATCGCCGGTGTCACCGGTGCCGCCGTCGCCGCCCCGCTGATGGCGGCCGGCAACGCCTCCGCCGCCACCGCCTCCGAGTGGGACGCCGTCGCCCAGTGCGAGTCCGGCGGCAACTGGTCGATCAACACCGGCAACGGCTACTACGGCGGTCTGCAGTTCTCCGCCTCCACCTGGTCCGGCTACGGCGGCACCAAGTACGCCTCCACCGCCGACCAGGCCACCAAGTCCCAGCAGATCGAGATCGCCGAGAAGGTCCTCGCGGGCCAGGGCAAGGGTGCCTGGCCGGTCTGCGGCAAGGGCCTGTCGAGCGCCGGCTACAGCGGCGGCTCCGAGCAGAGCAGCGGCTCCACCGAGACCCGCCAGACCGAGCAGCAGCCGGCCTCCCGCTCCGACGAGCGCCCGGCCCAGACCCAGAAGACCCAGAAGACCGTCACCACCCCGACCGGCAAGAAGGTCAAGAAGGGCGACGGCGAGTACAAGGTCGTCAAGGGCGACACCCTCAGCTCCATCGCGACCGAGCAGAAGGTCGAGGGCGGCTGGGAGAAGCTGTTCGAGCTGAACAAGGACATCATCACGGACGCCAACCTGATCTACCCGGGCCAGCAGCTGCACCTGAAGTAAGCAGCGGCCCACCCCCGTCCCCACGGGCTCCCCGCCCCGGCGCGTCATCCCCCGTGCGCGCCGGGGCGGGGTTTTTTCTGCCGGTCTTTGCGATCCGGCTTTGTTCCGTTCGGAAACAATTTACTCTCGGTTCTGTCCATGGGGTGGGCGACCCGGTGGCCGATCGCCCGGAGCCGGTTAGGCTCATGTCGCGAGCCACCGCGGCCCGCGCCTCGCCGGGCCCCCGCGGCCCGCGTACCCGCGTCACATGAAGAAGGAGATGCTCGTGCCGTCCATCGACGTCGTCGTAGCCCGGGAAATCCTGGACTCCCGAGGCAACCCCACGGTCGAGGTCGAGGTCGGCCTCGACGACGGCAGCACCGGTCGTGCCGCCGTCCCGTCCGGCGCCTCCACGGGCGCCTTCGAGGCCATCGAGCTGCGCGACGGCGACTCGAACCGCTACCTCGGCAAGGGTGTGGAGAAGGCCGTCCTCGCGGTCATCGAGCAGATCGGCCCGGAGCTGGTCGGCTACGACGCCACCGAGCAGCGCCTGATCGACCAGGCCATGTTCGACCTGGACGCCACCGACAACAAGGGCTCCCTCGGCGCCAACGCCATCCTCGGCGTCTCCCTCGCCGTCGCCCACGCCGCCTCCGAGGCCAGCGACCTTCCGCTGTTCCGCTACCTGGGCGGCCCGAACGCGCACCTGCTGCCGGTGCCGATGATGAACATCCTGAACGGCGGCTCGCACGCCGACTCCAACGTGGACATCCAGGAGTTCATGATCGCCCCGATCGGCGCGGAGTCCTTCTCCGAGGCCCTGCGCTGGGGCGCCGAGGTCTACCACACGCTGAAGAAGGTCCTGAAGTCGAAGGGCCTGGCCACCGGCCTCGGCGACGAGGGCGGCTTCGCCCCGAACCTCGGCTCCAACCGCGAGGCCCTCGACCTCATCCTCGAGGCGATCAACGAGGCCGGCTACACCCCCGGCGAGCAGATCGCCCTGGCCCTCGACGTCGCCGCGTCCGAGTTCTACAAGGACGGCGTCTACACCTTCGAGGGCAAGGACCGCTCGGCCGCCGAGATGACCGAGTACTACGCGGAGCTCGTCGACGCGTACCCGCTCGTCTCCATCGAGGACCCGCTGTTCGAGGACGACTGGGAGGGCTGGAAGACCATCACCGACAAGCTCGGTGACAAGGTCCAGCTCGTCGGCGACGACCTGTTCGTCACCAACCCCGAGCGCCTCGCCCGCGGCATCGAGGAGGGCGCGGCCAACGCCCTGCTGGTCAAGGTCAATCAGATCGGTTCGCTGACCGAGACCCTGGACGCCGTGGAGCTGGCCCAGCGCAACGGCTTCAAGTGCATGATGTCCCACCGCTCCGGCGAGACCGAGGACGTCACCATCGCCGACCTCGCC
Source organism: Streptomyces sp. DH10 (assembly GCF_029813805.1). Lineage (NCBI taxonomy): Bacteria > Bacillati > Actinomycetota > Actinomycetes > Kitasatosporales > Streptomycetaceae > Streptomyces > Streptomyces sp. DH10. Next base: position 586,602 of record NZ_JARVKU010000002.1, read on the forward strand.
GTCGCCACCAACTGCGGCCAGATCAAGACCGGCGCTCCGGCCCGCTCCGAGCGCGTCGCCAAGTACAACCAGCTCCTGCGCATCGAGGAGATCCTCGACGACGCGGCGGTGTACGCCGGCCGCAGCGCGTTCCCGCGCTTCAAGGGCTGACCTGGCCCGCAAGTAGCAGCGTCGTACGTACGTCCCCGTGCCCGGTCCCGTACCGTGTCCGGGGACGTACGCGCGTATGACGGTGGAGCGGGAGGCGGACAGACATGGCCGTGAAGGACCGGGACCGGTTCTCCACCGCGACCAGGATCCGGCTGCTCGGCGAGCAGACCGCGGCCCGGGTCTACCGCTCCCAGACCAAGCGCCAGGCCCGGCGCTCCCGGCTGACCGGCCGGGCCGCGCTGCTCGCCCTGGTGATGTGCTCGCTGATCGTGGCCCTGGCCTACCCGATGCGGGAGTACGTCTCGCAGCGCGCCGAGATCGACGACCTCCAGCGCGAACAGCAGCAGGCCCGGCAGCGCGTCGAACGGCTGCGCGACCAGAAGGCGCGCTGGCAGGACGACGCGTACGCCGAGCAGCAGATCCGGAAGCGGTTGCACTACGTCATGCCGGGGGAGACGGGGTTCATCGTCGTCGACCCGCACGCGGCGCGGCAGTCGCGCGCCGACCTCGGGGCGGCCGACCGCCCCTGGTACTCGAACGTCTGGGACGGGGTCGACAAGGCCGACGCCTCCGACCAGTGAAGTGACCCGAGAGAACACCCAGAGAAAGACAGCCTGAACACAGTCATGGAAACGCCCCCGCCGACCACTCCGCGCACCGAGCCCACCGACGCGGACGTCGAGGCCTTCAAGCAGCAGCTCGGCCGGCCCCCGCGCGGCCTGCGCGCGATCGCGCACCGGTGCCCGTGCGGGCAGCCCGACGTCGTCGAGACGGCCCCGCGGCTGCCGGACGGCACGCCGTTCCCCACGCTGTACTACCTGACGTGCCCGCGCGCCGCCTCGGCGATCGGCACGCTGGAGGCGAACGGCGTGATGAAGGAGATGACCGAGCGGCTGGCCTCGGACCCGGAGCTGGCGGCGGCGTACCGAGCGGCGCACGAGGACTACATCAGGCGCCGTGACGAGATCGAGGAGCTGAAGAACTTCCCGAGCGCGGGCGGCATGCCGGACCGGGTGAAGTGCCTGCACGTGCTCGTGGCGCACTCGCTGGCCGCGGGGCCCGGGGTGAACCCGCTCGGGGACGAGGCGATCGGGATGCTGCCGGAGTGGTGGCTCAAGGGCCCGTGCGTGACCGATGCCGAGGAGGACGCCCAGTGACCCGTGTCGCCGCCGTGGACTGCGGTACGAACTCCATCCGGCTCCTGGTCGCCGACGCCGACCCTGCCACCGGCGAACTGGTCGACCTGGACCGCCGGATGACCATCGTGCGGCTCGGGCAGGGCGTCGACCGCACCGGCCGGCTCGCCCCCGAGGCGCTCCAGCGGACCTTCGCGGCCTGCCGCGAGTACGCCGGGACCATCAAGGAGCACGGCGCGGAGCGACTGCGGTTCGTGGCGACCTCCGCCTCCCGGGACGCCGAGAACCTGGACGAGTTCGTGCGCGGCGTGCTGGACATCCTGGGCGTCGAGCCCGAGGTGATCTCCGGGGACCAGGAGGCCGAGTTCTCCTTCACCGGCGCCACCAAGGAGCTCGCCGGGCGCGACCATCTGGCCAAGCCCTACCTCGTGGTGGACATCGGCGGCGGTTCGACCGAGTTCGTCGTCGGTGACGACCACGTCCGTGCGGCACGCTCGGTGGACATCGGCTGTGTCCGCATGACCGAGCGTCACCTGGTCCGGGACGGGGCCGTGACCGACCCGCCGTCCGAGGAGCAGATCGCGGCGATGCGGGCGGACATCGACGCCGCCCTCGACCTCGCCGAGGAGACGGTCCCGCTGCGCGAGGCCCGCACGCTGGTCGGCCTGGCCGGATCCGTGACGACCGTGTCGGCGATCGCCCAGGAGCTGCCCGAGTACGACCCGGCCGCCATCCACCACTCCCGCGTCTCCCGCGAGAAGGTCCGCGAGATCACCGACTGGCTGCTGCGCTCCACGCACGCCGAGCGCGCGGCCGTGCCCTCCATGCACCCGGGCCGGGTGGACGTGATCGGGGCGGGGGCCCTCGTACTGCTGTCGATCATGGAGCGGATCGGCGCGGAGGAGGTCGTGGTCAGCGAGCACGACATCCTTGACGGCATCGGCTGGTCCTTGGCCTGACCGCCTACAGGTTGCGGTACACGTCCCGCCGGTCGCCTACCTTGACGACGAGGATGACGAGCTCACCATCGTTGATCTGGTAGGCGACCCTGTAGCTGCCGACCCTGAGCCGGTAGAGCCCGGACGGGCCGGTGAGCTTCTTGACATCGGCGTCCTCGCGGTACGGATCGTCGCCGAGCGCGGTCAACGCGGTCAGGATGCGCATGGCATCGTGCCGGCTGATGGCCCGAAGCTGCCGCTGTGCAGCGGTAGTGAACCGGAAGGCGTACTTCACGCGGCGCCTTCACCGCGCTCGCTGAACAGGTCCGCCAGCAGCTCGGCCATGGAAACGGTGGGCCCGCCGTCGGCCAGAACTGCTTCCGCCTCCCGGGCCAGCATCACGTCGGCCGCCTCCTCCAGCGCTTCGAAGTCGCTGATAGGCACGACCGCGGCTACTGGGGCGCCGTTGCGCGTTATAACGGTCGGAGTGCCTTCCTCGGCGCGGTTGATGTGTTCCGCGAGGTGTGCGCGTGCTTCCCTGACGGTCACGGTGTTATCAGCCATGAAAGTAGTGTACGCATTTCCGTGTACACCAGCCAGGTGTGGACGTCGCCTCGTACGGGAGACGCGTTCATGGGAAATCCTCGACGGCATCGTGTGGTCCGTCGCCCAGGACAGGCTCCAGGCCGCTTCTGAGCAGGCAAGGATCACGTTTGAGCGGGTCCGAGGGGCGCGTGTGCGCCCCTCGGGGCCAGGCCCCCGGAAAAGTTCGTGAAGTTCTTCACAAGGAATTCGGCACTCCAGGGCGACGAGAAGGGCCGCGTTGACCCTTCTGGGGGCCTGATGGCCCTTTGAACGTGTTCAGAAGCATGGTATGGGCGTGTCCGGAGAGGGCGCCGGCGGAAGGCCCGACGGGGCACTCACAGGGGAGTCGGCGGGCCAGAGAGGCAGCTCACGCGGCATTGACAACGGTCCGCAGTGCACAAAGGGACCCGGTTGTCACCATGACATGGATCACGGGAGTCGCGGAGGATAACACACCCCCCGGAAGAGCTTGTGAAGGGGCGCACGAGCTACCCCCCTGAGGCGGGTGGATACTCGATGGCATGAGCACCACGGAGCGTCCCAGGATCCTCGTAGTAGGCGGTGGGTACGTAGGCCTGTACGCAGCTCGGCGCATTCTCAAGAAGATGCGCTACGGCGAGGCGACCGTCACGGTCGTCGACCCCCGGTCGTACATGACCTACCAGCCCTTCCTCCCCGAAGCCGCCGCCGGCAACATCTCCCCGCGCCACGTCGTCGTCCCGCTGCGACGCGTGCTGCCGAAGGCGGAGGTCCTCACCGGCCGGGTCACCACCATCGACCAGGACCGCAAGGTCGCCACGATCGCGCCGCTGGTCGGCGAGGCGTACGAGCTGCCCTTCGACTACCTGGTCGTCGCGCTCGGCGCGGTCTCCCGCACCTTCCCGATCCCCGGCCTCGCCGAGCAGGGCATCGGCATGAAGGGCATCGAGGAGGCCATCGGCCTGCGCAACCACGTCCTCGAGCAGCTCGACAAGGCCGACTCCACCAACGACGAGGAGATCCGCCGCAAGGCGCTCACCTTCGTCTTCGTGGGCGGCGGTTTCGCCGGTGCGGAGACCATCGGCGAGGTCGAGGACATGGCCCGCGACGCGGCCAAGTACTACAAGAACGTGTCCCGCGAGGACATGCGCTTCATCCTGGTCGACGCCGCCGACAAGATCCTCCCCGAGGTCGGCCCCAAGCTCGGCAAGTACGGTAAGGAGCACCTCGAGGGCCGCGGCGTCGAGGTCTACCTGTCCACCTCCATGGACTCCTGCGTAGACGGCCACGTGGTGCTGAAGAACGGCCTCGAGGTCGACTCCAGCACCATCGTCTGGACCGCCGGCGTCAAGCCCAACCCGGTCCTCTCCCGCTACGGCCTGCCCCTCGGCCCCCGCGGCCACGTCGACTGCGAGACCACACTCCAGGTCAAGGGCACCGACTACATCTGGGCCGCGGGCGACAACGCCCAGGTCCCGGACCTCGTCGGCCGCAAGGCGGGCAACGAGAACGCCTGGTGCCCGCCGAACGCGCAGCACGCGCTGCGTCAGGCCCGGGTCCTCGGCGACAACGTCCTGTCCGGCATGCGGGGCTTCCCGCAGCAGGACTACTCCCACGCCAACAAGGGAGCGGTGGCCGGTCTCGGCCTCCACAAGGGCGTCGCGATGATCGTCATGGGCAAGATGAAGATCAAGCTCAAGGGCCGTCTCGCCTGGTACATGCACCGTGGCTACCACGGCATGGCCATGCCGACCTGGAACCGCAAGATCCGCGTCTTCGCCGACTGGACGCTCGGCATGTTCCTCAAGCGCGAGGTCGTCTCGCTCGGCGCGATCGAGACGCCGCGCGAGGAGTTCTACGAGGCCGCCAAGCCGGCCCCGGTCGCCTCCGCGCCGAAGGAGAAGACCGAGGCGAAGGCCAAGGAGAAGACCGAGGAGAAGGCCAAGGCGTCCTGACCTCCGGCCCCCTCCCGTCCTGACGGAGGGACCTGCACGCAGGACCTCCACTGCCGGACTCCGCCGAAGGACCTCCCGCCATCCGTGGTGCGGGAGGTCCTTCGGCGTTCTCGCGGCATTCGCTCGGGGTAGTGGTTTGCCCGGACGTGACGCGTGCCGGGGACTGCGCCGAGGCCCCGCAGGTGCTTACGTGGTGTCGGACATTCCGGGATTCCCCGTCACGGAGGTGTACACCATGGCAGACGCCGCGCCGCGGCTCCAGGGCCTCTTCGCACAGTTGCTGGGAGCACCGCTACCGGTGCGCATCCGCGCCTGGGACGGTTCGCAGGCGGGCCCGCCGGGCGCGCCGATCCTGGTCGTACGCAACCGCCGCGCACTGCGCCGCCTGCTGTGGAAGCCGGGCGAACTCGGTCTGGCCCGGGCCTGGGTGGCGGGTGATCTCGACATCGACGGCGACCTCTACACCACCCTCGACCTGCTGGCCGGTCACATCTGGGAGCGCGACGAGGACGCCCGCACTCTCGCCCAGGCCCTGCGCGAGCCCGAGGTCCGCGCCGCCGTACGCGGGCTCGTCAAGCTCGCCGGGACCCCGCTGCCGCCCGCCCCGCCCCGCGAGGAGGCCCGTCGGCCGCGCCGCAACCTGCACACCAAGCGCACCGACAGACGCGCCATCAGCCACCACTACGACGTCGGCAACGACTTCTACGAGATCGTCCTCGGCCCGTCCATGGTGTACTCCTGCGCCTACTGGCCCAGCCCCGACAGCACCCTCGAACAGGCCCAGCACGACAAGCTGGAACTGGTCTGCCGCAAGCTCGGCCTGCGCCCCGGGCGGCGGCTGCTCGACGTCGGCTGCGGCTGGGGCTCGATGGCCGTCCACGCCGCCCGGGAGCACGGCGTGAGCGTCGTCGGCATCACGCTCTCCCAGGAGCAGGCCGCGTACGCCCGCAAGCGCGTCGCCGACGAGGGCCTCACCGACAAGGTCGAGATCCGCGTCCAGGACTACCGCGACGTCCGCGACGGGCCCTACGACGCGATCTCCTCCATCGGCATGGCCGAACACGTCGGCGCCGAACGGTACCTGGACTACGCCACCGACCTGCACGGGCTGCTGAAGCCCGGCGGGCGGCTCCTCAACCACCAGATCGCCCGCCGCCCGCAGCGGGACGAGACGGCGTACGACGCCGACGCGTTCATCGACTCCTACGTCTTCCCCGACGGCGAGCTCCAGCCCATCGGCGTCACCGTCGCCCAGTTGGAGCGCGCCGGGTTCGAGGTGCGCGACGTCGAGTCGATCCGCGAGCACTACGCCCTCACCCTGCGCCGGTGGGTCGCCCGCCTGGAGGCCGACTGGCAGCGTGCCGTCCAGCTGACCAGCCCCGGCCGCGCCCGCGTCTGGCGTCTGTACATGGCCGCCTCCGCGCTCGCCTTCGAGCACAACCGCATCGGCGTCAACCAGGTCCTGGCCGTTCGGACCCCCGAATCGGGAGAGTCGGGCATGCCGCTGCGCGCCCGTACCTGGAACTGAGCACGGAAGGGCCCCGGTTCCCGTCGGCGGGGGCCGGGGCCCTTTTGGTGTGATGGCCGGGAAGAGGACCGGGACCGCACTCGTGGCCCGTACCCGGGCGTGGGGTCCGCGGGCCCACGAGGCTGGGCACCGAACGGGCGACGCGCCCTCCCGAGCCCCCTTCCGGACCGCGCGACGGCCCTTGGCCCCGGCGGACCCGGCCCTGGCCTCAGCGGACCCGGTCCCGGACCCGGCCCCCTGAACCCGGACCTGGCCCGGGCGACCCCCGGCCCCGGCCCCGCACCCGCCCCCGAACGCAGACCCCGCGGGTCCCCCCGGACCCGCACCCGACACGCGTCGCCAGGTGCCCTGGCCCCCGAACCCGGGGCCCGGCCCTGCACCCGCACCCGGCCCCCGAACGCAGACCCCGCGGGTCCCCCCGGACCCGACACGCGTCGCCAGGTGCCCCGGCCCCCGAACCCGCGGCCCCGGCCCTGCACCCGCACCCGGCCCCCGAACGCAGACCCCGCGGGTCCCCCCGGACCCGGACCCGACACGCGTCGCCAGGTGCCCCGGCCCCCGGGCCTGCACCGGACACGCGTCGCCGGGTGCTCCGGCCCCGGCCCCGCGGCTCCGGCCCCGGCCCCGCGGCTCCGGCCCCGGCCCCGCGGCTCCGGCCCCGGCCCCGCGGCTCCGGCCCCGGCCCCCGAACCCGCCCCCGACACGCGCCGCCAGGTGCTTCAGGGTTCCGCCTGCACGCGGAGCCGAGACGCCGAAGGGCCCCTTTTCCCGCCGTGGGAAAGGGGCCCTTCCGCGTCTCGGCCTACTCCGCCTTGATCGCCTCCAGCATGTTCAGCCGGGCCGCACGCCGGGCCGGCCACAGCGCGGCGAGGACGCCCACCGTCGCGGCCAGCAGCAGGAAGATGCCCATCCGCGCCCAGGGCAGGACGAGTTCGTAGGTTGCCATCCTCGTGGCCAGCAGCTCACCGGCCGCCCAGCCGAAGAACACGCCCAGGCCGATGCCCAGCACCCCGCCGAACAGGGAGATCACCAGGGACTCCAGGCGGACCATGCGCTTGATGCCCTTGCGGTCCAGGCCGATCGCCCGGAGCATGCCGATCTCCTGGGAGCGTTCGAAGACCGACATCGCCAGGGTGTTGATGACCCCGAGGACCGCCACGATCACCGCCATGGCGAGCAGGCCGTAGACCATGTTCAGCATCAGTGTGAACATCTGCGCGATCTCGTTGGAGATGGCCTGCTTGTCCTGGACCTTGATCGCCGGGTTGGTGCCGAGGGCCTTCTCCAGCTTGTCCTGCGTCGCGCCGGACGTGCCGCCGGAGGTCTTCACCATGACCTTCATGTTGTACGGGTCCGACTCGTGCGGGGCGAGGGTCGCCTGGTCGAGCAGGATGCCGCTCAGGAAGTCGTTGCTCTCGTAGGTCCCGGCGACCGTCAGCTTCTGCTTCTTGCCGTCCTCGAAGGAGACCGTGAAGGCGGACCCGGCCTTCCAGCCGTAGGACTTGGCGGTCTCGCTGTCCACGACGATCCGGGTGCCGCCGACCTTGAAGGAACCGGTGTCGACCTTCGGGCCGGCCAGCTCGCCGATCGCCGCGCCGTTGACGCCGGTCAGGTACTCGGTCCGGCCGTCGATCCGGGAGACGGCGTTGAGCATCGGGCTGGTGGCGGTGACGCCGTCGGTCCGCTCCAGCTTCTTCTCGACGTCCGGCGACAGCGGGTTGCCGTTCGCCATGGACACCACGTAGTCCGCCTTGATCGACGACGACGCCATCTTCTCGATGGCCTGCTGGAGGCTGCCCGCCATCACCGTCATACCGGTGATCAGGGTCAGGCCGATCATCAGCGCCGAGGCGGTGGCGGCCGTGCGGCGAGGGTTGCGCACCGAGTTCTGCCGGGCCAGCTTGCCGGAGATGCCGAAGGCGCGCAGCACGGGCGCCGCGGCGGCGATCAGCGGGCGGGACAGCAGCGGGGTCAGGATGAACACGCCGATGATCAGCAGCACCGCGCCGAAGCCCATGGGCACCTGGCCGTCCGAGCCGTCCATCGTGGTGGCCACCAGGATGACCGCGATGCCCGCGGCCGAGACCAGGGCGCCCAGCGTGTTGCGCAGCACCAGCGACTTGGTCGTGGCCTTGGCGTGCACGCTGTTCATGGCCGCCACCGGCGGGATCTTCGCGGCCCGGCGGCCCGGCAGCCACGCCGCCAGCATGGTCACCAGGATGCCGACCGCGAGCGCGGTGAGGATCGTGGCGGGCTTGATGATCAGCGGCCCGTCCGGCACGGTCGCGTCGAACGTCCCCATCAGGGAGCGCAGTCCGGCCCCGATGCCGATGCCCGCGACCAGCCCGGCGACGGCGGCGACCGCGCCGACCACGAACGCCTCGATGAGCACCGACCGCGTCACCTGCCGCCGCGAGGCGCCGACCGCCCGCATCAGCGCCAGCTCCTTGGTGCGCTGGGCGACCAGCATGGTGAAGGTGTTGGCGATGATGAACGTGCCGACGAACAGGGCGATACCGGCGAAGACCAGCAGGGCCGTCTGCATGCCGCTCATCGACCGGGCGATCGTCTCCGCCTGGTCGTCGGCGAGTTGCTTGCCCGTGGTGGTCGCGACGGTGCCCTCGGGCAGCGCCTTGTCCAGCTCCGCCTTCAGCGCGGCCTGTGTGACGCCCGGCTTCGCCTTGACGTCGATCTGGTCGTAGACGCCCGCCTTGCCGAACAGCTTCTGGGCGGTCGCCGTGTCGAACAGGGTGAGGCTGCCGCCGGCCGCGACGTTGCCGTCGTCGGTGGTGAAGATGCCGGTGATCTTCGGGGTCAGGACCGGCCCGTCGACCGACATGCGTACGGTGTCGCCGACCTTGTATCCGGCGCGCTTCGCCGTCTCGGAGTCGACGAGGACCTCGCCCCGGCCCTTGGGGGCGTGGCCGCTGACCAGGGGGTAGCGGGGGTCCTTGGTGCCCCAGTAGTTGCCGCCCTGCGACTGGAAGCCCTCGCCGATCAGCTTGCCGTCCTTGTCGGCGATGGCGGTGAAGCCCTGCACGACTCCGATGGCGGACGCGGCGCCGGGGACGCGCTCACTCTTGTCGAGCGTGGCCTGGGTCAGGTCGTGGAGCTTGCCGACCCGGTCGCCCTCGGCGTCCTGGTAGTCCGCCGTCATGGCGACGTCGACCTGGTCGAAGCCCTTGGCGGAACTCTTCTGGAAGGCGTCCGAGATGGTGTTGGTGAAGACCAGGGTCCCCGACACGAAGGCCACGCCGAGCATCACGGCGAGGACGGTCATCAGGAGCCGGGCCTTGTGCGCGAGCACGTTGCGCAAGGCGGTACGGAACATGGGTTCTTCTTCTCAGTCCTGTCGGTCCTGACGGGGGATCAGCTGGTGCGGCCCTTGGCGTCGAACGCCTTCATGCGGTCCAGGACCGACTCGGCCGTCGGCCGGTACATCTCGTCGACGATCCGCCCGTCGGCGAGGAAGATCACCCGGTCCGCGTAGGCCGCGGCCACCGGGTCGTGAGTCACCATCACCACCGTCTGGCCCAGCTCCCGAACGGAGTTGCGCAGGAAGCCCAGCACCTCGGCGCCGGAGCGCGAGTCGAGGTTTCCAGTGGGCTCGTCACCGAAGATGATCTCGGGCCGGGAGGCCAGCGCCCGCGCCACGGCGACGCGCTGCTGCTGACCGCCCGACAACTGTGCGGGGCGGTGGCTGAGCCGGTCCGCCAGACCCACCATCCGGATGACGGAGTCAAGCCACTGCTTGTCCGGCTTGCGGCCCGCGATGTCCATCGGGAGGGTGATGTTCTCCAGGGCCGTCAAGGTCGGCAGCAGGTTGAACGCCTGGAAGATGAAGCCGATCTTGTCCCGGCGCAGCTTGGTCAGCTGCTTGTCCTTCAGGGAGCCGAGCTCGGTGTCGCCGATGCGCACCGACCCGGAGGAGAAGGTGTCGAGACCGGCCACACAGTGCATCAGCGTCGACTTGCCGGAGCCGGAGGGACCCATGATCGCGGTGAACTCGGCCTGCCGGAAGTCGACGGACACCCGGTCGAGGGCGACCACCTGGGTCTCACCCTGTCCGTAGATCTTCGACAGATCCGTGGCGCGAGCGGCCACGGCGGTGGCCCGGTCGGTGAGCGGTGCGGTGGTCACGGGATGGCACTCCTGTCGGACGGCGGTGTTCTGGGACGGACTCGTTCCATCGTCCGGGTCCCACGCCGCCGTGTAGTCAGCCGTTGTTCCGGTTCCGGGGGCCGACTGGGGTCTGACCGCGAGGGGCGGCGTCATACCTGGGGATGACGAACGCCCCTGAGGGGAACGGGTGTCGGGGGAGGATCCGCTCAACACGCCGGGAAACCGAGCGGGACCGTGTCAAGAACAGGTGGAGTGCCCTTGTTCAGACGGTGAAATTCCGTCATTCCGCATGCGCCGCCGACAGCCGCCCGCAAGGCTACTGGCAAGTGCGGATGGCGCGTTCCATGTGCTGATGCACCCTCAGACGTCATTAAAATAAGACAACATCGGTCCGCCCTTCCGCTGTTCGGGGGACCCGTCCCGATAGTCTCGGAACCTCGATGCGGAGCCCATGGCCTGCCCGGATGGTGGAATGCAGACACGGCGAGCTTAAACCTCGCTGCCCCTTCGCGGGCGTGCCGGTTCAAGTCCGGCTCCGGGCACCTTCCGATCCCTGTGTGGTCCATTGAGAAGTTCGCGGCGTACCCGTTGACAGCGGTCGCATGCCGTCAGAGACTCACATCCAACAATGGTGAAAAAAACTTCACCACACGAACGGATGAGAAGAGGGCGTCCGATGCGCACCACCGTCGGCATCATCGGAGCCGGGCCCGCCGGCCTCCTCCTCGCCCGGCTGCTCCACAACGCCGGCATCGACTCGGTCGTCCTGGAGAGCCGCGACCGCGCCTATGTCGAGCGGCGGCAGCGCGCCGGCATCCTGGAGCAGGGCACCGCGGACGTGCTGCGCGCGGCCGGCGCCGGGGCGCGGATGGACCGCGAGGGGCTGCGCCACGACGGCATCGAACTGCGCTTCGACCGCAGGCGCCACCGCGTCGACTTCCCCGCCCTCACCGGCGGACGCTCCGTGATGGTCTACGCCCAGACCGAGGTCTGCAAGGACCTCATCGCCCTCCAGCTCGCCGAGGGCGGCCCGCTGCTGTTCGAGGCGGAGGCGCTGGCCGTGGAGGACGCCGGCACGGACGCCCCGCGCGTCCGCTTCCGGCACGAGGGCCGTGAGGACGTCCTGGAGTGCGAGTACGTCGTCGGCTGCGACGGCTTCTGGGGTGTGGCCCGCAAGGCGGTCCCGCCCGAACTGGTCCAGGTCTTCGAACGGACGTACCCCTTCGGCTGGCTCGGCATCCTCGCCGACGTGCCGCCCTCGCACGACGAGCTCGTCTACGCCCGCCACGACCGCGGCTTCGCCCTGCTCTCCATGCGCTCTCCGTCGGTCTCCCGCCTGTACCTCCAGGTACCCGACGGCACCGACGCCGAGGCGTGGAGCGACGAGGCGATCTGGGACGAGCTGGAGCGCCGCTTCGAGACCGCCGACGACTGGCGCCTGGAGCGCGGCCCGATCACCCAGAAGTCGGTCACGCCCATGCGCTCCTACGTCCACGAGCCGATGCGCCACGGCCGCCTCTTCCTCGCCGGCGACGCGGCCCACATCGTGCCGCCCACCGGCGCCAAGGGGCTGAACCTCGCCGCCGGCGACGTCGTGACGTTCGCCCGGGCCCTGGCCCACCGGCAGCAGACCGGCTCACCGGAACTGCTGGACGCCTACTCGGAGACCTGCCTGCGCCGGATCTGGCAGGCCGAGCGGTTCTCCTACGACATGACGACACTCCTGCACCGGGCCCCCGGCGCGACCGGCTTCGAGGACCGGCTCCAGCTCGCCCGGCTGGACCGCATCGCCTCCTCCCGTGCCGCCGAGACCGACCTGGCCGAGGGGTACACGGGCTTCCCGCTCGGGTGATGGCCCGGGTGGCGTAAGGACGGCGTCAGCGGGTGATCTCCGTCCGGTTCCGGACGTGTCGCAGCTTGGTGATGAATGACCCCCTCCGATGAGGGGAATCACGAAGCCGCGTAGCGTGTTGCGCAGCACGACGAGGGAAAGATCCTCCCCAAGCACTAGGGTCATTCCTTTGCCTACCTATTACTCTTGAGCCAAGGCCACGCAGTGTTGGCCATGGAGGAGTGAAATGAGGAGCAGAAACCCGGTCTTCTCGCGACGGGGGTTCAGCCGCGACAACGGCTACGCGGGCTTCAACACCGCGCCGCAGGCCGGGGGTCCCGCTGTCGCCACCCAGGGCAACCCGTACGCGCAGCCGACGGGCAACCCCTACGCGCAGAACCCGTACGCGCAGAACCCTTACGCCCAGCAGGACGTGCAGCACGGCGCGCCGCCGCAGGCCCCGGCCACCACCGGCCGGATGACCATCGACGACGTCGTCCTGCGCACGGCGAGCACGCTCGGTGTGCTCATCCTCACCGCGGCGCTCTCCTGGGCCCTGCTGCCGGTCGACGACGCCAACATCAGCCGTAGCTACGGCATCGGTATCGGCGCCGCGCTGATCGGCATGGTCCTGGCGTTCGTCCAGTCCTTCAAGCGCAAGGCCTCGCCCGCGCTGATCCTGACGTACGCCGCGTTCGAGGGTGTCTTCCTCGGCGTCGTGTCCAACATCGTCGACAGCCGCATCGCCGACGGCGCGGCCATGCAGGCCGTGATCGGCACCATGGCGGTCTTCGCCGGTGTGCTGATCGCCTACAAGGCCGGCTGGATCCGCGTCAACCGCCGCTTCTACGGCTTCGTGATGGCGGCCGCGCTCGGCTTCATCATGCTGATGATGGTGAACCTGCTGTTCGCGGTGTTCGGCGGCGGTGACGGCCTCGGCTTCCGCAGCGGTGCCCTCGGTGTCGTCTTCGGCGTCATCGGCATCATCCTCGGCGCCTGCTTCCTCGCCCTGGACTTCAAGCAGGTCGAGGACGGCGTCGCCTACGGCGCCCCGCGTGAGGAGGCGTGGCTCGCGGCCTTCGGCCTCACGCTGACGCTGGTGTGGATCTACCTGGAGTTCCTGAGGCTCATCTCGATCCTCAACAGCAACGACTAGTCTTTGACGCGTCGTGCGCGAAGGGCCCCGGCTCCGGCCGGGGCCCTTCGGCGTCTGCCGGGCGGGCCTCCGTCGTCGAGACGTGTCCGCGCCTAGAGCAGTTTGCGCGCGGCCCTCCTCAGGTCGTACTCGTGGATGATCGCCTTGGCGTGGCCGTACGCGAGGTTGTGTTCGTGCCGGAGCCAGCTGACCTTTTCCTCGAAACGGAAGAGTGCCGGGCCTTCTTCGACGGTGCGAAGCCAGTCGGAGATCTCACGACCGGTGCAGTGGGGGATGCGGGCGAGCATGTTGCGATGGGTCTCTTCGGAGAAGACTTGGGACATCGGCGCCTCCGGACGCTGGGATGTAAGCCGGTCCTTCAGGTCACCGTGCCTGAGTGTTCGCCCGTTGGCAACAGTCCCGGTGCGACGCGTACGCTCGCGGCGTGGTTGATACGACGCCTCTGACCCGTGCGGTGGATCACTTCGCCGATCGTTTGAGGGCCGCGCCCCAGAGCCGGTTGCAGCGGGGCGCTGCCGCCGAGGCTCTCGGGCTGGCCCGGGAGTTGGCCCGGAGGGCGCAGGTGCTCGAGGGTCTGGAGCCTCGGGAGATGCCGGATGCGGGGATGTTTGCAGCGGCAGATCAGATCACCGTTGCCGCGCATGATCTGGCGGTGGTGATTCCCAGTGGTGCCGATGTCGATGACGCGGTGCGGTTGGTCGAGGAGGCGCAGAAGCGGGCGGGGGTTTAGCGCCGTTCGCGGGTGCCGGTAGTTCGTGGCTGGTCGCGCAGTTCCCCGCGCCCCTTCGGGGCGCTTCCCTAAAGGGACGCGATGACCCTGTCGGCCAGGATGTACACGTTCTCCTCGCCGCACTCGAACGTCAGGGTGTACGCGCCAGAGATGCCGGAGCCGCCCAGGAGGACCGGGGTTTGGCCCGCGCGCAGGGCCGCGGCGAGGTGCTCCGCCGTCTCCCGGTGACCCGGGGTCATGCACAGGGTCGTGCCGTCGGCGAAGACGTAGACGTCGAGGGTGCCCAGGGGGCCGGGGCGGACGTCCGTCAGTTCCACGCGCGAGGCGGCCAGCTCCTCCAGCGTCGCGACCGTGCGCTCGTGGTCGTTCGCCACCGGCGACTGCGTCGGCACGAAGTCAGGGTGGGAGGGGTGACGGCGGCGGGCCGCGGCCAGCTCCGGGGACTCGGCGGCCGGCTCCTCGGTGTCCGCGCCGGGTTCGGACACCGGCTCCAGACCCGCGAAATCGGCCTGCCGGGGCAGGAACAGGTCAGTGTCGGGCAGACCCAGCAGGGGCGGCGCGTCGGAGGCGTCACGGGCCTCCTGGGCGGCCCAGAACGCCCGCGCCTCGGCGAGCTCACGCTCGCGTTCCTCCGCGAGCGCCGCCGCCACGGCGGCCCGTATCTCGTCGGTGTCGGCATGCGTGCGGGCGGCGGGCAGCAGTGCACGAGTGGTGGCGGCGCGGTTCTCGGCCAGCGCCTTGTGCAGGGCCGCGACCTGTCGGCGCAACTGCAGCACGGTGCGCAGGACGGCGACACCCACGGCGCCTGTGGCGGCCGTGGTGACCAGCAACGCGATCGGCATGGCGCTCACTGACGTACTCCCGGTTCAAAGTCGACCCCCGACTTCCTACATCAGCTTGAAGGGCGGACTAACCAGCTGTCAGTGCGTAATGTCACGAAACGGACAGGGCTTCGGTGCCGGGGGCGTGGGTGGGGCTGCTGTGACCTGGCCTTCTCTCCGCGTAGAGGGAGATAGGTCACATCCTGGGGGAGATTGGATCACAAAACAGCCCAGAACCCCGGGGTTTCCGGGGTTCTGGGACGGGGCCTCACAGCACGTGCTATGACGGCTACGGTGCGGTGCTCAGCTGAGGCGCTCGATGACCATGGCCATGCCCTGGCCGCCGCCGACGCACATCGTCTCCAGGCCGAACTGCTTGTCGTGGAACTGGAGGGAGTTGATGAGCGTGGTGGTGATGCGGGCGCCGGTCATGCCGAAGGGGTGGCCGACGGCGATGGCGCCGCCGTTGACGTTCAGCTTCTCCAGCGGGATGCCCAGGTCGCGGTAGGAGGGGATCACCTGGGCGGCGAACGCCTCGTTGATCTCGACCAGGTCGATGTCGCCGATGGACAGTCCGGCCCGCTTCAGGGCCTGGTTGCTCGCCTCGACCGGACCGAGGCCCATGATCTCGGGCGAGAGGCCGGAGACGCCGGTCGACACGATGCGGGCGAGCGGGGTGAGGCCCAGCTCGCGGGCCTTGGTGTCGGACATGATCACGAGCGCGGCGGCGCCGTCGTTCAGCGGGCAGCAGTTGGCGGCCGTGACCATGCCGTCGGGGCGGAAGACCGGCTTGAGGCCCTGGACGCCCTCCAGCGTGACCCCGGCGCGGGGGCCGTCGTCCTTGGAGACGACCGTGCCGTCGGGGAGGGTCACCGGGGTGATCTCGCGCTCCCAGAAGCCGTTCTTGAGGGCCTCTTCGGCGAGGTTCTGCGAGCGGACGCCGAACTCGTCCATGTCCTGGCGGGTGACGCCCTTGGCGCGGGCCAGGTTCTCGGCGGTCTGGCCCATCGCGATGTACGGGTCGGGCAGCAGGCCGTCCTCGCGCGGGTCGTGCCAGGTGGAGCCCTCGGACTGGGCGGTCGCGGCGGTGCGGGCCTCGGCCTCGGCGAAGAGCGGGTTGTGGGTGCCGGGCATGTCCGAGCTGCCGTTGGCGTACCGGGAGACCATCTCGACGCCGGCCGAGATGAAGACGTCGCCCTCGCCGGCCTTGATGGCGTGCAGGGCCATGCGGGAGGTCTGGAGGGAGGAGGAACAGTACCGGGTGACGGTGCAGCCCGGCAGGTGGTCCATCCCCATCTGCACGGCGACGATGCGGCCGAGGTTGTGGCCCTGCTCGCCGCCGGGCAGGCCGCAGCCGAGCATCAGGTCGTCGATGTCCTTCGGGTCCAGCTCGGGGACCTTGGCCAGGGCGGCCTGGACGATCGTGGCGGTGAGGTCGTCCGGGCGGAGGTCCTTGAGGGAGCCCTTGACGGCGCGGCCGATGGGGGAGCGGGCGGCTGAGACGATCACGGCTTCGGGCATCACGGCTCCATTGACGTACCGGGTGGTCTGGCTGGGCTGTCTGGGAAGTTACCCGTACGTATGGCCTGGGTCACGGGTGTGGCGGTGTGACCCTGACCGCAGTTTTCTAAGCGCTTGCTTTTTCGGCCTCCCGGGGCCTTCGTCAGTTCGACGGTGCGGCGGGAGCCGGTTCCTGCTCGGGTACCCGCCGGCGCCTGCGGCGCTTCAGCAGCGCCCACGGCCCCCTCGGGCCGCTCGGCATGGCGGCCGTGACCTCCGTACCCGCCTCCGACGCGGCCTCCGCCGCCGCCCGGGCGACCGGCAGGAACCCCTCGCGGCGGGAGGCGTCAGGGCGCTCCTCCTCGGCCGGCCACAGGCCGAGACAGGCGCAGACGGTCGGCAGGACCGCCATCGCCGCCGTCGCGTAGCCCTCGGCGGAGGGGTGGTAGCTGTCCGGGCCGAACAGCTCGCGCGGGTTCGCGGCGAACTCGGGGCCGAGCAGGTCGCCCAGGGACACGGTGCGGCCGCCCTGTTCGACGACTCCGATCGTCTGGGCGGCCGCCAGCTGGCGCGAGGCCCGTCGGGCCAGCCAGCGCAAGGGTTGCCGGACCGGCTCGATCGTGCCCAGGTCGGGGCAGGTGCCGACCACGACCTCGGCACCTGCCGTGCGCAGCCGCCGTACCGCCGAGGACAGGTGGCGGACCGAGCGGGTCGGGGGCATGCGGTGGGTGACGTCGTTCGCGCCGACCATGATCACGCAGATGTCCGGCACGGGATCGGGGTCGGCCAGCACCAGGGCCACCTGACGGTCCAGGTCGTCCGAGCGGGCCCCGGGCATGGCCGCCGTGCGCAGCTCGACCGGGCGTTCCGCCAGCGCCGCCAGGCCCGAGGCCAGCAGCGCCCCCGGGGTCTGACCGGCCCGGTGCACACCCTGGCCGGCGGCCGTGGAGTCGCCCAGCATCGTCAGCCGCAGCGGCACCTCACCGGGGACGTCGTACGTACGGCCGTACCGGCCGTCGGCGTTCGGCACATGGGGCGACATGCCGTTGCCCACCCGGCGCCGCGCCAGATGCACCTCCGCCAGCACCAGCCCGGCGGCTGCCGCCCCGGCCAGCCCGATGCCGCCACCGCCGTACGCCGCACCCGCCGCGATCCGCCGGGCCACCCGCGCCCTCGACATGCTCGTCATGCGTCGCCGCCACCTCCTCGAACCCGTACACCCAGTGCTTGCCCCGTACAGACCGTCGCCCAATCTCAACAGCGAGTGAACGACCGTCATGGATGACCGGCAGGCCATAGGCTGGCGGCACCAACCAAGACCATTTCTGCGGCAACCGGAGACAACGGTGCAGTTCCACGACTCGATGATCAGTCTCGTCGGCAACACCCCGCTGGTGAGGCTCAACAGCGTGACCCAGGGCATCAGGGCGACCGTCCTGGCCAAGGTGGAGTACTTCAACCCCGGCGGCTCCGTGAAGGACCGCATCGCCTTGCGCATGATCGAGGCGGCCGAGGAGAGCGGCGCGCTCAAGCCGGGCGGCACGATCGTCGAGCCGACCAGCGGGAACACCGGCGTGGGTCTCGCCATCGTGGCGCAGCAAAAGGGGTACAAGTGCATCTTCGTGTGCCCCGACAAGGTGAGCACCGACAAGATCAACGTGCTGCGCGCGTACGGCGCCGAGGTCGTCGTCTGCCCGACCGCCGTGGACCCCGAGCACCCGGACTCCTACTACAACGTCTCCGACCGGCTGGTCCGTGAGACGCCCGGGGCCTGGAAGCCCGACCAGTACTCCAACCCGAACAACCCCCTCTCCCACTACCACTCCACCGGCCCCGAGCTGTGGGAGCAGACGGAGGGGCGGATCACCCACTTCGTGACGGGTGTGGGCACCGGCGGCACCATCTCCGGGACCGGCCGCTACCTGAAGGAGGCCAGCGACGGCAAGGTGAAGGTCATCGGCGCCGACCCCGAGGGGTCCGTCTACTCCGGCGGGTCCGGGCGGCCGTACCTCGTCGAGGGCGTCGGTGAGGACTTCTGGCCCACCGCCTACGACCGCACCGTCGCGGACGAGATCGTCGCCGTGTCCGACAAGGACTCCTTCCAGATGACCCGTCGCCTGGCCAAGGAGGAGGGCCTGCTGGTCGGCGGCTCCTGCGGCATGGCGGTCGTCGCCGCGCTGGAGGTCGCCGAGCGGCTCGGCCCGGACGACGTCGTCGTGGTGCTGCTGCCGGACAGCGGCCGCGGCTACCTCAGCAAGATCTTCAACGACGAGTGGATGGCCGACTACGGCTTCCTGGAGGACGCGGGGCCGAGCGCCCGCGTCGGCGACGTGCTCGCCGACAAGGAGGGCGACCGCATGCCCTCCCTCGTCCACATGCACCCGGAGGAGACCGTCGGCCAGGCCATCGACGTGCTGCGCGAGTACGGCGTCTCGCAGATGCCGGTCGTCAAGCCGGGCGCGGGCCACCCCGACGTGATGGCGGCCGAGGTCGTCGGCTCGGTCGTGGAGCGCGAGCTGCTGGACGCGCTGTTCAGCAAGAGCGCCTCGCTGGAGGACCCGCTGGAGAAGCACATGTCCGCCCCGCTGCCTCAGGTCGGCTCCGGCGAGCCCGTCGCCGACCTGATGGCCGTCCTCGGCAAGGCGGACGCGGCGATCGTCCTCGTCGAGGGCAAGCCGACCGGTGTGGTCAGCCGGCAGGACCTGCTGTCCTTCCTCGCCCGCTCCGCGAAGTGACGGCGAACGGCCGGTGAACCACCCGTGAACCGGGTGCACTTGCCGTTCGCCCGCGATCTTCGTGGACTTCGCGGAAGTGGTACGAGCGCGACACGTTCGCGCAGCACCCGCTTAACACGAGTCCTGCACATTGGTGGTGTCGGCAGGGCGGGAGCGGCTCCCCGCCCCGGCCGGCGCCGTTGACGTCAAGGACCTCCGGAGCGGCTCCCGGACCTCCACCGGCGTCACAGACGCGCAAGCCAGGCCTGACCAGGCCCGCGTCTTACGCGGGGACCGCCGTCGTCCCGCCCCCCGTCAAGGGGGTGCGGCGGTCCCCGCGCACATCTTCCTTCCGGTGCCCGTGGGCACCGGGTTGTCGGCGGCGGGTGTTCCTCGCCGACGCGACCGCCCTGGCCGACCCGGAGCGACAGGTGAGGGCGGGGATCGTGGCGTACGCGCCGCAGCCGGGCTCGAAGACGGCGGAACGCCTGGCCCTGCTGGGGAGTTGGACCTCAGCCGTCCCCTGAGCGACACACCGGGCTTGAACAGCGTGTGCCCGCTCAGTCCTCCCAGTCGCTGTTCCGGGACTGGCGGCGGCCGCCGAACAGGCCCGGGTTGGCGCGAGCGGCCTGTACGACGTTGACGCCGACGATGCCCGCCCAGGCGGCGAGGAGGCCGGGCAGTTGGGCCAGGCTCCCGCCGATCGCGGACAGCGGCACCGCCAGGACCAGGGAGACGATCCCGAAGCCGAAGCGTTCGCCCCAGGAGTCCGTGCCCCCCGGCGACCTGGAGTCCCGGGCCGTCTGCATCTGCTGCTCGGCGAGCTGCCGGCGCACCCGGCGCTCCACCACGCCGTCGATCCGCTGGTCGACCTTCTCCAGGAACGAGTCGACCAGCGCGGACTCGTAATCCTCGCCCAGTTCCCTGCGCGCGTGCAGAGTGGCGTCGAGTTCCTTCTGCAGGTCGGTGTCCCGCGCGTCCATTCCGGTCATGCCACTCACGGTAGGAAGCCGGGGCGCCGGCCACACTGGGGATAGCCCCCCTCTCCGGGCGGGGGCCTGCCGGGCGCGAGGCTGACCGGCCGCCCAGGGACCGGGCGGCACACGCCGCCTTCCGCGTCTTCGTTTCCCGGCCCTGACGTCTTCCGTCCCCTGACGGCCACCCTGCCGCTGCCGCCTGGGCCCGTAGCCGTGGCTGCGGGTCCCGACGGGTCGTATTCGGAGTCCCCCTTCACCCTCTTACATACCCCCCTCGGGTATGTTACGGTCCCACTCAAGGTACCCCCCAGGGGTATGTCAGAGAAGGGATGAACCCATGTCTGCCGTCAATCCCCGGCGCTGGTGGGCACTGGTGGTGCTCGCCGCCGCTCAGTTCATGGTCATCATGGACACGTCGATCATCGGGGTGGCGCTCCCCGAGATGCAGAAGGACCTCGGCTTCTCGCAGGGTGAGTTGCAGTGGGTCTTCAACGCCTACGTCATCGCCTTCGGCGGGCTGCTGCTGCTCGGCGGCCGCCTCTCCGACCTGCTCGGTGCCCGCAAGGTCTTCAACACCGGCTGGGTCGTGCTGATCGCCGGCTCGGTCGTCGCGGCCGCCGCGCAGACGGCGTGGGTGGAGGTCGCCGGCCGTGCCGTTCAGGGCGTGGGCGGCGCGCTGATCGCACCGTCGGCCATGACGCTGCTGATGATGCTCTTCGCGCACGACCCGAAGGAGCTCGGCAAGGCCATGGCGCTCTACGGCGCCGCCGCGCCCGCGGGCGGCACGGCCGGCGTGTTCCTCGGCGGGGTGTTCACCGAGTGGCTGAGCTGGCCGTGGATCTTCATCATCTACGTCCCGATCGGCGTCGCCACCCTCGCCGCCACCAAGCTCCTGCCCGCCGTCGTCGGCCGTCGCGGTTCCGTCGACGCGCTCGGAGCCGCCGCGGTCACCGCCGGCCTGGCGCTCGCGGTCTTCGCCATCGTCCGCGCGCCGGAGGTCGGCTGGACCTCCACCGGGACCGTGCTGCAGCTGGCCGGTGCCGCCGCGCTGCTCGTGCTGTTCTTCGTGATCCAGAAGACCGTGCGCGAGCCGCTGATGCCGCTCGGCATCTGGCGCGTCCAGCGGCTCGGCTCGGCCAACCTCGCGATGACTCTGCTCGGCGCCGCGTGGATCCCGATGTGGTACTTCCTCAACCTGTACCTCCAGCAGGTCCTCGGCTACGGGGCGTTCGCCTCCGGTGCCGCGCTGCTGCCGATGACCGGGCTGCTGATGATCTTCATGACGGCGATCACTGCCAGGCTGATGGCCAAGGTCGGCGCCAAGCCGATGATCGGCGGTGGTCTGCTGGTCCTCGCCGCCGGACTGCTGTGGCTGTCCGCCGTCGAGCCCACCGGCACCTTCGTGGTCGACGTCCTGCCTGCCTCGCTGGTCGCCGCGCTCGGCATGTCGCTCGCCTACATCCCGGCGATGATGGCCGCCATGTCCGGGGCTCCGCAGGAGCAGGCGGGCCTGGCGTCCGGCATCGTCAACACCACCTACCAGGTGGGCTCCGCACTGGGTCTCGCGGCGCTGACCGCGGTGGCCACGTCGCAGGGCGCCGGCCAACTGGGCAACCTGCCCGCGCTGACGGACGGCTTCAGTGCCGCGTTCATCTGGGCCGCCGCCATCGCCGCCGTGGGCGGGCTGGTCACCCTGCTGGTGATGCGCGGCGACAAGGCGGCTGCCGCACCGCAGGCCGACGCCGCCCCCGCGGCGCGGGGTGAGCGGGCCGGCGTCTAGCGGCCGGCCGGTCAGTGGGCAGGTGGAGCAGTCGTACAACGCCGCCGTCCACCAGGCGTATCGCGGCGGCGAGCAGCCGGGATACGGCCGGCGCCTCGGCAAAGGCGGCGGATCGCACTTCGACCGCGTGCATCAGGTCTGCACCTTCCCCCAGGGCGCCTCGGTCAATCGGTGATACCCGGAACGGAACAGCAGGCCAGGACGAGCGGAGTCAGGGCCGCCGCCGCGCTGAGGGCCACGAACACCGTCCGCAGGGCCGGAGAGTACGTGTCCTGCGGTGTGAGGATGCGGCGCATGCGCAACACCGCCGACGGTCCGCCCGCCGCGAAGGCCATGTGGGGCGCCTGACCGGATGCCACCGCGTACAGGGCGGTGGCGAGTGCGTCCCGCGAACACCGGCGCAACGCCCGGTCGTCGGCTGCCATCTCCAGCAGCAGCGCCACCTCGGTGCGGGCGAGCCGGGCCAAGGGCAGTCCACGGAAAATGACACCGAAGGCCCCGGCCACGGCCACCAGCAGATGGTGGCGGCCGGCGATGTGCGCCCGCTCGTGTTCCAGCACCGCCGTCACCTGCTGTCCGGTCAGGACCTCAAGTGCTCCCGAACTGACCACGACTTGAGACCCGCGACCCGGCAGGCAGTACACGGCCGGGGTGTCATGCTCCAGCACCGTGGCACGCAACTCCGGTCGCCTGCTGCCGACGAGGCGCAGCAGTTCGGCGTGCCGCACCCGCAGACGTCTCGCGCTCAGGAGTTCACGTGCGAAGGTGACGGCGAAGGCGGCGGGCATGGCGGCCGCCGCGACCAGGGCCGCCCACACGCGGGCGTCCAGGCCTGCCGGGCCGTCCGGGAGGAGAGGCCCGCAATCCGCGCCGCCGGAGGCGATGCAGGCCTCGGTGAAGCGGGAGAAGCGGTGGCTGCCTGCTGTCGGAAGCAGTAGTTGCAGGGCCGCCAGGGACACGGAAGCGATGAGGGACAGCCCGAGCAGGGTCCACACCGTGAGAGCCAGCCGGGGCGTCCGGTGCGCCCAGTGGCTGCGGGCGAGCGCCCTCGGCAGCAGCACCCCGACCACCAGGGCGACGGTCAGGGGCGGCAGCACATGATGAGCGGGAACGAGCAATCCGCTCGAGTAGCCGATGAGTTCGGTCACGAGGGTGCTCCCGGCTCCTCGGCGCTGCCGGGAACGCGGCCCATCGCGCGCAGTGCGGCGGCCAGAGCGGACACGTCCTCCGGCGACATGTGCTCCACGAATCGCTGAAGCGCGGCCTGGCGGTCCTCGGTGTTGCCGAGTGCGTCCTGCATGAGGGCGGCGGTGAATTCCTCACGGCTGCGCTCGGGTTCGTACAGCCAGGCGCGCCCGGCCTTCTCGCGGCGGAGCAGGCCCTTGCGGTGGAGGATGTCCGCGACCGTCATCACGGTCGTGTAGGCGACCGGACGCATGCGATTGATGTCGTCGACGATCTCCCGGACCGTGGCAGGCCGGCCCCAGCGCCAGAGCCGGTCCATGATTTCGGCTTCGAGGTCACCCAGCCGTCGCACCCGTCCCCCTCCTCTTCCCCGTCACCGAGGTGCCTCTCATCGTATGGCACCCCTCTTCACCGCAGGATGGTCACACAGGCGTCACGCATACGGGTAGGGGGTATGTTGCCCTCATGTTCTCACTCAGCAGGGAAATCGCCGTCGGAGCCCCGAACAGCCCGTGCGCGAAGGTCTGCGGAACGGACCTGGGCGGTGCCGAGTTGGTGCTGCTGCGCCAGGTGCTCGGCCTGTGTCTGCGCCTCAGCCTCCGGCTGAGTGCCGACTGCCCCGCGGGCAAGGGAGCCTGAGCAGCCCCGGGCCCGGGCGGTGGAACCGCCCGGGCCCGGAACCTGGAGGTCACGCCCGTACGAGCCGGGCGATTGCCTTGGACGCCTCGTTGACCTTGGTCCTGGCCTGCTCGCCGCCCTCCACGATGGCCTCCGTGACGCAGCAGTTGAGGTGCTCGTCCAGCAGGGCCAGCGCGCAGGACTGGAGCGCGGCGTTGGTGGCGGCGACCTGGGTCAGGACGTCGATGCAGTAGGTCTCCTCCTCGACCATGCGCTGCAAGCCCCTCACCTGGCCCTCGATCCGGCGGAGCCGTCGCAGGACGACGTCCCGGTGGGTCTGCTCTCCGGCCACGGTGGCCTCCTTCCCGTCCTGGTCGGCCGCTTCAGCGGTCGGCGGGCTGGAAGCCGCGCAGCCGCAGGCTGTTGCCGACCACGAAGACCGAGGAGAAGGCCATGGCCGCTCCGGCGATCATCGGGTTGAGCAGGCCGGCGGCGGCGAGCGGCAGCGCGGCGACGTTGTAGGCGAAGGCCCAGAAGAGGTTGGACTTGATGGTGCCCAGCGTCTTGCGGGACAGGCGGATGGCGTCCGCCGCGGCCCTCAGGTCGCCCCGCACGAGCGTCAGGTCTCCCGCCTCGATCGCGGCGTCCGTACCCGTTCCCATCGCCAGGCCCAGGTCGGCCTGAGCCAGCGCGGCCGCGTCGTTGACACCGTCACCGACCATCGCGACCGAACGGCCCTCGCCCTGGAGGCGCTTGACGACGTCGACCTTGTCCTGCGGCATGACCTCGGCGATCACGTGCTCGGGGGCGATGCCCACCTCCGCGGCGACCGCCTCGGCGACCGCCTTGTTGTCACCGGTCAGCAGGATGGGCGTCAGGCCCAGGGCGCGCAGCCGCTCGATGGCCTCCGGGCTGGTCTCCTTGATGGCGTCGGCGACCTCCAGGACCGCGCGGGCCTCGCCGTCCCAGGCGACCGCGATGGCGGTACGCCCGGCCGTCTCGGCCTCGGCCTTGGCGCGCCGCAGCTCCTCCGGCAGGGACATGGCCCACTCGTCCAGCAGCTTCTCGCGTCCGACCAGGACCGCGTGGCGTTCGACGATGCCCTGGACGCCGAGGCCGGCGATGTTGGCGAAGTCCTCGGGAGCGGGGAGCGTGCCGACGCGGGCGGCGGCGCCGGAGGCGACGGCCTGGGCGATGGGGTGCTCGGAGGAGTGCTCCAGGGCGCCGGCGAGGCGCAGGACGTCGTCCTCGTCGGTGCCGTCGGCGGTGTGCACGGCGAGCAGGGTCATCCTGCCGGTGGTGACGGTGCCGGTCTTGTCCAGGACGATGGTGTCGACCTTGCGCGTCGTCTCCAGGACCTCCGGGCCCTTGATGAGGATGCCGAGCTGGGCGCCACGCCCCGTTCCCACCATGAGGGCGGTCGGCGTGGCCAGGCCCAGGGCGCACGGGCAGGCGATGATCAGGACGGCGACCGCGGCGGTGAAGGCGGCGGTCAGTCCGGCGCCGTTGCCGAGCCAGAAGCCCAGGGTGCCGAGCGCCAGGGCGATCACGACCGGGACGAAGACCGCGGAGATCCTGTCGGCCAGCCGCTGCGCGGCGGCCTTGCCGTTCTGCGCGTCCTCCACCAGCTTGGCCATGCGGGCGAGCTGGGTGTCGGCACCGACGCGGGTGGCCTCGACGACCAGACGGCCGCCGGCGTTCAGTGTGGCACCGGTGACGGCGTCCCCGGTGCCGACCTCCACGGGTACGGACTCGCCGGTGAGCATGGAGGCGTCCACGGCGGACGACCCCTCGACGACCACACCGTCGGTGGCGATCTTCTCACCGGGCCGCACCAGGAACCGGTCGCCGACCTTCAGCTCGCCGACGGGAATGAGCTCTTCCCGGCCACCGCGCACCACCGTGACTTCCTTGGCGCCGAGCTCCAGCAGGGCCTTCAGCGCCGCCCCGGCCTTCCGCTTGGAACGCGCCTCGAAGTAGCGCCCGGCCAGGATGAAGGCGGTGACACCGGCCGCGGCCTCCAGGTAGATGTTCCCGGCGCCGTCGGTGCGGGCGATGGTGAGTTCGAAGGGGTGGGTCATGCCGGGCGTGCCGGCCGTGCCGAAGAACAGCGCCCACAGGGACCACAGGAACGCCGCCGAGGTACCGACGGAGATCAGCGTGTCCATCGTGGCGGCGCCGTGCCTGGCGTTCGTCCAGGCCGCCTTGTGGAAGGGCCAGGCGGCGTACGTCACCACGGGCGCCGCCAGCGTGAGCGAGAGCCACTGCCAGTACTCGAACTGCAGCGCCGGAACCATGGCCATCGCGATCACGGGGACGGCGAGCGCCACGGCGGCGGTCAGCCGCTGGCGCAGCGGCCGCAGCTCGTCGCTCTCCTCCTGGGCCGAGCCCTCACCGGACGCCGAGTCGTCGGGGCGGGCCGTCTCGGGCCGGGGCTCCCGCGCGGTGTAGCCGGTGGCCTCGACCGTCGCGATCAGGTCCGAGACGGTCACGTCCTCGCGGAAGGTGACCTTCGCCTTCTCGGTGGCGTAGTTGACGGTGGCCTCGACCCCGTCCAGGCGGTTGAGCTTCTTCTCGATCCGGGCGGCGCACGAGGCGCAGGTCATGCCGCCGATGGCGAGTTCGACCTCGGCGGCGCCGGGCGTGGTGGTGGTCATGTCTGCTCCTCGGAGCTCACGGACGCGATGCGCGAAAGAAGGGTGTGCGAAGGAAGAGGTACGCGAGGGGGTGCGAAGAAGAGGTACGCGAGGTGGTGCGCAAGAAGAGGTGCGCGAGGGGACAGAGGGAACGGGGGCCGCGAGGATCCGCGGCCCCCGCCCGGCTCGTGGGTCAGGCGGCCACGCGGCCGGCGAAGTCGTATCCGGCCTCGTCGACGGTCTTCGCGATCAGCGTGTCGAGCGCCTCGTCGGGCTCGGCCGCGGTCGTCACCCTGACCAGACCGGTGCCGATCTCGACCTCGACCGCGGTGACCTCGTCCAGGCCGCCCACCGCCTTGGCGACGACGCCCTGGCAGTGCGCGCTGCCCACGCCGCCGACCTTGTAGGTGGTCTTGATCTCCGCCGTGGTGTGGCAGCTTCCGTCGGGGGTGCAGCAGTTCGACACGGGTCCTCCGCAACTAGTAGTTCATACCCCTAGGGGGTATCTGCGACGGCTCCATGTATACCCCCCGCCCGTATGTGATGGCAAGGGTTGCCCGGCACTTGACTTGGTACCCCCGGGGGGTATGTTGAAGGTATCGGTCGCATGCACGAGCGGCCCGGAGAGTAGGAGTGGGTCATGAACACCGGACTGCGGATCACCGTCTTCGCCGCCGCGCTCGCCGCGACGTTCGGCGCCGCCTACGGCGTGGGTGGCGCGGCCGGCCCGATCTCACCCGAGCCGAAGAGCGGTACGCACAGTGACGGCGAGGGCCACGCGTCCGCCGGGCAGGAGGAGAAGACGGCCGGGCACCACGAGGCGCAGGGCGGCGGTCACGAAGCCGCACCGCCAGGCGGCCTCGAGATCTCCAGGGGCGGCTACACGCTCGACCTGAAGACCCCGCGCGTCGAGGCGGGCGAGAAGGCCGACCTGCGCTTCGCCGTCGTCCAGGACGGGACCGGACGCAAGGTCACGGCGTACCAGCGCGAGCACGGCAAGGAGCTGCACCTGATCGTCGCCTCACGTGACCTGACCGTCTACCGCCACCTGCACCCCGCCCGGGCCGCGGACGGCACCTGGTCGACGCCCGTGGACCTGCCCGAGGCCGGCGGCTACCGCGTCTTCGCCGACTTCAAGCCGAAGGGCGGCCAAGCGCTCACCCTCGGTGCCGACCTCGCCGCGTCCGGGCCGTACGAGCCCCGCGAGCTGCCCGGGCGCAACACCTCGGCGAAGGTCGACGGCTACGACGTGAAGCTGCGAGGCGCTCTGACCCCCGGCAAGGCCGGCGAGCTCACGCTGACGGTGGCGAAGGACGGCAAGCCGGTCCGCGACCTCCAGCCCTACCTGGGCGCTTACGGCCACCTTGTCGCCCTGCGCTCCGGCGACCTCGCCTACCTGCACGTCCACCCCAACGGCGAGCCCGGCGACGGCAGGACGAAGCCCGGCCCCGAGGTCTCGTTCACCGCGACGGCGCCGAGCGCCGGCGCGTACCGCCTGTTCCTCGACTTCCAGCACGAGGGCAAGGTCCGTACCGCGGCCTTCACGGTGCACGCGGGCGGTGCGGCGGACGAGTCCGAGCAGCCCTCGCGGACCCGGTCCGCCGAGGAAGAGGAAGAGACCGGGCACACACACTGAGGTGCGCGGGACTGTGGGCGACCACGGCCGACGAGCCGCTAGGATCACGGCATGGTTACGGCTTGGTCGCCCTGGCGCAGCGTCAGGACCCGTTCCGATACGGGTCCGTTGCTGCGCGTGCTGGCCTTGGCCGTGCTCCTGTTCGGTGTCCTCGTCACGCACGGCGTGCACGGGGAGAGTGCTCAGGGGCACCTCTCCGCCGGCGCGACGGTTCCCGCCGCTCCGGCGGCCGACGGAGTCCGCCACACAGCCGTCGAGCCCGCGCCGCCGTTCGCCGCGGAAAACGACGGTCATCATGGCGGCCATGGGCCGTCACATCCCGGCGAGCACTGCGTGTCCGGGCAGCCTCAGCAGGGTCCAGCCCTGACATCTCCCTGCTCCACAGCGGCGGTTCGCGCATCGTTCCGTTCCTATGACACCTCGACCGTTCGAGGGCCGGCCATAGGTGGCCCCGTGGACGGGGCGTCTCCCGTGGCTCTGAGAGCAGCCTCCGTAGTGCAGCAGGTCTAGGGGTACGGAGTTCTTCCGACCGGCTCGTCGAAGCCGTCCTGCCCCCACCCATGTCTACGCCTCACTCCGTCCTCGCCGGAGGCGTGGCAGCAGCACGGAGGACCTGTGCCGACACCCTTCCGTACGCTCACGCATGCCCCATGGGCCCCATGCGGCTCTTCCTCGGGGCGCCGACTCGTCTCGGCGATCCGCGGTGCCCTCGTGATGGCACTCGCGCTGTGCGCCGTCCTGCACGGCGTGCCTCAGGAGACGCACGAACCGGTGCCCGTGCCCGCCGGATTCTCGCTGACGGCCGCGGGCGAGGACCCGCATGGGCCTCACGGGCCCCACGGTCCGCACGGCCCTCACATCCCCGACGGAGCCGCGGACTGTGCGGCCGACGTGATCCTCCGGACCGCGGCCCAGCCGGCCGACGAGCTTCCCCTCGGCGCGCTGGCCGTCGTCGTACTCGTCGCCGTGTCACTGGCCGTGGGGAGACCCCTCGCACGGCATGTCCACCGCAGACGCCGCGGCGCACGCACCGGTCGCGTGGAACTCGTCGTCACGTCTCGGTGGCGCATCTAGACCACTCGCTCGCAGCCGACCGACCTACGGCTGCCGCGTGCCCAGGGCGCGCGGACCCGCGTCCGCCGCCTCGCCCTGGGGCGCGAGATGAACCCGCACCGGCATACATCGAGCGAGAGTGAACACACAGACATGCAGTCATTGACCAAGGCCGCGATCCCCTCGGGCCGGTCCGCCCTGTCCGGGCTGGTGGGCAACACCCCGCTGCTGCGGGTGTCGGAGCCCCTGGCCCCGGCCGGACGTGGCTTCTGGGCGAAGCTCGAAGGGTTCAACCCCGGCGGTATCAAGGACCGTCCGGGCCTGCACATGGTGGAGCGGGCCCGGGCCCGTGGCGAACTGCGGCCCGGCGGACGGATCATCGAGTCCACCAGCGGCACCCTGGGCCTGGGACTGGCTCTGGCCGGAATGGTGTACGGCCACCCGGTCACCCTGGTCACCGACCCGGGTCTCGAGCTGTCCATGACCCGGCTGCTGACCGCGTACGGAGCCCAGGTCACCGTCGTCTCCGAGCCGCATCCCACGGGCGGCTGGCAGCAGGCCCGCCGTGAACGCGTCCAGCGGCTGCTGGAACAGCACCCCGGCTCCTGGTGCCCGGACCAGTACAGCAACCCCGACAACGTCGCCGCCTACACCCCGCTGGCCCTCGAACTCGCCTCCGAGATGGGCCACATCGACCTACTGGTGTGCAGCGTCGGCACCGGAGGCCACTCGGCCGGCGTCTCCCGGGTCCTGCGCCAGCTCTACCCGGAGCTGACCGTCGTCGGCGTGGACACGATCGGCTCGACGATCTTCGGCCAGCCCGCCCGGCCCCGGCTGATGCGCGGACTCGG
This sequence comes from Streptomyces sp. DH10, assembly GCF_029813805.1. Taxonomy (NCBI): domain Bacteria; kingdom Bacillati; phylum Actinomycetota; class Actinomycetes; order Kitasatosporales; family Streptomycetaceae; genus Streptomyces; species Streptomyces sp. DH10. The sequence continues at coordinate 616,483 of NZ_JARVKU010000002.1, forward strand.
CTCCAGCATCTACCCCCGCAACGTCGCCTACGAGAACTTCTCCGAGGTGCACTGGGTCGCCCCGCACGAGGCCGTGTGGACGTGCCGCCAGCTGGCCGCCTCCCACTACGCCACCGGCGGGTGGAGCGTCGGCGCGGTCGCGCTGGTGGCCGGCTGGCTGGCCCGGACGATGCCCGCCGACGCACGGATCGTCGCGATCTTCCCCGACGGCCCTCAGCGCTATCTGGGAACGGTCTACGACGACGACTACTGCGCCGCCCACGGCCTGCTGGACTCCCCGCCGTTGCCAGAACCGGAGCTGATCGGCCGCCTGGACGAGAAGGAGGTCACCCGCTGGACCCGGTGCACCACCGTGGTCGATCCCCTCACGCTGCTCAGTGCGGAGCAGGACGGCACCGAGGACGTGCCCGGCGGCGAGTCCGACACTGCGGAGGAGGGCCGGTGAAGGGGCTGCTCACCCAGGTCCGGTCGTACGAACGCAGCGTCCAGCTGTTGATGGTGAACCAGTTCACCATCAACCTCGGCTTCTACATGCTGATGCCCTACCTGGCCGCCCACCTCTCCGGCACCCTCGGGCTGGCCGGCTGGATCGTGGGACTCGTCCTCGGCGTACGGAACTTCAGCCAGCAGGGCATGTTCCTGGTCGGCGGCACGCTCGCCGACCGGCTCGGCTACAAGCCGATGATCGTCGCCGGGTGCGTGCTGCGCACCCTCGGCTTCGCGACGCTCGGACTGGTCGATTCCCTGCCCGCCCTGCTCGCCGCCTCCGCGGCCACCGGGCTGGCCGGTGCGCTGTTCAACCCGGCCGTACGGGCGTACCTCGCGGCCGACGCGGGCGAGCGCAGGGTCGAGGCCTTCGCGTTGTTCAACGTGTTCTACCAGGCAGGCATCCTGCTGGGCCCGCTGGCGGGCATGGTGCTGACGGGGGTGGACTTCCGCGTCACCTGCCTGGTGTCCGCCGCGATCTTCGCGCTGCTGAGCGTCGTACAGATCCGTGCGCTGCCCGCCCGGCGGCCCGAGGACGCCAAGCGGCAGGCCGGCGACGGCGGTCAGGGCGTGCTCGCCCAGTGGCGGGGCATCCTCGCCAACCGCCCGTTCCTGCTCTTCTCCGTCGCCATGATCGGTTCGTACGTGCTGTCCTTCCAGGTCTACCTGGCGCTGCCCCTGGAGGTGCGCCGGCTCGGCGGCGACGGGGAGTTCGGCACGGCGGCGGTGGCCATGCTCTTCGCCGTCTCGGGGCTGACCACGATCCTCGGCCAAACGCGGGTGACGGCGTGGTGCAAGGAGCGGTACGAGCCCGGCCAGGCGCTCGTGCGCGGGCTGGCGGCGATGGGCCTGGCCTTCGTGCCCCTGCTGCTCGCCACCGCCGTGCCCGTACCGGAGGCCGGGATCGGGCTGTGGCTGCTCGCAGCGGTTCCGCCGACGCTCGCCGCGCTGCTGCTGGCCATCGGCACGATGATCGCCTACCCGTTCGAGATGGACACCATCGTCCGCCTCTCCGGTGACCGCCTCGTCGCCACCCACTACGGCCTGTACAACACGATCTGCGGCATCGGCATCACCGTCGGGAACCTGGGCACGGGCGCCGCGCTCGACGCCGCGCGGGCGGCCGGGATGCCCGCGCTGCCGTGGATCGCGCTGACCGTGCTCGGCCTGGCGTGCGCCGCCGCCCTGTACGGCCTGCACCGCACCGGCCGACTGGCGGCACAGCCCGCTGCCGAGCCGCTGGGCGCGACCGTCTGACCCACCGGTCCTCAGGACCAGGGGCGGGGCACCGCACGGTGGCCGGCCCCTGGCCCTGCCCTGGCGTCGACGCCGCCGAGCAGAGCGACAAGAGGCGTACGAGGACCGGGACTCGTCCGAATCCGAGCGGTGGCGGTTAAGTCCCAACTAACTTAGTAGTATTCCGTACGTCGAGTACGGAGGGCGAGTTGACCAAGAGCGGGCGGCTGTGGGCAGGCGGGGCCTTCGGGTACCTCCTGTTGGTCGCCATGCTCACGCTGGGCGTGCTCGCCATGCACACGATGGGGCACCCGGACGAGTCGCACGGGCGTGGCATGACCGGCGCTGTCGGCGGTGCCGAAGGCACGCGACACGACGGCATGGCCCGGCACGCCGCGCCCCTGGACGACCCCGAGCCCGAGCAAGGGACCACGGCGTCGGCCGCCAAGTCGCCGGTGCACGAGCTCCCGGGCGGCATGGACCCGATGTCCGTGTGCTTGGCGGTTCTCACCGTGTGGCTGCTCGGGCTGTTCCTGCACGCGCTGGTGGTCCGCCGGGAAGAGCGGCTGACCGCCCTGCTCGCTCGATCGATGGCCTTGGCGCGCCCCGGTACTCCACCGCCGAGACCGCTCCTCTCCCAGTTGTCAGTTCTGCGGATATAGGCCGAACCGCCGCGCGGCCCTTTCCGTGCCGCCCGCGCAGACGCCCACTCCGCACAGCCAGAAACTGACGACAAGAGGTATTCCGTACATGACCGCCTACAAGCACGCCCTCAACCGTCGCCTGAGCCGCCGTCTCGCGGTGGTGGGCGCCATCACAGCGGGCGGGCTGCTGCTCGCCGCCTGCGGCGGGGACGACATGAAGGGCATGGACCACGGGAGCGGCAGCTCCACATCCGCCTCCGCCTCGCCGACCCGGTCGACGGGGAAGAGCCCCGCGCCCGGCGCGTTCAACGACGCGGACGTGATGTTCGCGCAGATGATGATCCCGCACCACGAGCAGGCCCTGGAGATGTCCAAGCTCGCGGACGGCCGGGCCTCCGACGCGGAGATCAAGACCCTGGCCGCGGACATCGAGAAGGCCCAGGACCCCGAGATCCAGACCATGAAGTCCTGGCTGAAGGCCTGGGGCAAGCCGGAGTCCGCCGGGGAGAGCATGCCCGGCATGGACCACGGATCCGGCGGCATGGACCACGGGTCCGGCGGCATGGACCACGGGTCCGGGATGTCCGGAATGATGTCCGACGAGGACATGAAGAAGCTCGAGGCCGCCAAGGGCACCGAGTTCGACCGGATGTTCGCGGAGTTGATGATCGAGCACCACAAGGGCGCGATCACCATGGCGGAGGACGAGCGGAAGAAGGGCCGTGACGCCACGGCCAAGAAGCTCGCCGCCGACGTCGTGAGGACCCAGTCCGCCGAGGTCGCGAAGTTCGAGAAGATCCTCGACCGGCTCTGATCCGCATCACCCACCGACCGCCCGGGGCTCCGAGGCGAACCCGAGGAGCCCGGGCGGTCACCTCCCCATGCCGGACCGGCCGTGACCGGCGGTCGCCGCTCCCGCGCACCCGTACGCCTCCGAGGAGTCATGAACAAGCGCCCTGCCGCCGTGGCAGCCTCCGCCCTGGCACTCACCCTCACCCTGGCCTCATGCTCCGACACCGGAGACAGCAAGGACCCGGCCGGCTCGCACGCCACCTCCGGTACGACCGTCAGCCACATCCACGGTCTCGGTCTGGACCCCGGCGACCAGCGCCTCTACGTCGCCACCCACGAAGGCGTCTACACCACCGGCCCCAAGGGCGAGCCCGAGCCGGTGGGCGACAGCAGGGACGACTTCATGGGCTTCACCGTGGCCGGTGACAAGACCTTCTACGCCAGCGGCCACCCGGCCTCCGGCGGCAACAAGGGGCTCATCAAGAGCACCGACGCGGGCGAGACCTGGGAGTCGCTGTCCCTGTCGGGCGAGTCCGACTTCCACGCCCTGGAATCCGCCCACGGCACCGTCTACGGCTACGACTCCACCAACGGCCTGGTCCGCAGGAGCAAGGACGGCGTCTCCTGGAAGGACGGGGCCCGGCTGGAAGCACTGGACCTGGCGGTCAGCCCCAGTGACCCCGGCGTCGTCCTGGCCACCACCGCCGAGGGCGTCGCCCGCAGCGGCGACGGCGGACAGACCTTCGCCCCGGGGAAGGGGCCGGTGATGGCCTTCCTCTCCTGGACCGCGAAGGACGGCCTGTACGGCATCGACAGCTCCGGCGGCCTCAACCGCAGCACGGACGGCGGCACCACGTGGAAGAAGGTCTCCACCGTGCCGGGCGGCAGGCCGCAGGCGCTCACCGCCGTCGGGGCGGAGCATGTCCTCGCCGCCACCCAGACCGGGGTGTTCGAGTCGAAGGACGGCGGCAGGACGTTCAAGAAGCGCCTGGCCGTCACCTCGAGCGACGGCCACTGATCCCCGACGGGCGGTCAGGCGACCATCATGACGAGCATGGCGCACATCGTGCCGCCCATGCCGATATGGGCCGTCAGCGCCGCGCCCGGTGACGTGCCCGGTGGGCGACGGCGGCTCCGGTTGCCCGCTGCCGCGTGGGCCCGGCGCCTGTCGCCTCCCGGCCGTGCCCTGTCCCAGACGGAGAGGGCCAGGGACGCGGCGAACACCACGATCGCGTCGGGCAGGGCGAGGAGCCGCCGCGCCCAGCGGCCCTTGCCCGCGGCGCGGCCCGCACCCGCCGGCCGGTCGGTGCCACGGAGCCGCGCCCACACGGCCGCGACGATCGAGAGCAGGAAGTACACGGCCAGGGCGATCAGGACGGCACGCCACACGGAAGCGGAGTCCGCCGACGCGGAGCTGTGGGCCGCGCCGCTCGTCATGCCGTGGGCGGTCATCCCCGAGGAGTGGTCCATGCCCTCCATCCCGGCCATCCCCGCGCCGGTGTCGGATCCATGCCCGTGCCCGTGACCCATGCCGGCCATCGAGTGCCCGCCCAACGCGAGGACCGGAGCGGAGTTCGTACCCGGCATGGCGAGCGTCATGATCACCATGGCGGCACTGCCGATGATGTGATGCGCCCAGCGGCGGCCGTGTCGCCATCCGTGCAGCCGGGTGTGGCGTACGGACAGGGCCACGCCGCCCAGTCCGACCGCGGTGAACGCCGCCACCCACCACAGACCGTGGTCCCCGAAGCCGGCCGCCGTCGCGGGCAGGAACATCGCGGCCATGCCGCCGGCCATGACGAGGTCGCCTCCGGCCGCGAACCGGGCCTCTCTGCTGCCGGCGGCTGCCAGCCGGGCCGCGCTCACGACGGCCACGAGTGCGGCGACCGCCGCCAGCATCCAGTTGAGGGTCGGACTTCCCATCGCTGCCCTCCGCATCGACTACGGATGCCCTTAGTACGTAGGCGTACCGAGAGATGTCTCAGCGGCAGGGAGCTCTTTCCCCGAGGACGGAAAGACCGAAGGGCCAAGGACCGAAGGACCAAGGACCAATGACCGAAGCTCTCCTCCGCTTGCCGGTCTGCATATGCTCATGCAGAATCCTCAGCTACTGAATAGGCGAGGGGGAGCACGTCATGAGCGTGACCGACAGCCCTGCCGCGCGGTTGCAGGCGCTCTTCGAGGGCCACCGGCTGACGCCGACCCAGCGGCGCATCGCACACAGCATGGTGCGGCGAGCCGCCGACGTGCCGTTCCTGTCGAGCGTGGAGCTCGCCGAGCTGGCCGGGGTCAGCCAGCCGTCCGTGACCCGCTTCGCCGTCGCCCTGGGCTTCGACGGCTACCCGGCCCTGCGCCGCCACCTGCGCGAGGTCGCCCCCGCCGAACCCGCCGCGGACGCCGGGTCCTACAACGAGTACCAGCAGGCCGTCGAGGCCGAGATCGAGAACCTGCGGCACCTTGCGGAGGCCCTGGCCGACCCCCGCCCCGTGCAGCGGGCAGGGCGCATCCTCGCGGCCTCCCGGCCGCTCCCCGTGCTCGGACTGCGGGCGGCAGCCGCCCAGGCGCACGGCTTCGCCTACTTCGCCGCCAAGGTCCACTCCGACGTACGGCTCCTCAACGAGGGCGGCACGATGCTCCACGACCGCATCGACGCCGCCGTCCGGGCCGGTGCGACCGCACTGCTGTGCTTCGCGTTGCCTCGGCACCCCCGCGAGGTCGTCGACACCCTCGACTACGCCAGACAGGCCGGGCTGACCGTCGTCACGGTCGCCGACTCCGCCTTCGCACCGGTGGCCAAGGTGTCCGACCTGCTGCTCCCCGCCGCCGTCGGCACCGGCCTCGCCTTCGACACGGCCTGCGCCCCGATGCTGCTCGGCCGGGTCCTGCTGGAGGCGATGTGCGACGACCTGCCTCAGGCCCAGTCCCGCCTGGAGGAGTTCGACGTGAAGGCGGCGGCCCGGGGGCTGTTCGTCGACTGACCGCACGGGCACCGCATTCTCAGACTCGTCTCACGTTGTGTCGCTAACGTGTTGTTCCTGTAACGCCCTTCAGGCGCTTCGCAGACCGGACGGAGGATGAACGTGACGCGCGGAGGACAGGGACTGGCTCGGGTGGCCGTCGTCGTACGGGCGGGGGCGGCACCGCTGTGGTGGCTGGGTGTGGTCGCGGCGGGCATCGGCCTGCTGCCACAGGGACTGACGGGCCGCCGCATCGGCGTCCTGGCCGGGGCGGCACTGTTCGTCCTGGCGACGGCCGCGGTGGCCTACGAACGCCGCAAGCGTTACGTCACCCTCGCCGCCTGCGCGGCCCGCGCCGGCAAGCACGACATCCTCCAGGACCGCGCGGTCACGTCACGCAACTGGCGCCGCCACCACCGCTGGTGGCTCGTCCTCGCCTTCCTCGCAGCCCTGGGCAGCGCCTTCGCCGTCCCCGCCGCGGCCGGCCTGCTCATGGCCGGCTGCGGCGCGGGGCTGTGGCTGAAGGCCGCGTGGCTCGGCCGCCGCGAGCGCGCGGACGAGGTGCTGCTGTGGGTGCGGGTGGACTGGCTGCGCGGGGGCGCGGGCGGCCCCGCGGGCAAGCGGGTCAAGTCGTACCGCAGCACGGGCATCGCGGCGGGCGACGCGGCCCCGGGCGGGGCGCGGAAGAAGACGCCGGCGCTCGTGTAACCGGGCAGGCGGAGGCCGACTCGGGGGCGCGGGGCTGCATTCGACATGCGGCTGACGCCGCGCGGGCGTGACCAGCCGCCACGACCCCGCAGCCGGGCGCTACGGAAGCCCCCGCGGCGCCCGGCCGCCGACCAACGCGTCGACCTGAGCCCCTCCGGACTCCGCCACGACCTCCTCGACCGTCTGCGCCTGGCGCACCACCGCGAAGGCGACACGCCCCTCTCCACCCGGCCCGAAGCCGTAAATCGCGGGCCGGACCAGCGAGTTGTACGCATAGTGGTGCGCGAAGTAGTACGCCCCCGTATCGAGCGCCGCCGCGAAGTCCCCCTGCTCCAGCAACGGCAGCGCACACCCCTCGGCCAGCAGGTCACCCGAGAAGCACGCCGGTCCGGCAACGTCCTGCACCACGGCCGGACCCTCCTTCGGGCGTCCCTTGGAGTCGTACGCGGCGATCCTCAGCGGCCAGGCTTGCGGTGCGTACACCGTCCGCGTCGCGACCTGCACGCCCGCGTGCGTGATCGCCACCGGCCGGCCGCCCGCGCTCTTGGCGTATTCGACCCGCGCCACGACCGTCCCGTGCTTCGCCAGCAGTGACCGCCCGAACTCCGTCACCAGTCCGTACCGCCCGTCGAACAGCCCGGGCACCTCCTCGGCCAGCGTCCGCGCGTACTGCGCGTACGTCGGCGTCGTCGCGTCCGACGCGAAGTTCACCGGCAGTCCGCCGCCGATGTCCAGCGTGTCGATCTGCCGCCGCCCCGCCCGCCGGTTGATCTCCTCCGCCAGCTCGTACGTCTCCGCCACGCCCCGCGCCATCAGGGACAGCGGGACCCCCTGGGACCCGGTGTGCGCGTGCAGCCGGGTCAGCCACGGCCGGTCCAGATACGCCCGGACGACCCACTCCCGGGCGCCCTCGTCGCGCAGCGCCACCCCGAACTTCGACGTCGCCGTGGCCGTGGACGTCGCCTCGATGGAGCCCCCGCCGATCTGCGGATTCACCCGTATCCCGAGCGGGGACCGGCTGATGGCGGACCTCATCAGGCCGTCGATGCGGTCCAGCTCCTGCGGATTGTCCGCGTTGACGGCGATGCCCAGGGCCAGCGCCTCGCGCAGTTCCCCGGGCGTCTTGGCCGGCGAGTCCAGCACCGTCATCTCCGGGCCGAGCCCCGCCGCCCGTGCCAGCGCCAGCTCGCCGGGGCTCGCCACCTCGGCACCGACGCCCTCCTCGCGCAGCAGCCGCAGCACCGGCACCAGCGGGGTCGCCTTCACCGCGAAGGCGTGCAGCACGGGCGTGCCCGGCACCACGACCGTGTCGAAGGCCGCCCGCAGCTGGGCCGCCGACTCCCGGATGCCGGTGACGTCCAGCAGCCCGACGATGGGGCGGTCGGGCCCGAGCAGCCCCTGCTCCACGGCGGCTTCTACCGCCTCGTCCCGCCGGGCCGCCCGCCCGGCGCCGGAATCGCCCACCCGACCGTCGTCACCCATGCCGTCCCCCGCCGCCCCGGCGTCCGCTCCGGCCGCCTCGGATCCTTCGATGTGTGCGCCCATGCATCCAGCCAAACATCCACGGCACCGCCGCGCCGACCCCCGGACGTATTGACTAGCTCTATTCAGATGGTCAGGATGTGAATAGTCGCAGCAACAATGACCGCAGCACCACCCGCCGGGAGCACCACGCACCCACCAGGAGGCAGACCATGTCAGGACCCCGCCCCGTCCGAGCAGCGCGCGGCACGGAAACGAGCGCCCTGGGATGGCAGCAGGAAGCCGCCCTGCGCATGCTCCAGAACAACCTGGACCCGGAGGTCGCCGAGCACCCCGACAAGCTCGTCGTCTACGGCGGCACCGGCAAGGCGGCCCGCGACTGGCGCTCCTTCGACGCGATGGTGCGGACGCTGCGGGGGCTGAAGCAGGACGAGACCATGCTGGTCCAGTCCGGCCGGCCCGTCGGCGTCATGCAGACCCACGAGTGGGCCCCGCGCGTCCTGATCGCCAACTCCAACCTCGTCGGCGACTGGGCGAACTGGGAGGAGTTCCGCCGCCTGGAGGCCCTCGGCCTCACCATGTACGGGCAGATGACGGCCGGTTCCTGGATCTACATCGGCACCCAGGGCATCCTCCAGGGCACCTACGAGACCTTCTCCGCCGTCGCCGCGAAGAAGTTCGGCGGCACCCTCGCCGGGACGATCACGCTGACCGCCGGCCTCGGCGGGATGGGCGGCGCCCAGCCGCTCGCCGTGACGATGAACGACGGCGTGGCGATCTGCATCGACTGCGACCCGCGCGCGATCGAGCGGCGCATCGAGCACCGGTACCTGGACGTCAGGGCCGACTCCCTGGACCACGCGCTGCGGCTCGCCGTGGAGGCCCGGGACGCCCGCCGCCCGCTGTCCATCGGCGTCCTCGGCAACGCCGCCGAGCTGGTGCCGCAGCTGCTCGCCATGGGCGCCCCGATCGACATCGTCACCGACCAGACCTCCGCCCACGACCCGCTGGCCTACCTGCCCCTCGGCACCGCCTTCGAGGACATGGCCGACGCCGCCGCCAAGGACCCGGCCGGCTTCACCACCCGGGCCCGCGAGTCCATGGCCCGGCACGTCGCGGCCATGGTCGGCTTCATGGACGCCGGCGCGGAGGTCTTCGACTACGGCAACTCCATCCGCGGCGAGGCGCAACTCGCCGGATACGACCGGGCCTTCGCCTTCCCCGGCTTCGTCCCCGCCTACATCCGCCCGCTGTTCTGCGAAGGCAAGGGCCCCTTCCGCTGGGCCGCCCTGTCCGGCGAGGCCTCCGACATCGCCAAGACCGACAAGGCGATCCTCGACCTCTTCCCGGAGAACGAGTCCCTGGCCCGCTGGATCCGCATGGCCGGGGAGCGGGTCCACTTCCAGGGCCTGCCCGCCCGCATCTGCTGGCTCGGCTACGGCGAGCGGGACAAGGCCGGTGAGCGGTTCAACGGCATGGTCGCGAGCGGGGAGCTGGCCGCGCCGGTCGTCATCGGCCGCGACCATCTCGACTGCGGCTCCGTCGCGTCCCCCTACCGGGAGACCGAGGCCATGCTCGACGGGTCCGACGCGATCGCCGACTGGCCGCTGCTGAACGCGATGGTGAACGTGGCGTCCGGGGCGTCCTGGGTGTCCCTGCACCACGGCGGCGGTGTCGGCATGGGGCGGTCGATCCACGCGGGGCAGGTGACGGTGGCCGACGGTACGCGGCTGGCCGGCGAGAAGATCCGGCGGGTGCTGACCAACGACCCCGGCATGGGGGTCATCCGGCATGTCGACGCCGGGTACGACATCGCGGAGTCGGTGGCTCAGGACAAGGGCGTCCGTGTCCCGATGCGTGAGGGTGACGAGGCGTGACCGAACCGAACGGCACCGGTTCGGTGGGGACGGGAGACTGCCCACAGCCTGGCGGCTCCTCCTTCCACCAGATGTGGCGCGACCTGCTGCCCATCGGCCGGCACCCCGCCACCCAGGGCTACCGCCGCTTCGCCTGGACCGGTGTCGACGGTGACTGCCGGGCCTGGTTCGAGGAGCAGGCCGCGGCCCGCGGACTGCGCTACGAGGTCGACCGGAACGGGAACCAGTGGGCCTGGCTCGGTGACCCCGCCGCCGGGGACGCCGTCGTCACCGGGTCGCATCTCGACTCCGTGCCGGACGGCGGGGCCTTCGACGGCCCCCTCGGGGTCGTGTCCGCCTTCGCCGCACTGGACGAACTGCGCGGCCGGGGCACGCGGTTCACCCGGCCCCTCGGCATCGTCAACTTCGGGGACGAGGAGGGTGCCCGGTTCGGGCTCGCCTGTGTCGGGTCCCGGCTCACCGCCGGGCAGCTCACCCGCGAGCAGGCCCACCGGCTCACCGACGGCGAGGGCGTGACCCTGCCGCGCGCCATGGAGGCGGCCGGATACGACCCCGACGCCATCGGACCCGACCCCGAGCGGCTCGACCGCATCGGCGCCTTCGTCGAACTCCACGTCGAGCAGGGCCGGGCCCTCGACCTGTCCGGCGACCGGGTCGGCATCGCCAGCGCGATCTGGCCGCACGGCCGGTGGCGGTTCGACTTCCGGGGCGAGGCCAACCACGCCGGCACCACCCGGCTCGCCGACCGGCGCGACCCCATGCTGTCCTACGCCGAGACCGTCCTCGCCGCCCGCCGCGAGGCCGAACTCGCCGGTGCCGTCGCCACCTTCGGCAAGATCGCCGTCGAGCCGAACGGCGTCAACGCCATCCCCTCCCTCGTGCGCGGCTGGCTCGACTCGCGCGCCGCCGACCAGGACAGCCTGGACGCCGTGGTCGCCGGCGTCGAGAAGGCGGCCGGGGAGTACGCCGCCGCCCATGGCGTCGATCTCGCCGTCGTGCGCGAGTCGTTCACCCCCGTCGTCGAGTTCGACCACGCCCTGCGCGACGAACTCGCCCGCATCCTCGGCAAGGACGCCGACCTCACCGTCCCCGTCCTGGGCACCGGCGCCGGACACGACGCGGGGATCCTGTCCGGGAGCATCCCGACCGCGATGCTGTTCGTGCGCAACCCCACCGGCGTCTCCCACTCACCGGCCGAGTCCGCCACCGAGGACGACTGCGTGGCCGGGGTACTCGCACTCGCCGACGTACTGGAAGGACTGGCGTGCAGGTGACCACAGCAGCCACGCGCACGTACTGGCTGGAGCACGCCTGGCTCGGCACGCACGTCGAGCCGGGCGTGGCCCTCGACGTGCGGGACAGCCGCATCACCGCCGTCCGCACCGGCACGGCCACCCCGCCCCCCGGCGCCGAGATCCTGCGCGGTCTCACCCTTCCCGGGCTGGCCAACGCCCACAGCCACGCGTTCCACCGCGCCCTGCGCGGCACCGTCCAGGTCGGCTCCGGCACCTTCTGGACCTGGCGCGAGGTCATGTACGCCACGGCCGCCCGGCTCACCCCGGACAGCTACCACGCCCTGGCCCGCGCCGTGTACGCCGAGATGGCCCTGGCCGGCATCACGGCCGTCGGCGAGTTCCACTACGTCCACCACGCCTCCGGCGGCACCCGCTACGCCGACCCCAACGCCATGGGCGAGGCCCTGATCGCGGCCGCCGCCGAAGCCGGGATCCGCATCACCCTCCTCGACACCGCCTATCTCTCCTCCGGCTTCGGACAGCCGCCCACCACCCCTCAGCTCCGCTTCTCCGACGGCACGGCGGAGGCCTGGGCCGAACGCTGTTCAGTTCTCAAGGAACGAGATCACGCGCGGATCGGAGCGGCGATCCACTCCGTACGGGCCGTGCCCGCCGACCAGCTGGCGACGGTCGTCCGATGGGCCGAGGATCGGCGGGCCCCGCTGCATGTGCACCTGTCGGAACAGACGGCCGAGAACGACGCCTGCCGGGAGGCCCACGGCCGCACCCCCACCCGGCTGCTCGCCGACCACGGCGTGCTCGGCCCCCGCACCACCGGCGTCCACAACACGCACCTCACCGACGAGGACATCGCCCTGCTCGGAGGCTCCGGCACCGGCACCTGCATGTGCCCCACCACCGAGCGGGACCTCGCCGACGGCATCGGGCCCGCCGTCGCCCTTCAGCGGGCGGGCTCGCCGCTCTCCCTCGGCTCCGACAGCCACGCCGTGATCGACCTGCTCGAAGAGGCACGCGCCATGGAGCTGAACGAGCGCCTGCGCACCCGTACCCGAGGCCACTGGACGGCGGCGGCCCTCCTGCGGGCCGCATCGGCGGACGGGCACTCGGCACTCGGCTGGGAGGACGCGGGCGCCCTGGAGCCCGGCGCGCTCGCCGACTTCACGACGATCGCGCTCGACTCGGTCAGGACGGCAGGGCCGCTTCCGCGGCTCGGGGCCGAGACGGCCGTATTCGCCGCGTCGGCAGCAGACGTGTCGCATACGGTCGTGGGAGGCCGGCACGTCGTACGGGACGGGGTGCACTCGCTCGTACCGGATGTGCCGCGAGCCCTCGCCGACGCCGTCGCAGCCCTGCGCGGATGACCCCGGGCCGCCCCTCCGAGCGGTCGGCCCCCGACCCCGACCCCACCGCCGACCAGGCCACCAAGGACGCCATGAGCAACGCGACGACCGTCAGCCCCGCCCACTCCGCGAGCACCGCGAGCACGCTCATCACCAACATCGCCGCCTTGGTCACCAACGACCCCTCCCTAGGTGACGGAACCCCCCTCGGACTGGTCCAGGACGCGGCCGTCGTCATCGAAGGCGACCGCATCGCGTGGACCGGTGATCAAAGCAAAGCACCCGCCACTGACAATCGGGTCGACGCCGGGGGCCGGGCGGTCCTCCCCGGCTTCGTCGACTCCCACTCCCACCTCGTCTTCGCGGGCGACCGGACGCAGGAGTTCAACGCCCGGATGTCGGGGCGGCCGTACAGCGCGGGCGGCATCCGCACGACCGTCGCGGCCACCCGCGCCGCGACGGACGAGGAACTGGAAGCCAACGTCACCCGTTACCTCGCCGAGGCCCTCCGCCAGGGCACCACCACCTTCGAGACGAAGTCCGGCTACGGCCTCACGACCGAAGACGAGTCCCGCGCCCTGCGCGTCGCCGCCCGCCACACCGACGAGGTCACCTACCTCGGCGCCCACATCGTCGCCCCCGAGTTCGCCGAGGACCCGGCCGCCTACGTCGACCTCGTCACCGGCGAGATGCTCGACGCCTGTGCCCCGCACGCCCGCTGGATCGACGTCTTCTGCGAGAAGGGCGCCTTCGACGGCGACCAGGCCCGCGCGATCCTCACCGCGGGCAAGGCACGCGGCCTGCACCCCCGTATCCACGCCAACCAGCTCTCCTACGGCCCCGGCGTGCGACTGGCGGTCGAACTCGACGCGGCCAGCGCCGACCACTGCACCCACCTGACGGAGGAGGACGTCGACGCCCTGGCGAACAGCCGCACGGTCGCCACCCTCCTCCCCGGCGCCGAGTTCTCCACCCGCGCCGAGTGGCCGGATGCCCGCCGCCTCCTCGACGCGGGCGTCACCGTGGCCCTCTCCACCGACTGCAACCCGGGCTCGTCCTTCACCTCGTCCGTCCCGTTCTGCATCGCGCTCGCCGTACGGGACATGGGCATGACCCCGGACGAGGCCGTCTGGTCGGCCACGGCGGGCGGCGCCGCTGCCCTCCGGCGCACCGACATCGGCCGCCTCACCCCGGGCGCGTACGCCGACCTGACGCTTCTCGACGCCCCGAGCCATGTCCACCTGGCCTACCGGCCGGGCGTCCCGCTGGTCAGCGGGGTGTGGCGCCGCGGAGAGCGTGTGGTGTGACCACCGGCTCCGGCACAATGCGGTGTCGTGTGTCGCGTCGGCGGACGACCGGCACGACACGAGGGTGGGGACGGATGGCAAAGCACTGGTCGGCGCCACTCCTGGTGAACGTGCTGCTCGGAATCCCGGGCGTGGTGCCGTTCTGGCTGCTGTGGTACCTCGTGGTGAACTGGCCGCTCGCCGAGCTCGGCTGGACCGTGCGGGAACCGACGGAGAACGACGGCATGGCCCTCTGGCTCGTGATCGTCGTCCCCGTCGTCACGCTGTACGGACTGATCTGGTGGCTCGCCAACATGCCGCTCCGGCGCAGGACGGCACTCGCTCCGCGCACGTACTGGCTGCTGAGCCTGGCGGCCCCGCTCGTCCCGACGGCCGCGCTGATCCTGAACCCCTGGTAGACCGCCGACGGCACGCGCCTTGGGGCGGGCCCTGAGGCCCGCCCCCGAAGGACACGATCACCTGGTGAGGATCACTCCTCGACAGTCAGCCCCTTGCGCAGCCGTACCAGCGTCCGGGACAGCAGACGCGACACGTGCATCTGGGAGATGCCCAGTTCCTCGCCGATCTCCGACTGGGTCATGCCCGCGACGAAGCGCAGCGACAGGATCTTCCGGTCGCGAGGGGGAAGTTCGGCGATCAGCGGCTTCAACGACTCGACGTACTCGATGCCTTCGAGCCCGTGGTCCTCGTAGCCGATGCGGTCCGCGAGGGCGCCCTCGGAGTCGTCCTCCTCCGGCTGGGCGTCCAGCGAGGAGGCGGTGTAGGCGTTCGACGCGGCCATGCCCTCGACGACTTCGTCATTGGAGATGCCGAGGCGCTCGGCCAGCTCGGTCACCGTCGGGGCGCGGTCCAGCTTCTGGGCCAGCTCGTCACCGGCCTTGGCCAGGTCGAGCCGCAGCTCCTGGAGCCGCCGCGGAACGCGCACGGACCACGAGGTGTCGCGGAAGAAGCGCTTGATCTCGCCGACGATGGTCGGCATCGCGAATGTGGGGAACTCGACACCCCGAGACAGCTCGAAGCGGTCGATCGCCTTGATCAGGCCGATGGTGCCGACCTGGATGATGTCCTCCATCGGCTCGCTGCGGGAGCGGAACCGGGAGGCGGCGAACTTGACCAGCGCGAGGTTCAGTTCGACGAGCGTGTTGCGGACGTACGAGTACTCGTGGGTGCCTTCCTCCAGCGACTCGAGGCGCTCGAAGAGGGTCTTGGACAGGGCCCGTGCGTCGACCGCGCCGACTTCCTCGTACGGGGGGATGTCCGGAAGTCCGGCGAGAAGGTCGTCCGGTGTGACGAGCGTCTCAACCTGCTCGATGGGATCCAGATGTTCCGGAGGGGGTGTCGACGTCGCTTCCTGGGTACGCGATGCGTCGAGCCGGGGTGACATGATGTCCTCCATCGTTCTCGGCATATGGCTGCCGGGGCCAGTACGTGCACTGCGGTGTGCGGCGCCTCCAAAGCCGGCCGTGTCGGTTACGTGTCCTTACTAGGCCTACCCGCTTTCCCGAGCCCACCGCAAGTGCGTTTTGTGGGCATATGTCCGTTTGTGCGTGGTTGTTCGGGTGTCGAAGCGTGGAGGGAAGGCGTAGTGTTCGTGGGCGTCAGGAGCAGTCACGACGTCGGGAGAGAGAGACGGCATGGACCGCGGGACAGTCGGCAGCGCACAGTCTGGCCGGCTTCTGGTGGAGGTGCGGGAAGAGGGCTCTAATGCCGTCGTGACCCCGGCGGGTGAGTTGGATCACCACACCGCCGATCTGTTGCGTGAGCCACTCGACGACTGCCTCTCCAAGGGATTCAAGCGTTTGGTCATCGACTGCGCGCGGCTGGAGTTCTGCGACTCCACGGGGCTCAACGTGCTCCTGGGGGCGCGGCTGAAGGCCGAGGCCGCCGGTGGTGGCGTGACGCTCGCCGGGATGCAGCCGGTGGTGGCACGCGTGTTCGAGATCACGGGTGCGGATGCGGTCTTCACCGTCCATGACACGCTCGAGGCGGCCCTGGCCGACGAGTCGGGCTGAGCGGCGGTGCGTCGGCGCGCCGAGCCTCGGCCATCCCCCTGTGACCGGTGTCCCACCCCCGTCACGCCCTTCGTATCGAATACGGGGGTGTTCCGCCGGTCCGCCCGGGCAGGAGACATCCTGAAACGGTCGCCCGTCAGGGCGGCGGGAGCGACGCGAAACCGTCGTGCCGCGCACCGCGTGACTGACTGTGTAGTGAATTTTTTGAATCGTGAACTGGTGAATCGGTGAGGTGAAGCGCTGATGAGCACCACCCGGCCCTACTCGCCGGGCGACCGCGGGCCGGAGCCCAGCGGCGCTTCCGGGGCGTCCGAGGGTTGCGTACCGGCGGGCGGTGCGTCCGGCCAGGGCGTGGCCGCGCCGTCCGGAGCCGCGGCACCGCCGGGAGGCCGGCAGGTGCGCCGGCTGAGCTTCGACGGGGCGAGCGGTGTCGTGCCGCTCGCCCGCGACTTCGCCCGCCAGGCGCTGTACGCGTGGGGCTGGCTGCCGGCCGCCTCCGCGGACCGGCGGGCCGCCGCCGAGGACGTGCTGCTCGTCGTCTCCGAGCTGGTCACCAACGCCTGCCTGCACGCCGAGGGGCCGGACCAGTTGTGGATCACCTGCGACAACAAGGTGATCCGCATCGAGGTCGCCGACCGGGGCAACGGCCAGCCGTCCCCTCGCACCCCGCACCGGGCGGGCCGCCCCGGCGGTCACGGTATGTTCATCGTCCAGCGGCTGTGCCTGGACTGGGGCGTCGTCCGCACGCCGGGAGTCGCCGGCAAGACGGTGTGGGCCGAACTGGGAGCCCCTGCCTGATCCGGCGGCGTTGCGCGCACGCCGGACGCGGATTCCCCCCTAGGCCGTTCGGGTGAAGGGGAGCGGGCAGTTCGTGCCTGAGTGCCTGAGTGCCTGAGTGCCTGAGTGCCTGAGTGCGTGAATGCCTGCGGCCCTGAGGCCTGCCTGAGTGTCTGGCCGTCCCACCGAACCTCCGCCACACATCCCCCCTTCGTCACCTCTCCGTCACCCCTCACCCGCCGGATCGCCACGGATCCGGCGCGCACGTGTCTTCCTTCCTCGACGCCCCGGGCGTACCTTGACGGCCCGATCTGATACCCCGTCAGGAACAGGAAGGGGAGCGGCACCGTGTCGTACCGCAATCGAACCGCCGCGCTCGCGTCCGCCGCGGCCCTGGCCGGCTCGGCGGTGTTGATGGCCGCCCCCGTGGCCCGGGCCGAGGTCGTCGACGTCAACTACCAGTGCAAGACGCCGATCGGCGACAAGAGCGCCGTCTCGCCCATCGACATCAAGGGTGCCAAGAGCGGCGACGGCTACCGGATCACCATGTCCTGGCAGAAGGGCGTCTCCTCCAGCCCGGTCGAACTGGGCAAGGGCGCGATGACGCCGAGCGCCACCATCGCCCTGGGCGGCGCGGACGGCGGCACCCTGACGGTGACCGGCCCCGCCAACGACGCCGCGATCCCGGCCAACACGCCGATCAAGATCAACGACTTGAGCGGCACGTACACGCCGAAGAAGAGCGGCGAGGTCACCTTCACGGCCGGCGTGCTCACCATCAAGGCGCTCGGCACGACGACCACGTGCACGCCGACGAACGACCCGGGCCCGTCCCTGACCCTCGACGTCACTGCCGCGAGCGGCGGCGGCACGACCGGCTCCACCCAGGGCGGCGGCTCCGGCTCGGGCTCCGGCGCCGGACTCCCGCAGACCGGCCCGGAGGACTCGGCCGTCGCCCTCGGCACCCTCGGCGGGACGGTCCTGCTCGCCGGCGCGGCCGGCGCCCTGTGGCTGACGCGACGTCACCAGGGGACGCGAGCACGCCACTGAGCGCACCCCGTACGACCGCTGGAGCCGCCGATGCCGTACGTCGTCCGTGTTCCGTACCTCTCAGTGCCCCTTCTGCTGGTGCTCCTGCTGGGCCTGGCGGGCGCCGGGCCCGCCGGGGCGGTGGACCGGCCCGTCGTCGCGCTGTCCAGAGCCCAGGCCGGGGCGGGCGGTTCGGTCACCGTCACCGGCAGCGGCTGGCGGCCGCGTGCCCTGCTGACGCTGCTGGTCTGCGGGCAGGCCGACCCGTCCCGGGGTGTGACCGGCGGCACCAACTCCTGCGCCAACGCCGACGGCCGGGCCGTCACCACCGACGCCGAGGGGCGGTTCCGCCGCGAACTGCCCGTCGTGGAACCGCCCGTGCCGTGTCCCTGCGTGGTGCACGCGGCGACGGTGACCGGGGCCGGGGCCGAGGCCGACGCGGTTCTCCAGGTCGCCGGGCACGCGGTCGAGCCGCTGCCCGCGGACCGGGCCGGGGGGCGGCTGTCCCTGCTCGAGGACACCCGGTTGCGCGGCTCCGGCGGGCTGCTGACCTGGTTCGGCTCCCCGCCCGCCCGGACGCTCGTGGTCACCGTCGGAAACGTCGGGACGTCCCCCGTGAAGAATCCCGTCTTCCAGGTCGGCACCTCCCACGGCGTGTTCGCCCCGCAGTGGCAGGACCAGCGCTGGCGCGGCACGATCCGGCCCGGCGGCAAGGCGCGCGTCGAACTCCCCGTGGAACTCGCGTCCGGGGCGCACGGCGACTACACCGTGTCCCTGAAGTACGGCGGCAAGGTCCTCGCCGAACACCCCTGGGGCGTGGGCCGCCCCTGGGGCGTGACCCTGTTCTGGGTTCTCGTCTGCCTGGTCGTCCCGGCGGCGCTGTTCCGCGCCGGCCTGGCCGTCGTGGACCACGCACGCCCCCGCCACCCCGTCCACGCGGCCCGCCCGCCCCGTCGCCGGCTCCCGCGCCTGCCCGCCGCGCGCCGGCCCTCCGGCCTGCCGTGGGTCGCCCCGGACGCCGAACCGCCGGGATCGACGAAGAGCATGAAGAAATCGGCGAACATGAAGCACACGCGGACATGAAGAAGGGCCGCCGCACCCCACGGGTGCGACGGCCCTCTGTCAGGCTCCGGCGATCAGCGGACGTCGCCCATGAGCCCCTTGACCTTCTTGCGGAACATGTACACCGCGAAACCGGCGACCACGGCCAGCGCCGCCTCCAGGGCCACGAAGCCGGTCCGGTCGAGGTTGATCCCGCCGACGGCCGGGTTGGACAGCAGCGCGGTGACGGAGTCGCCCGCGGTGACCGCGAGGAACCAGACACCCATCATCTGCGAGGCGTACTTCGCCGGCGCCATCTTCGTCGTCACGGACAGACCCACCGGCGACAGCGTCAGCTCGCCGACGGTCTGCACGAAGTAGATCGCGACCAGCCACATCGCCGCGGCCTTGTGACCGCCCTCCGCGATCGACAGCGGAGCGAGGAAGAGGAAGAAGGACGCACCCACCAGCACCAGGCCGGAGGCGAACTTCACGATGGTGCTCGGCTCCTTGCCGCGCCGGTTCAGCCACAGCCACAGCCAGGCGAAGACGGGCGCCAGGGCCATGATCAGCACCGGGTTGACCGACTGGTACCAGGAGACCGGGAACTCCCAGCCGAAGACGGTGTTGTCGGCCTTCTCGCTGGCGAAGAGCGACAGGGTCGAGCCGCCCTGGTCGTAGATCATCCAGAAGACGGCGGCGGCGACGAAGAACCAGATGTACGCCGACACCTTCGAGCGCTCGCCGGCGTCCAGGTCCTGGTCGCGCAGGATGCGGGTGATGACCAGGATCGGCACGATCAGGCCGAGGAGGGTGAGCGGGATCAGCGCCCAGTTCAGGGTGAAGTGGCCGGTGCCGCCGACCAGGGCGTAGAAGACCACGGCGACGGCCAGCCAGATCAGGCCCTTGCGCAGGGTGGCGGCCTTCTCGGCGGGCGACAGCGGGGTCGGGACCTCACCGCTCTTCGGGTTCAGGTGGCGGCCGCCGAGCAGGAACTGGACGAGGCCCAGCGCCATGCCGAGCGCGGCCAGGGCGAAGCCCAGGTGCCAGTTGACGTTCTCGCCCACGGTGCCGATGACCAGCGGGGCGACGAAGGCGCCGAGGTTGATGCCGATGTAGAAGACGGTGAAGCCGCCGTCCCGGCGCGGGTCTTCCGGACCGTCGTAGAGGTGGCCGACCATCGTGGAGATGTTGGCCTTCAGCAGACCGGAACCGATGGCGACCAGGCCCAGGCCGGCGTAGAAGCTCGCGGCCGCGGGCAGCGCCAGGCACAGGTGGCCGAGCATGATGACCAGGCCCGCGACGGCGACGGTCTTGCGGGGGCCGAGCACACGGTCGGCGAACCAGCCGCCGGGCAGGGTGAGCAGGTACACCAGCGACAGGTACACGGCGTAGATCGCCGTCGCCGTGCCCGCGCTCAGGTGCATGCCACCGGGGGCCACCAGGTACAGCGGGAGCAGGGCCCTCATGCCGTAGTAGGAGAATCGCTCCCACATCTCGGTCATGAACAGAGTGGCCAGTCCGCGGGGGTGGCCGAAGAAGGTCTTCTCGGAGCCGGGGGTGCCCGGACGGGCCGAGTCCTTCGTCAGGCTGGACGCCATGGTCGTTCCTTGCTGGTCGGGACGCGCCCCGCGGCAGCGGTGGTGCGCCCGGTGGGGGGCGGCCGGCACCGGTGCGTACGGCCGTCCGTCCGACGCCTACGGGGGGCCGCTCCGGGTCAGGAGCGGTGGGCGGTCGCCACCGGGATCCACGCCTCTACGCGCGTATCCGCACG
This sequence comes from Streptomyces sp. DH10, assembly GCF_029813805.1. Lineage (NCBI taxonomy): Bacteria > Bacillati > Actinomycetota > Actinomycetes > Kitasatosporales > Streptomycetaceae > Streptomyces > Streptomyces sp. DH10. The sequence continues at coordinate 637,201 of NZ_JARVKU010000002.1, forward strand.
ACGAGGCCCGGCCACAGGTCGTTTCCGGTTCAGGGCTGGTGGGGAACCAGCCCGCACACAAAAGAGACCTCCAGGGGCAAACGGCCTCCGAAGGTCGCCATGGTGCTACAGGCGTTGATTCACCATACGGCAGGACACTGCCGCATATGGAAGGACTTGAGACACGGATCACAGGTGGCGGGGGAACCGCGAGCCCCATTTCCATGGTCCTTACCAGGATCGCACCCCACAGCCAGAGGTTTGTGCACCTACCCGCGGAACGTAAGAAACGGGTGTGCCACGGGTAAGAATCAAGGCTTCCGGTCACACCCCAGCTCAGGGCGTCGCAGGTCTACCATCACCTCATGACCCGTGTACTGCTCGCCGAGGACGACGCGTCCATCTCGGAGCCGCTGGCCCGTGCTCTGCGCCGGGAGGGCTACGAGGTCGAGGTGCGTGAGGACGGCCCCACCGCTCTCGACGCCGGAATGCAGGGCGGCGTCGACCTGGTCGTGCTCGACCTGGGTCTGCCCGGCATGGACGGCCTGGAGGTCGCCCGCCGCCTGCGAGGCGAAGGCCACAGCATCCCGATCCTCATCCTGACCGCGCGCGCCGACGAGGTGGACACCGTCGTCGGACTCGACGCGGGCGCCGACGACTACGTCACCAAGCCGTTCCGGCTCGCCGAGCTGCTCGCCCGCGTCCGCGCCCTGCTGCGCCGCGGCGCCGCCGAGCCGCAGCAGCCGCCCGCCACCCACGGCGTGCGGATCGACGTCGAGTCGCACCGCGCCTGGATGGGCGAGGAGGAGCTCCAGCTCACCGCCAAGGAGTTCGACCTGCTGAGGGTGCTGGTGCGCGACGCCGGCCGGGTCGTCACCCGCGACCAGCTGATGCGCGAGGTCTGGGACACGACCTGGTGGTCGTCGACCAAGACCCTCGACATGCACATCTCCTGGCTGCGCAAGAAGCTCGGCGACGACGCGGCCAACCCCCGCTACATCGCCACGGTGCGCGGTGTGGGCTTCCGCTTCGAGAAGAGCTGAGCCGCGAGGCAGGCACGGGTAAACACGGGTAACAGGACATGCGCCGCCGACTGATCCAGTCCACGCTCGCCGTGGTCCTCGTCGTGATCGCCGTCTTCGGCGTCTCCCTCGTCATCGTCGAGACCAGGACGATCAGCAACAGCGCCCAGGAACGGGTGGAGTCCGAGGCGGTCCGGCTGGCCAGCATCGTCGACAGCCGGCTCTTCGTCGCCCAGCAGGTCGACGCGGAGGTGCTGCGCAAGCAGGTCACGCAGGACCGCTACTACGCGGTGATCCGCATCCCCGGCGAGGAACCCATCGAGGTCGGCTCCAAGCCGTCCGGGGACGTGATCACCGCGACCGCGCCCGGCGAGGAGGGCGAGACCGTCACCGTCCAGGAGCCGCGCTCCTCGGTGACCCGGGAGGTCGGCCGCACCCTGCTGATCATCGGGCTGGTCGCGCTGCTGGCGGTGGTGGCCGCGGTGCTGCTGGCGGTCCGCCAGGCGAACCGGCTGGCGTCGCCGCTGACCGACCTCGCGGAGACGGCCGAGCGGCTCGGCTCGGGCGATCCGCGCCCCCGGCACAAGCGGTACGGCGTGCCCGAGCTGGACCGGGTGGCGGACGTGCTGGACGGCTCGGCCGAGCGCATCGCCCGCATGCTGACCGCCGAGCGGCGGCTCGCCGCGGACGCCTCCCACCAGCTGCGGACGCCGCTGACGGCGCTGTCGATGCGGCTGGAGGAGATCACCCTCACCGACGACCCGGACACGGTGAAGGACGAGGCGACGATCGCGCTGACGCAGGTCGAGCGGCTCACGGACGTCGTGGAGCGGCTGCTGACGAACTCCCGCGATCCGCGTACCGGCTCCGCCGTCACCTTCGACCTCGACGAGGTCATCCAGCAGCAGCTCGCCGAGTGGCGTCCCGCCTACCGCAGCGCGGGCCGGGCGATCGTCAGCTCCGGCAAGCGGCATCTGGAGGCCGTGGGCACGCCGGGAGCGGTCGCGCAGGTGCTGGCCGCGCTGATCGAGAACTCCCTGATGCACGGCGGCGGCACGGTGGCGCTGCGCACCCGGGTCACCGGCAACCAGGCCGTCATCGAGGTCACGGACGAGGGCCCCGGCGTCCCCGCCGACCTCGGGGCCCGCATCTTCGAGCGGGCGATCAGCGGCCGCAACTCCACGGGCATCGGCCTGGCCGTGGCCCGCGACCTGGCGGAAGCCGACGGCGGCCGCCTGGAGATGCTCCAGACCAAGCCCCCGGTGTTCGCCCTGTTCCTGTCCCGCACGCCCGTCGGGAAGTCCCGCGGCGGCGAGGACAAGCCGATGGTCCGCTGACGCGGCTCACGACACGCTCTACGGCACCCGCTGCCCGGCCTGCGAGCGCCTGGCGCGTTCGCTCTTCAGGATCGACTCCGCGTCCGCCACCGGCTCACGGCCCGGAAGGGCTCGGAACACCCAGCTGCGGTACGACCAGAAGCGGAACAGCGTGGCGATGCCGATGCCGACGAACTTGAAGATGTTGTTCTGGAGGGGGGTGTCCCAGCCGAAGCCGTACGTGGCCGCGTACAGGACACCGTTCTCGATGACCAGCCCGACCGCGCTGAACAGCAGGAACAGGGACATCTCCCGCGTGCGGCGGGTCTTGTCGCGGTCGCGGTAGGTGAAGTAGCGGAAGCCGACGTAGTTGAAAACGATCGCGACGACGGTCGCGATGACGCTCGCCCGCACCACCTGGAGATCGGTGACGTGCCGTACCAGGTTGAACACGAGGAGGTTGACCAGCACCCCGGCACCGCCCACCGCGCCGAACTTGGCGACTTCGTGGAGGAGCCGTCGGAGCCGCGAGGCACCATGTCCCATGGTCGTGCAGGCCCCCGTCCGTGGTTGGCGTCAACTCAGCCATGCTAACCACCCTCCCGCGCGATCTTCCTGCGGACGCCGGTGGAGGGCCGGAGATGGTCCGGACAGGGCCGGGGTGGGGCAGGAAACCGGCCACCCTGGCGCGGCCGATACCCTGGGGGAGTGACGTTCCCGGTAGTCGGCATGGTCGGCGGGGGCCAGCTCGCTCGTATGACACACGAGGCAGGCATCCCGCTCGGCATCAGGTTCAAGCTCCTCAGTGACACCCCGCAGGACTCAGCTGCGCAGGTCGTGAGCGATGTCGTCGTCGGCGACTATCGCGACCTCGACACGCTGCGCGAGTTCGCCCGCGGGTGCGATGTGATCACCTTCGATCACGAACACGTGCCCACCGAGCACCTCAGGGCCCTGGAGGCGGACGGCATCCCCGTGCGCCCCGGCCCCGACGCGCTCGTGCACGCCCAGGACAAGGGTGTGATGCGCGCGAAGCTCGACGCGATCGGCGTGCCCTGCCCGAGACACAGAATCGTTTCCGATCCGCAGGACGTGGCGGCCTTCGCCGCCGAGGGTGACGGCTTCCCCGTCGTCCTCAAGACCGTCCGCGGCGGTTACGACGGCAAGGGCGTGTGGGTCGTCGACTCCGTCGAGGAGGCCGCCGATCCGTTCAAGGCCGGTGTCCCCGTGCTCGCCGAGGAGAAGGTCGACTTCCTCCGCGAGCTCGCCGCCAACGTCGTGCGCTCCCCGCACGGACAGGCCGTCGCCTACCCGGTCGTCGAGTCCCGCCAGGTGAACGGCGTCTGCGACACGGTGATCGCGCCCGCCCCCGGCCTCGACGAGGGCCTCGCCCTGCGGGCCGAGGAGATGGCGCTGAACATCGCCAAGGAGCTCGGCGTCGTCGGCCATCTCGCCGTCGAGCTGTTCCAGACCCGCGACGGCCGCATCCTCGTCAACGAACTCGCGATGCGCCCGCACAACTCCGGCCACTGGTCGATGGACGGCGCCGTCACCAGCCAGTTCGCCAACCACGTCCGGGCGGTCCTGGACCTGCCCCTCGGCGACCCGCGCCCGCGCGCCAAGTGGACCGTCATGGTCAACGTCCTCGGCGGCGACTACCCGGACATGTACTCCGCGTACCTGCACTGCATGGCCCGCGACCCCCAGCTCAAGATCCACATGTACGGCAAGGACGTGAAGCCCGGCCGCAAGGTCGGCCACGTCAACACCTACGGCGACGACCTGGACGACGTGCTGGAGCGCGCCCGTCACGCAGCCGGCTACCTGAGAGGCACCATCACCGAATGAGCCCTGTTGTTGGCATCGTCATGGGGTCGGACAGCGACTGGCCCGTCATGGAGGCCGCCGCCAAGGCCCTCGACGAGTTCGAGATCGCCTACGAGGTCGACGTCGTCTCCGCGCACCGCATGCCGCGCGAGATGGTCGCGTACGGCGAACAGGCCGATGAGCGCGGGCTCAAGGTGATCATCGCCGGGGCCGGCGGCGCCGCCCACCTGCCCGGCATGCTCGCCTCGGTCACCCCGCTGCCCGTCATCGGCGTGCCCGTGCCGCTGAAGTACCTCGACGGCATGGACAGCCTCCTGTCGATCGTGCAGATGCCGGCCGGCGTCCCGGTCGCCACGGTCTCCGTCGCCGGTGCCCGCAACGCCGGCCTGCTCGCGGCCCGCATCCTCGCCGCGCACGACGAGGAACTCCGCACCCGCATGCGCGAGTTCCAGCAGGAGCTGAACGACCAGGCCACCGAGAAGGGCAAGCGCCTGCGCTCCAAGGTCGAGGGCGCGAACGGCGGCTTCGGCTTCGGGAAGTGACCCCATGACGTCCCTCGCCGACGCCCGCACGCTCCTCGCCGAGTTCCCCGTCGCCGACGGGCACAACGACCTGCCCTGGGCGCTGCGCGAGCAGGTCCGCTACGACCTCGACGCCCGCGATGTCGCCGCCGACCAGAGCGCCCACCTGCACACCGACATCCCGCGGCTGCGCGCGGGCGGGGTCGGTGCGCAGTACTGGTCGGTGTACGTCCGCACGGACTCGCCCGACCCGGTCGCGGCCACGCTCGAACAGATCGACTGCGTACGGCAGTTGATCGACCGGCACCCGCAGGACCTGCGGCCCGCGCTGACGGCCGCCGACATGGAGGCCGCGCGCCGGGAGGGCCGTATCGCCTCCCTCATGGGAGCGGAGGGCGGCCACTCCATCGCCAACTCCCTGGGCACCCTGCGGGGTCTGTACGGGCTCGGCGTGCGCTATCTGACCCTCACCCACAACGACAACGTGGACTGGGCGGACTCCGCGACCGACGAGCCGCGGGCCGGCGGCCTCACCGCGTTCGGCCGGCAGGTCGTGCGGGAGATGAACAGGCTCGGGATGCTCGTCGACCTCTCCCATGTGGCGGCGACGACCATGCGGGACGCGCTCGACGCGAGCTCCGCCCCGGTGATCTTCTCCCACTCCTCGGCGCGGGCCGTGTGCGACCACCCGCGCAACATCCCGGACGACGTCCTGGAGCGGCTGCCCGCCAACGGCGGCATGGCGATGGTGACGTTCGTGCCGAAGTTCGTGCTCCAGGCGGCCGTGGAATGGACAGCCGCGGCCGACGAGAACATGAGCGCCCACGGCTTCCATCCCCTCGACACCACCGCGGAGGCCATGAAGGTCCACCGCGCCTTCGAGGAGCGGCACCCCCGCCCGGTCGCCACGGTGTCCACGGTCGCCGACCATCTGGACCACATGCGCGAGGCCGCCGGCATCGACCACCTCGGCATCGGCGGCGACTACGACGGCACGGCCTTCACACCCGACGGCCTGGACGACGTCTCCGGCTACCCGAACCTGATCGCGGAGCTGCTGGACCGCGGCTGGTCGAAGGCCGACCTGGCGAAACTGACCTGGAAGAACGCGGTGCGGGTGCTCGACGCGGCCGAGGACGTGGCACGGGGCCTTCAGGCCACGCGGCCGGCGTCCAACGCCACCATCGACTCGCTCGATGGCTGAGCGTCGAGGGCGGGGTAGTCGGTGTAGCCGGTCGCCCCGCCCACGTACATGAAGTACCGGTCGCGCATCTCGTTCAGCGGCGACCGGTGCCGCAGCCGCGTCACCAGGTCCGGGTTGGCGAGGAACGGCCGGCCCAGGGCGATCAGGTCGGCCCCGGCCGCCAGCAGCGCCTCGGACGCCCGGTGCACGCCGTCCGTGGAGATCTCCTTCAGCACCGGGTTGGCGACGATCACGCCTGGCCAGCCGGCCCGCACCTTCCGGAACACCGGCGTGTCCGGGTCGGCGTACCCCAGGTGCAGGTAGGCGAGCCCCAGCCCGCCGAGCCGCTCGACGAGCGCCGGGTAGATCTCCTCGGTCTCACCCTCCTCGATGCCGTTGACGGTGTTGCCGGGGGAGACCCTGAGCCCCACCCGCCCGGCTCCGATCTCGGCGGCCACGGCCTCGGTCACCTCGGCCGTGAACCGGATCCGGGCGGCGACCGGCCCGCCGTAGCCGTCGGTGCGGAGGTTGGTGTTGCGGGCGAGGAACTGGTGGAGCAGATGGCCGTTGGCGGAGTGCACCTCCACGCCCTCGAACCCGGCGTCGATCGCGTTCCGGGCGGCGCGTGCGAAGTCGGCGACCGTGGTGCGGATGTCCTCGGCGGTCATCTCCCTGGGCACCACGGCAGGCCGGTGACCCTCCGGCGTGAAGATCGTCTCGGGCAGTGGGACGGGCGAGGGTGCGACCGGGGTGAGCCCGCTGGTCGCCGGGTGACCGACCCGCCCGCCGTGCTGGAGCTGGAGGAACATCCGTCCGCCCGCCTCCCGCACCGCGTCCGTGACCCGCCGCCAGCCGGCGACGTGCGCCGGGCTGTGGACGGCGGTGATGTTCGGGTACGTCTGCCCGACCGCGTTCGGCGTCGCGGCCTCGGCGATGATCAGCCCGGCGGAGGCGCGCTGGGCGTAGTACGTGGCCATGAGCGGGGTCGGGGTGCCGTCGGCCTCGGCCCGGTTGCGGGTCAGGGGCGCCATCACCAGACGGTTGGGCAGGTCCAGCCCGGGGAGACGAGCCGGTTCGAAGAGTGCTGTCGTGTACTGCGTCATGCCCGTACGCTAGAACCTGACACGGATGTCAGAATCAAGTGCGGGAGTGGGACGTGCGGATCGGTGAACTGGCCCGGCGCACCAACGTGAGCGAGCGGTCGCTGCGCTACTACGAGAAGCAGGGGATGCTCACCGCCGAGCGGACGCCCGGCGGGCACCGGGAGTACCCGGAGGCCGCCGTGGACCGGGTCATCCGGATCCAGGAGCTGTTCGCGGCGGGACTGTGCAGCGAGAAGATCGTCCAGCTGCTGCCGTGCATGCGGGACTCGGACGGCCGGCCCTCGGCCCGCGCCACCCCTAACCTGGTCGCCGAACTCACCACCGAGCGCGCCCGCATCGACCGGATGATCGCCGATCTGGTCCGCTCCAGGGACACCCTCGACGAGGTGATCGAGGCGGCCCGGCTGTCCTGAGCGCGTCGCCGCGCGAGCCCGGGACCGTACTCCGAACGCCCCGCCCACCAGGAACCCTTCAGCGCTCCGTGCGACCGTGACCGTACCTCACGAACGACCGTACGGAGCCGCCATGGCAGACCTCCAGGACGACCTGCGCACCACCGCCGCGGCCGGTGAGTTCGACGACCTGGCCGAGCCGTACCCGGACGAGGCCGTCATGGCGGCGGACCCGGCGGAGCCCTATGAGCCCGTCTCCGACCCGGACGACGCGCCGATGACCCGGGCCCACGCCATCCTCGCCGCCTACCCCGTCGCCGACGGCTACAACGGACTGCCCTGGGCGCTCAAGCGCCTGCCCTACTTCGACCTGGAGGAGGGCGAGGCCACGGTCGACACGGACGTGCCCCGCCTGCGCCGAGGGCATGTGGGCGCGCTGTTCTGGTCGCTGCACCTGCCGGACGGCCTGGACGGCGACCGGGCCGTCGGCGCCACGCTGGAGCAGCTGGACCTGGCCAAGACCGTCGCCCGGACCTGCGACGAGGGACTGCGGCCGGCCTGCACGGCGGGGCAGGTCGCCGACGCCCGCAACTGCGGCCGCGTCGCCGTGCTCCTCGGGCCCGCCGGGGCCCCGGCCGTGGGCGACTCGCTGGGCATCCTGCGCCAGCTGCACTTCCTCGGCCTGCGCGTACTGACGCTGACCGGGGTGTCCTGGGCGAGCGAGGCGGGGCTGACGAGGTTCGGTGAGGAGGTCGTGCGCGAGATGAACCGGCTCGGCGTCATCGTGGACCTCTCCGGTGCCTCCGCGCCGACCGTCCGCCGTGTGCTGAGCCTCTCCCGGGCGCCCGTGCTGTGCAGCCGCTCCGCCGCCCGCGCCCTGCGCCCCCACCCGGTCAACCTCCCCGACGAACTGCTGGCGGAGCTGAGCGCAGCCAAGGGGCTGTGCCTGGTGCCGCTGACCGCCGAGCAGACCGGCCCGACCGTCCGCGACGTCGCCGACCATCTCGACCACATCCGGGCCGTGGCCGGTGCGCAGTGCGTAGGGCTGTCCGGCACGTACGACTCGGGCTCGGCCCACCCGCAGGAGCTCGGCGACACGTCCTGCTACCCGCGGCTGATCGCCGAGCTGCTGCGGCGCGGCTGGGACGAGGCCGACGTGGCCCTTCTGACTTGGGGAAACGTCCAGCGGGTGCTGCGCGGCGCCGACTTCACAGCCCGCGCCGCCCAGCAGCGACGCGAGCCGTCGGCGGCGACCATCTCCGAGCTGGACGGGTGACCGGCAGGCGGGTGACTCAGGTCGTGTGCTCGATCCGGCACAGGCAGAAGGGATGCCCCGCCGGGTCGGCGTACACCCGGAAGTCCTTCTTCTCGTAGTCCTCCCGGTCCAGCACCCGCGCCCCCAGCGCCAGCACCCGCTCCTCGGCCGCGTCGATCTCCTCCCAGGTCGACCCGCCGTCGAAGTCCAGGTGGAACTGCTGGGCGTTGCGGTCGGCCCTGGGCCACTCCGGCGGGGTGAACCCGGGCGAGCGCTGGAAGGCGAGCCGCGGCCCGTCGGGGATCCGCAGCACCACCCAGTCGGGATCGTCGTCCTCGGGCGTGCCTCCCCCGACCTGCGCGTAGAAACGGGCCAGCTCGCGCGGGTCGGGGCAGTCGACGACGACGGTACGGAAACGTGCCACAGCAGGCATGAGGCCTCCCGGTGTCAGCCGGCGCAGAGGCAGAACGGGTGCCCGGCCGGATCGGCGTAAACCCGGAAGGTCCGCGTCCGGTCCTCGGCGTCCAGCGGCTTCGCCCCGAGCGCCAGCACGCCCTTCTCCGCCGCGTCCAGGTCCTCCACGTCCAGGTCGAGATGGAACTGCTGCGAGCCGTCGGACGACGGCCACTTCGGCGGTACGTACCCGGGGGATTCCTGGAAGGCCAGTGCCGGTCCCCCCGGCACCTTCAGGTCGACCCACTCGCCCGAGTCGTCGGACTGCACCGTGGGAGTGCCGCCGAGCACCTCGGCGTAGAAGCCGGCCAGTGCGCGCGGGTCGGGACAGTCCAGTACGACGACACCAAGTGTGGCGAGAGCCATGACTTCCTCCTTGAAGTCGCTGTTACCCGTCACTGTTACCTGCACAGCCCGGGTAACCGGTAACCGTTACTCCATGCTGGCCCATTGGCGGTAACCTCGCAAGGGGAACCCGAGAGGTACGGTCCAGCCATGACGGAGAGATCGCCCGCCCCCGGCGGCCTGGCCCTGGTCGAGGCCCTGGTGAACACGCTGGACATCGAGTCGGGTGCCGACTCGCTGGACACGGCGGAGGGCCGGGCACGCTTCGGGATCACGCGGGACGAGGCCGAGGACGCCCGCGCACTGCGCGAGTCCCTGCGCGTGGCCCTGCTCGCCCACGCGGGTCACCCGCCGCACCGCGAGGTGACCCCGCTGGGCGACCTGCTGGCCGGGGCGCCGCTGGTGGTGTCGGTCGACCGGCGGGACGGCTCGGCGACCCTCGCCCCGGCCGACGAGGGTCCCCTGATCTCCCGCGTCGCGGCCGCCGTCGCCGAGGCCCTGGTCGCCGGAACCTGGACCCGGCTCAAGGCCTGCGAGGCCACCGACTGCCTCTGGGCGTACTACGACCGCAGTCCGGCCGGCCGCGGCCGCTGGTGCTCGATGCAGGTCTGCGGTGCCCGGGCGAAGATGCGCCGCTACCGGGCGAAGGGCTGAGCTGCGCGAACGCCCATGTCTCCTCCCCCCCGGGCGCCCGGGAGCCGACCAGGAGCAGGCGCAGCACCGCGACTCCGGCGCCGATGCCGGCCCGCTCGACCATCCGCAGCCGCAGCGGGACGGGGAACGAGCACGGCGGAGAGCAGGCGGTCGTCGAAGTCGTAGCGGAACGAGGGCGTTCGGTGTCCTCCGGCACGGTGAGGGACGCCCCGCCGAGCGTGACGCGACGGCGCAGGACCGGCAACGGCCCGTACCAGACGGTGAGTTAGGCGAGCGAGCGCCCGGGGGCCCACGGTGTACCGGCCGGGCAGCGGCAGCCGGCGGCCGGCATCGTCGCGCGACCGGGGCGGGGGAGGGGCGGTGGGCAGGGTGACGGTCGTCATCCCGGTCTTCTTGAAGGCGGTTCCCGAAGCATGGCGATGGTGTGGAGAATGGAGCGGGCGCCGCTCCGGCCGGCTGAGCCCCGGCCGGAGCGGTGTCCACCCTGTCGGGCCGGAGGAGGCTGCCGCCCTTGAGGGGAACTGCCCGAGCGCGGCCTCGGCGCTCGGGCGCGACAGTAAAAGACACACAGAAAAACCGCGCGGCTCCGCACGCTCCTTCACCGGCCCCGCGAGAATTCCCGAATCTTCCGAAAAGCCGTCAGGAATTCACGAACGGACCGAATTCGAGCTCGTGCGGTCCGTGGGACTCAGGCGGTCGGCCGCCCCATCGCCCGGTACGTCCACCCGGCCTTGCGCCAGCGCTCCGGGTCGAGGGCGTTGCGGCCGTCGAGGATGATCCGGGCCGCCGCGGCCTCCCCGAGCGCCTCCTCGTCCAGCTCGCGGAACTCCCGCCACTCCGTCAGATGCAGCACGATGTCGGCGCCCCGCACGGCATCCAGCGCCGAGTCGGCGTAGCCGAGGGTCGGGAAGACGCGGCGGGCGTTCTCCATGCCCTTGGGGTCGTAGACGGTGACCTGCCCGCCCTGGAGGTGGATCTGCCCGGCGACGTTCAGCGCGGGGGAGTCCCGTACGTCGTCCGAGTCGGGCTTGAAGGTCGCGCCCAGGACCGCCACCCGCTTGCCGAGGAACGGTCCGCCGCCCAGCGCCTGCCGGGTCAGCTCCACCATCTGCCCGCGCTGGCGCATGTTGATGGAGTCGATCTCGCGCAGGAACGTCAGCGCCTGGTCGGCACCCAGCTCACCGGCCCGCGCCATGAAGGCGCGGATGTCCTTCGGCAGACATCCGCCACCGAACCCGATCCCGGCCCGCAGGAACTTCTTCCCGATCCGGTCGTCGTAACCGATGGCCTCCGCCAGCTTGGCCACGTCACCGCCCGCGGCCTCGCACACCTCCGCCATGGCGTTGATGAAGGAGATCTTCGTGGCGAGGAAGGAGTTCGCGGAGGTCTTCACCAGCTCGGCGGTCGGGAAGTCCGTGACGACGAACGGCGATCCCTCGGCGATCGGCGTGGCGTACACCTCCCGCAGCAGCTTCTCGGCCCGCTCGCTGCGCACGCCCACCACGATCCGGTCGGGGTGCAGCGTGTCCTTGACGGCGAAGCCCTCGCGCAGGAACTCCGGGTTCCACGCCAGCTCGGCGTCCTCGCCGGCCGGCGCGTGCGCGGCCAGGTAGGACGCCAGCCGGTCGGCGGTACCCACGGGCACGGTCGACTTGCCGACGACCAGGGCGGGACCGCGCAGATGCGGGGCGAGCGAGGCGAACGCGGAGTCGACGTAACTCATGTCGGAGGCGTACTCGCCGTGCCGCTGCGGGGTGTTCACGCAGACGAAGTGCACATCGCCGAAGGCGCCGATCTCGGCCCAGTCCTGGGTGAAGCGCAGTCGCCCGCTGGAGCCCTCGAAACCGGCGACGTGCCTCTGCAGCAGCTCGTCGAGCCCCGGCTCGTACATCGGGGCCTCGCCGCGCTCCAGCTTCTCGATCTTCTCGGGCACGACGTCGAGCGCGAGCACCTCGAAGCCCAGCTCGGCCATGGCCGCCGCGTGTGTCGCGCCGAGATAACCGGTGCCGATCACGGTGATCTTCAGGGCCATGGGTGCTCCAGGGGTCTACGGCAGGTGCGCGCCCGAGCATATCCGGGGCATGGGAGTGCGCTTCACAGGGCAACTTTCCCGCTGTCGTCTAGCTCACGTATCCCTCCGGTGAGCGACCCCATAAACTTTTGATTACTTAACGGTAGTTAGCGCCACCATCGCAGCGTTTTGGAGCGTGAGAGACCTTGGCCGGATCGGCTGACTTCGACCTGTACCGCCCGTCCGAGGAGCACGACATGCTCCGCGACGCCGTCCGCTCACTGGCCGAGGCGAAGATCGCGCCGTACGCCGCCGCCGTGGACGAGGAGGCCCGCTTCCCGCAGGAGGCCCTCCAGGCGCTGGTCGCGAACGACCTGCACGCCGTGCACGTACCCGAGGAGTACGGCGGCTCGGGTGCCGACGCACTGGCGACCGTCATAGTGATCGAGGAGGTCGCGCGCGTCTGCGCCTCGTCCTCCCTCATCCCCGCGGTGAACAAGCTGGGCTCGCTCCCCGTGATCCTCTCCGGCTCCGAGGAGCTGAAGAAGAAGTACATGACCCCGCTCGCCAAGGGCGACGGCATGTTCTCGTACTGCCTGTCCGAGCCGGACGCCGGCTCCGACGCCGCCGGTATGAAGACGAAGGCCGTCCGCGACGGCGATCACTACGTCCTCAACGGCGTGAAGCGCTGGATCACCAACGCCGGCGAGTCCGAGTTCTACACGGTGATGGCGGTCACGGACCCGGCCAAGCGCTCCAAGGGCATCTCGGCCTTCGTCGTCGAGAAGTCCGACGAGGGCGTCTCCTTCGGGGCCCCCGAGAAGAAGCTCGGCATCAAGGGCTCGCCCACCCGCGAGGTCTACCTCGACAACGTCCGCATCCCCGCCGACCGCATGATCGGCGAGGAGGGCACCGGCTTCGCCACGGCGATGAAGACCCTCGACCACACCCGCATCACCATCGCCGCCCAGGCCCTCGGCATCGCCCAGGGTGCCCTCGACTACGCCAAGGGCTACGTCCAGGAGCGCAAGCAGTTCGGCAAGCCGATCGCCGACTTCCAGGGCATCCAGTTCATGCTCGCCGACATGGCCATGAAGATCTCGGCCGCCCGCGCCCTGACCTACCAGGCCGCCGCCGCCTCCCAGCGCGGCGACGCCGACCTCACCTACCTGGGCGCCGCCGCCAAGTGCTTCGCCTCGGACGTGGCGATGGAGGTCACCACGGACGCGGTCCAGCTCCTCGGCGGGTACGGCTACACCCGCGACTACCCGGTGGAGCGCATGATGCGCGACGCCAAGATCACGCAGATCTACGAGGGCACGAACCAGGTCCAGCGCATCGTGATGGCGCGCAACCTGCCGTAACAGGCTCGTGCGTCAGCGAGTGAGCCTCCCGTCCTGCGGGAGGCTCACTCAGTCCTCGAACCCCTCCGCCACCCGCTTCTCCCGCAGTTCCATGATCGCCCGGCGGCGGGCCAGGCGGTGGGTGCGGCGGATCTGGGCCTCCTGGTAGCGGCGCTTGTCGCGTTCGGTCTCCGGGAGGACCGGGGGGACCCGGCGGGGCTTGCCGTCGGCGTCGACGGCCGCGAACACGAGATAGGCGGAACCGACCTGGGTGGGCGGGGCGGACTCGTTCCAGCGTTCTGCCAGGACGCGGACGCCGACCTCCATGGAGGTGCGGCCGGTCCAGTTGACCTGTGCCTTGACGTGGACCAGGTCGCCGACGCGGACCGGCTCCAGGAACGCCATCTCGTCCATGGACGCCGTCACCGCAGGCCCGCCGGAGTGCCGCCCGGCCACAGCACCCGCCGCGTCGTCCACCAGCTTCATGATCACGCCACCGTGCACCGTCCCCAGAAGGTTCGTGTCGTTGTGGGTCATGATGTGGCTGAGGGTGGTGCGGGAGGCCGAAGTCGGCTTGCCCGGGATATCCGGAGTGCCGGAATCCGCAGCTGGGGGCTGGTCTGTCATGGCCCCTACCTTATGCCGAGGCGGTATGAGGGGGTTTTGTGTCAGCTTCGCCACAGCCGTGCTCTGATTTTCCGACGACTCTTGTATGGCCCACTACCGGGACCGGCACACTGGGGCGCATGAACAATTGGCCCGAGGGATGGTCCGACGACAACCGCGGCAGCCGGTACGGACGCGGAAGCGCCAGCGCACAGCCGGAGAGCGCCCGTGTCATGCGGCAGGTCCGCCGCGGTCAGGCGCCGTCGCCCGGGCAGGGTGCGTACGGCGGTGCGGCGCCGTACGCCGGCGGGGTTCCGCAGCAGCCGTCGTACGTCAACGGCGGCTACGCCGAGCCGCCGGGCGGCTACGACAGCGGCTACAACACCGGCCAGGTCTACGGCTCCCCCGGTGGCAGAGGCCCCGGCGGTCCGGGCGACGACATGTACGAGCCGCGCCCCGCGCCGAACTGGCGCCGCCGTATCAAGGTGACGGCGATCACGGTCGCGACGGTACTGGTCGTGACGACCGTCGGCACGTACTTCTGGGCCGACTCCAAGCTCAACCGCGACGTCGACCTGTCGAAGGTCATCGAGCGGCCGAAGGCGGGCGCGGGCACGAACTACCTGATCGTCGGCTCCGACAGCCGCGCGGGCCTGTCGGCCGAGGACAAGAAGAGGCTGCGCACCGGGTCCGCCGAGGGCAAGCGCACGGACTCGATGATGATCCTGCACACCGGCGGCAACGGCCCGACGCTGATCTCGCTGCCGCGTGACTCGAACGTCACGGTCCCGTCGTTCAAGGGGTCCGACTCCGGCAAGTTCTACCCGGCCACAGGTCGCCAGGTGAAGCTGAACGCGGCGTACGCGGAGGACGGCCCCGAGCTGCTGGTCCGTACCGTCGAGGCCAACACCGGTCTGCACATCGACCACTACGTGGAGATCGGCTTCGGCGGCTTCGCGAACATCGTGGACGCGGTCGGCGGTGTCGAGATGGACATCCCGCAGGACATCAAGGACACCAAGTCGGGCGCGGACCTCAAGAAGGGCAAGCAGACCCTCAACGGCGAGCAGGCCCTCGCCTTCGTCCGCACCCGCTACGCGCTCAGGGGCTCCGACCTGGACCGTACGAAGAACCAGCAGAAGTTCCTGTCGGCCCTGGCCAACCAGGTCGCCACCCCGAGCACGATCCTCAACCCGTTCAAGCTGTACCCGACCATGGGCGCGGGCCTGGACTCCCTCGTGGTCGACAAGGACATGGGCCTGTTCGACCTGGCGTCGATGTTCTGGGCGATGAAGGGCGTCAGCGGCGGCGAGGGCAAGTCGATGAACATGCCGATCTCGGGCAGCGCCCCGAACGGCAACCTCCAGTGGGACAGCGCGAAGGTGAAGACGCTCGTCAGCCAGCTGAAGAACGACGAGACGGTCACCGTCTCGGGCAACTGAGCACCGGCATGCGTCGGGGGCACCCACGGGGGTGCCCCCGACTGCTGTGAGGCGGTGCTCACATCGTGGCGGCCGACATCGTGCGGCACGTCTCGGCACAGCGGCGACACGCCTCGGCGCAGCGCATCATCTGGGCGTCGTCCGGCATGGACATACACGCCTCGGCGCACATGTCACAGGCCCGGGCGCACATCGCGCACATCTCGGCCGACAGCGGCGAGCGCCGCATCATCATGTCGGCGCACATGCGCGTCATCTCGGCGCAGTCCATGACCGCGCGCATGATCTGCATCTGGGCCTGACCGCCCATCTGCAGGCAGGAGCTCATGGTCTCCTCGCACACGCTGTGGCAGGTCATGCACGCCTGGACGCAGTCCTGCATCTCCTTGCTCAGCGGGGTCATGGCGGCTTGCTGGGTCATGATTCCTCCCGGGTGGGGCGGCGAGGGCCGGGGGTCGACTCTCGTGCCCTTCCGTCCTACGCCTGCCGGGCCCGGACCGCCACGGGGCGGAAGGAAGGAATCCGCCATGCGTGCGCCGCGGCCCCTATGAGCACGCCACCTCATCCCCGCGTACCACTCCGAACTCGCCCTGCCCCGGGTCCTCGGCCCGTACCTTGCGGACGCGTTCGAAGTCCGTGCCGGCGATGACCTTCAGGGTCGCGCCCAGGCCCTTGACCGGGCGGAGTTCGCTGCCCGGCAGGGCCGTGGCGAGGGACTTGGCCGAGCGGTCCCAGCGGGGGTCGTAGGCGACGACCGTGCGCTTGACGTCGCGGGCGGCGGCGTTCACCGGGGCCCGGGTCGTACGGAAGCCCGTCGAGGCCAGGGCCGCGTCGACACGGCGGCCCAGCCCGGGCGTGCGGGTGCCGTTCTCCACCCGGACGCGGATCTGCTGGGGGGCGACCGAGACGATCCGTGCCGCGCCGCGCGACCGGTGCGCGGACAGCGGCTGGTCCTCGCGCAGGGCGTGGAAGAGCCGCTCCGCCTTCACGGGGTCCCACTTCAGCATGGAGCCGACGCCCTTCACGGCGTATCCCATCCGCCCGATCGGGACGGTCGTGAACTCGGAGGAAGAGGGGGAGAAGTTCCGCATGGCCCGGCCCAGGTCCAGCATCTCGTCCGTGCCGAAGCCCTTGTCGGCGCGCACCGAGCCGAGCACGGCCCGTGTCACGTCCCGGAACTTCATCGGGTTGAGGAGGATCCCCGAGGAGGTGATCCGCTCCACGAGCGCCGCCATGAAGCGCTGCTGCCGTTTCATCCGGCCGAGGTCCGACGCCCCGTCGATGTGCCGTGCGCGTACGTACTGGAGCGCCTGCCCGCCCGCCAGCGTGTGCCGCCCGGCCGGGAGGTTCAGGCCGGTGTAGCTGTCCTTCAGGGGGGCCGCGGTGCAGATCTGTACGCCGCCGACCACGTCCACGGTCCGCATGAAGCTGGTGAAGTCGACCTCCAGATAGTGGTCGATCTTCACCTTCGTCATGCTCTCGACGGTCCGCACGGTCAGCTGCGGCCCGCCCTCGGCGTACGCCGCGTTCAGCTTGACCGGGTGCCCGCCGTGCCGTTTGCCCGTCGTGCGGTCGACGTGCGCGGGCATCACGGCGTACGAGTCGCGCGGCAGGCTCACGACGCTCGCGCGCTTCCGGTCCTCCGAGATGTGCACGATCATGATCGTGTCGGTGCAGTGGCAGGGCGCGCCGCCCAGCCGGTACTTCCGCCGCTCCTCCTTGCTGATCTTCTCGCGGCCGTCGGTGCCGACCAGCAGCACGTTCATGCCGTGGCCCGCCTGCGGCCGGTTCTTCATGTCCTTGAAGGGGTCGACCCGGGTGATGTCCGCGTCCAGGCTGGTCATCACCGCGTGCCCGATACCGGCGGACGCGAGGACCACCACGGACAGGGTGGTGACCGCCCGCATGCCCCAGTGCGGTTTCCGGCGCCGCACGGGCGGGGCGGGCCTGCGCGGGGCCCGCCCGGGGGAGGGCTGCGGGCGGCGCTGCGGGGCGGCGGTGGACCGAGGGGACCGTGGCGGCGTGGGCAAGGGGACACCTCCGGACGACGGCCGTACGTGGGATCCGTGAAACCGTAGGCCGATACGATCTGCGGCCCGTGGTATCGCCCCGGCGGCGCGCACCGGTGTCCCCCGTTCGCGGTAACGTGAGGCCCCTATGAACGCCAATCCCGACGTGCGGCTCCCCGCCGTTTCCGTGATCATGCCCGTCCTCGACGAGGAACGGCACCTGCGGGGAGCAGTCCAAGCGATCCTCGCGCAGGAGTACGCCGGCGAGATGGAGGTCGTGATCGCCCTCGGTCCGTCCACGGACCGCACGGACGAGATCGCCGCCGAGCTCGTGGCCGAAACTGCGTCTCTCAAAAGCAAGCGCGTGCACACCGTTCCGAACCCGACCGGCCGTACGCCCGCTGCCCTGAACGCGGCGATCAACGCCTCCCGCCACCCGATCGTCGTCCGCGTCGACGGGCACGGCATGCTCTCGCCCAACTACATCGCCACCGCAGTACGGCTCCTGGAGGAGACCGGCGCGCAGAACGTCGGCGGCATCATGCACGCCGAGGGCGAGAACGACTGGGAGCACGCCGTCGCCGCCGCGATGACGTCCAAGATCGGGGTCGGCAACGCCTCCTTCCACACCGGGGGACAGGCGGGCCCGGCCGAGACCGTCTACCTCGGGGTCTTCCGGCGCGAGGCGCTGGAGCAGCAGGGCGGCTACAACGTGGAGTTCATCCGCGCCCAGGACTGGGAGCTGAACTTCCGGATCAGGGAGGCCGGGGGCCTCATCTGGTTCTCGCCCGAGCTGAAGGTGTCGTACCGGCCGCGGCCGAGCGTGAAGGCGCTCGCCAAGCAGTACAAGGACTACGGCCGCTGGCGGCACGTCGTCGCCCGGTACCACGAGGGCTCGATCAACCTGCGCTACCTCGCCCCGCCGACCGCCGTGTGCGCGATCGCGGCCGGGACCCTGGTGGGTGCGCTGCTGACGCCGTGGGGTTTCGTGGTGCCCGGCGGCTATCTCGCGGCGATCCTGCTCGGCTCGGTCCCGGCGGGCAAGGGGCTGCCGCTGAAGGCGCGGCTCCAGATCCCTGTGGCGCTGGCCACCATGCACATGTCGTGGGGCTGGGGCTTTCTGACGAGCCCGCGGTCGCTGGCGAAGAAGGTCATCGCGTCCCGGCGTCCGGCGGTCCGGGCTGACGCGGACGCGAACGCCGCCTGACGCACACCGCACGCGTGCGGGCCCCTCCCCCTCGGGAGGGGCCCGTTTCCGTCACCAGGTGAAGTTCGGGTTCACGTGCATACAGGCCTTGTCGTCCGCGCCGTTGAGCGCCTGGGCCGACTTCGGGGTCTTGTCGCTGCGCTTCGGTGCCTTGTAGGCCGTGCCCTCCCGCCAGTCGGCGCCCACGACGAGTGTGACGCCGGAGACGTCGGTCGACCGCTTCACCGAACCCAGCGGGATTCCCAGGGCCTTGGCGATCCGCTGGGCGTCGCCCTCCAGGTCGGCGCTCGGGTAGCGGACGACGGTCCGCTCCTGGCTCCACGAGCCGGTGGTGTCGGCGACGGCCTGGGCGAAGCCCTGCTCCGTCAGCAGTCCGGCCACCGTGCTCGCGCGCCCGCGTGCCGCGGCCCGGGTGTCGGTCCGGGTGCCGTTGCGGACCTGGACGGGGATCTCGTCGTCGGCCGCGGCCGGGTCGGCGGAGGCCTTCTCCGCCGCCTTCTTCCCGTCCTTGTCCTTGCCGTCCTTGTCTTTGCCGTCCAGCGCGATGTCGTCCCGCACCAGCCGGAACAGCTGCTCGGCGTCATCCGTGGGCTCCACGCGGGCGCCGACGTACCGGTTGGGCATCGTGGTCATGGTGATGCGCTCCGGCTCCACCTTGCGCAGCTCGTTGCTGAGGTCGTAGAGCTTCTTGACGGTGTCGAGGCCCGGGTCGACGGTCAGCGCCCGGGTGGCCTCCTCGGCCAGTCTGCGGAGCTTGTTCGGGCTGCTGAGGGTGGCGTTCTCGCGCAGCTGGCGGACCATCGCGTTCATGTACATGTGCTGCGCCTTGGCGCGGGCGAGGTCGCTGCCGTCCTCGAAGCCGTAGCGGGTGCGCAGCCACTGGAGGGCCTGCTCGCCCTGGATGTACGAGGTGCCCTTCTCCAGTTTCAGGCCCGAGCCCTTGCCGTCGGAGGTGCGCGAGTGGATGTTGGCGTCGACGCACACCGGGACGCCGCCGACGGCGTCGGCCATGGACACCACGCCGGCGAAGTCGACCATGATGAAGTGGTCGATGTGGATGCCGGTGAGCTCCTGCCAGGTGGCCACGGTGCAGCCCGGACCGCCGTTGCCGAGGCTCTGGTTGGTCATCGTCCGCCCCTGGGTTCCCGGGTACACCTTCCCGTCGTCCGGGTCGGTGCACTTCGGGATCTTCACGAGCGTGTCGCGGGGCATGCTGATGACCGACATGTTGGTGCGGTCGGCGGACAGGTGCAGCAGCATCTGCACGTCCGCCAGCGGCGCGGCGCCGAACGTCTCACGGGCGCCGCCGAGTCTCTGGTTCTCCTTGCTGTCCCGTGCGTCCGAGCCGATGAGCAGGATGTTCAGCGGGGTCTGCCCGGCGGCGTTCGGAGTCGGGGCGGCGACCTTGTTGTCGCCGAGGTTCAGCGCGTCCTTCTTGATGTTGCCGTTGAGATGCCTGTAGTAGAGGTATCCGGCCCCGGCCGTCCCGAGTATGAGAAGGGCGAGCACGGCGGCGGACCACCTCAGCAGCCGCCGGGTACGCCGAGGCCGGCCCTCGCCGGTCCGGCCGCCCGGGGTGTCGCCCGTCGCCGACTTGGTCTCACCCGGGCCCGGTTCCTGGCGGACGCCTTGCCGCGTTTCGTTCTCCCGCACACCGCTCTGCGTCACTTCCCCGGTCCTTCCCGCCCCCCGCGCATGCGACAGGCCCGCCCTGCCCCCTGTTAGACGCACGACGGGCCTGTCAGTTGCCCTCAGCGGGTCAACTCGCGCACTTCACCTTGTCGGCGGTGGACTTCTCCACGTCCGCCGCCTCGACCGGGGCGTCGAGCTTCACGCCGGCGCCCTTGAAGTCCCTGCCGAGGGTCAGGGTCATGGCGGGCACGCCCTGGGAGTTGGTCACGCTCTCGCCGGGCTTCAGCGCCGACCCGGACAGCCCCATGATGCCGGCGAGACGGCGGGCCTGGTCGGCCTGGTCGGGGGCGTACTCGAGCGTGGTCCTCGCCAGTGCGGCGGGCGCGTTCCCGCCGTTCTCGGACTTGGTCACGCCCTCCTCGACCTGGAGGTACTGGAGGGTCTTCTGCGCACTGCCGGTGACGGCCCCGCCGTTGAGGACCCGGACCCGGACCTCGGAGGCCGGGGCCTTGCTGCCCTTCAGCCGCGCGGCCTCGGCGTCCTTCTCCTTCTTCTTCCGCTCCTTGACCTCGGTGAACGAGACGTCGTTCTTGATCATGTCGAACACCTGGGGAGCCTTCGACTCGTCCAGGACGACCGTCGCCTTCACCGTCTCCGCCGGGTTGTCCTTCACCGGGACGGTCGCGAAGGCGATGTTCTTCGTCGGCACCTTCTTCAGCTCCAGGGCGATGTCCTTGAGCGTGCCGACGCTGCCGATGGCCTTGTCCACGGTCAGCGCCTCGGTGGCGGCCTCGGCCAGCTTCAGCAGCTTCGAGGGGCTGGTGAGGGTGTCACTGGAGGACATCTTGCGCATGAGCGAGCCCAGGAACTGCTGCTGCACCTTGATCCGGTCCAGGTCACCGCTGTTGCCGAAGCTCTTGCGGGTACGGACGAACGCGAGGGCCTGCTCGCCCTCGACCGTCGACTCGCCCGCGGGCAGGACGAGTTTGGACTCCTTGTCGTTGACCGGCTTCTCCACGCAGACGTCGACCCCTTCCACCGCGGTCGTCAGGGTCTTCACCGCGTTGAAGTCGGCCATCATGAAGTGGTCGACCTGGATGCCGGTGTTCTCCTTCACCGTGCGCATCGTGCAGCCAGGGTCCCGGCCGTCCTCCCCGAGGCTCCGGTTGAAGCGGACGCCCCGCAGCCCCGGGACCACCTTCTCCGAGCCGTCCTCCAGCTTCGTCGGGCAGTCGGGGATGTCCACGATCAGGTCGCGGGGGATGCTGAGCGCGGTCGCGTTGGAGCGGTCCTCGGCGACGTGCAGCAGGATCGTGGTGTCGGCGTGCCCGGAGCTGCCCTTGTCGCCGTAGCCCTCGTTGCCCTTACCGGTGCGCTTGTCCGTGCCGATGATGAGGACGCTGAAGGCCTCGTCCTTGCTGAAGTTGCTGGCGCCCGCGCTGCCGACGTCGGTCGTCGTGACGTTGCCCTCCAGGTGCTGGAGGTAGAAGTAGCCGGCCGCGCCGACGCCGACCAGCACGAACGCCATCGTGCCGCCGGTCCACATCAGCGCCTTCTTCGCCTTCTTGGGCTTGCGCTGCACCGGCCGGCGCCCGCCGCGCCGCCCGGGCGGCGGCTCCTCGGGCGCACCGCGCCGCCGGCGCTGGGGCGGAACGTCGGTGCGGGTGGCGCCCTCACGGGCTGCCGCGGTCTGGGCTGCCGCGTTACGGGGAGCCCCGTTGCGGGGAGCCGCCTTGCGCGGTCCCGCCGTACGGCCGCCCGCCCCCGTCGGGGGAGTTGATCCGCGTGCCCCGGATACCGGCGACTGCGCTGCGGATGGAGTCAGTCGCAGTTCGTATTCACCGGTGTTCGGATTGAGTACCCACTGGTCTGCGGGGTCGATCTGGTCCCCCCGCCCACGGCTTTGCGCGTCCACGGTTGTCTGTTTCCTCCGTCGGGGCACGCGGCGCCTTCTCCCCCCGGAAGGCGCACGGGTACTTGTCATCACAGAAGCACTGGATCGCTCACACTATCCGCCCAGTTGAACGCCGGTGTGCACTGAATGACAAATTCAGCGTCCATACATTTGGGCAATTCAGCCCAATTCCATGTGGAGAAGTGGAAGGAAGCCGTCGACCGGTGTGTGAGTTGCTTCTCCGGTCGCTACCAGCGGTAGGGCGCGTACACGTCCATGCACTGCGCGGCGTCCGAGCCGTTGAGGGCGTCCGCGTCACCGGGCAGCTCCCCGGCCTTCGGAGCCGGCTGCTTCGGATAGGCCGTACCCGTACGCCAGTCGGCGCCCACGACGACCGTGACGCCGGAGACGTCGGTCGACCGCCGCACCGAACTCGCCGGAACACCCAGCGACTTGGCGACACGCTGCGCGTCGCCCGCCAGCTCGGCGCTCGGGTAGCGCACCACGGTCAGGTCCTCGGACAGCGCGCCCGAGGTGTCCGCGGCGGCCTGCGTGAAGCCCTTGGCCACGAGCGCCCGCGCGATGGCGCCCGCGCGCCCGCTCACCGGACCGAGCGTGCTCGAGCGCGTGGCGTTCTGCACAAGGACGCCGATGGCGTCGTCCGCCGCGGCCGGATCCTCGGACTGCTTGGAGGCCTGGGAAGTCTTCTTCGGGCCCGGCTTCCCGCCCTTGCCGTCGAAGGGCACGTCGTCGCGGATCATGTCCCACACCCGGTCGGCGTCGGCACCGGCCGGGACCAGGTGGTTGCGGTCCTGCGGGTCCTCGGCCGTGGGCAGCGTCGTCATGGTGATGCGGTCCGTCGGGACCGTCTTGAGCTGCATCCCCAGGTCGTACAGCTTCTTCACCGTGCCGAGCTCCTCGGACACGTGCAGCGACCTGGTGGCCGCCTCGGCCAGGTCGGTCAGCCGGCCGGTGTCGGTGAAGACGTTCTGCGCCTTGAGGGTGCGGATCATCGAGTTCATGTACATGTGCTGCGCCCGGGCCCGCAGCGGGTCGCTGCCCCAGGCGTGCCGGGTGCGCAGCCACTGGAGCGCCTGCTCGCCCTCGACCTTCTTCCGGCCGGCCGTCAGCTTCAGACCCGAGCCGCCGGACACGCCGGGCAGTGGCCGGTCCCACACGTTCTGCCGCACGCACACCTCGACCCCGCCGATGGCGTCCGCCATCTTCACCACGCCCGCGAAGTCGATCGTCATCCAGTGGTCGATGTAGACCCCGGTGAGGTTCTCCCAGGTGGCGAGCGTGCAGCCCGCTCCGCCACGGGCCAGCGAGGCGTTGATGATCGTGTTGACCGGCGGGTACGTCCGATGGGTCTTCGGGTCGGTGCACTTCGGTATGTCGACCCGGGTGTCGCGCGGAATGCTCACCACGGCGGCGCTCTTGCGGTCCGCGGCCAGGTGGATGAGCATCTGCACGTCGCCCAGCGGAGGATTGCCGCGGTCCTTCCGGGCGCCGCCCAGCTTCACGTTCTCGTCGGAGTTACGGCTGTCGGAGCCGACCAGCAGGATGTTCAGGGGCGTCTGCCCGGCCGCGTTCGGGGCGGACTTGCGTGCCTTGGAGTCGCCGCTGCTGCGCCGGCCCTTCTCGAGGTTGCCGTTGAGGTGCTCGTAGTAGAGATAGCCGGCACCGGCGGTCGCGAGGATCAGCACCGAGAGGGACGTCGCGGACCAGCGCAGGACGCGGCGCCCGCGGCCGGGCCGGCGGCCTCCCGGGCCGTCGCCGCCCCCCGGCCCGGCGGTTCTGCCCGGGACCGGCTCGTCCGGGACGGCACCCGGCTTCGTCCCCTCCCCGTACACACTGCTGCTCTGTGCCATCTGCTTCCCCACCCCCGCGTCACCGGACAAGGCCACTCGTACGCCCTGTGAGACGTACGGCGGGCCCGTCAGGTCACTCGGCGCACTCGACCTTGTCCGCCGTGGACTTCTGGACACCCTCCGGCGCCTTCGACGGAGCGGTGAGGGAGGCGCCCGCACCCTTGAAGTCCTTGCCGAGGGTCAGGGTCATCGCGGGCACCCCCTGGGCGTTCTCCACGCTCTCGCCCGGCTTCATCGCGGACCCGGACAGGCCCATGATGTCGGCGAGGCGGCGGGCCTGGTCGGCCTGGTCGGGGGCGTACTCGAGCGTGGTCTTCGCCAGTGCGGCGGGCGCGTTGCCGGCGTTCTCCGACTTGGTCACGCCCTCCTCGACCTGGAGCCAGCTGAGCGTCTCCTGGGCGCTGCCGGGGTCGGCACCGCCGTTGAGGATCCGCACCCGGACCTCGGAGGCCGGGGCCTTGCTGCCCTTCAGCCGGGCGGCCACCGCGGCCGCCTCCTTCTTCTTCTTGTCCTTGACGGCGGTGAAGGAGACGTCGTTCTTGATCATGTCGAAGACCTGCGGGGCCGTCGACTCGTTCAGGACGACCGTGCTCTTGACCTTCTCCGCCGGGTTGTCGATCACCGGTGTCGTGGTGAACGTCAGGTTCTTGGTGTCGAGCTTGCCCAGCTCCAGACCGAGGTCCTTGAGCTTGCCGATGCTGTCCAGCTGCGAGTCGACGGTCAGGGCCTTGGTGCCCGCCTCGGCCAGGTCGAGCATCTTCGAGGGGCTGGTGAGCGTGTCGTTGGACTTCAGCTTGCGCATCAGCGCGCTCAGGAACTGCTGCTGGAGCCCGATCCGGCTCAGGTCGCCGCCGAAGCCCACGGCGTGCCGGGTGCGCACGAACGCCAGCGCCTGCTCGCCCTCGATCGTGTGCGTGCCCTTCGACAGCTTCAGGTGCGAGTCCGGGTCGTCGATGTCCTTGCCCAGGCAGACCTCGACCCCGCCGACCGCGCTGGTCAGCGTCTTGACCGCGTTGAAGTCGGCGACCATGAAGTTGTCCGGCTTGACCCCGGTGAGCTCGGTCACGGTCCGCATGGTGCAGCTGGGCGTACGGCCGTCCTGACCGAGGCTGGTGTTGAAGCGGGCCTGCGGCGTGCCCGGGATGATCTTCTGCGACCCGTCCTCCTGCGTGGTCGGGCAGTCCGGCACGTCGACGATGAGGTCACGCGGGATGCTCAGCGCGGTCGCGTTCGAGCGGTCCTTGGAGACGTGCAGCAGGATCGTGGTGTCGGCATGCCCGACGCTGCCCGAGTCGCCGTAGCTCTCGTTGCCCTTGCCGGTGCGCTTGTCGGTGCCGATCAGCAGGATGTTGATGGCCTTGTCCTTCTGGAAGCCACCGGTGCTCGCGCCGTCGTCGGAGACGGAGGCGATGTTGTCGTTCAGGTGCTCGATGTAGAAGTACGCGGCGCCCGCCCCGGCGACCAGCACGAACGCCATCGCGCCGCCGGTCCACAGCAGGGCCTTCTTCCCCCTCGCGGCCTTCTTGGCCGGCCGTCGCCCGCGCCGCCCCGGCAGCGGCTCCTCCGGCGCCCCGCGGCGCCTGCGCGGCGGCACCGGACGGCCTGGAGTCTCGGGCCCTGGCCTGCCGGGCGCCTGCCTGCGGCCGCGCGCCGGCGGGGCCGCGTCGGGGGCCGGTGGCCTGCGGGGGCTGGGGACGCCCGACTGCGGTGGGGAAGGGGGCAGTCGCAGTTCGTAATCGCCGGTGTTCGGATTGAGCACCCACTGGTCTGCGGGATCGATATCGTCCGCCCGCCCACGGCCTTGCGCGTCCACGGTTGTCTGTTTCCTCCGTCGGGGCACGCGGCGCCTCCCCCTCCAAGGCGCCCGGGTCTCGGTCACACAGTGCGCGACCTCAGGACCGTCCTCAGAGCCGGGCGCACCGGATCGCTCACACTAACCGCCCAGTTCAGTGCCGAACGACGACGGTGACAAATTCCACGTCCCTACACCTGGGCAATTCGCCCATTTCTCGGGTGAAGAGTTCATTACCTTGGAGTTACCTTGGTGCCCGCTTTACTCACAGGTGTCCTCGGCTGCCGTGTTCCCCCGGAACGTCGGTGGAGGAGAAACGGTGACGACGGGCTTCCCGAACGGCCCCGGATGGGAATCCCCGTACGACCCGTCACGCGAATCGGTGGGCCTCAGCGGGGCGGAACCGCGCGGAACGTCCCCGGCCACGGCCACGGGTGTGTCCGTACGCAGCCGCTCGAACAACCTCTCCGCCTCGGGCTCCACGAGTTGGTCGCGATTGGCGTCGTACGCGTACGACTCCCGTGGAACAGTCAGGAATTGCACACGTTGCATGGGGATGTCGCGCAGCCCGCGCACGAGTTCGTACAAACCACGAAGACTGGCCAGACCCGGGTCGGTTGTGAGAGATGACGTGGCGGCGTCCAGCACCGGATACAGCTTCGCCGGATTCAGCAGGACGTCATTGCTGCGCACTTTGTTAACGAGTGCCCCGAGAAATCGTTGCTGACGCTCCATGCGCTCCGTGTCGCTGCCGTCGCCGAGCGTCTTGCGGGCGCGGACGTAGCCGAGCGCCTGCTCGCCGTCGAGGGTCACCCGTCCGGCGGGGAGCCGCAGCTTGGCGGCCCGGTCGTCGATCGGCTCCCGCAGGCACACCTCCACACCGTCGACGGCGTCGACCATCGCCTTGAAGCCGTGGAAGTCGACGACGACGTGGTGATCGACGCGGATGTCGGTGAGCTTCTCGACGGTCCGGATGGTGCAGGCGGAACCGCCCACCTGGAAGGCCTGGTTGAACATGGTGAACCGCGGCACGCTGCGCGAGCCGTCCGGGCGCCGGCAGCCCGGCAGGTCCACCATCAGGTCCCGGGGCAGGGAGACGGCGGTGGCGCTGTCCCGGCCCGCGGACAGGTGCAGCAGGATCGTGGTGTCCGACCGCTCGGTCCCGGAGTCACGCCCGTAGCGCGCGTTGTCGTCGCCCTCGCGCGAGTCCGACCCGATCAGCAGGATGTTCCGCGCGTCCTTGACCAGCGAGGTGGGCCGCTCCCTCTCGTACCGCGCGAGCTCGGCGGCGGCCGCCTCGTCGGGTGTGATGTTCCCGCTGAGCTTCGCGTACACGGCCCATCCGGCCCCGCCGGCCGCGACGACCAATCCGGCGACCCCGAACGCCCCGATCCGCACCCACCCCCGCCGACGCCGCCGCACCAGCCCCGGCCCACTGGCCGAGGCGCCCGCCCCCGGCCCAAGCCTCCCGGTGTCGCCCACGACTGAGACCACCCCTCACGACGTACGAACGTGCGCGCGCACTGCTCCTACGACTGTGGCGTGGATGGGGGGCGGGGGTGGGGTGGGAGTGGGCTGAACGGGGGGAGAGGCGGTCGCCTCGGTTGCGCATCGCCCCCCTCGGCACCAACGCAGAGCACTCGCGCCCTACCGGGCGATGGCCGTAACCCGCTCGCTCTCCACCCGCTTGTCCAGCACGCCCTCCCCGGCCTGCTCCAGATGCCGGCACAGCACCACGGAACCCCCCGTGGCCAACGGCCCGTACAACCCCGCGTTCAACCCCTCCCACGTGTCGTACGGCAACCCCGACAGAATCCGCGACCCCGGTCCGGTCAACCCCAGCCCCGTCGCCTCCGCCCGGGCCCGCTCGACGACCTCCGCCCCGCTGAACTCCCGCCCCGCCACGATCAGCGCAGGACCGTCCGGATCCACCGGCGCATACGGCACGAACCGGTCCCCCTGCCCCGGCACCTCCACCGCGTAGTCGACGAACCCCTCGGGCACCTGCGGGAACCGCCCCCCGAGCGGCCGCAGCGCCATCGCGACCCGCGCCCCGGAACAAGCACGCGCCGCCTCCAGCCCGTCCGGCCCGCTCACCACGACATCGGCCGCCCGCGCATCCCACGCGACGTCGGCGACGACTCCCACCGACGAACACGCCAGCAGCCACACGGCCGTCTGCCAGTGCGCGGGCAGCAACAGCGCCACCCGGTCCCCGGGCTCGACGGACAGCTCGTCCTGGAGGAGGTTGGCGGTCTTGGCCACCCAATTGGCGAAGGTGGCCACGGACAGTTCGACACGTTCGCCCGTGGCGTCGTCGTAGAAGGTCACCAGGGGGCGTCCCGGATCCGCGGCGAGCGCGGAATTCAGCAGGTCGGCAGGGGTGCGATCGGTGGCGTTCACCCGCGCAAGCGTACGCGGCGGCCAAGCCTGCGCCCAACGGCCCGGCCACCGCCCGCCGTGAATCCGCCACCGGTTCGGCCGAACCCCGGCCGACGGTCCGTCAACTCCCAAATGGACAGACTTATACGCCTATGCCAAAGATCGGTGGCATGCGTGGATTTCTTGCTTCTTCGATCGGTGTCACCTGTGCGGCCGCTCTGGCCCTTCCCCTCACTCCGCCCGCCGTCGCGGCGACGGCGAGACCGGTACCGACCTCGGAAGCGGCCACGACCGCGAGACCCGCGCCCCACGCGGGGACACCGGACGCGACCATGGCCGACCGGCGCGCGGCCGAGCCGTACGCCCCGGGCAGCACCCAGTCCCTCCCTCTGGAAGCCCTCACCCGCAACCGCGCCACCCCCACCGGCCCCGGCGTCCCCGAACAGGGCCTGACCCGCCGTGCCGTACGTCACTTCTCCCTCGTCGGCATCGTCTGGGACGACCCCGAAGCGGAACTGCACGGCCGCGTCCAGGTCCGCACCCGGGCCGCCGGCACCGGCGCCTGGTCGGGCTGGCAGGACGTCGAGACGCACAACGCCGACCACGCGGCCGACCGGGGCAGCCCCGAGAGCACCTCGGGCCGCGTCCGCGGCGCCACGGCACCGCTGTGGGTGGGGGACTCCGACGGCGTGGAACTCCGGGTCCGCTCCGAACCCGAGAGCGCGGAAGCCGACTCGGCGCAGCAGGGCACGGGCGCCCGCAACCTGCCCGCCGCGCCCCCGCTCCCCTCCGGCCTCCGTCTCGAACTCGTCGACCCGGGCGACGACGCCTCGCCGCCCGGCGCCTCCGCGGGAGGCCCCCGCTCCGCTGTCCTCGCCGGCGAGGCCTCGGCCGCTGCCGAGGTCTCCGCCGTCAACGCCGACCTGGCCCCCCTCGGCGCAGCCGAGATCACGGCACTGAACCGCGCGGAGACCGAGCGGGAGTTCTTCGCCCTCAACGCCGGCGAGCCGGTGGAGCGGCAGGCGAGGCCGTACGTCGGACCGCGCCCGCGCATCGTCACGCGGCGCGGCTGGGGCGCGGACGAAGGACTGCGGGAGCGGGGCTTCAGGTACACGAAGAAGGTCAAGGCGGCCTTCGTGCACCACACGGCCTCCGGCAACAACTACCGCTGCTCGCAGGTCCCGTCACTCATCCGCAGTATCTACCGCTACCACGTCAGGAGCATGGGCTGGCGGGACATCGGCTACAACTTCGTCATCGACAAGTGCGGAAAGATCTACGAGGGCCGCGCCGGGGGCGTGGCCAGGCCGGTCCTCGGCGCCCACACCCTTGGTTTCAACAGCAACAGCATGGGGATCGCCGTCCTCGGGTCGTACGGCGCCAAGAAGCCGTCGTCCGCCGCGGTCAGGGCCGTCGCCCGGCTCACCGCGTGGAAGCTGGGCCTGTACGGGGTGAATCCGCGGGGTAAGACATACCTGAAGTCGGGAGGCAGCAACCTCTACCGAAAAGGCAAGAAGGTACGACTGAACGTGATCTCCGGCCACCGGGACGGCTTCAAGACGGAGTGCCCGGGCCGGAAGCTCTACAGCAAGCTCGGCTCGGCCCGCTCCAAGGCGGCCCGGTACCAGGGCCGCTGAGCAACACGTTCACCGCCGTCGGGGGGCAGCGGGCGGACTGCCGCACGGCCAGCGAAGGCGCCACGGAACGGTCTGCATACACTGACCGGCCGAAAGACAGTTCGGCCGGTCCCGGCAGGAAGCAGAGACGACACGTGACAGAAGCGATCCTCCTGGTCGGCGGCAAGGGCACCCGGCTGCGCCCGCTCACGGTGCACACGCCCAAGCCCATGGTCCCGGCGGCCGGGGTGCCCTTCCTCACGCACCAACTGGCGAGAGCGAGAGCGGCGGGTGTCGAGCACATCGTCCTGGCCACGTCCTATCTGGCCGAGGTCTTCGAGCCGTACTTCGGTGACGGTTCCGCGCTGGGACTGCACCTCGAATACGTGACGGAGGAGGAGCCCCTGGGCACGGGCGGCGCCATCCGCAACGTCGCCTCCCGGCTGCACTCGGGCCCCGACGACCCGGTCCTCATCTTCAACGGCGACATCCTGACGGGCCTCGACATCCGGGCCCTGGTCGACACGCACGAGACCAGCGGCGCGGACGTCTCCCTGCACCTCACCAAGGTCACGGACCCGCGCGCCTACGGCCTCGTCCCCACGGACGACACGGGCAGGGTCCTGGCGTTCCTGGAGAAGCCGCAGACGCCCGAGGAGATCGTCACCGACCAGATCAACGCGGGGGCGTACGTCTTCCGGCGCTCGGTCATCGACACGATCCCGCCGGGCCGGCCGGTGTCGGTGGAGCGTGAGACGTTTCCGGACCTGCTGACCGCCGGGGCGCATCTCCAGGGCATGGTCGACTCGACGTACTGGCTGGACCTCGGCACACCGGCGGCGTTCGTCCGGGGCTCGGCGGACCTGGTCCTGGGCCGGGCCCCGTCCCCGGCGGTCCCCGGCCGCTGCGGTGACCGCCTGGTCCTGCCGACGGCGACGGTCGCGGCCGACGCGAAGCTGTCCGGCGGCACGGTGGTCGGCGAGGGCGCTTTCGTGGCGGAGGGCGCGCGCGTCTTCGGCAGCACGATCCTCCCGGGCGCCGTGATCGAACCCGGCGCGGTCATCACCGACTCCCTCATAGGCACCCGGGCCCGCGTCGGCGAACGCTCCGTCCTCACCGGCGCGGTCATCGGCGACGGCGCGGTCATCGGCCCCGACAACGAACTCCGCGACGGCGCCCGCATCTGGTGCGACGCCCGGATCCCAGCGGGAGCGGTCCGCTTCTCCTCGGACCAGTAGCGCCCAGGCTGCCGCTGCGGGCAGTCGTGCCGCCGGTGCGGCACGGTGGGCGCAGCGGCACCCCGCTCCGCCGGGCCGCGGACCCACCCGGCCTCAGCACCAACGCGGCGGTACCGGAAACCCGGGGCAGCTCACAACGCCCCGATATCCCACCGCGGCATCTTCGGCGCCCGACGCCCCGGCACCCTCCCACTCAGCAGAATCAACCGAGCCGCCCGATGCCGCTGCCCCGCATACGGCTCCAGCAACTCCAGCATCACGGAGTCATCCGCATCCCGGTCCCCGGCCAACGCCCACCCCACGATCCCGGGCAGATGCAGATCCCCCACGGTCACCTCATCCGGCGCCCCGTGACTGCGCTGCACCGTCTCCGCCGAGGTCCACGGCCCAACACCGGGCACCACCTCAAGCCGCGCCCGAGCCGCCCCCGGCTCCATCCCGGTCGCCTCCTCCAACCGCCCGGCCACCCGCACCGCACGCAGAATCGTCGACGCCCGCTTGTTGTCGACCCCGGCCCGATGCCACTCCCACGACGGAATCAGCGCCCATGCCCGAGGCTCCGGCATCACATACATCCGCCCGGGCGCGGGCCCCGGCGCCGGCTCGCCGAACTTCCGCACCAGCAACCGCCATGCCCGATACGCCTCATCGGTCGTGACCTTCTGCTCCAGAATCGACGGAATCAGCGACTCCAGCACCAGCCCGCTCCGCGTCAGCCGCAACCCCGGCCGCCGGTGCCGGGCCAGCGCCACCAGCCGGTGCCGGGGCACGAACGCGGACGGATCATCGGCGGCCCCGAGCAGCTCAGGCAACCGGTCCAGCAGCCACTCCGCCCCGGGCCCCCAGGCCTGGCCGCGCACCCCACCGCCGTACGCGCAGACCCGCAGCGTCCCGGGCCCGGCGGGCGTACGACAGGCCCGCCACACCGACCCGTCCGGCATCGCCCGGAACGTCGGATCACCCGGCCCGCGGCGCAGCGGCCCGAGCACCAGACCCAGATCCAGCGGCCCGTCCGGCACCCAGTCGCGCAACCGCCCCGGCCCAGCGGCCTGCCGCGGCACACCCCCGGCGACGCCGACGTGCCCGCCGCGCACGGTCGTGCGCGTGGGCCGCGGAGCGAACCGTCCTGCCATGAGCGACGTCCCTGGGATACGAGAGGGCGATATTCGAGAGGGGAGCTACGAGAGGGGAGCTACGAGAGGGGAGATACGAGAGGCGAGAGAAGAGGGGCAGCGCTAAGAGCGTAAGCGCCGGCCGCCACCGGTCACCGCACCACCGGTCACCGCACGACCGGTCACCGCACGACCGGTCACCGCACGACCGGTCACCGCACGACCGGTCACCGCACCTCGATGAAGGCCCCCGCGTCCCGCTCCGGCCGCGCCCGCGGTTCCTCCGCCGGATGCCCGACCGCCACCGCGCCCATCGGATCCCAGTCCGCCGGCAGCTCCAGCACCTCGCGCACCACGTCCCGGCAGAACATCGTCGAGGACACCCACGCCGACCCCAGCCGCTCCCCGGCCAGCGCGACCAGGAAGTTCTGCACGCCGGCGCCGGTGGCGACCACGAACATCTCCCGCTCGGCCCCGTCGCGCCGCGCGTCGCCGTAGGTGTGCGAGCCGTCCATGACCAGACAGGGGACGACGAGGTACGGCGCGTTCCGCAGCACGTCCCCCCGCCGCACCCGCTTGGCGATGGACTCCTCCGTCTTGCCGTCCCTCCGCAGATCGGCGATCCAGGCATCGCGCATGGCGTCGAGCAGCCGCGTCCGCGACTCCTCGGACTCCAGCAGCACGAATCGCCAGGGGGTGGTGTGGTGCGGCGCCGGCGCCGTCACCGCCGCGGCCACCGCCCGCCGTACCGCTCCGGGGTCGACGGGCTCGTCCGTGAAGGCCCGGACCGTACGCCGCTGGGTCACCGCCAGCCGTACCGCCTCCGACGTACCGAGCCGGAACATGTCGTCGCGCGCGCCGCGCACCATGGCCCGCGCTCCCTCGCCGTCGTCCTGCCCCAGCAGGTGCGGCAGGCCGCGCACCACGGCGACGGGGAGCCCGGCCGCCTTGCCCTTGACGAGG
This sequence comes from Streptomyces sp. DH10, assembly GCF_029813805.1. Taxonomy (NCBI): domain Bacteria; kingdom Bacillati; phylum Actinomycetota; class Actinomycetes; order Kitasatosporales; family Streptomycetaceae; genus Streptomyces; species Streptomyces sp. DH10. The sequence continues at coordinate 670,369 of NZ_JARVKU010000002.1, forward strand.
TCGCCGGCCGCGGCGAGTTCGTCGGCCGTGGCGACGACGGTGGCGCTGAGCGGGTTGCCGTGCGCGTCCGTGCCGCCGCGCAGGTCGTCCAGTACGCGCACTCCGGCGGCGCCGATCGCGACGTCCGTGAGCCCCGCCCGCCAGGGCCGCCCGAACGTGTCGGTGACGACGACACCGACGTCGACGCCGAGGACGTCCCGCAGTCCGTCGCGGATCGCGCGTGCGGAGGCGTCCGGGTCCTCGGGCAGCAACAGCACCGTCCCGGAGGGGGTGTTGGACGCATCGACCCCGGCCGCGGCCATGATGAGGCCCTGCCGGTTCTCGACGATCCGGAGGCTGCCGCGCCGGGCGACCACGCGTACCGTCTCGGCGTCGATGGCCGCTTCCCGGTCGGCCGCCCGGACGGCCCGGCCCTCCGCCTTGGACACGATCTTCGACGTGACCAGCAGTACGTCCCCGTCGGCCAGACCGGGCTCGGTGGCCGCGATCAGCTTGGCCAGGTCGTCCCCGGCCGCGACCTCGGGCATCCCGCCCAGGGCCCAGACCCGGTACCCGTCGGTGCCCTGCCGGCTCTCCGGGACCTCGCCGCTCAAGCTCCCCGCACCTCCTCCGCCAGTGCCAGGGCCTCCCGCGCCATCCGCGCGGTCGCGTCGGCGTCGGTCATCATCAGCGGCACGGCCCGGCAGCGGATCCCGGCCGCCTCGACCCGCTCCACCGCACCGGCGTCCACCGTGTCGACGAGCCAGCCGTCCAGGAGGCCCGAGCCGTAGTGCTCGGCCACCGCCGGCGCGGTCGACTCGACGCCCACGGCGGCGAGCACCTTGTCGGCCATGCCCCGCACGGGCGCGTCACCGACGATGGGGGACAGACCGACCACCGGTACGCCGGCGTCGGCGATGGCCTCCCGGATGCCGGGAACGGCGAGGATCGTGCCGATCGACACGACCGGGTTGGACGGCGGGAAGAGGATCACGTCCGCCTCGGCGATCGCCTCCAGCACCCCCGGCGCTGGCTTCGCCTGGTCGGCGCCCACCGGCACGATCGCCTCCGCGGGCACCGAGGCGCGCAGCCGCACCCAGTACTCCTGGAAGTGGACCGCCTTGCGCTCGCCGTCGATCTCGACGGCCACGTGCGTCTCGACGCGGTCGTCGGACATCGGGATCAGCCGCACGCCCGGCTCCCAGCGGTCGCACAGCGCCTGGGTCACCGCGCTCAGCGGGTATCCGGCGCCGATCATCTGCGTCCGCACGATGTGCGTGGCGAAGTCCCGGTCGCCGAGGCCGAACCACTCGGGCCCGACGCCGTACGCCGCGAGCTCCTCCTTCAGATGGAAGGTCTCGTCGGCGCGCCCCCAGCCCTGCTTTTCGTTGATGCCGCCGCCGAGCGTGTACATCACCGTGTCGAGGTCCGGGCAGACCTTCAGCCCGAAGAGGTGGATGTCGTCCCCGGTGTTGCCGATGACCGTGATGTCCGCGTCCGGCACGGCCCGCTTCAGACCACGCAGGAACCGGGCACCACCGATGCCGCCTGCCAGAACCACAATGCGCATGGAAGCCAGTCTTGCAGGCGCCTCCGACAACCGGTCAGCGACCACCGCAACCGGTCAGCGACCACGGCGACCGGGCAAGCGGCCACGCCAACCGATCGGGCACGCCAACCGATCGGGCACGGCACGCCATCGGTCAGGCGGTCACGGCCCCCGGCACGCTCCGGGCCTCGCAGTGCTGGGCCGTGTGCATCGGCATCTCCGTCAGGCCCGGGTAGTAGACGTGCAGGCTGACCGCCGGCTCCAGGGCGTCGTTCATGACTTCGTGCACGTACCCCGGCGCGAAAACGCGCTGCGCGCCTGCCCGCAAGGCGCGTGTGCCCCGCTCCGTGCGCTCGGTCAGCGTGCCGTCCAGCACGGTCAGCACACCGGAGGAGCGGCCGTGGTCGTGCGGCCCGCTGCCCTGCCCGGGCACCCAGGACAGCAGCCACACCTCGTAGCCCGGGCCCGTGCGCAGCCGGTGGTACCAGCGGCTGGTCGCGTCGTACCGGACGAGGTGCTCCCACTGGGAGCGGTCGGCGGCGATGGAGCGGGCGAGTCCGACGAATTCGGCGACGGTGGCCGGGTGCTCGCGCGGGGTCTGGAGCAGATGCGGGACTTCGAGGATGTCGCCGGCGATCTGGAGGTCGCTGTCGCTGTTCATGGGTGGTGGTGGTTCCTCAGTGAAAGAAGGTCAGAGGGAACAGAGGCCGAGAGACGGGTGGCTCGGCCTTCAGCTGGAGCAGGTGGAGCTCAACAGCTGGAACAGCAACAGCTACAGCGAGCGTGGGCAGCACCGAGGGACCCGGCGGTGCGGGTCGAGGTGAGTGCCAAGTTCGCGAGCATGCCCACTAGGACACCGGTTCACACCCTGACTGTCAACTCGGCACCCACTCTGTGGGATGTGGTTCACCTCATCCGGTCGTTCACTCAGATGAAAGGTTTGTTCATGGCCCGCCCGGGACACATGGCGTCCAACCGGGCGCGCAAACCCCGTTGCGTAGTCGTGATCCGACTGTGATCCGTTGCGCTTCGAGGTGCGTGTCGGAACGAGATCGAACCTCTGAGCGTCCTTCTCCGTACAGGTCTGCGAGGGGTCCGGCGGACGACGTGAGCCTCTGCGGGCTCCGTCGGTGTGTCAGGTTTTATGGTGATTTGAACACTTTCCGCTTGGGCTTGGTTCCGCAGAGTGAATAAGGGGCTCAATAGCAGATCTCGGCTTGACTCGCCCGGAGCAGCACACTTGTAATTTCACTCGTGTCGTTCAGCCGGAATCGGTAACGGCTAGATCACGGGGACGCGAAAGACAGACGAGGGGCGCACATGACCGAGACGGTGCAGCAACTGCTGGTCGACGACGCGGACGAGGAACTCGGCTGGCAGGAGCGCGCACTGTGCGCCCAGACCGACCCCGAGTCCTTCTTCCCCGAGAAGGGCGGCTCGACCCGGGAGGCCAAGAAGGTCTGCCTCGCCTGTGAGGTCCGCTCCGAGTGCCTCGAGTACGCCCTCGCCAACGACGAGCGATTCGGTATCTGGGGCGGCCTGTCCGAGCGGGAGCGCCGCCGGCTGAAGAAGGCGGCGGTCTGATCCCGGACGGCGCGATACACCGACAGCGCACATACGTACGCACGCACGGTTCGAACGGCCCGTCGCAGGTGGGTTATCCACAGGCGGCGGGCCCCCTTGTTGCGCAGCCGATAGTGTGGTCGCTCGTCCGAGACGCCCCGCTGCCCCCACCGGCCGCAGGCGTCCACCGCAGTCCACCGAACCGGGGCCCGTACCTCGATGTCCGTGCACAGCCATCCGGCAGCTCATCACGACAGCGCTGCCGCACCTGAGTTCCCGCGTCATGTGGTGACCGCGGTCCTCGTCTCCCACGACGGCGCCCGCTGGCTGCCCGACGCGCTCGCCGGGCTGCTCGGCCAGGAGCGACCCGTCCAGTACGCGATGGGTGCCGACACCGGCAGCGCGGACGCCTCCGCCCAGCTGGTCGCCGACGCCCTCGGCGCCGACCGCGTGCTGCACCTCGCCCGCCGCACCGGCTTCGGCCAGGCCGTCGAGGAGTGCGGCCGCACCGCCCCGGTCCTCACCCCCGAGCACCTCCCGTACCTGAAGCGGCCCAGCGGCTGGGACCCGGTCACCCGCTCCTGGCGCGACGACGCGTACGACATGCCCGAGCTCCCGCACGGAGAGCCGGTGCAGTGGCTGTGGCTGCTGCACGACGACTGCGCCCCGGAGCCCGACGCCCTGGCCCAGCTGCTGCGGGTCGTGGACAACGAGTACGAGCTCGGCCGCGAGGACGTGGCCGTGGTGGGCCCCAAGCTCCGCGGCTGGTACGACCGGCGGCAGCTGCTCGAGGTTGGCGTCAGCATCGCCAACTCCGGCCGCCGCTGGACCGGCCTGGACCGCCGCGAGCAGGACCAGGGCCAGCACGACCACGTCCGGCCGGTGCTGTCGGTGTCCACTGCCGGCATGCTGATCCGCCGCGACGTCTTCGAACAGCTCGGCGGCTTCGACCGGCACCTGCCCCTCATGCGCGACGACGTCGACCTGTGCTGGCGCGCGCACGCGGCGGGCTACCGCGTCCTGGTCGCCCCCGAGGCGGTCGTCCGGCACGCCGAGGCGGCCTCCCGCGAGCGCCGCGCGGTCGACTGCGTGGGCCGCACGGCCGCATCCCCGCACAAGGTCGACAAGGCCGGCGCCGTCTACACCCTGCTCGTCAACGCGCGTACGGCCGTGCTGCCCTGGGTGCTGCTGCGGATCGTGCTCGGCACACTGCTGCGGACCGTCGCCTACCTCGTCGGCAAGGTCCCCGGACAGGCCGTCGACGAGATCCGCGGCCTCATGGGCACGCTGCTCAGGCCCGAGCGGATCCTCGCCGGGCGCCGCGGCAGAGGCACACCCCGGATCGACAAGGACGAGCTGCGGCCGCTGTTCCCGCCGCCCGGCGCGACCGTCCGCATGACCGTCGAGCAGGTCGCGGGCAACGTCGTCGGCCGCTCCGACGCGGAGGTCGCCTCCGGCGCCGGACGGCACGGCGGTGCCGTCGAGTCCGGCCCCGGCGGCGACGACGCCGACTTCCTGGAGATCGAGCAGTTCGCCCGGCTCAAGCGCATCGCGCGCAAGCCCGGCCCGGTGCTCTTCCTGGTGCTGCTGCTCGTCTCCCTGGCCGCCTGCCGTGAACTCCTCGGCGGCGGCGCCCTCTCCGGCGGCGCCCTGCTGCCCGCCCCGTCCGACTCCTCCGAACTGTGGGCGCGCTACCTGGACGCCTGGCACCCGGTCGCCGCCGGCGGCACCTCCTCCGCGCCGCCGTACCTGGCGCTCGTGGCCATGCTGGCGTCCCTGCTGTTCGGCTCGACCGGCCTCGCCGTCACGCTGCTGCTCGTCTGCTCGGTGCCGCTGGCCGGTCTCAGCGCCTACTTCGCCTCCCGTCCGCTGGTCGAGTCCCGGTTGCTGCGCGCGTGGGCGGCCGTCGTCTACGCCTTTCTGCCCGCCGCCACCGGCGCCCTCGCCGGCGGCCGGATCGGAACCGCCGTCCTGGCCGTGCTGCTGCCGCTCATCGCCCGCGCGGGCATCGCCGCCAGCGGCCTGGCGAACCCGACGGGAGCGCGCGGCAGTTGGCGTGCCACGTGGGCGTACGCGCTGCTGCTGACCATCACCACCGCGTTCACCCCGATCGTGTGGCCCATCGCGCTGCTCCTCGGCGCCGGGCTGCTGGTCCTGCGGCGGGCCGAGATCACGGCGTACGGGCTGCGGTTCCTCGCCCAGCTCGGCACGCCCCTGCTGGTCCTCGCGCCCTGGTCACTGTCGCTGCTCCCGTTCGGCTTCTTCCGGGAAGCCGGTCTGGAGTACCGCCCCTCGGCCGCATCCGCCCTCGACCTGCTCGGCGCCAGCCCGGGCGGCCCGGGCACCGTCAGCGGCCTCATGCTGATCGGCATCGTGCTGGCCGCACTCGCCGCCCTGCTCCGCTCGGAACGACGGCTGGGCATCTGGACGGCCTGGACGGCCGCCCTGACCGGCTTCGTCTTCGCGGTCCTGTCCAACAGCTCCACCTGGTCCGGCCCCGCGACGCTCGTCTACGGCATCGCCCTGCTGGCGGCCGCCGCGCTCGGCGCCGACGGGGCACGCGCGCGTGTGGCCGAGCAGAGCTTCGGCTGGCGCCAGCCGGTCGCCGTGCTGATCGCCTTCGCCTCGGCCGCGGGCCCGCTACTCGTCGCCGCGGGCTGGATGATCCGCGGCGCCGACGGCCCCCTGGAGCGGCGCGACCCGACCCAGGTCCCCGCGTTCGTGGCCGAGGAGAGCGGCAGCAGCGACCAGGCCCGCACCCTCGTCCTGGACAGCGACTCCCCCTCCCACGTCGGATACATGCTGGTCCGCGGTTCCGGCGCCCGCCTCGGCGACGGCGAGATCGCCGCGGCCGACGGCGAGAACGGCAGGCTCGACAAGGTCGTCGCCAACCTCGTCGCCGGCTCCGGCGCCGACCAGGCCGACCAGCTCGGCGGCTTCGCCGTGCGCTACGTCCTCGTGCACCAGGGCGCTCCCCGCGACGTCACCCGCGTCCTGGACGCCACGCCCGGCCTGACCCGGCTCAGTCAGCAGGACGGCGGGGCGCTGTGGCAGATCGACCAGGACGTCGCGCGCGCCACCATCGTCCCCGCCTCCGGCTCCGGCACCCCGCAGACCGTCGCCGCCGGGCCCGTCGAGATCCACACCCGGATTCCGGCCGGCGCCGACGGACGCGTGCTGCGCCTGGCCGACACCGCCGCCGACGGCTGGACCGCCACACTCGACGGCAAGCCGCTCACCCGCACCACGGTCGACGGCTGGGCCCAGGGCTTCAAGCTCCCCGCCACCGGCGGCAGGCTGGACGTCACCTACGACGACCCGGTCGGCCACACCGCGTGGCTGTGGGCGCAGGGCCTCCTCGCCGTCGTACTCGTCGTGCTCGCCCTGCCCGGCCGGCGCCGCGACATCGACGACGACCTGCCCGAGGAGCCAGCCGTCCCGGCCCAGCCGGTCGCGGGCGAGGGCCGCCGGGCCCGCCGCCTGCGCGCCCAGGCCGAGGCGGAGGCCGAAGGGGCGGCGCAGCCCGAGGAGTTCCCGCCCCCGCAGCCCGAGCAGCCGCCGGTACCCGTGCCCCAGCAGAACCACGGGACGGGGGTCCCCCCGGGAGAGGATGCCCGAGCCTGGGGGCGGGACCACGCCGGCCACCAGAGCGGCGGGTACGCGAACCACGGCGACCAGTACCAGGGCGCCCAGTACCCGGCGGACGCCTACGGACAGCAGTACCCGGCGGATCCGTACCAGGGCGGGCAGTACGACCCGTACGCGTACGGCGGCCAGCCCCAGAACCCGTCGTACGACCAGCAGGGCTACGACCAGCAGGGCTACGACCAGGCCTACCCCCAGGGCTACGGCACGCCGTACGACCCGGCACAGCAGCACCACCCCCACGGCACGGGCAGTGAGCGTCCCGACGGGAGCCAGCAGTGAACCGCACGACCCTGTCCCTGATCGCCGGCGCGACCGCGCTCGCCGCCGTCACCGGATTCGCCGCGCTGTCCGCCCCGGACACCCCGGGCACGGAATCCACCGCCAAGGCGGCCGCCCAACTGCCCGTCGAGCGCACGAGCCTGCTGTGCCCCGCGCCCAGCATGTCCGACATCGCGGAGACGTCCTACACCTCCTTCACCCCCGTCACGAAGGGCACCGGGAGCAGCGGCAAGGCCGAACTCCGGGCGGCCGCCCAGGAGGCGCCGGACGGCTCGGGCGCGGGCGGCGGCAAGGGCAAGGACGACGGGAAGTCCGGCGAGCGGAAGGCCGGGAAGCCCATGCCGACCTCCAAGGAGCCCGGCAAGCCGGTCACCGGTGACAGCTCGGGCGCGGAATCACCCGCGCTCGTCGGGACCGCGGACGGCAGGTTCGCGCCCGGCTGGACCGTCCAGGAGACGACGGAGGTCGCCGCGGGGACCGGGCGCGGCCTCCAGGGCGTCAACTGCACGGCTGCGGACACGAGTTTCTGGTTCCCCGGCGCCAGCACCGCGGCCGACCGCACCGACTACGTCCATCTGACGAACCCCGACGACTCGGCCGCCGTCGTCGACATCGAGCTTTACGGCAAGGACGGCGCCCTCCAGTCCCCGGTGGGGGAGGGCATCACGATCCAGCCGCACTCCAGCGAACAGGTCCTGCTGTCCACCCTCACCGACGAGGAGCAGACCAACCTCACCGTGCACGTCAACGTCCGCAGCGGGCGGGTCGGCGCCGCCGTGCAGGCCCTGGACGACAAGCTCGGCGGCGACTGGCTGGCCGCGTCCACGGACCCGTCGGGCAGCCTGGTCCTGCCCGGCATCCCCAAGGACGCCACCTCCGTGCGCCTGGTCGCCTTCACCCCCGGCGACGCCGACGCGGACCTCAAGCTGCGCCTCGCCTCCCCCTCCGGGCCGATCACCCCGGCCGGACACGAGACGGTGCACGTCAAGGGCGGCATGACCACCGCCGTCGACCTGGGCGACGTGACCCGCGGCGAGGCGGGCTCCCTGGTGCTGACGCCGACGGACCGGTCCGTGCCGGTCGTGGCGGCCCTGCGGGTCGTACGCGGCAAGGGCGACAAGCAGGAGACGGCGTTCATCCCGGCCACCCGCCCCGTCGGCACGCGCGCGACGTCCGCGGACAACGGCGCCAAGGGCAGCACACTCTCCCTGACCGCACCCGACCGCACCGCCACGGTCGAGGTCACCGCCTCGGCGGGAAGCGAGGGCGGCACGCCGGTGTCGAAGACGTACACGATCAAGGCAGGCACGACGCAGGACATCGAGCCCCCGGTCCCCGGCGGCCTGAAGGGCAGGTACGCGCTCACGGTCGAGGCGAAGTCCGGCGGCCCGGTCTACGGCGCCCGCACCCTGACGGCGACGGAGGGCGACGTGCCCGGCTTCACCGTGCAGACGCTCCCCGACGACCGGGGGACGGTCGCGGTACCGGAGGCGGACGAGGACTTGTCCGTCCTCCAGAAGTAGCACTGACCGCCGCGGCCGGTGCTGGGGAAGTAGCACTGACCGCCGCGGTCGGTGCTGCGGAGGTAACCCTGACCACTGCGGTCGGTGCTGCGAAAGCAGCCCTGACCGCAGCCGGCCGTCTCAGCCCTGGTCCTCGCCGTACCGCGGATCCACCGTCTCCGGCGTCAGCCCCAGCAGCTCGGCGACCTGCTCGACGACGATCTCGTGCACCAGCGCGGCCCGCTCGTCGCGCCCCTTGGTGCGGATCTCGACCGGCCGCCGGTAGACCACCACGCGCGCGGGGCGCCCCTCGCGGGCGCTGATCGTGCCGCCCAGCGGAACCGCCTCGTCGTTCCAGGCCTGGCCGGGCCCGTCGAGCCGCGGCACCTCCAGCACCAGGAAATCGATGTCGGCGAGCTGCGGCCACCGCCTCTCCAGGCGTTCCACGGAGTCCTGCACCAGATCCGCGAACGCTTCCGCGCGGCTGGCGGCGAGCGGTACCTGCGGCGGTGCGATCGGGCCGCGCATGCCCCGGCCGTGGCGGTCACGGCGGCGGGGCCCGGGGGCGGCGGCTCGGGGCGTTACGGGCTTGTCCATCACTGGTGAAGGGTAGTCCCCGCCGCGCCCCTGCGCCCGGCACCGCACGGCGGTACGGACGGCTTCCGGCCGACCGGTACGGCATGTCGTTACATGACCATTCCAGCCAAGGTTGGGCTCGAATCCGTATCCCGCCGAGACCGGCGACCTCACGGCAATTGAGGGCTTTGTGACGACTCTTGACCGCTTGAGGGACTGTTCGGCACCCCGGACGGGGGTGTCCGGGCAGGTCAGCGAGGTGTGCACGAAGGGGGGTGTGGGACGTTTCACAGCACGACACGGGGGAGTGACCTGGTGGAGAGTCGTCGCGGCCCGCTCAAGAGTGCGGTACCGTCCAACGTCGTGAGCCCTGTACGTCGCTGTTCGCGCACCGCCTGCGGCCGTCCCGCCGTCGCGACGCTGACGTACGTCTACGCCGACTCGACCGCGGTCCTCGGCCCGCTCGCCACCTACGCCGAACCCCACTGCTACGACCTGTGCGCCGAGCACTCCGAGCGCCTCACCGCCCCGCGCGGCTGGGAGGTCGTCCGGCTCCTCGACGGTTCGGCCCCGGCGCGTCCCAGCGGCGACGACCTGGAAGCGCTTGCGAACGCCGTACGGGAGGCGGCCCGTCCCCAGGAGCGGGCGGCCGGGGCCGGTGGCGGCCGGCGTGCGGCCGACCCGATGGAGGTCGCCCGGCGAGGGCACCTGCGCGTCCTCCGGTCACCCGACAACTGACCGCATCCCCGGTTCCTCCCCGCGCACACCCATTGACGCGGACTTGGCGCGGACATGACCATTCCGTTTTGAGGTCGCGAGAAATCGCTTTCGCATGACGGAAACCGGGGAGGCGCCCGTGTACGTCCAGGAACTGGAACCCGTCGCCGGCTCACTGGGCCTGTCCGCCCTCGTGGCGGCCCTGCCTCTCCTGATCGTCCTGGTCCTGCTCGGAGGCGTCCGCATGAAGGCGCACCTGGCGGGCCTGACCGGCCTCCTCGCCGCCGTTCTCGTCGCCCGGCTCGCGTACGGCATGCCCCTGGGGCAGACGCTCTCCAGCGCCGCCCAGGGCGCCGTGTTCGGTCTCTTCCCCATCCTGTGGATCGTCGTCAACGCCCTGTGGGTCTACCGGATGACCGTCCGCACCGGGCACTTCGACATCCTGCGCCGGTCCTTCGGGCGGCTCTCCGACGACCCCCGCATCCAGGCACTCGTCATCGCCTTCTGCTTCGGGGCGCTGCTGGAGGCGCTCGCCGGCTTCGGTGCGCCCGTCGCGATCAGCGCGGTCATGCTGGTCGCCCTCGGCTTCGAACCGGTGCGCGCGGCCGTGGTCGCCCTGGTCGCCAACACCGCGCCCGTGGCCTTCGGCGCGATGGGCACCCCGGTCGTCACGCTCGCCCAGGTCACCGGCCTGCCGCTGGAGTCCGTGGCGTCCGTGGTGGGCCGTCAGACGCCCCTGCTGGCCCTCGTGGTGCCCCTCGTGCTGGTCTGGCTGGTGGACGGCCGGCGGGGTCTGTGCGAGACCTGGATGCCCGCCCTCGCCTGCGGAGTCGCCTTCGCCGTCGCCCAGTTCGCCGCCTCCAACTACGTCTCCGCCCAACTCGCCGACATCGGCGCCGCCCTGGCGGGCGCGGGCGCCCTGGCCGCCGTCCCGCACGCGCGCGTGCCCGCCGCCGAGTCCGTCCGCGCCTCCGTGCTGACCGGCGTACGCAGCGAGGAACTGGACGAGGAGGACCGGCCCCGCGAGGTCCTGCGCGCCTACGCCCCCTACGCGCTGATCGTCCTGATCTTCTCCGTCGCCCAGATCCCGGCCGTCAAGGACCGGCTGGACCAGGCCACCCAGACCTACGACTGGCCCTTTCTGCACGTGCTCGGCTCCGACGGCGAACCGGTCGGCGGCAACGTCTTCACCTGGCCGATCGTGTCGACCGGCGGCACGCTCGTGCTGCTCGCCGGCATCTGCACGGCCGTCGTCATCGGTGTGCACGCGCGCGTGGCGGTGAAGGAGTGGCTCGCGACCGTCCACGAACTGCGCTTCGCGATCCTGACGGTGACGTCCGTACTGGCGCTCGCGTACGTCATGAACCTCTCCGGGCAGGCGGCGACCATCGGCCACTTCGTGGCGGCGGCCGGAGCCGGGCTCGCCTTCCTGTCGCCCGTCCTCGGCTGGTTCGGCGTCGCCGTGACGGGATCGGACACCTCTGCCAACGCCCTCTTCGGCGCCCTCCAGGTGACCGCCGCCCGCGAGTCGGGGCTGTCGCCCGACCTGCTGGCCGCCGCCAACAGCTCCGGCGGCGTCCTCGGCAAGATGATCTCCCCGCAGAACCTCACCATCGCGTGCGCGGCCGTCGGACTCGCGGGCCGCGAGGGCGACTTGCTGCGCAAGGTACTGCCGTGGAGCCTGGGCCTGCTGCTGGTGATGTGCCTGATCGTGGTCGGCCAGAGCACGCCCGTCCTGGGCTGGATGCTGCCCTGACCTGAGGCTACGGCGGGGAGTACCTCTTGGCGTCCGCCCAGCGCGCTGTCGGCGGCCGGGGGTAGTTTGTGCGGACCGACAGTACTTTTCAGGAAGGTTGGCCGTGGCTGCTGATCTGTCGCAGGTCGTGAAGGCGTACGACGTACGCGGGGTCGTCCCCGACCAGTGGGACGAGTCCCTGGCCGAGCTCTTCGGAGCGGCCTTCGTGCGGGTCACCGGCGCGAGCGCCATCGCCACCGGGCACGACATGCGGCCCTCCTCGCCGGGCCTGTCACGCGCCTTCGCGCGCGGGGCGGCGGCGCTGGGCGCCGACGTGACCGAGATCGGCCTGTGCTCGACGGATCAGCTCTACTACGCCTCGGGCGCGCTGAACCTGCCGGGCGCCATGTTCACCGCCTCCCACAACCCGGCGCAGTACAACGGCATCAAGATGTGCCGCATGGGTGCCGCCCCGGTCGGCCAGGACACCGGCCTCGCCGAGATCCGCGAACTCGTCGAGCGCTGGAGCGAGTCGGGCGCCCCCGAGCCGGCCGCCACGCCCGGCACCATCACCGGCCGCGACACGTTGTCGGACTACGCGGCGCACCTGCGCTCCCTGGTCGACCTGACCTCCATCCGCCCCCTGAAGGTCGTCGTCGACGCGGGCAACGGCATGGGCGGCCACACGGTCCCCGAGGTCTTCGCGAGCCTGCCCCTGACGCTGGTCCCGATGTACTTCGAACTCGACGGCACGTTCCCCAACCACGAGGCCAACCCCCTCGACCCGGCCAACCTCGTCGACCTCCAGAAGCGGGTCCGGCAGGAGGGCGCCGACCTGGGTCTCGCCTTCGACGGCGACGCCGACCGCTGCTTCGTCGTCGACGAGCGCGGCGAGCCCGTCTCTCCGTCGGCCATCACCGCCCTGGTGGCCTCCCGCGAACTGGCCAGGCACGGCGGCAAGGGCACGATCATCCACAACCTGATCACGTCCTGGTCGGTCCCCGAGGTCGTCGCGGAGAACGGCGGCACCCCGGTCCGCACTCGCGTGGGCCACTCCTTCATCAAGGCGGAAATGGCGCGCTCGGGCGCGATCTTCGGCGGCGAACACTCCGCCCACTACTACTTCCGCGACTTCTGGAACGCCGACACGGGCATGCTGGCCGCCCTCCACGTCCTGGCCGCCCTCGGCGGCCAGCCGGGCACCCTCTCCGCCCTCGTCGCCCAGTACGACCGCTACGCCGGCTCCGGCGAGATCAACTCCACGGTCACCGACCAGACGGCCCGCCTCGCCGCGATCCGCGCCGCGTACGAGGGCCGCGAGGGCATCACCCTCGACGAACTGGACGGCCTGACCGTCTCCGCCACCGACTGGTGGTTCAACGTCCGCCCCTCCAACACGGAGCCACTGCTCCGCCTGAACGCGGAGGCGAGGGACCAGGAGACTATGGCCAGAGTGAGGGACGAGGCACTGGCGATCATCAGGGGCTGACGGGCCGGCGAGTCCAGCCTCTTGTCCGACCGGTTCGGGCGGCGGGTGGGCGCAAGCCCGGGGGCCAGGGGCGACGCCCCCTGGCGGGGCCAAAGGGGCGGAGCCTCTTCACAGAGCCCAGCACCCACCCGCCGCATCCACCAACCACCCCCGCCCCACCCCCACCGGCGGTACCCTGACCAGGCACATCCGCACCACCCCGAACACCAACGCCCCACCCCGCCCCATCCCCGAAGGGACCCCGCATGGCACTCGAAGCCGGCCTTCTCGACATCCTCGCCTGCCCGGCCTGCCACGCCCCCCTCCAGGAGCAGGACACCGAACTGCTCTGCACCGACCAGACCTGCGGCCTGGCCTACCCGGTGCGCGACGGCATCCCCGTCCTCCTGGTCGACGAGGCCCGACGCCCCGCGTAGGCCCCGCCCGGGCAGACACACCCGCGTGAACCCCCGGTGCACATAGCCCCCGGCACAACGGGCACCGATCGAAGGACACCCCAAAAAGCGGGGCCCGGAATGGACCCCGGCCATCGGAGGCTGCCGCCCATGCTCGACGAATCGCTGCTCGACTCCCCGGAGGGCCTCTCCGAGGCCGACCACCGCGGGCTGCTCCGCGGCGCCGCAGAAGCCGGCGCCCGCGTCCGCACGGCCGCCCGCCACTCCGCCGAGGCCGGCATCAACGACCTCAAGCCCGACGGCCGCCCCCGCGCCGTCCTCATCGCCGGCCCGGGCGCCGCCGCCACCCACGCCGCCGACCTCATCGGCACCCTCGCCGGTGCCGGCAGCCCGGTCACGCGGCTGGCACCCACCGGCGTCGCCCCCGCCGCGGGTGCCCTGCGCTGGGAACTGCCCGGCTGGGTCGGCTCCGTCGACCTCCTCCTGATCACCACCCCGGACGGCAGCGAACCCGGCCTGTCCCTCCTCGCCGAACAGGCCTACCGCCGCGGCTGCAACGTCGTCGCCGTGGCCCCGAGCCGCTCCCCGCTCGCCGACGCGGTGAACGGCTCGCACGGCCTGTTCGTCCCCATGGCGACCGCCCCGTACGACCAGGACGAGCCCCTCGCCGCCTCCGCACCCGGCGTCCTGTGGGCGCTGCTCACCCCACTGCTCGCGCTGCTGGACCGCACGGGAGTGCTCGTCGCCCCGCCGGACGCCCTCGGCAAGGTCGCCGACCGCCTCGACGCCATCGCCGAACGCTGCGGCCCCGCCATCGCCACCTACAGCAACGCCGCCAAGACCCTCGCCGCCGAACTCGCCGACGCGCTCCCCATCGTCTGGACCGAGGGCATCTCGGCCGGTCCGGCGGGCCGCCGTTTCGCCGCCGCGCTCGCCGAGCTGTCCGGCACCCCCGCGGTCGTCGCCGAACTCCCCGAGGCCCTCGCCGCACACAGCGCCCTGCTCGCCGGCCCACTGGCCGCCAGCGCCGACCCCGACGACTTCTTCCGCGACCGCGTCGAGGAACCACCCGCCCTGCACGCGCGCGTGGTGCTCCTCCGCGACCGCCCCATCGGCGGCCTCACCGCCGCCCCCGGCGCCCGCGACCTGGCCCTCAGCCATGACACGCCGATCAGCGAACTGGAACCGGAGGAGGGCGGCGAGCTGGAGACCCTCGCGGAACTGATCGCCATCACGGATTTCGCCGCGGTTTACCTGGCGCTCGCTTCGAGGGCCTGATCATGCCAGGGACATCCTGACGCGCCAGCACGCCCGAACACGCAAGAGAGATCCCCATGGACCGCCTCGACAACACCATCCGCCCCTACGCCTGGGGTTCTCCCACCGCCATCCCGCACCTGCTCGGCACCGAACCGACCGGCGAACCGCAGGCGGAGATGTGGATGGGCGCCCACCCGGGCGCGCCCTCACGTACCGACCGGGGCACGCTCGTCGAGGTCATCGACGCCGACCCGGAAAAGGAACTCGGACCGGCCGCGGTCGCCAAGTTCGGCCCCCGCCTGCCCTTCCTCCTCAAGATCCTCGCCGCCGGCGCCCCGCTCTCCCTCCAGGTCCACCCCGACCTGGAGCAAGCCAGGGAGGGCTACGGGGACGAGGAGCGCCGCGGCATTCCCGTGGACGCCCCGCACCGCAACTACAAGGACGCCAACCACAAGCCCGAACTGATCTGCGCCCTCACCGAGTTCGACGGCCTGTGCGGTTTCCGCGACCCGCTCGCGGCCGCCGGCCTGCTCGACGACCTCGGCGTCGACTCCCTCAAGCCGTACGTCGACCTGCTGCACGCCCACCCCGAGGACGCCGCCCTGCGCGAGGTCCTCACGGCGATCCTCACCGCCGACCCCGAGGAGATGTCCCGGACGGTCGCGGAGGCGGCCACCGCCTGCACCCGCCTCGGCGGCGCCTACGCCCCCTACGCAGACATCGCCCACCACTACCCGGGCGACCCCGGCGTCATCGCCGCCATGCTGCTGAACCACGTCCGGCTCCAGCCCGGCGAGGCCCTCTACCTCGGCGCCGGCGTCCCGCACGCCTACCTGAACGGCCTCGGCGTCGAGATCATGGCCAACTCCGACAACGTCCTGCGCTGCGGCCTGACCCCCAAGCACGTCGACGTCCCCGAGCTCCTGCGCATCGTCCGCTTCCGGCCCAGCGACCCCGGCGTCCTGCGCCCCGAGGCCTCCCCGGACGGCGAGGAGCTCTATGAGACCCCGATCGACGAGTTCCGCCTGTCCCGCTACGTCCTTGCCGAGGCGGGCAGTGCCCACGACCTCACCCGCGCGACCCCGCAGATCCTGCTCTGCACCGCCGGTTCCGTCCGGGCGGGCGAGCACGACCTGACCCCGGGCCGGTCCGTCTTCGTCCCGGCCGGCGAAAAGACCGAAGTGTCCGGAACCGGCACGCTCTTCCGGGCCACGGTCGTCGCCTGACCGTTTCGATGCCCCCCGTGCTGGTGACCTGAAGCACCGCGGCCCGAGCGGGCTGCAACAATGGCCCACCGTCAAGCACGGGCAAAGTCGCGGGCGGCGCAGCAAGGCGAGCGCCCGGGCCCTGGAACGGCGTACGAAGGGACAACGCGAACATATGAGCGCGTCAGGCGGCACCAAGGCGATCGTGGCGGCACTGGTCGCCAACCTCGCGATCGCGGTAGCGAAGTTCGTGGCGTTCCTCTTCAGCGGCTCGTCGTCGATGCTCGCCGAGTCCGTGCACTCGGTCGCCGACTCCGGCAACCAGGCACTGCTGCTGGTCGGCGGCAAGAAGGCCAAGCGCGAGGCCACCCCGCAACACCCCTTCGGCTACGGCCGCGAGCGTTACATCTACGCCTTCCTCGTCTCCATCGTCCTCTTCTCGGTCGGCGGCATGTTCGCCCTCTACGAGGGCTACGAGAAGATCAAGCACCCGCACGAGCTGACGAACTGGTACTGGCCGGTCGGCGTCCTCGTCTTCGCGATCATCGCCGAGACCTTCTCCTTCCGCACGGCCATCAAGGAGTCCAACGTCCTGCGGGGCAAGCGCTCCTGGAAGGAGTTCGTCCGCCACGCCAAGGCCCCCGAGCTCCCGGTCGTCCTCCTGGAGGACCTCGGCGCCCTCGTCGGCCTGATCCTCGCCCTCGGCGGCGTCGGCCTCGCCCTGCTCACCGGCGACAGCGTCTGGGACGGCATCGGCACCCTCTGCATCGGCATCCTGCTCATCCTGATCGCCCTGGTCCTCGCCGCCGAGACCAAGTCGCTGCTGCTCGGCGAGTCCGCCGGCGTCGAGGAGACCCAGAAGATCGAGGCCGCCGTCGTCGACGGCGACACGGTCACCCGCATCATCCACATGCGCACGCTCCACCTCGGCCCCGAGGAGCTCCTCGTCGCCGCCAAGATCGCCGTCCGCCACGAGGAGACGGCCACCGAGATCGCCGCCGCCATCAACGCCGCCGAGGGCCGCATCCGCGAGGCCGTCCCGATCGCCCGCGTGATCTACCTCGAGCCGGACATCTACAGCGAGGCCGAAGCCGCCAAGGGCCCCGACCCCGAGGCAAGCCCCGGCGGCCCCACCGACCACTGACACCACCACCTACGACTCCTCCGGTCACGGGGCCCGCCGAGCCACTCGGCGGGCCCCGCCGCCTTCCACCACTCCCGCACTTCACCGACACCCCCACCCCCGCCCGTCACGGGATCGGCTTGATGTGTTTCCCTGCGGACTGGGGATCGCAGGCGCCCCCGGTGTAGCTTGGGACGGAGCCAGACGTCGCTGCTGATGGCGGTCGGGCGGTCCCACCGCGGACCGGCCGAGGGAGAGAGGGCCTCCGACGGACTGCGCTGCGCACACGCGGGCATGCCTGTGTCCTCTTTCGGGCACCCCTGTGTCCGCCGCCGCGCAGACCAGCCGTACCCACCTCGACCCAATCCCGAGGAGCAGCTCTCAATGACGACTGTCGACAAGCGACAGGACTTCAAGGTCGCCGATCTCTCCCTGGCCGAATTCGGCCGTAAGGAGATCACCCTCGCCGAGCACGAGATGCCGGGCCTGATGGCGATCCGCAAGGAATACGCCGAGGCGCAGCCCCTGGCCGGCGCCCGTGTCACCGGTTCCCTGCACATGACCGTGCAGACCGCGGTGCTCATCGAGACCCTGGTCGCCCTCGGCGCCCAGGTCCGCTGGGCCTCCTGCAACATCTTCTCCACGCAGGACCACGCCGCGGCAGCCATCGCCGTGGGCCCGAACGGCACGCCCGACAACCCGCAGGGTGTCCCGGTGTTCGCCTGGAAGGGCGAGACGCTGGAGGAGTACTGGTGGTGCACGGAGCAGGCGCTGACGTGGCCGGACAGCCCCACCGGCGGTCCGAACATGATCCTGGACGACGGCGGTGACGCCACCCTCCTCGTCCACAAGGGCGTCGAATACGAGAAGGCCGGCAAGGTCCCTGCCGTCGACACCGCCGAGAACGACGAGCACCGCGTCATCCTCGAACTCCTGAACCGCACCATCACCGACGGCTCCCAGAAGTGGACCCAGCTCGCCTCGGAGATCCGTGGCGTGACCGAGGAGACCACGACGGGTGTTCACCGCCTGTACGAGATGCAGCGCGACGGTGTGCTGCTCTTCCCGGCGATCAATGTGAACGACGCCGTCACCAAGTCGAAGTTCGACAACAAGTACGGCTGCCGCCACTCGCTCATCGACGGCATCAACCGGGCCACCGACGTCCTCATCGGCGGCAAGACCGCCGTCGTCTTCGGCTACGGAGACGTGGGCAAGGGTTGCGCGGAGTCGCTGCGCGGTCAGGGCGCCCGGGTGATCGTCACGGAGATCGACCCGATCTGCGCGCTGCAGGCGGCGATGGACGGTTACCAGGTCACGACGCTGGACGAGGTTGTCGAGACGGCGGACATCTTCATCACCACGACCGGCAACAAGGACATCATCATGGCCGGTGACATGGCCCGGATGAAGCACCAGGCGATCGTGGGCAACATCGGTCACTTCGACAACGAGATCGACATGGCCGGCCTCGCGAAGATCCCGGGCATCGTGAAGGACGAGGTCAAGCCGCAGGTCCACACCTGGACCTTCCCCGACGGCAAGGTGATCATCGTGCTGTCCGAGGGCCGTCTGCTGAACCTGGGCAACGCCACCGGTCATCCGTCGTTCGTGATGTCCAACTCGTTCGCGGACCAGACGCTGGCGCAGATCGAGCTGTTCACCAAGCCCGACGAGTACCCGACCGGTGTCTACGTGCTGCCCAAGCACCTGGACGAGAAGGTCGCCCGTCTTCACCTGGAGGCGCTGGGCGTGAAGCTGACCACGCTGCGTCCCGAGCAGGCCGAGTACATCGGTGTGCAGGTCGAAGGCCCGTACAAGCCGGACCACTACCGCTACTGAGCCGAGCAGCACACCGCTGCCGATCAGATCCTCCGAGGCAGGCCCCCGCACCCCCGTGCCGGGGGCCTGCCCCGTTTGACGGACCACGACCGGTCCAGCCCGTCAAGACCCAGGACCCCCATGCCCCGCGGCCGATATTCGCTCCACGATCCGCACGATCACACCCCCCTCGCAGAAGAGCACTTCCACTGCGCCATCGGCCCTTCCGGCTGGCGCTACGTCTCCCAGCTGACCACCCCCTCGGGCGATCACCACGGCTCCGTCGACCTCACCCTCGACGAACTCGGCCGCCCCATCCGCCTCGAACTCCACGCCGCCGCCTGGCAGGTCCGCGGCGCCGCCCTCGACGGCGTCACCTGGGTCCGCACCGACCCCACCGGAACCGATGCCACCGAAGGCAATGTGCGCGCCCACGCCTTCACCGGCACCTCCCCGGCGTTCCTCATCGCCACGACCCGTCTCCTGCGCCTCACCCCCTCCTCAGCCGGCACCCGCGTACGCCTCGTCGCCTTCACGGACCCAGTCCTCGCCCCGCGCACCGTGGACCAGTCCTGGACCTTGCTGAAAAGAGAAGCACACGCCACTGACAACGGCCCCCTGACCGTGGACGAATACCAGGTCACAGCCCTGGACACGGGCGAACAGCACTCCGTGCACATCGCCGGCGACGTGGTGCTCGCGGCCCCCGGCATCGAGCTCGAAGACCTCGAATCACCGCCGTCGGTGTTCCTCTGAGCGCAACCCCCGCTGAACGGGCAGCCCCGCCCTCCCTACGACGGCGGCACGAACCCGGTCCCGGGCCGATCGCCGGCCGGCACCTCATGCGACTCCTCGGGCCTAGCCCCGCCGGACGACTCGACGGCCGCGCCGGGCGGCACGACCGGCGGCCCGTAGGCAGCGGACGTCGCGCCCGCCACTGAAGGGGTCTCAGCAACTGAAGCCGCATTGGCAGCCGGATAGGCCTCAGCAGCCGGAGGGGCCCCGGCAGCCGACGGGGTCGGCGACGTCGGTCCGCTCCCGAAAGCCCGCCGGGCCTCCCGCGATTGCCGTTCATGCACGACCGCCGCCAGATACGCCGCCGGCGGCACACCCTGCGGCACCGGAACCCCCGTACGTTCGGCGAGATCCGACGCCAGCCGCTCCGCCATGGACCAGCCCACCTGCGGGTCCAGCTGCTGCATACGCGTCAGGTACTGACGGACGGCGAGCCACAGCCCGTCGGGCACGGCGGACAGATCGAGCCCCGAGAACCGCCCCGCCAGCCAGGGCGGAGGAGGCGGCACGAAGGCGGTCCGCGCGACCGGAATCCGCTCCCTTACGACGAGAGTCCCCGCGAACACATCGCCCAGCCGTCGCCCACGCGCCGATACGAACGAGGCGATACACGCGACGACCCCGAAGGTCATGAGGATCTCGATGACCGCGATCAAGCCCCTTACCAGCGCATGCCGGAACCGGATCGGCCCCCCGTCGTCCCGCACCACTCGCAGACCGCACGCCACCTTCCCGAGCGAGCGCCCGTGACTGAGCGTCTCCACCGCGATCGGCCCGCCCACCAGCACGAGAACGAACGTCGCGATCGACAACGCCGTCTGCGCCGCCTCGTCCAGCGAGGCCGTGGAAACCACGATCGCGATGGTCACCGCCACGTAGACGGCCATGGCCACCACAAGATCCAGCAACACGGCCAGCGCCCTGCTGGGCAACCTCGCGGGGCGCAGCTCCAGCGCCACCGCCTCGCCCGTCACCAGCTCACTCACGCCCGCCGTCCTTCCCCTGCCCTGCCCCCGACAGGGCCAGTCTGCCAAGCTGAAGGCGCATCGCGCCGCAGTACGACAAGCTGATCCACGAGAGCCGCCGACGAACAGCCGAGGAGCAGGCACACCGATGGACCTCGACGTCTTCGTCTCCGCCCACCGAGCGGAGTGGGACCGCCTCGAAGCTCTGCTGCGTCGCCAGCGCCGCCTCAGCGGTGCCGAAGCCGACGAACTCGTCACCCTCTACCAACGCACCGCCACGCACCTCTCCCTGATCCAGACCAGCGCCCCCGACCCCCAGCTGACCGGCCGGCTCAGCCAGCTCGTGGCACGCGCGCGCAGTGCCGTGACAGGCACCCGTCGCGCCTCCTGGCGCGACGTGACCCGCTTCCTCGCTCACGGCTTCCCCGCCGCCGTCTACAAGTCACGCCACTGGTGGGTACCCACCGCACTGCTGTCCACGGCGGTCGCGGCGCTCCTTGGCTGGTGGATCGGAACCCACCCCGAAGTACAGGCCTCCCTCGCGGCCCCCAGCGAACTGCGCGAGCTCACCCGCCCCGGCGGCCAGTATGAGACGTATTACTCCAGCCACCCGGCCGCCAGCTTCGCCGCCCAGGTCTGGACGAACAATGCCTGGGCCGCGGCCCTGTGCCTGATCCTCGGTGTCTTCCTGGGTCTCCCGGTCATCTGGATCCTCTTCCAGAACATGCTCAACCTCGGCATCGGCGTCGGCCTGATGTCCTCGGCCGGCCGCCTCGACACCTTCCTCGGTCTGGTCCTCCCGCACGGCCTGCTCGAACTGACCGCCGTCTTCGTAGCCGCCGGCACCGGCCTGCGCCTCGGCTGGACCCTCATCGACCCGGGCCCCCGCACACGACGCACCGCTCTCGCGGAAGAGGGCCGTGCCGCCATCGGCATGGCCATCGGCCTGGCCGTGGTCCTCTTCATCTCCGGCGCCATCGAAGGCTTCGTCACCCCGTCCGGCCTCCCCACGTGGGCCCGCATCACCATCGGAGTCGTCGCCGAACTGGCCTTTCTGGCCTACGTCTATGTCCTGGGCGGCCGTGCCGCCCGCGCCGGCGAGACCGGCGACGTGGAGGCGGCGGAACGCAGCGCCACCGTGCCGACAGCCGCCTGAACGGCCCCGCGGCAGCCGGATGTGCGACCACCTCCGTTCAGCTGCTAGTCTCCTCTTCGCCCCACAGGAGCCGTTGACACGGCGCATGCGGGGAGGTAGATTCGAACAGTTGCCTGGACAAGGGGTTCAACCCCGGATCGGCGACAGTGAGCATCTGTCTGCTTCGTGAAACGTTGATTTCACTGAAGCCCCTCCCGATGAATCGGAAATGCGTGGCCGGTCAATCCGGCCCGGAACCTCTGATAAAGTCGGAACCGCCGGAAAGGGAAACGCGGAAGCGGAAACCTGGAAAGCGCCGAGGAAATCGGGTCGAGAAAAGATCTGATAGAGTCGGAAACGCAAGACCGAAGGGAAGCGCCCGGAGGAAAGCCCGAGAGGGTGAGTACAAAGGAAGCGACCGTTCCTTGAGAACTCAACAGCGTGCCAAAAGTCAACGCCAGATATGTTGATACCCCGTCTCCAGCATCAGCTGGGGCGAGGTTCCTTTGAAAAAACACAGCGAGGACGCTGTGAACGGTCGGGCTTATTCCGCCTGACTGTTCCGCTCTCGTGGTGTCGACCGGATTACCGGTAAACATTCACGGAGAGTTTGAT